>NZ_QKZN01000007.1:0-327995 GCF_003254285.1 Cupriavidus phytorum
TGCATCGGCAATACCCAGGTCATGCGCCAGGCGCTGGAGTGCTGCCACAAGGGCTGGGGCAAGTCGATCATCATCGGCGTGGCCGAGGCCGGCGCGGAGATCTCGACGCGTCCGTTCCAGCTGGTGACCGGGCGCGAATGGAAAGGCTCGGCCTTCGGCGGCGCGCGTGGCCGCACCGACGTGCCGAAGATCGTCGACTGGTACATGGAAGGCAAGCTCAACATCGACGACCTGATCACGCACACGCTGCCGCTGGAGCGCATCAACGACGGCTTCGACCTGATGAAGCGCGGCGAGTCGATCCGTTCGGTGGTGTTGTACTGAGGACGGTGCCGACATGGAACTGATCTCTCAACATGGCTGCCACGGCGGCGTGCAGCGCTTCTATCGCCATGACTCGGCGGCGATCGGGCTGCCGATGCGTTTCTCGGTCTACCTGCCGCCGCAGGCTCAGGCTGGCGCACGGGTGCCGGTGCTGTTCTACCTGGCCGGCCTGACCTGCACCGAAGAGACCTTCATGATCAAGGCCGGCGCGCAGCGTTTTGCCGCCGAGCACGGCCTGATGCTGGTGGCACCGGATACCAGCCCGCGCGGCGCGGGCCTGCCCGGCGAAGCGGATGCGTGGGACTTCGGCGTGGGCGCAGGATTTTATCTCGATGCCACCGAGGCACCGTGGCAGAAGCACTGGCGCATGGAATGCTACGTCGCCGAAGAACTGTTCGAACTGGTAACCAGCGCGTTGCCGGGCGATGCCGCGCGCGTCGGCATCTTCGGGCATTCGATGGGCGGGCACGGTGCGCTGGTGCTGGCGCAGCGCCATCCGCAGCGCTTCCGCTCGGTGTCGGCGTTCGCGCCGATCGCGGCGCCGTCGCGCTGCCCGTGGGGCGAGAAGGCCTTTACCGGCTATCTCGGCAGCGACCGCGCCGCCTGGGCGCAGCATGACGCAAGCGAGCTGATGGCGCGCCAGCCGGCTGCGCCGTTCCCCGCCGGCATCCTGATCGACCAGGGCCTGGACGACCAGTTCCTGCTAAGCCAGTTGCATCCGGACGCGTTCGCCGCGGCCTGCCAGGCCGTGGGCCAGCCGCTGACGCTGCGCCGGCACAGCGGCTACGACCACGGCTACTACTTCATCACCAGCTTTATCGCCGACCACATCCGGCACCACGCCACGCAGCTGTAGCCTCGCACTCAGCCTTCCGCCACGCGGCGGTAGGCCCCCGGGCGCGATCCGGTCCAGCGCCGGAAGGCCCGGTGGAACGCGCCGGGTTCGGCAAAGCCGAGCTCGGCCGCGATATCGGCGACCGCGCGCCCGGAATGGCTGAGCGCTTCGATCGCCAGGTCGCGCCGCAGCGCATCCTTCAGATCCTGGTAGCTCACGCCCTCCTCCATCAGCCGGCGCCGCAATGACGATGCCGACAGGTTCAGGCTGACGGCCAGGTCTTCGAAGGTCGGCCACTGGTCCGGCCTCTGGTTTCGCAGCAGCCGGCGCACGCGCGCCCCCATGCTGCTGCGGTCCGAATACTTGACCACCACGTTGTGCGGCGCGTCGCGCAGGAACGCCTTCAGGCTGCGCTCATCCTGGCGCACCGGCTGCTCCAGCAGCGCCGCGTCGAACACCAGCGCCGTCGCCGGCTGCGCGAACGCCAGCTGGCGCGAATACATGACGCGATACTCGGCGCTGTACGGCGGTTCGGCATAGGCGAACGCCGCCAGCCGCACCGGCACGCGCCGCCGCAGCAGCCAGCTCATCAGGCCATGCAGCATGATCAGCATGGTCTCCTGCGCAAACACGCCGGGCTGCCGCCCCAGGTGCGCGCTCGGCGTGGTCAGCACCAGCGCGGCCTCGTCGCCGTGGCGCTCCAGCCGCACCCCGATATCGTCGAGCAGCAGCCGGAAGTACCGCGTGATGCGCTCCAGCGCCTGCGCCAGCGTGCGGCTGCCCGCCACCGCATGGCACAGCATGGCAAAGCTGCCGCACTTCATGCTGCGCGAATCCTGGCCAAAGAACTCGTCGTCCAGCGCCGCGGCCACCGCCAGCCACAGTTCGCTGTAGCTGGCAGCCGAAACCCGCGCCTGCGGCACGGTCAGCAGCGCCGGGGCAATGCCGGCGCTGCGCAGCACCGGATCGGGGTCGATGCCGCGCGCGCGCAGTCCCGCAATGGCGTGGTGGACGAAACAGATGGCGACACTGCCTTTTTCCATGGCGCTGGCGGGTGGCAAACGAGTTCACGAAGATTGGCGGATTTTGGCATAGGAGCCGGCCCCGGGCGTTCCTACACTGCCCGCAGGTCAAACGCCGAGCGCGCATTCTGCCTGAGTTGCCGCGCGGCTCCAAACGCCCACCCAATCTGCCATGCACAGCGACTACACCGAAGAGCAAACCATGATCCGCGACAGCGCGCGCGCCTTTGCCACCGAGCGGCTGGCCGGCGGCGCCGCGCAATGGGACCGCGAGGGCCGCCTTCCCGACGAAATCGTCGCCGAAATGGGCGCGCTCGGGCTGCTGGGCATGATCGTGCCCGAGGAATGGGGCGGCACCTATACCGACTATGTCGCCTACGCGCTGGCCATCGAAGAAATTGCCGCGGGCTGCGCTGCCTGCGCGACGATGATGAGCGTGCACAACTCGGTCGGCTGCGGTCCGATCCTGCACTACGGCACCGATGCGCAGAAAGAACGCTACCTGGCCCGGCTGGCCAGCGGCGAGTTGATCGGCGCGTTCTGCCTGACCGAACCGCAGGCCGGCTCCGAGGCGCACAACCTGCGCACGCGTGCCCGCTTTACCGACAACGGCTGGGTGCTCAACGGCAGCAAGCAGTTCGTCACCAACGGCCAGCGCGCGGGCGTGGCGGTGGTGTTTGCCGCCACCGAACCAGAACGCGGCAAGAAAGGCATCTCGGCGTTCCTGGTTCCCACCGACACGCCCGGCTTTATCGTGCACGCCCCGGAAAAGAAGCTGGGCATCCGCGCCTCGGACACCTGCGCCATCACGCTGGAAGACTGCATGGTCCCGCACGACGCGCTGCTGGGTGAGCCCGGCGAGGGCCTGCGCATCGCGCTGTCCAACCTGGAGGGCGGACGCATCGGCATCGCCGCGCAGGCGATCGGCATCGCCCGCTCGGCATTCGAGGCCGCATGCCGCTACGCGTCCGAGCGCATCCAGTTCGGCCGCGCGCTGCGCGAGCATCCTCCTATCGCCAACATGCTGGCCGACATGGCCACCGAACTCAATGCCGCGCGGCTGCTGGTGCATCGTGCCGCGCGCATGCGCAGCGACGGGGTGCCCTGCCTGTCCGAAGCCTCGCAGGCCAAGCTGTATGCGTCGGAACTGGCCGAGCGCGTGTGCTCCAAGGCGCTGCAGATCCACGGCGGCTATGGCTACCTCGAAGACTATCCGGTCGAGCGCCATTACCGCGACGCCCGCATTACCCAGATCTACGAAGGCACCAGCGAGATCCAGCGCATGCTGATCGCGCGCAGCCTCTGACCCCCTCTACTCCCCTCTTCCTTGCAGAACAACACCCTCCCGGAGACAACCATGACTGCCGTGCCCAACACCGCCACTGCCGTGCCGACCGTACCGCTGCTGATCAACGGCGAATGGGTGGACTCGTCCGCCACCGAATTCCGCAACGTGGTCAACCCCGCGACGCAGGAAGTGCTGGCGCGCGTGCCGCTTGCCACCGCCAGCGAAGTCGCGGCAGCCGTGGGCGCCGCGCACCGCGCCTTTGCCACCTGGCGCCACACCCCGATCGGCGCGCGGCTGCGCGTCATGCTGCGCCTCCAGGCGCTGATCCGCGAGCACAGCAAGCGTATCGCCGCGATCCTGACCGCCGAGCAGGGCAAGACCCTGGCCGATGCCGAAGGCGATATCTTCCGCGGGCTGGAGGTGGTCGAGCACGCGTGCTCCATCGGCACGCTGCAGCAAGGCGGCTTTGCCGAGAACGTCGCCGCCACCGTCGACACCTACACGCTGCAGCAGCCGATCGGCGTCTGCGCCGGCATCACCCCGTTCAACTTCCCGGCTATGATCCCGCTGTGGATGTTCCCGATGGCGATCGTCTGCGGCAATACCTTCGTGCTCAAGCCGTCCGAGCAGGATCCGCTGTCGACCATGGAGCTGGTCAAGCTGGCGCTGGAAGCCGGCGTACCGCCGGGCGTGCTGAACGTGGTGCACGGCGCCAAGGACGTGGTCGATGCGCTGTGCACGCACCCGGACATCAAGGCGGTGTCGTTCGTCGGCTCCACCGCCGTCGGCACCCACGTCTACAACCTCGCCGGCGCGCACGGCAAGCGCGTGCAGTCGATGATGGGCGCCAAGAACCACGCGGTGGTGCTGCCCGACGCGCACAAGGAACAGACCCTGAATGCGCTGGCGGGCGCCGGCTTCGGCGCGGCCGGCCAGCGCTGCATGGCGACTTCGGTGGTGGTGCTGGTGGGCGCGGCGCGTGACTGGGTGCCCGACCTGGTGGCGCGCGCCAGGACGCTCAAGGTCGGCGCCGGCGCCGAGCCGGGCACCGATGTCGGCCCGGTGGTTTCGGTCGCGGCAAAGGAACGCATCCTGGGCCTGATAGCCGCCGGCGAGCGTGAAGGCGCCACGCTGGTGCTGGATGGGCGCGGGGTGGAGGTCCCGGGATATCCGCAGGGCAACTTCATCGGCCCGACCATCTTCACCGACGTGAAGACCGACATGTCGATCTACACCGAAGAGATCTTCGGACCGGTGCTGGTGGTGATCGGCGTCGACACGCTGGACGACGCCATCGCGCTGGTCAACCGCAACCCGTTCGGCAACGGCACCGGCGTGTTCACGCAGAGCGGCGCCGCCGCGCGCAAGTTCCAGAGCGAGATCGATGTCGGCCAGGTCGGCATCAACATCCCCATCCCGGTGCCGGTGCCCTACTTCAGCTTCACCGGCTCGCGCGGCTCCAAGCTGGGCGACCTGGGTCCGTACGGCAAGCAGGTGGTGCAGTTCTACACCCAGACCAAGACGGTGACGGCGCGGTGGTTTGACGACGCCACGGTCAATGACGGGGTGAATACGACGATCAGCTTGAAGTAAAGGCTCATCGCCACAGCGCCTCCCTTCCCGCCGGTTGGCTCCCCTCTCCCGCATGCGGGAGAGGGGTTGGGGGAGAGGGCAGGCGCTGGCAGTACTGTTATCCCACAAGAAAACTGCTGCATGTGAAGGCCCGGCTTCCTTGGACTAACGCAGTAGCCACTTGACACGCCCGCCCTCTCCCCCGCCGCTCTCCCGCGAGCGGGAGAGGGGAGAAAACCGGCGGGATGCGAAACGCTTCGTAGAAGGAGACACCCATGCATATCGCCTTCATCGGCCTGGGCAACATGGGCGCGCCCATGGCGCGCAACCTGCTCAAGGCCGGCCACACCCTGACCGTATTCGACCTGAACGCCGCCGCGGTGGCATCGCTGTGCGCCGAGGGCGCGGGCAGCGCGGACTCGGCGCGCAAGGCCGTGGCCGAGGCGGATTTCGTCATCACCATGCTGCCGGCGGCCGCGCACGTGCGCAGCGCCTACCTTGGCCAAGACGGCGTGCTGGCAGGGGTGCGCCCCGGCGTGCCGCTGGTCGACTCCAGCACCATCGACCCCGCCACCGTGCGTGAACTGGCCGCCGCGGCCGAGGCGCGCGGCAATGCGCTGGCCGATGCGCCGGTCTCCGGCGGCACCGTCGGCGCGCAGGCCGGCACGCTGACCTTCATGGTCGGCGCCTCCGACGCGCTGTTCGCGCAGGTGCGACCGGTGCTGGCCGGCATGGGCCGCAACCTGGTCCACTGCGGCGGCACCGGCACCGGCCAGGTCGCCAAGATCTGCAACAACCTGATCCTGGGCATCTCCATGATCGGTGTCTCGGAGGCGATGGCGCTGGGGGTCAAGCTCGGCATCGATGCCAACGTGCTGGCAGGCATCGTCAATACCTCCACCGGCCGCTGCTGGGCTTCCGATACCTGCAATCCCTGGCCCGGCGTGATCGAGACCGCTCCCGCCAGCCGCGGCTACAGCGGCGGCTTCGGCGCCGACCTGATGCTCAAGGACCTGGGCCTGGCCGCGGACGCCGCGCGCAGCGTAAAGCAGCCGCTGTTTCTCGGCGCGCTGGCGCAGCAGGTCTACCAGGCCGTGAGCCATGCCGGCGACGGCCATCTCGATTTCTCCGGCGTGATCCGCCAGTACCTGTCCGCCGCGGACAAGGAGCACCAGCAATGATCGAGTTTGCCCTGCACGGCCACGTCGCCACGCTGACGCTGAACCGGCCGCCCGCCAACGCGTTCACCGCCGAAGGCCTGCAACAGTTGCGCGAGCTGGTGGCCAGGATCGACGCCAACCCGGAGGTCCGCGCCGTGGTCGTCACCGGAGCCGGCGAGAAATTCTTCAGCGCTGGCGCCGACCTGAACGGCTTTGCCGAAGGCGACCGCGCCCACGCGCGCGTGATGGCGCAGCAGTTCGGCAGCGCCTTCGAAGCTCTGCAGAATGCGCGTCCGGTGGTGATCGCCGCGATCAACGGCTATGCCATGGGCGGCGGGCTGGAATGCGCGCTGGCCTGCGATATCCGCATCGCCGAGGAGCAGGCGCAGATGGCGCTGCCCGAAGCCGCCGTGGGGCTGCTGCCGTGCGGCTGCGGCACTCAGACGTTGCCGTGGCTGGTGGGTGAAGGCTGGGCCAAGCGCATGATCCTGACCAACGAGCGCGTCGACGCGGCCACCGCGCTGCGCATCGGGCTGGTGGAGGAAGTCGTGCCGCGCGGCCAGGCCCTTGCCACGGCGCTGGCGATGGCCGAACGCGCCGGCAAGGTCAGCCCGCGGGCCGCCGCGCACAGCAAGCGGCTGGTGCACCTGGCGCGCCAGGGCGTGCCGCGCCAGGCCGCGCTGGCGCTGGAGCGCGAGCGCTTTGTCGACCTGTTCGACGATGCCGACCAGCGCGAGGGCGTCAACGCCTTCCTCGAGAAACGCGCGCCGCAATGGCGCAACGCCTAGGAGCGCGCCATGCGCCTGACCGAAGAAACCAAGGCCGCCAACCTGGATGTGGCCGAGCCCGAGGTGCTGTTCCAGGTGGTCAACGGCGTCGGCATTGCCACGCTGAACCGGCCGCGCCAGCTCAATGCCCTGTCGTATCCGATGGTCGTCGCGCTCGGCGCGCAGGTCGAAGCCTGGGCGAACGACGACGCCATCCGCGCGGTAGTGTTGCGCGGCGCGGGCCCCAAGGCCTTCTGCGCCGGCGGCGATATCCGCGCGCTGACCGACAGCTATCGCGACGGCACGCCGCTGCACCGGCGCTTCTTTATCGACGAATACACGCTGGATTACCGCCTGCACCGCTATCCCAAGCCGCTGGTGGCGCTGATGGACGGCATCGTCATGGGCGGCGGCATGGGCCTGGCACAGGCCGCGCATCTGCGCGTGGTCACCGAACGTTCGCGCGTGGCCATGCCCGAGACCGGCATCGGCCTGGTACCGGATGTAGGAGCCAGCCACTTCCTGTCGAAGCTGCCGCTGCCGCTGGCGCTCTACCTTGGCCTGACCGGCGTGAGCATCGGCGCGGCCGATGCCTTGCTGTGCGGACTGGCCGATGCGGCGGTGGACAGTGCCACGCTGGCCGGACTGGAGCAAACCCTGGCCGGCATCGAATGGGGCCATGACACGCTCGCGGACCTGCGCCGCGCGCTGGTCCGCGAGCCCGTTGCCAGCGCCGCCGAGGCGCCGCTGCTGCAAGTGCTGCCGGCGCTGCTGCAACATTTCGCGGGACATGCCACGCTGCCGGAGATCCTGGCCGGACTGGCTTGCCAGGCCGACCCCGCCTACACCGCATGGGCCACCCGCACCATCGACGTGCTGCGCACCCGTTCGCCGCTGTCCGCCTGTGCCACGCGCGAACTGCTGCTGCGCGGGCGCAGGATGGACCTGGCCGACTGCTTCCGCATGGAACTGGCGGTGGTGGTCAACACCTTCGCACAAGGCGATTTCGTCGAGGGTGTACGCGCGCTGATCGTCGACAAGGACAACGCCCCGTGCTGGCGCGTCACCAGCTATGACGCGGTGGACGATCTCCAGGTCCAGGCGCTGTTCCGGCCGTGGTGGGCGCCGGGCGAGCAGCCGCTGCCTCTGCCCCACTGAGCGGATGCGCCGCCGTGAGCCTCGATGCGCTGCTGGCGCGCAGCCCCTGGGCCGCGGCACTGACGCCCGCGCAACGCGACCGTGTGCGTGCCGAACTGCGCGAGCGCACGGTGCCGCAAGGGGCCTATGTCATCCGCAAGGGCGACCGGGCCGACAGCTGGCTGGGCGTCGCCGACGGCTTGGTCAAGGTGCATTGCGCCTCGCCGTCCGGCAAGCGTGCCACGCTCACCGGCGTGCCGGCCGGCGGCTGGCTCGGCGAAGGATCGCTGCTCAAGCGCGAGGCGCTGCGCTATGACGTGGTCGCGCTGCGCGATTCACGCATCGCCTGCATGCCCGGTGCCACCTTCCGCTGGTTGCAGGAAACCAGCCTGCCCTTCAACCGCTACCTGCTCGACCAGCTCAACGAACGGCTCGGCCTGTTTATCGCCACCGTCGAGCATGAGCGGCTGCATGGCATCGAGGGCCGCGTGGCGCGCGCGCTGGCGACGCTGTTCAATCCGGTGCTATGCCCCGGCCTGGGTCGGGCGCTGCACCTGACGCAGGAGGAAGTGGGCCTGCTGGCGGGGATCTCGCGCCAGCGGGCCAATGCGGCGCTCAAGGTGCTGGAGAGCGAAGGCTTGCTGGCGGTCGAGCACGGCGCCGTTCATGTGCTCGACCTGGAGGCGCTGCGCCGCTATTGAGCGCTGCGCGGGTTCATGCCTGTGCGGCCGTCGAGGGCTTCACCAGCCCGTCCGCCCGGAACATCGCCTTGATGCCTCGCACCGCCTGCCGGATGCGCGATTCATTTTCGATCAGCGCAAAGCGCACGTACTCGTCGCCATAGTCGCCAAAACCGATGCCCGGCGATACCGATACCTTGGCCTTGGCCAGCAGCTGCTTGGAGAACTCCAGCGAGCCCAGCGCACGGTAGGGTTCGGGAATCCGCGCCCAGATATACATCGAGGCCTTGGGGATTTCCACCGGCCAGCCCGCCTCGATCAGACCGCGCGCCAGCACGTCGCGGCGCGACTGGTATTGCGCGGCGATCTCGCTCACGCATTGCTGGTCGCCTTCCAGCGCGGCGATGGCCGCGATCTGCAGCGGCGTGAAAGTGCCGTAGTCGTGATAGCTCTTGATGCGCGTCAGCGCCGCCACCAGGTCCGGGTTGCCGACCATGAAGCCCACGCGCCAGCCCGCCATGTTGTAGCTCTTGGACAGCGTAAAGAATTCCACCGCGATGTCCTTGGCGCCCGGCACCTGCATGATCGACGGTGCCTTCCAGCCATCGAAGACGATGTCGGCGTAGGCCAGGTCGTGCACCACGAAGATATCGTGCTTGCGCGCCAGCGCGATCACGCGCTCGAAGAAGTCCAGCTCCACGCATTGCGCCGTCGGGTTGGACGGGAATCCCAGCACGATCATCTTGGGCTTGGGATAGCTGCCCCGGATGGCGCTCTCCAACTCGGCAAAGAAGTCGATGCCCGGCACCAGCGGCACCGAGCGGATATCGGCCCCGGCGATGACCGCGCCGTAGATGTGGATCGGATAGCTGGGATCGGGCACCAGCACGGTGTCGCCGCGATCCAGCGTGGCCAGCATCAGGTGCGCGAGGCCTTCCTTGGAGCCGATGGTGACGATTGCCTCGGTATCCGCATCGATGTCGACGTCATAGCGCTGGCGGTACCAGTGCGAGATCGCGCGGCGCAAGCGCGGAATGCCCTTGGATGCCGAATAGCCGTGCGTATCGGGGCGCTGCGCCGCTTCGGTGAGCTTGGCCACGATATGCGCCGGCGTGGCGCCATCTGGGTTGCCCATGCTCATGTCGATGATGTCCTCGCCACGGCGGCGGGCGGCCATCTTCAGCTCGGCGGTGATATTGAAAACGTACGGGGGAAGGCGATCGATGCGCGCAAAGCGGCGCTTGCCGGAGGAAGCGGCAGTCATGAGGGAGTCCTTTACGTAAGCGCCCGGAACCGTCCGAGCGACGTCGGCAGCTTTTGTCTCGGCTGCCGGGGACTCATGTTAGCGGGGATGCGGCCATTGCACAACGGGCGTGTGCAACTTGCCTAGAGCCTGCCGCCCGGCAGACCGGTCGGCCGGTTCGCGGGCAGATGGCGCACGATGCAGTCCAGCGCGGGAGAATCGGAGCGCCCACCCAGCGCCGCACTGACCGAATCGCGGTACTGCTGCGCAGAGATGCGCTGGTAGTACAGGCGCGAGGTTTGGTCCAGCCAGTAGACGTAGTCGTCGTCGCTGCGACTGCCACTGGTGCGCAGCCACTCGCTGATATTGTTCGTCCCGACCATCATGTTCGGGCACGCGGTCTTCAGCGAATCGAGATAGGCATTGAAGTCGGTGGCCTGGCGGTTGCGCACGGCGTCCGGCGCACAGGCGGCGAGCAGCGCCATGGATACCGCCGCGGCCCCAGCAGCGCGCAACGGTCTGGATGCAGTCAGCACGGCAGTCCCCTTGGACAGTAGCGATGCGTGCCATCTTATGGCAACACATCGCCCGCGTACACCGTGCCGCCCGCGTTGCTCAGTCGTCCAGTGTCTCGTGCACCGCCGACGCCCCGCGCTTCCAGTAGGCGGAGGCCCGGATGCGCTTCTTGTCGATGCCGCGCTCCGTGACCAGGTACTGGCGCACGGCCTTCATCGCCGCGCCCTCGCCGGCGGCCCACACATAGCCCTCGCCACGCGGCAGCGACAGCTTGCGCAGCGCGCCTTCCAGCAGGCTGCCTTCCGGCGCATCGCCGCGATACAGCCAGTGCAGGTCGACCTTTGCCGCGCTCGGCAGCGGGATCTGCGCAGCGGCATCGCCCACTTCCACCACGACGATCGCATGGGTGTCGGCGCCCAGTTCTTCCAGCCGGCGCGCGATCGCCGGCAGCGCCGTATCGTCGCCGACCAGCAGGTGCCAGTCGAATCCCGTCGGCACCACGAACGAACCGCGCGGCCCGCCCACGCCAAGGTACTGGCCCGGCCGCGCCTGTGCCGCCCACGTCGACGCGGGGCCATCGCCATGCAGCACGAATTCGAGGTCCAGCTCTTGCTTGGCCGCATCGTAGCGGCGCGGCGTGTAGTCGCGTGCCGCCGGGCGCGGCTGGCCCTCGGGGAACGCGATGCCGTCCGCAGTAACCTGCGGCAGCACCGGCTTGTCATCGCCGGCAGCCGGGAAAAATACCTTGACGTGATCGTCGAACGACGCCGAGACAAAGTCCTGCAGGTCGGCGCCGCCCAGCGTCACGCGCAGCAGTTGCGGCGAGACCTGCGTGGTGCGCACCACCTGCAGCAGGCGCATCTTCAGCGGATGGCGCACGCGCTCGACGGTCAGGTTGCGTGCGGGTTCGGTAGCGTTTGTCGTCATATCGGAATTCCTTGTCTGCGCGCCCTGCGCCTGCCGGGCACGATTGCCGAAGGCCGATGCCAGGGTCAGCGCCATGGTTCAGGCCCGCGGGCCCGCTTCGATCTCAGCCGCCGCGCGCGCCAGGATCGCGGCAATGCGGCGCTGCTCGTCGGCACTTGCTTCACTGCGCATCACCAGCGCCTGCTTCAGCGCGGCGCGCGCCTGCATCAGCTCGGGCAGCCAGCCGCCCTGCTCCGGCTCAGGCTGCTGCTCGCCGCGCATCGCCCGGCGCATCCACTCCATCTTGCGCGCCACATGGCGCAGCCGCGCCACCATCACGTCGACCCGCTCGCGGTTGGCCGCCAAATGGGCCTTGCCGGTCTCCGACAACTGGTAGCGCTTCTTGTTGCCTTCGGTGTCGACGGTGGCAAAGCCGACTTCTTCCAGGTAGGTCAGCGCGGGATAGACCACGCCGGGGCTCGGCTTGTAGAAGCCGTTGGTACGCGTCTCCAGCGCCTTGATCAGCTCGTAGCCGTGGCTGGGCTTTTCTTCCAGCAACGACAGCAGCAGCAATTGCAGGTCGTCCGCGCTGAACTTGCGGCCGCGGCGCCAGCCTTCTTCGTCGAAGCCGCCGGGGCCGCCTGGACCGAATGCGTCATCGTCGCGACCGCCCCAGAAGCTGCCGTGGCCCCGGCCCATGGCGTGATAAGCCATGTGCGGAGCAAGGCGCATGATGAGGTGGCGGGCCCTCCCGAGAAAGTCCGGATGGGAGCCGAAGCCGTGGTGATGCGGGTGGTGGTGATGCATAAAGCTCTCCAGTATGTCGCCAGACATATCTTACGATATATATCGTACGAGCTAAAGTCAAGGATTCCCGCTTTACCGGGCACGCACCGCCGGGACTGACATACGTGGGCTGGCGTACCAACCCGGGTTGTCTATCGTCCCGCCGCTTTCCAACATTCATTTAACGCCAAGCATCGCGACAGACGGTGCAGCGGCCGGCACGACAGTGAACAACAACAGGCCAACCGGGGGACAAAATGGACGCCAGGATTCAGCGCAGGCTGAGGGCCTGCATCGGCGCCATGGTGCTGGCGCCAGCGGGAGTGGCGCTCGGCGCCATGGAGGATGCGCTGCTAAGCGCGGAACCGGTGGGGGCGGCGGCCCGGGGCTATTACGCCGAACCGGCGTACGACATGGGCACCCATTACCAGGGCGGCCATCTGCGGCTCGGCTACAAGCTGTCGCCAGACTGGTCGCTGGAAGCAGGCTACTGGCGCCGCCACCTCAGCCACGGCGACGACTCCGCCGGCATTGACAGCTGGCTGGCGTCGACCAGCTATGGCCTGCTCACGACGCCGGACGCTGGCCGCAAGCTCACGTTGCGCCTGTCGGCCTGGGGCAACTACACCGGCAGCCTGCGCAAATCCGGCGCCATGCCGGGCAACAAGCTCGCCGACTACAGCATCGCCCATCCGAACGACACGCAGGTGCAGGCCGATCTGGTCTACACCGGTCAGCCGTGGCCGGGCCAGTCCCTGACCGGCTTTATCAGTGGCGGCTATAGCTGGGTCCGGGCTGGCGATATCCAGGGCACGCTCAAGCAAGGCTCCTGCCTGTACAACGTCAGGGTCGGTGCCGACAACATGGCGACCGGAACGCTGGCGGCGCCATGCCGCGTGGGCCGCGCCACCGTGTCCAGCGGCGGCTTCCGCCTCAATGCCGCCGATGTCGGCGTCGACGCCGGCAACAGTTTCAATGACAGCGGCGCATTCGTCGGCGCGGGCGGCTCATGGCGCTGGGGCCTGGGCGCATGGAGCCTGACCGCGGGCTACCACGTCCAGTACTTCTTCCGGGAACTGGACAATCGCTACATGGCCTATGGCTCGGCCAAGACTCAGTTCAACCAGACCGTGCTGCTGCAGGCGTCTTACGCGATCAACCGGCACGTCGACGTCTTCGTGCGCGGACAAGGGGCGCAGAACAGCCTGATGGGTTATGTGCCGCTGCTGTACAACCCGGTCACCGCGAGCCGGCTTGACCGGACCTATGGGTTGTTCTCGATCGGCCTGCGGATCAGCGGGTTCTAGCCGCCGAAGGATCGCGGGTCAGCGGCGTTGCAGCCTGACGCGCACCCCGTTGCCCGAACGGATCGTTACGCGCCCCACCACCTTCGGCACGTGTCCCGGATCGGCTTCGACGCGATACCGGCGAACGATGCTGGCGAGTATCAGCACGGCCTCCTGCGTTGCATAGGCAGCGCCGATGCATACGCGCGGCCCCTTGCTGAACGGGATATACGCGCACTTCGACGACTCCTTGCCGGCCGGCGTGTCGAAACGATCCGGATCGAACTCGTCCGGCCGCTCCCACAACGTGCGGTGCCGATGCAGCAGCCACGGCGAAATCAGGATCGGCGAGCCTTCCTTGACCGACTTGTCGCGGATGCACTGCGTCTGCGCGGCCTCGCGCACGAAGAACCCCACCGGCGGGTACAGGCGCAGTGTTTCGCGGAAGACGTTGCCCACGGTCGGCAGGCTCTTGATATCGCTCAGCTCGAAATCCCGTTCCCCTACCGCGGCCTGGATCTCCGCCAGCATCTGGTCCTGCAGGTGCGGGCATTGCGAAATCAGGTAAAGCGCCCACGTCAGCGCGCTGGCCGAAGTCTCATGCCCGGCCAGGAACAGCATGCAGACCTGGTCCACCAGTTCTTCATAGGTAAACCGATCGCCGCTGACCGGATCGACAGCATCCATCATGGCAGCCAGGATGTCCTGCCTTGCGCTGCCCTGCCCGCTGTCGCGCTCCGCCATCCGCCGCGCGATGATTCCCGACAGGATCGACCGGATCTTCTTTGCCGCGCGCTTGCTGGCCCAGGCCGAATACACCGGCGGCAACCGGTAGATCATCAGGATCATCGCCCGTTGCGCGTGATGCTGGAATTCCAGGAAGGCGTCGTAGATCTCCTTCGCCGCGGACTCCTCCAGGGTTTCCGACAAGATGGTGCGGAAGATGATGTCCGCCGTCACGTAGGTCATCTCGCCGTCGACCTCGTACGAACGCCCGTCCGCCACCTCATCCAGGCGTTGCGTCATGCCCGCCACCGAATCGGCCATCAGCGCGAACACCAGCCTGAGCCGCGCCTGCGCGAACGCTGGCTCCACCAGCCTGCGCTGCCGCTCCCACAGGTCTCCGTTAGTGGTGAAGATGCTGGTGCCCAGCAGCGGCTCCAGCATCCGGTGCATCAGCTTGTGCTTGGGATACGCATGCGCATCCCCCAGGATCCGGCGCACCCAGTCGGCATCGTTCACCATGAAGATGTCCATGCCGGGCTGCGAGATCTTGCCCATCTTCATCGAATAGCTGCGCTCGAACAGCACATCGATCCAGGAATTCCAGCCACGCAGGAAGCGCAACAGGAACGAACTCTTGCGCACATGCGGCCTGGGGTACGGGGGCTGGAAATTCATGGGGGCGAACGGCGGGTATCAGAAAGGCTGGATGCGGCGCGGACCGGCCGTCATCCGGAAATAGTCATACTCGTTAGGCAAGGCGCTTGCCATCAGGTACTGGAAATGCAGGCGCTGCTTGCTGCGCTTCATGCGCGCGTATTCCTGCTTGCCGAACATGCGGAACGGGCGCACCACCTGCGCGGTCGGCCGGCCCGCGGCCACGCCGGCAATGCCCGAGATATCGAGCGGATTGGCCTGCGAGAAACACAGCGAATCGGCACGGGCGTTCATGTCCAGCCACTGCATCTCCTGCTCTGCCGACAGGCGCTGCAGATCACGGCGGAACGCAGTGGCCGACGGCATCAGGCTCAAAAGCGGAATGCATTGCCCCAGCGTCACCAGCGTCAGGCCGCGGCGCTGCGCCGGCGTCAGCGCATCCGCCAGGCGCGCCGCCAGCGACACGCCGACGATCGAGCCGACGCTATGGCCCACCACCAGCGCCTCATCGCAGGGCGATGCCTCCAGGTCACGGCGGATCCAGTCCGCAAACGCTTCGATGCGCTGGCGGACATCCTCGGGCTCGCGCTCGCCCCACGCCTGCACGAAACGGTAGATCCGCAGCAGCCAGAACACCGCCAGGCGGTTCGCCAGCGCAACCCCGCCGCCGAACAGCACGGCGCCGGCGGCCATCCCGCCCGCCACCGCCAGCCATCCAGGCACTCCCACCGCTGACAGCGCCGCCGAAGCGCCAATCCCGATACCGAGCGACAGCATCAGCAGCAGCGCCAGATAAACCAGCGGATACAACGCACTGAAGAACGGCCCGCGGAAGGTCTTGCTGAGGCGGCCGAACGCGCCGCAACCGATGTAGCGCGCATAGCTGGCGAGCGTCGACCACACCAGCCGCGGCAGGCTCGGCTCCCAGTGCCGACGCACCAGGTCGTCCCAATGCAGGAACTGGTACTCCGTGGAAACCGAATGGCCATCCCATTCGCTATCGATGTTCCAGGCGCTGACATGCTCCCCCAGCCGCGAGCGGCCTCCCACGGCGACCGAGCCGCCATGATGGACCGCCTGCTTCACCGACTCTTCGCGATACAGGCGGTGATAGAACGCCGCGCCACGCGGATCGAAGCCGCTGACGTAATAGACCTTGCGGCGCCTTACGAGGCCAGGAGCGGCCTGCGCCGATGTTTCCTGAACGGCTGCGCTCATCATTGCGTCCGGTGGTGCAGCTTCTTTTTCAGTACCAGATCGACGATCGGCTGTTCACGCTTGTTGGCGCGCCGGCAGTGGTCCTGCTGGAACTTGTCGGTAAACCAGATGATGGACCGCGCCCACCAGCGATGCTGTTCGCGCCAGGCGTGCGAAGACACCGACTCCCACGCGTAGCCATTAAAGAGCGTCGCATTGACGAAATGATCGAGTGCCCGCACCCCTGCCCGGCCGCGCTCGGTCTTGCCGAAAAAACCGATATAGACGATCAGGAGGTATCCGAGGACGGCCAACGGGACGATAAAGATCATCAGCAGGAAGCCGGCGATGCGTTCTCTCATGGCGGGGGCGAAGAATGGGGGCTGGGGGCGCAGCGGGGGTAATGCGGTTGGACCGGCTAGCCGGTAACGCTAAGGGCGCCAAGGCGCCCGACAGTATAGCGGCAGATCAAACCTGGGACAGCCGGATAGCGTCCGACCGGACCGGCTCGGCAATGCTACCGTCTTGACTGTTGTAGTTTTGAAACAATATCCAATCGGCGCCCAAAAGCAGCTTTCCGGGCGCGAATAAGACAGGGATTCACTGCTACGCAGATTTGGCTGACATCCGGGTTTCCTCCAATTTATGACCGGCATGCGCGAGCCGTTGAATAGAACACGGAGCTGAACGCTCGACAAAGGACTCGCATGCTGGTTCTCAGCCTTGTTCTATTTGCAGTGATTGGCCTTGCCGCCTTCGTGATGGAATCGGCTGCGCAAGACTGGCGCGACGAACACGTATGACGGAGGCAAGGAAATGACTCTGTCATGCGCAGCATCAGCCGGACCCACCGGCCCTATCGATCATCCAACCAGCAGCGCAGCCAGTACGCTAACGGTTGCGTTGATATCCCAGACCCGACCACTATAGGCATCGGCGGTGACGAGACCGGCGACAAACAGCAGTCGCGCCAGTTTCCGCCTTTGCAGATTCTTGCGACGCTGCTCCGGAACGGGCACCAGCATGTCGTCGGCATAGAACGACGAGTTGATCTGCGACACCCGCACCAGGTAGTTGCGAAAGCGCGAATAGACCCGCATGTCGACGGCGCCGGGATCATTCCAGAAGGCATCCAGCGACCCTTGGTAAGTCAGGCCGGGCTTGGCGTAGAAGCAGCGGCCGAGCGCAATGACGGGGACACGGTGAAACAAGGCCTGCAAACCGGTCGTGGAGTTCACCGTCACCAACCCCATGCATCGGTGCAGCAGCGATGGCAGGTGGGCATCGTGAATATAGACGATGCGGCCGCTGGCACCGAAGCGTGCGGCGCATGCCTCAATAAAGGCTGCGTAGTCGGTATGACCCCGATCCATCGGATGGTGCTTGAACACCAGCACGCTGTCGGCCGGCGCATGCTCCGCAAAGGAATGCGCGGTCCACTCGATGAAATCCTCGATCCGGCGCCAGGGGCTATGCACCCGAATCTGGCTGTCGTTGTACACCTGAAGCGGAGCCAGGAAAAAGTGTGGATGCTCGTTCGCCAGCAACTGCTCGCGCAGCGAGCGCTCCTGCCAGCGATATACCTGCTTGCGGTATGCCGCACGTATCCATTGCCCCAGTTCATGCACGCCGAACGGCTTGTGATGCTGGTAATGCGGATAGCGGCGCGCACCGACCATGCCGCCGGCAAAGTACCAGAACGAGTACAGCGCCATCTTGCGGAACGCATGGCGGAACTTGCGGGGCTTCGGCGGCACCGTGGCCTTCGGAATCTCCGGCATCCCAAGCGGTGCAAGCGGCGAATCGGCATTCACGCCGCCGCACTCCAGCGTGATGTAGTCGGGGCGCACGTAGCCTTCTTCGAACGCCCAGAATGCAATGCCCAGAGCCTCGGCCACCCGCGCGGCAATGCGGTGGTGGCGGCGGCTGGTGCCGAATACCACGATGGCGTCGATACGGCGTTCCGCAACCAGGATACGGAGCATGGCTTCCCACAGCACCATCGGCTGCACGAACCTGACAATGTCACCGCGGCGATAGAAAGCATCATCGCCGCCATTGAAATTGACTTTGGTGACCTGGCAGCCTTTGGCTGTAAGCAGGTCGCGCAGGCGCGCGAAGAACGGGCCATTCGGTCCTTGCAGCAGCAGGATGCGGCGATGTCTGGCGATCTGTTCCAGGCTGGCGGGCTCCGTCGTGGCAGGCCCTGCAGCGTCGTGCGGAGTGGCCCCTCCGCTTCCCTGCGACAGACTGGGGATGTCGATACTTCCGGATGGCTTCCTGAACGACAACATTTCCTCGACCCTCGTGCTGCTCTTGTATTCTGTTATTTGTGATTCTGTCTTTGTCCTGCAGCGTCTTATTGCTCTGGCGCAGATACCCGTCGATGCGCCGTGCAATGCTGTGGATTCGCCATGCCGGCAGTATCGGCTCCCCAGGGCCTTCGACTGTCTCGCCCGGCGGCGCCGTCACGCCAGCGGATCCATGGCCGCAGCAGCGACTGGATCAAATGGCGCCGGAGTCCCGAGGCACGGGCTGGCGCCTCATCGCGCCACGACAAGATGTGGTCCACCACAATTTCCGGCGTCGCGAATCCATACTTGCCATCGCGCAAGACATAGCGCGGATACAGGATCAGCGCACCCGCAACGAGCATGTCGAGCGAAAGACGACGATGCCGACGCGGCATTTCGCAGCGGTCGTCCGTAAGGCCCCATCCGGCATAGAACGGCGCGCCGTGCGTCGTGACAGGCTTGCCACGAAGCAGGGCCTCGAACCCGGCAAGCGAGGTCAGGACATGGACGCCATCGACAGCGGCAATAAGCCGGTCCATCGGACAGTCCGTCACCAGTTCATCGCACAGCGCGGCAAGCGCTTTTTCCTCGTCGCGATTGCCTCGCAATCCGCTCATGACATCGGGATGGGGCTTGTAGACCAGATACGCGTCAGGTGCCTCGGCGCGCACCGCCTCGAGCAGCGCGCGGTTGGTGCGGATGCCAGGTGCCCCGAAACGCAGCGACGCATCCGCCTCCACCTGGCCGACTACCAAAATCACCCGGCCAACGCCTGTGGGCCGGGTCCAGTTGCCTGACCCGACGTTGTACTTGGTGAGCCCGGCACGGATGATGGATTCGCGCAGTTGCGCTGCGCGCGCAAGAGTAGCGACGCCGAATTCGGCATTCGCCAACAGTCGCTCCAGGTCGGACTCGGAGGTCGCGTCGTAATAGATGCCGGAACGATCAAACACCCACGACAGCGGACGGACCAGTTGCGCGCCCAGGCCGACGGAACGCAAAAAGCCATCCTCCACCGTGATCACCGCCAGATCGGGTCGCACCGTTGCGTCGACACTCTGGCCCCAGCGCAGCAACGACGCGCCCTGCGGTACAGATCGCAGACCGCGATGGAAAATTACCTCGTGACCTTGCAGGAAGTCTTTCAGGATTTTCCGCTTCCAGCGGGAAAAGCCAATTGCATGCAGGCGCCGCGGAAACTGCTGAGCCATCTGGCGCTGCAGTGCCAGGTAGTCGATGGCGTCTTCTACCTCGCAACGGCTTCCGGTATGTGGCTGGACGTAGCGCGTGTAGCGGACCAGCGCGGCAAATGCCAGTTGCTCCACCGAAACGGGATGCCGCCGCGCCGGGGCCGGCAATGCATCAATCGTCAGGCCCCATCCGGCATAGAAAGGCATGCCAAAGGTATGAACCGTCTTGCCATGCAGGAGCGCTTCGAAGCCGACCTGCGAGGTAACGGCGAAGACGGCCCGCGCGCCGCGGATCAGCGGCACCACGTGGACGTCGTCCTGGATCCGCTCCACGCGCGGATAGCCGCCGTGGTCCAGGATCTGCCCGAGATAACCACGTTTGCGTCCGAGCGCGACCTCTGGGTGCTCCTTGACCAGGATCGTGCAATCCGGATATGCCTGCAACGCTGACTCGAGCATGCGGCGGAAACTGTCGCCGTCTGCCAGGCCAAACTGCACCGAGGCATCGTTCGCGGTCTGGTCAACCACAAGCACGTATGGCTGTGCCGGCAGCGATGCCGGCGCCGGCGCATAGTTGTACTTGGAGATCCCCGCGTCTCGCCAGCGTTCGATCAGTTGCCAGGCCCTTGCCTGCTCGGACGGCAGCAACGGCGTGGAAATCAGCTCGTCCAGCCGGGAAGGCTGCGATGCGTCGTAATAGATGCCGCGATCATCGACTACCAGCGAACAAGTCGGGGACGACGCTCCGGGGTACAGCGAGCGCAGAAAGCCGTCTTCGAGACACAGGAAGCGCTCGATGCCACGGGAATTCGCGAACGCCCGGGCCTTGCGGGCGGTAGGCCGCCGCCCCCATGCGGCAACGGCGGACAGCGGCACCGCTGCGCCTCGCAACGGATGCACCGGGGCCACCGGCTCGCCCAGGAAGGCGGACAGGTGTTCAATTCGGCGAATGCCGTGGGAAAGAACGCCGATCGCGCCCTCAGACGGCAGGCTCATCACTTCCCAGATCGTGGATTTGCAGGATGCCGACGACCCGATCCGACTCGTCTTTCACCACCAGTGCGCCGATCCTGGCGGCATGGATCCGCGCTTCCGCATCGGCAAAGCGTTCGCCCGGCGATGCGGTCTTCGGATCGGTGGACATGATGTGCCTGGCCATGATCGCCTTGTAATCGCGGTCGGAGTCGAACGCGCGGCGCACGTCGCCATCCGTGATTACCCCCTGCAGTTGCTCGCCTTCCATCACCAGCGCCATGCCGAGGCGGCCGCGGTTGATGACATGCACTACATCGCGGAACGATGCGTCCGGGCGACAAACCGGCAGGTTCTCCTTGTGCATGACATCCGTCACGCGGGTCAGCAGTTTCCGGCCCAGGCTGCCGCCCGGGTGGAATCGCGCGAAATCCTCCGGCTGGAAACCCCGCTTGACCGAAAGGACCACAGCCAGCGCATCGCCCATTACCAGCGTGGCGGTGGTGGAACTGGTCGGTGCCAGGTTGTTATTGCAGGCTTCGCGTTCGACCGAGATGTCCAGCACCACATCCGCATGCCGCGCCAGCGTCGAATGCACCTTCCCGGTCATCGCGATGACCGGATTCTGCTGATGCTCGAGAAACGGCAGGATCCGGATCAGTTCTTCCGTTTCCCCGCTGTTCGAGATCATCAGCACGACATCAATCGGCTTGATCATGCCGAGATCGCCATGGAAGGCTTCGCCCGGATGCACGGAAAACGCCGGTGTACCGGTCGAAGCCATGGTTGCGGCGATCTTCTTGCCGATCAGCCCGGACTTGCCCATGCCGACCACAACCACCCGGCCGCGCGCGCCCAAAATGATCTCGACTGCCCTTTCGAATCCGGCATCGATCCGGCCCGACATGCGGTCCAGCGCCTGGATCTCGGTGGCAACGACGTTGCGTGCCAATGCAATGACTTCAGTCATCGTTCTCTCACATCCCTTACTTGCTATACGTGCCGGTCATTGCCCACCGGTGACCCCAAACTGCTATTCGATATGAAGCGGCGCGAACGACTTCACCAGATCGTCCACTGCCTTAACCTGCGCCAGAAATGGCTCGAGCTTGTCCAGCGGCAAGGCACTCGGTCCATCGCACTTGGCGTTGGCAGGGTCCGGATGCGCCTCGAGGAAGAGGCCGGCCAGGCCGACCGCCATGCCCGAACGAGCAAGTTCAACGACTTGCTGGCGCCTGCCACCCGACGCGGCGCCACTAGGATCGCGCTGCTGCAAGGCATGCGTGACGTCGAAAATGATCGGCATGTCGTTGGTGACCCGCTTCATCACGCCGAAACCGAGCATGTCGACGACGAGGTTGTCGTAGCCAAAGCAGGTTCCGCGATCGCAAAGGATCAGTTGATCGTTGCCCGCCTCTTTGAACTTTTCGACGATGTTGGCGACCTGCGTCGGGCTAAGGAATTGAGGCTTCTTGATGTTGACGGGCTTGCCGGTTTTCGCCAAAGCGACAACGAGGTCGGTTTGGCGGGCCAGGAATGCGGGTAGTTGGAGGACGTCGACGACCTCGGCAACCAATGGGGCTTGCCAAGGCTCGTGGACATCCGTGATCACGGGTACGCCAAACTTCGCTTTCACTGCTTCGAAAATCTTCAGTCCTTCATCCAGACCAGGTCCCCGGTAGGAGTGAATAGAAGAACGGTTTGCTTTATCGAAACTTGCCTTGAAGACGTAGGGTATGCCGAGCTTTTGAGTAACACGGATGTACTCCTCGCATGAAACAACAGCGAGATCCAGTGACTCAAGCACATTCACGCCCCCAAAAAGAACAAAAGGGCCCGAATTATTCGCCTCAATATTTTCGGCAATATCGATTACCATCCCACATTCACCCGATAACTAATTTTAAATAACCTGGTTACACCAACCACCCGCAACACAGGACGAAAACTAGACCCCCACCCACCCTTTACAACCACTCTAACAAACCAACCATAACCCATTACTTCACAATCGTAGCAGCTTGTTTATTTCGCCAAAATATTTTCAACGGCCTAAGCGCTGCGATTCGCGAATCCCGAAAAAACGCATGTGGATCTCGTCGCAGCTTTGCCAATTTTGCGGCACGCCTTTCCCTTTCGCTCAAATTAGTTTTACGATTAACAATAACAGCCTTTGATATAGCAATTGCTCTATCCTTATTTTCTATTTTAGACACAGCAGATGGCGCAATCTTGGAGGCTGGAGTATGAGCAATTGAAACTGGTGCCGCTTTCGAAATTTTCCGTCTCTTTTCGTGCAGGAATAGCTGATACCGCTCGAAAATCGGCGCCGACGTTGAAATCATGGGATAGTGGTCCCAGTCATAGGAAATTTCCTTTACCCCCGGCACTCTCAACTTATAGAAATCCAGCGCCACGGTCAAATTTCTCATTGATCCGTCTCGCTCTTTTCGCAACGCCGTTCGAGGAACACCAAATGAGTAGAATTTAAAAACCAAATAATAAAGAAATCTATAAGCCAACTCCATATTCACCGAAGACTCTAGCGTGACATCAGAGAAAAATCCGTCAACATCCAGTGACGCAATTTCTCTATTGACACCAGGAATAGAATAAAAGGCTTTTCCGAAGATGTAGCAGGGTTTGCCCATAGCCATGGCATAGAGCCCAACGCCGGAATTTATCAATGCAACTCTATCCGACAGTTCTAGCAAATCCAAAAAGTTAGTTTCATTCGGCACATATAATGCGTTCTTTAACTCCGGCGCTTCCGTCTCTAATGGGTGCTTTTTACACAGAACGACCCATCCAGCGCGTTTCAACAGACCCGCAGCTTCATCGATGAACTCGATAAATGCGTCATATGACGGCAAATTTCCCCTCAAGTGTTGAATCACCGTATCACTGGGTCGCTGTAAGGGGACGAACAGTACCTTCTTGCCACCAATACCCAAACGACTGCCTAGCCCTTCCCCGCCAAGTCGGGAGCCTTGACTTTCAAGTGCGGGCGCATCAGTTAGGAGACGCTCAACATATGCCTTAATTGATTCAGACTCATGCTCGGTAAGTGCCATGTCCCACAGTTCCCGCCGATAACTTTCGGAGTCTGCATTGAACCCACGGGGATCAAGAAACCAGCTATCCGGAAATGCACCGCGCTCAAACACAAGGTATGGGAAGTCGTTGCGACGGCACCACTCATAGGCTTGTAGTCGCGCTGGGTTCCCGTACGGGTTGGCAAACAATACTGAGCCGATTCCGTGACCCTCAATTAACTTCTTAAAAGCGACTTCATCGACCAACCCATCTTGATCGATAAGGTCGTATTCGCTCATATACATCAACTGACCCAGAAGCGGAATTATATCCTTTAATACTCTAGCCGCATTAGTATTCTGCTTGCCAAAGAAAAGCACTTTTTTGGACAGCGCGGATGAATCAATTATCGGCTCCGGGTGAAATCTCGTTTTATCAAAATCCTTAAAGAAGTCTAACCAGATCTCTCTATTTTCGGCCATCCTACCGTAAAATGAACTGCTTTTCGGTCGCGGATGCCAGAGATGAAAAACCATGAGATTTGCGAGCAGCGCCGGGCGCCCAAACAATGAAAATTGAGATCGGAATCCTCGATATGTAGCGATATCCCAACTTTTTGAATCATGATAATAATCATCCGGTCGAGGTATCTGACCCAACTCACTACTAAGCCGGTGATACAACTCAAAGTCTTCATAGCCATGGCCTCTAAATTCTGGGCGATGGCCTCCAACCGACAGGTAATGAAGTCGGTCGACGATCATCACCGAGGAACATGGCGCTAGATTCTGTACTGCTCCAGAATCACCATGCATCCATCGCAGATAGAAATCTAGTGCCCTAACATTAGGGTCAGATGCCTCAAATTCCTCCGTACCGTCAGCAGTGAGATAAAGGCAAGGGATCGCGAGAAATCTTTTTTTATATTTTGAAATGCCATAACTTTTCATTAGGATAAGCAGGCGATCCCAGAAATCAGCAGCAACTCTAAGATCTACGTCCAAAAAAGTTATTGCCCTTCCTTCCGCGAAAGATGCACCATAATCTCGCGCCGCCCCAATGGAAAAGACCGATCCCTCACTATCGTGATATAGATATCGGATTCCGTGACGTTTGCAGATAATGTGGCACGGATCGCGATACTCGATCGGGGAGCCCGAATCAACGACCATGAATTCAACATCATCACGCCGTTTGAAGGACGAACATTGATCTTCTAATCTTGCCATAAGATATGGCAACTTTGGATCAGCGCGAAATGGAATAATTACAGTAAGTAAAGGCCTCGTTTCCCGAACACGCATCATTTTATTTTTCATTTTCGAAATTTACTTAAAAACTATCAATCAATTTTTTGTCACTGCAAATCTTGATGTTTTACAATCCCAAAACAACCTTCGCACTAATCGCAATCTGATAAAGAATCTGAAACACATCCTTAGCAAACTGCCGCGTTTTGAAATCAACCTTCGGCAACACCATAATCTCGTCGCCCGCCTTCACCGCGTCATCCTTCTTGCCATCCGAGAAGCTACCGTCCCGATGCGCAATGATGATTCGCGACGTATCCGCGTTCTGCGAAAAGCCGCCGGCCTGCTGGATAAAGTCATCCAGGTCCAGACTCTTGTCATAGGCGACAGCATTGGGGAACAGCACTTCCCCGCTGACCAGGACGAGTCCGTCCTTGACCGGCACACGCAGGATGTCGCCGTTCTCCAGCAGCAAGTCATTGCGCGTGGTCGATTTCGCGATCAGCGTCTGACCTGACGGCTCGATCTTCTTGGCGCGTTCCACCCACTGCAGCACCAGAGCGGCTTCTTCCTTGCGGAGCTGGGCCTCTTCCGCCGTACCGGAGCGCGCGGTCAGCACGCTTGATTCCAGGCTCTTGAGCGTGGTCCCCAGCAGCGTCTTCTGGCGCGCCTTCACGCTCTGCCGGAATAGCTGGATGCTTTCGCTATCAGACTCCTGTGTGAAATGCACCTGACTGAGCAGCTGACCCATGCGGCTGCCATACGGCAGCACGTATTCCTGCGGGCCGGTGTGCTCGCCCTCGACTCGGACGGTGATGGTGCCGGGCCGCTTGTCGGCGGTGAACTCGATTTCGTCGCCGTTGCGTAGGTCGATCTGGTTGCCCTGCGAAATCGGGAAGTACTCGACATTGCGCACCGTGCCGGTATTGCGCACCACGCGGACGTTGGTGGCTTCGGGCAGCGGTTTGGCCAGCCGCACGATCTGGTCAAGCCGGGCCTGCTCGCCCAGGAATTCGAAGCGCTTGGCGTTTTCGGCCAGGCCACTGACCTTGACGGTCTTTTTGCGCGACTGGACGAAGATGACGTCGCCGTTGTTCAGCTGCCGCGAGGTCAGGTCGCCCTTGAGCAGGAAGTCATAGAGATTGACGACTTCCAGCGTCTGATTGCCGCGCTTGATCGCAACGTCCAGGAAGGAGCCGCGGTCGGGGTCGATGCCGCCGGCCTGGTCGAGGTAGCGCAACACGCTGTCGCTGGAGGTGCCGTCGTACATGCCGGGGCGGCGCACCGCGCCGGTAACGTAGACGCGCACCGGCTGCGCGGCCAGCAGGCTGGCGTAGATCGACACCTTGCTGGCAAAGACACGCCGCAGTGCATTGCCGACGGCGGTCTGCAGATTGCCGTTGGTGATGCCCTGCACACGGAACGGCCCGATTTCCGGCAAAACAATGTTGCCGCCGGCGTCAACGGTCAATACGGTGTCGACGTTGTATCCGTTCCA
This sequence comes from Cupriavidus phytorum, assembly GCF_003254285.1. Taxonomy (NCBI): domain Bacteria; kingdom Pseudomonadati; phylum Pseudomonadota; class Betaproteobacteria; order Burkholderiales; family Burkholderiaceae; genus Cupriavidus; species Cupriavidus phytorum. Next base: position 26,340 of record NZ_QKZN01000007.1, read on the forward strand.
GATGCGCAGCTGGATGCGGTCACCAACGGAGATGACATGGCTGGGATTGAAGACGGAAGCACTGTCGCGGCTGAATGCGCCGGTGAACAGCTGCGCGCCAAAGGCGTCGCTGGCCATGTTGGCGGTGTAGTCGTTGTTCTGCGGCGCGCTGTCTGGCAGCGGCGTGTCGGCACGTGCCGGGATGGTGGCAAGGCCGCCGATCGCGCCGGGATTGCCGACCACTGCGCCACTCGGAGTGGTAGCGCCCTGCGCAGCCAGCGCGGCGTATTCCATCTGGCCGACGGCCGACGATTGCGGCAGTCGCATGCCGCCCTGGGCATGCGCGCCGTGGGCGCCGGCCAGGCTGGCCGCGGCGACCGCGATAGCAAGGATTCTTCGAAGCATGGATCAGTCTCGGTGGTCGCGGATGATTGCGCTGAGCAGTTGCACGACGCCTGCCAGCATCAGCGTCATCAGGACGAACACCACGATGTTGTAGATTCGCCGGGGCTGGAGCGGATACTCCGGCCGGGTCGGGCTTTGCACGACCGCTACGTTCTTGAGCTTGCGCGTGGCCTCGATGCGGGCCTTCTCCAGTGCGCCGATCGCGGTCTTGTAGATGTCGAAGGCAAATTCGGCGGCGGCCTGCAGGCGGTCGTGTTCTTCCACCACGCGGTTCAGGCCGCGGCCCTTGGTCGAGACCATGCGGCCGCGCTGCTCCGCCATCTGGCGTTCGACCGCGGCGATCTGTGCGTCGATCTGCTGGATCGCCGGCGACTGCGGTGTGAAAACGTCCTTGAGCGAGTTGCGCTTGACGTGCAGTTCGGCCAGGGTGGCCTCGGCGTTCGCGACCACGGTGGACAGGCTTTCCACCTCGCCGCGCGGCGACACCAGGCCATTGGCGTTCTGGTAGGCCACCAGCGCCTGGCGCGCTGCCTTCAGGCGTTCGCCCTGGTCGTGTACCTGTTTCTCGATATAGACGACCTGCTCGCTGGCGATGCGGTGCGTCATCTCGTTCATGAAGCGTTCGCCGTCGGCGACCAACTCCTGCGCGATCGCATGCGCCATCTCCGAGGTGTAGCCCTGCACCCGGATCACGAGGACGCGCGCAAAGTCGTCGTATTCGACGCTGACGCGTTTCAGGTAGTAATCATGGAAGCGTTCGAGCGAAGCATCCTCGAACCACAAGCGCGACAGCGGATCCCGGCCGCTGTCGGCGTAGTGCTTGCGCAGCCCGAGCTTGGCGTCGAGCTTCTTGAGCATGTCGGCCGACAGCAGGTACTCGCGCAGCAGCAGCAAGTCCTGAGGGGCAGTATTGCCGACCAGCAACGAGGTGAAGTCCGCGGCGCTGGCGCCCACGCCATCGCTGCGCTCCACCACCACGCGCGCTTCCGACACATACAGGTCGGACGCAATCACGCTCCAGTACACCACGGCAAGCAGGCACGCGGCCACGGCGACTTGCCAGATCCGGTTCAGGGTGTTCACTCGTGTCAGGCGCCCGATCTGCCCCGCGGCGCCCGACGTAATGGTCTTCATCATGCTGGAATGCTGTCCCTGTACGCGTGCAGGGCCTCTTCAACGGAATCGAACCAGTGCGCCTGGCCCTGATGCAGCCAGACTGCCGACTGGCAGAAATTTTTAAGGGTGGATTCGCTGTGCGAGACCATCACCAGGCCTGCACGGCCGGCGAGGTCTTCGAAGGCTTTCTGCGACTTGCGCTTGAACGCTGCGTCGCCGACGGCCGTCAGTTCATCCACAAGATAGGTATCGAAATCGAAGGCGAGCGACATGGCGAATGCCAGCCGCGAGCGCATGCCCGACGAATAGGTCTTGACCGGATCCTCGAAGGCGTCGTGCAGCTCCGAGAACTCGCGCACAAATTCGAGCTTCTCCGCCAGCGCGCCGTGGATGCCGTGGATGCGGCAGACGAACTTGGTGTTCTGGCGCCCACTCAACGAACCCTGGAATCCCCCGCTCAGGCCCAGGGGCCAAGACACCCGGCAGTTGCGGACGATGCTGCCGCGGTTGGGCTGGTCGATGCCGCCCACCAGCCGCAGCAGGGTCGACTTGCCCGCGCCATTCGCGCCGATCAGTGCCACGCGGCTCTTCTGCGGAATCCGGAGCGTCACGCCCTGCAGCACCCACTTCGAGCCGTGGGTGGTGCGGTAGCGCTTGTGGACATCGGTGATCTCGATCATTGCGCGGTCAGCCGGGTTGCGTACCGCATATGCATGGCCAGGCCAAGGAACACCGTGGCCAGCGCACAGAAAGCCAGATAGCCCAGGCTGATATGCGCTTCGCCGTGGTAGGCGGCAAACCAGCCGCTGCGCATCGCTTCGAGGCCATGTGTGATCGGATTGACCAGCACCACGTTGCGCATGCCCCGCGGCATAGTCGAGACCGAATACATGACCGCAGAGAGGAAATAGAGGGGCGTGAATACCAGACGTATGAGCTTGCCGAGGTTGGGCAGCAGCGTGCCTACGACCGAGAACATCAGGCCGAGCCCCAGTCCAAACACCCACAGCAGGAATGCCGACCACATGACGAGCAACGGATCGGCGGGCCGCACATCGATGCCCAGCAGCGCCAGCGCGGCGAGCAGCACGGCGCCAACGATGACATGCAGGAAGGCCTCGACCGTGGCGCGTACCAGCACCGTGTCGACCGGCTGTACCTGGCGGTACGAGAACAAGGCCTGATTGGCGTTGATGGCTTCCATGCCCCGTTGCGCGATATTGCGCACGAGGAAGAATCCCCACACCCCAACGAGGATGAACACTTCGATGTTGGAATCCTGCCGGACCTGATGCCTGATCACGCCGAACACGACCATCAGGAAAATGATGTGCGCCGCCGGTTCAAGCAGGATCCAGATCCAGGCCGCGCGCGCGCCAGCCAGGCGAGCGCTGGCCTCGCGCAGGAACAGTGCTCGCCATACGGAAACTGCGATGGAGACGTCCGACCGGACCGATGTCCGGCTCATTGCAGGCGGTCGCGACTATCTGAGATGACGACGCAAAAGTCGACCACGCTGCCCATGGCAACCGTCCGGCGCCCGAAGCCGCCCTGGGCCGACCCTGGCATGACCCGACCAAGTTTTCCCGCCATGGCGCGGGCCTGGTGCAGACACATGCCCGCCCCCAAGCTCCCTGCCACCGCGCGCTCAACGCTTTCCCGAACCGCTGCGCTCATTATCCGCTTCTGTTTTTTTGCTGACGCTGACCGCTTTTCTGCGACCGCTTACTTTTGCAGGGCGCAATAATAAGCGCCCGGGGCGCGGTACGCAACATCCGGTAACAAAATACAACTTCTCCCCCACAAGGGGGATGACGCCACTTGAACGGGGAGATTGTGGCTTTTGGTCGACCTTTCCACACCTAATGTGAGACCTATGGCTCACCCGCGAAGCCACGCGGCAGAAGGGTTCCGAGAACTGTGTAACAAAAAGTAGGTAAATCCCCGTTCCGTCGGAAAACCACTAACTTTGCGTCAGATCAACATTTGAAGAGGTATATCCCGCAATGTCCTTTATAAAATACATTAACAATCCAAAAAGATAATCCAGAAAATCGATAACGCTAGCTCTGAATAATTTCGGCTCGGATAATTGTGCTGCGATAGGATAATTTGTTTCTACAGAAACGATAGCCTAAGTATATTTCTTTGGCATAGGGAGCCGCGGTGAAAGAGCGGGAGCTCGTTTGGAAGGACTCAGTGGGGAGTAGCGCTAAGCCGGCGCGCAGAATGCATGCGTACCATTTGTACGAGGGCCGCATCCGGCAATGCGCCGCACTTACGCTATTGGTGACGGCGGTGAAACTAGCGCCAATTCCAATCGGATTCACATAGGCAGATGGATCCGTGCCCGAACCAGTGGCGGCCCGGTCAACGGCGGTTACCGTCTGCTGCAACAGGGAGGAGGCCTCGTTGCAGGCCGCCAACACTGCAACCAAACCTTGCCCTGGCGACCGCGCGGGTCAGGCTATCCGGTACCAGTAGCACTGCCCTTCCCCGACTTCCCGCACCACCTCCCCCCGCGCCAGCAAGTAGTTCAAATGCGCAATGCTCTCCCCCGTTGCCATCCCCAGCAGCCCGCCACTCCCCGTAATCGGCCGCGAGAACAATTCCCCAAATACATCCACCGCCCGCCTGGGTTCAGCCAACGCCCCGCGCAGGCGGTCCAGCGCCTGCATCTGACTGGCCCGCAGATAGTCGATCCTTGCGTGCAGGCCGCGGAACGGCTCGTTATGCGCCGGCAGCACCAGCACGTCGTCCGGCACGGCGGCGCGGACCTTGTCGAGCGAGGCCAGCCAGTCGGCCATCGGGTCAGCGTCGGGTTCGGTCGGGAACACGGATACGTTGGACGAGATGCGCGGCAGCACCTGGTCGCCCGACACCAGCAGCTTCAACGCAGGGCAGTACAGGCAGGCATGTTCGGGGGAATGGCCAGTGCCGACGATGACCTGCCAGTCGTGCGCGCCGATGCGGACGGTATCGCCGTCGGACAGCCGGCGGAAGCTTTCGGGCAAGGCATGCACGTATTTGCCGAAGCCGCCAAAGCGGGTGCGGTACACCTCGATCGCCTCGTCATCCCAGCCGGCCTTGCGATAGAACGCGATGGCATCGTCAGGCGCGGCGCGGCCGGTGTCGGCGGCGAGCACGCGGCACATCAGGTATTCCAGCCGCGTCATCCACAGCTGGCAGTCGAACTTGCCGGTAAGCCACCCTGCCATGCCGATGTGGTCGGGATGCATATGGGTCACGAACAGGCGGGTCAGCCCGCCTTCCAGCGCGCCGCCCCCGGCAAAAAGCGCGCGCCAGGCCTGCGCGGTTTCCGGGGTCTGCAGGCCGGCATCGACGGCGGCCCAGCCGCTGCCGTCGCGGATCGCCCACAGGTTGATATGGTTCAGGCCGAGCGGCATCGGCATGCGCAGCCACAGTACGCCGGGCGCCACTTCGCGCGCGCGGCCGGGTTCGGGAGCATCGCCGCAGGGGTAGTCGAGTACGGGCTTTTCGAGGGAGAGGGGGGCAGCTGCAAGCGCGATGTCGGGGGATTGGGCGGTCATCGGTGTCTGGGCTGGTGGCTCGGCCGTGCTGTGCGCCGTGGTTGCGGGCAGCGATGCCCCGGCCCGGCTGCGTTCTGGATAGATGCACCTTAGCCCAGTTGTGCAATTCTTGCTACGCGCGTCCATGCTTCATTCGGCCCTCGACCCGCTTGCCATCGTCACGGGCTTGCCGATTTGCTGCACGCTTGGCGTCGCTCCGTCCACCACATGGCGGCACGGCGTGTCCTTTTATGTCATTTCGAAAGCCTTGAGGACTGCTTTAGCGTCGTTCAGGTCGAATTTCATTCCACCTCACTCCACGTATCGCGTTTGGCTGGGGGTTGATGCCTGCCCCGGTCCGCCTACGCGCAAACCGGCTTGGGGGTTGAGGAGATGCTAGGGGAGCAGCAATTCGAATGCGTCCGCAATGGACGCAAGATGCCCGAGCAGGGGCGAGCTTGGGTGGTCCACCGGCGCTACTTCTTCAGGCTGGCCAAATATTTCTGCTTCGCATTGTCCGCGGCGGCGGCAATCACTTCCTTCTCGCGACCTTCGATGCCGGCCCACACCCCCTTGGCGGTGGCCGCTGCGTCCGCAATAACAGCATCACCGGTCAACTGACCCAGTGATTCCGCCAAGTGCAAGGCGCGCTTCTGACCGTAGTCGGGGAAGATCGGCATGTCTGGGCTGTACGAAAAATAGCGCCCCTCATGGACTTGAGCCGGTAGCCACTTGCGCATCGTTGCCACCGCCTTTCTGATGGCGCGGTCATAGTCTGGTAAGCCGGTCATTTCGCGCATGCGCATAAGCGGCAGCAAGGCATGGATGTGGCCGTTGTAGATCCGCGCTTGGCGCCAGATGTCCGCGCTATTGATCTCGGACCATGCAGATCCGTCGCTATCGGTGCGAAAGACGTACTCATGCAGCCAGAAGTCACCGTCACCACCATCGCTGCACAGCGGAATGGCGGCCCGCGTATCGACACTTGTCATCAGCAACCGGTCGGCGAGCAGAAGATACTTGCCTACGCCAGTCGCTTCATAAAGGTGAAGCAGGCCGGACGCCGTGACGTTGTTCATGAACGCGCCGTAAAACGGCGGCCTCATTTTGTGCCACAGATAGCTGTAGTCGAAGTTATTGACCACGTACCGTTCGTGACCAATGGATTCGATATGTGGCTGCGCTACCGCCATGATGACTTCAGCCATCTCTGTCATCAACGTGCTCTTGCCGTTGGCCCTTGTGTGGCCAAGCACGGCGGCGCAATTCTTGGCAAAAGCCCACGGGCTGAACTTCTGCCCGTGCTTTTTGATGTAGCCCTCGTCCCAGCCGTATCGAACACTTTCCCGCCCCTCGATGAGCCATTGTCGCGGGCTCGGCGGAACCACCATCGAGGCCTTATCAATGTCTTCAATCTTCATTGCGATACCAGCCCCTTCATGAAGGCGAAAACCGGAAGGCGCGCAACCAGGCTCCCCGCGTCTGACAGGGTCACGCTTGCTGGCGCCGCGCGCGACAGCACCGTTTCGAGGATTCGATTAAGTTCAGACGCTTGATCCGCGGCATCATTCGGGGCAAGCACCGACACTACGCTAGATCCAGCTGGCGCGTCCATCAGCAGCTCCTCGCAAACGTGAATGGCGAGAGAGAGCCCCTCCTGAATGCTGACAAAGTAGTAGTGAGTGCCACTGGCACCCTTCACCCTATGGACGCCCGCCACCAGGGACGGAGCCGTCTCAAATATCTCCCGGCCGTATTCTGGATACGTGGCAGGAGATTCCGCTTGATGCTTCATCGCTGGTCCTAGTAATGATGCGGCGGATTATAGCGGGGAATGGATGCCCTCCCATGACAATCACAGAAGCGCCGCCAGGCGGGCCTCCATGCCGCGAGAAACAACATCCGGCCCCTTGAAGATCATCCGACCATATCGCCCACAACCTACTGGAGGCTGCCCCAGCCGCCGCGAGACGCATGAGTTGGACATTCGCCCCTGGGCCGAAAGCTGGTAAGCGAAGCGCGCCGCGCACTACAGGCACGGCCACACAACATCACGACAACCGGAGACCGCCCGTGACAGGCAAGTGGAGTCCTTCTTCGATTTCAGCAGTCCTTACTCGTACCTCGCATGGAAGGAGTTGCCGCGCATGGCGCAACGCACCGGCGCCGCGATCGTGCGGCGCCCCATACAGCGCTCCGCGGCGTGTTCAAAACCACCGGCAAGCACAGCCCAGCCGAGGTGTCCAACCAAGGTGAGCTGGCTGCACAGCGACACGGCCGGCTGGGCCAAAAGCTATGGCCGCTGTTCCGGCCGAACCTCATTTCCCGGTGAAGACGCTGATGCTATGCGCGCTGCACCGGATACCTGAGCCAGAACGAAGCCACCCTCCTGCGCTGCTCGTCCTTGTCGAAGCCGCGCAGCGTGCACCGCAGCATGGGAATCAGGCCAGTAAAGCCGCCGATGCCGCCCATCACGCCGCCGATGCCGCCCATCACGCCGCCGGCGGCGCCGGCCATGCCGTCAGCCACGCGTCCGCCCACGCCGATATGCGGCCGCCGGCGCACAGTCGAGTACGGGCTTTTCGAGGGAGATGGGGGCAGCTGAGCGCGATGTCGGGGGATTGGGCGGTCATCGGTGTCTGGGCCGGTGGGCAGGTCGTGCTGTGCGCCGTGGTTGCAGGCAGCGATGCCCCGGCCCGGCCGCGTTATGGATAGCTGCCACCTTAGCCCAGATGGGCGATTCATGCCACGCGCGCCCTGCCCCCTGCCCGCGTTCCCCTTTGCGATGCCTGCGCGCTAGCGCCCCGGTGCCGGCAGCACCTTGCCCGGGTTGAGCAGGTTCAGCGGATCCAGTGCCTGCTTCACCTGCCACATCAGTTCCAGTTCCACCTGCGACTTGTAGCGCGTCAGGTCGTCACGCTTGGCCACGCCGATGCCATGCTCGGCGGAGATCGAGCCGTTTTCTGCGTGGGCCATGCCGTCAACCAGCGCGGAGACCGGTTCATACCATTGCGCCAGGAAGTCCGGCGCGGGCTGGTCCTTGGGCCGCAGCGGGTTGAAGTGGACGTTGCCGTCGCCCATATGGCCGTAGATCACCATGCGGGCTTCAGGCACCAGTTCCAGCACCCTGGCCGATGCCTCTTCCACGAACGCCGCGATGCGCGACAGCGGCACCGAGACATCGCATTTGATGCTGCCGCCGGTGCGGGTCTGCGCGTCGGAAATCTCTTCGCGGATGCGCCAGAAGGTCTGCGCGTCGGACAGGCTGGCGGCCACCGCGGCGTCCAGCACCAGGCCCTGACTGAAGCCTGACTCGAGGATCTCCATCAGCGTGGCGTTGAGGCTTTCGGCGTCGCTGCCGGAGGTCAGCTCGACCAGCACCATCCAGTCGTGCCGGTCCTGCAGCGGCGAGGCGACGTTGCCGAGGTATTCCAGCACCAGGTCCAGCGCCGGCCGGGAGACCAGTTCGAACGCGGTCACGGCCTGGCCTGACAGGCGCTTCGCCTCACCGAGCAAGGCGACGGCAGCGGCGGGGTCCGGCACCGCGACGAAGGCCACGGCGCTGCTGCGCGGCTGGGGCATCAGCTTGAGCACGGCGCCGGTAATGATGCCGAGCGTGCCTTCCGCGCCGACGAACAGCTGCTTCAGGTCATAGCCGGTGTTGTCCTTGCGCAGGCCGCGCAGCGATGAATAAATGCGGCCATCGGGCAGCACCACCTCGAGACCCAGCACCAGGTCGCGCATATTGCCGTAGCGCAGCACCGCGGTGCCGCCGGCATTGGTCGACAGGTTGCCGCCGATCTGGCACGACCCTTCCGAACCGATGCGCAGCGGAAACAGGCGCTGCTCGGCCTCGGCGGCGCTGCGGGCCGCGCTCAGTGTGACGCCGGCCTGCAGGGTCATGGTGTCGTTGACGGGGTCTATCGCCAGCACGCGATTCATGCGGCTGAGGTTGACGACCACGGCGGTGCCACTGTCATCCGGCACGGCGCCGCCCATCAAAGAGGTATTGCCGCCCTGCGGCACCACCGGCACCCGCCGCGCATGGCACCACTGCAGCACGCGGCTGACTTCTTCCGTCGACGATGGCAGCACCACCACCTGCGCCTGGCCGTGATAGATGCCGCGATAGTCGGTGACGTAGGCCTGCATGTCGGCCTCGCCACTGCGGCAGGCGCTGGCGCCGACAATGGCCTGCATCGCGCGCAAGGTGGTGTCTGGGGTCGGTAGCTCGACGGTCATGTGTATCAGGCGAAGAAAAGTCGGGTCAGTACGCGGCGGAGGGCTTGCTGGCAGCAGCGTCTGCCAGCGGCTCGCGGAACGAAGCGGCAAGCTTGCGCGCGGCATTGGCATACAGCATCACGTCCACGCCGGTGGCGACGAAGGTGCAGCCCAACTCGAGGTAGCGGCGTGCGAGCGCGGGGTCAGACGTCAGCGTGCCGGCGGCCTTGCCGCTGGCGATGATGGTGCGCATGGCGCCTTCGATGGCGGCCTGCACATCGGGATGGCCGGGGCGGCCGCGGTAGCCCATCGAGGCGGCCAGGTCGGCCGGGCCAATGAAGACGCCGTCGACGCCGTCCACTGCGCAGATCGCTTCCAGGTTCTGCAGCGCGGTGACGGTTTCGGCCTGCACCAGCAGGCAGATTTCGTCGTCGGCCACATCGAGGTAATCGGTGCGCGCGCTCCACTGCGAGGCGCGCGCGATGGCGCTGCCCACGCCGCGGATGCCGTTCGGCGGGTAGCGCGTGGCGCTGACCAGCGCGCGCGCCTGCTCGGCGGTATCCACCATCGGCACCAGCAAGCTGCGCGCGCCGATATCGAGCAACTGCTTGATCAGCGGCACTTCGCCGGCCACGGCGCGCACCACAGGCTGGACCGGATACGGCGCCACGACTTGCAGTGCGTGCAGCGTCGAACGCAGGTCGTTGGGCGCGTGCTCGCCGTCGATCAGCAGCCAGTCAAAGCCTGCGGTGGCCGAGACTTCGGCCAGGTACGGCGTCGCCATCGACAGCCACAGGCCGATCTGCGCCTGGCGCGCGGCCAGTGCGTTCTTGAAGGGATTGTTTGCGGGCATGGGGAATTCCTGGTGCGAACGGGCGACGCCTGGCGCTTCAGCCGAGCTGGCCCTGGCAAAGGTACTTGGTATGCATGTAGTCGTCCAGCCCGTGGCGCGAGCCTTCGCGCCCGTAGCCGGATTCCTTGACGCCGCCGAACGGCGCCGCCTCGGCCGCGATCGCGCCTTCGTTGATGCCGACCATGCCGGTCTCCAGCGCCTGCGCCACGCGCCAGATGCGGCGGATGTCGTTGGAGTAGAAGTACGCGGCCAGGCCGAACGGGGTGTCGTTGGCGTCGCGGATCACCTCGGCTTCGTCGCGGAAGCGGAAGATCGGCGCGACCGGCCCGAAGGTCTCTTCGCACGACAATTCCATCGCCGGCGTGGCATCGACCAGCACCGTGGGCGCGTAGTAGTGCGGACCGTCTGCGGCGCGCACCCGCTTGCCGCCGGTCACTACGCGCGCGCCCCTGGCGACCGCGTCCTCGACATGGCGCGCAATCTTGTCGACGGCGCGCGCATTGATCATCGGGCCGATCTGCGCGGCGTCCTCGGTGGCCGGGCCGACATGGAGCGCGCCGACGCGTCGTGCCAGGCGCTCGACGAAGTCGTCGTGCACGGTGTCATGCACATAGATCCGGTTCGGGCACACGCAGGTCTGCCCGCCATTGCGGAACTTCGATGCCATCAGGCCATCGACCGCGGCATCGAGGTCGGCATCGTCGAAGACGATGAACGGCGCATTGCCGCCCAGTTCCAGCGAAAGCTTCTTCAGGGTCGCCGCGGATTCGCGCGCCAGGTGCTTGCCGACCGGCGTCGAGCCAGTGAACGTGACCTTGCGCACGCGGCTGTCGGCGAGCCAGGCATCGACCACGCCGGGTGTGTGTTCGCGCGACGCCGTGACGATATTGACGACGCCCGCCGGCATGCCGGCCTGTTGCGCCAACCACGCCAGCGCCAGCGCGGTCAGCGGGGTATCCTCGGCGGGCTTGGCCACCACCGTACACCCCGCGGCCAGCGCGGGCGCGATCTTGCGGGCGATCATCGCCAGCGGGAAGTTCCATGGCGTGATGGCCGCAACCACGCCTACCGGTTCCTTCAGCACCAGCAGCTTGCGGCCCGGCACGGCCTCGGCGACGATATCGCCGCAGATGCGGGGGGCTTCCTCGGCAAACCACTCCACGTACGACGCGCCGTACTGCACCTCGCCGCGCGCTTCCTTCAGCGGCTTGCCCTGTTCGGTCGAGATGATGCGCGCCAGGTCTTCCTGGTGTTCAAGGATCAACGCATGCCAGCGCTTGAGCAATTGCGCGCGTTCGCGCGCAGGCCGGCGGCTCCATGCCGGGAACGCCGCGGCGGCGGCGTCGACGGCAAGGCGCGCATCGCGGGCATCGCTGTCGGCTACGTTGGCAAAGGCCTCCGCGGTGGCCGGGTCGGTCACGGCAAGGCGCGCGCCCAGGCCGGCATCGCGCCACTGGCCGTCGATCAGGTTCTGGCTGCGCAGCAGCGTGGGCTCGGAAAGCGTCAGCATCGATGTGTGTGCAAAGGGATTGGTGAAGCGCGGCTCAGCTGACGATGCCGAGATGCCACGGCACGAACTCGTTGTCGCCCAGGCCGAGCAATTCGCTCTTGGTCGGCTCGCCCGAGGCCGCACGCAGGATATGGTCGAAGATCCGCTGGCCCATCTGCGGCACGCTCAGCTCGCCGTCGAGCACCAGGCCGCAGTTGATGTCCATGTCTTCTTCCAGGCGGCGGTACATCGCGGAATTGGACGCCAGCTTGATCGTCGGCGCCGGCTTGGAGCCGAACATCGAGCCGCGCCCGGTGGTAAAGCAGATCAGGTTGGCGCCGCTGGCGATCTGGCCGGTGACCGCCACCGGGTCATAGCCGGGCGAGTCCATGAACACAAAGCCGGCCTGGTCGATCGGCTCGGCATACTCGTAGACCGCCTGCAGCGGCGTGGTGCCGCCCTTCATGGCGGAGCCCAGCGACTTCTCGAAGATATTGGCCAGCCCACCCTGCTGGTTGCCGTGGCCGACCACGCCGTTGAACTGCGCGTTGTGGCCGGCGGTGTAGCGCTCCCACCAGGCGAGGCGGTCCAGCAGCTTCTGCCCGACTTCCGGCGTGACCGCGCGGCGGGTCAGCATGAACTCCACGCCGTGGATCTCCGGGGTCTCGGACAGGATCGCGGTGCCGCCATGGCGCACCAGGATATCCATGGCCGCGCCCAGCGCCGGATTGGCGCTGATCCCGGAAAAGCCGTCGGAGCCGCCGCACTCGAGGCCGATCTTCAGATGGCTGGCGGGCACCGGCTGGCGCACCGCGGCGTTGGCCGCCGGCAGCATCGATTCGATCGCGCGGATCCCCGCCGCGATGGTGGCGCGCGTGCCGCCGGTATCCTGCATCACCAGCGCATGCACCGCGGGCCCGGGCTCCAGCCCTTGCGATGCCAACAGTGACGCGACCTGGTTGCGCTCGCAGCCCAGCCCCACGATCAGCACGCCGGCCAGGTTGGGATGACGCGCATAGCCGGCCAGCGTGCGGCGCAGCACGTCGAAATGCTCGCTCGGCGACGACATGCCGCAGCCGCTGGTCTGCGCAAAGGCGACCACGCCATCGACATTCGGATACTCGGCCAGCCGCTGCGGCGTGAAATGCGCCGCAATCTGGCGGATCACGGTGGACGAGCAATTGACCGACGACAGGATGCCGATGAAGTTGCGCGTGCCGACGCGGCCATCCGCGCGCACAAAGCCGTTGAAGGTGGCGCGCTGCGCCTCCGGCACGTAGTCGACCGGACGCACATCCTGGCAGAAGGCCGGATCGCGATAGAAGTCGACCAGCGTCAGGTTGTGCGCATGCACGTGGTCGCCCGGCGCGATATCGCGCGCGGCCACGCCGATGACGGTGTCGAACTTGCGCACCGGCGTGCCGGCCGCGATGGCGCAGGCCGCGATCTTGTGACCGGCCGGCACCTGCGCGCGCACACGCATCGCGGGATCGGCCAGCTGCTGGCCGAGGCCGAGGTCGCTGCGGGCGACCAGCACGTTGTCGTTGGGATGCAGCCGGATGACGGGATTGGGATTCACTGGGTCTTGGCCTTCGCGCGACATCAGCTTTGCTGCAGCAGTTCTTTGAGCTTGAGGCGCTGGATCAGCTGCGTTTCCTGTTCATAGACGCTGGCGACGTACTTCTTGTAGTCGGGTCCGTCCAGGTACATCACCGGCGCGTCCAGCCGTGCCGCAACCTGCTTGAACTCGTTGCTGGCGACCGCGGCGCGGAAGGCATCGCGCAATTTCTTTTCTATGGCAGGCGACAGGCCCTTGGGCGCGCCGATGCCGTTGGGGGCTTCGACCACCACGTTGTAGCCCAGCTCCTTGAGCGTGGGCGTGTCCTTGAAGCGGGTCGCGCGCTGTTCGCCCCACGTTGCCAGCAGGCGCAGCTTGCCGGCTTCGACATGCGGCGCCCATGAGCTGGAATCGGCCAGCAGTTCCACCTGCCCGGCCAGCACGTCCTGCAGCGCGGCGGCCCCGCCCTTGTAGGCGATGGCATTGAACTGGATGCCCGCGGCCAGCGCGAACTGTTCCATGCCGACATGGGTGGCGCCGCCAATGCCGGCGTGCGCATAGGTGACCTTGCCGGGGCTGGCCTTGGCGGCGGCCACCACATCCTGCAGCGTCTTGTAGCGCGAGTTGGCCGGCACCGCGATGCCGAAGGTCTGTCCCGAGGTGCGGGCCAGGTAGGTCAGCTCGGTGCGCGGGTCCAGCTGCAGCATGCCGAGCTGCGCGAAGCGCGTGACCGAGATCGGGATCTGGCCAATGGTGTAGCCGTCGGGATTGGCGCGTGCCAGCGCCTTGGTGCCGATCATGCCGGACGCGCCGGCACGGTTTTCCACCACGATCGACTGCTTGAGGATGCCGCCGGCCACCTGGCACAGCGCGCGCATCGACTGGTCGGCGGTGCCGCCAACCGGCCAGGGGCAGATAAAGGTGATGGGACGCTCGGGGTACTGGTCGGCCAACGCGCGCGTGGCTGGCAACAGTACGCCGGCGGCACCCGCGGCGGCTCCGATGAGCAGGCGGCGGCGCTTGGCATCGATGGGGAATGCTTGAGTCATTTGCGGGTGTCTCCGATGTTTTGATTATCGGCGGGGCCGGCGCTGCCAGCCACGTCATGCCCGCATTCTGTCGGCGCTGGTCATAACAATCCAATCGCAAATTGGCATTGCTTCATAACCTTATGGTTAGCTAGACTGCGGGCATGGTACAGATCGACCGCGCGCTGCGTTCCAATATCAAGCTGCGCCACCTGCAACTGCTGGTGGCGCTCGACGAGTTTCGCCATCTCGGGCGCACCGCGGAGTTCCTGTCGGTGAGCCAGCCGGCGGTGTCCAAGGTGCTGACCGAAGTCGAGAAAATGCTGGGGCTGACGTTGTTCACGCGCTCAACCCGCGGCACCGAGCCCACGCCCGCCGGCGAGTCGCTGGTGCGCTTTGCGCGCTCGGTGCTGGCGCAATACGAGCAGACCCGCGACGAGATTGCCGCGGTACAGAGCGGCGCTTCCGGGCGCATCCGCGTGGGCTCGATGGGTGCGGCACTGCCGGTGCTGCTGGCGCAGGCGGTGAGCGCGCTCAAGCAGCGCCACGCACACGCGACCGTGCTGGTGGAGGAAGGCGACCTGACCCACCTGCTGCCCAAGCTGCGCCTGCGCGAGCTCGACCTGATCGTGGGCCGGCTGGAGCCGGGCTATGCCGCGCCGGACCTGCTGACCGAAGCGCTTTATGAAGAGCCGATGGTGGTCGTGGTGCGGCGCGGCCACAAGCTGGCACGCAAGGCACGGCCCGGCTGGGCTGACCTCGCCGCCATGCCGTGCGTGCTGCCGCCGCCGTGGGCCTCGCTGCGGGTGAAGATCGAGCAAGCGTTCTTCCGCCACGGCCTGCATCCGCCGCAGGACGTGATCGAGACCTCCTCATACCTGGCCCAGGCCACCTTCATCGACCAGCGCGAGGCTGCCGCCTTCATGGCCGCGTCGGTTGCCATGGCGATGCAGCAGGAAGGCCGGCTGCAGGTGCTGAAGATGGAGGTGCCGGTCGACCTGCCGCCGGTGGGCATCATCACGCTGCGCGAACGTGCGCCATCGATCGGCACCGACCAGTTGATGTCGTGCTTGCGGCAGGCCGCCGCGGCGCAGCCCTAATCCCCACCGCGCGCCACCAGCACGGGCACCGAAGTCACCAGCAACGCCACCCCGGACACCGTCAGCAGCGACAGCACGATCTTGCGGAAGGTGGCCTCGCTGATGCCCAGGTAGAGCCGCGTGCCCAGCAGCGTGGGCACCAGCATTGCCGGCGCCACCACCAGGAACATCGGCAGCATCTCGCGCGTGACGATGCCCTTGCCGACATAGGCGGCCATGGTCATGGCCAGCGTGGCGAGGTTGAAGTTCTGGATCACGGCGCGCTGCTCGTCCTTGTCGAAGCCGCGCAGCGTGCACCACAGCGTGGGAATCACGCCGGTAAAGCCGCCGATGCCGCCCATCACGCCGCCGGCGGCGCCGGCCACGCCATCGGCCACCCGCCCGCCCACGCCGATATGCGGCAGCCGGCGCGCCATCAGCATCACCGGGCACCACAGCGTCAGGAACGCGCCCAGCACCGCCTTGAACCACTGCGCGTCGAGCAGCGGCAGTACCGCCACGCCCAACGGGATGCCGGCCACGCCGCCGGCGACGAACGGCCACAGGCGCCGCCATGACAGCCCGCGACGCACCGACGCGGCCGCCAGCAACTGGCCGGTAAGCGCGCCGAACACCGTCATCGCGGCGGCCAGCCGCGGTTCGATCGCCCAGGCCCAGAACGACATCGCGACCATGCCGAAGGCAAAGCCGGACAGGCCCTGGACGAAGCCGGCCACGGCGGCACCGGCAATGACGATCAGCAAGGTGGAATCGAAGGACACAAGGAGGGGCGCAAGACGCTGACGGTACAGGGCGCATAACTATGCACTTCCCTGCCCTCGTTGTCAGCCTTCAGGGCTGCTGCGACGCGACAATCTGATACGGTGCTTTTGCGCGGACTTGATGCTGTTCCGTGTCGCGATGCTCCGCTACGATCTTCCTCATCGGCAACGGCCTGCGCGGCGTAACGAGGGTTGTGCGCGACCGAAGGTGCGGCGATTTGTCACCCGCCCGCTACCACCAGCGACGCTGCCCTTTGCGGCTCGCGCGGCGTACACTACGCTTACCGCACGCGCCTACGCCCCCGCGCCCCCGGCGCGCTCCTGCCTACGTGTCGAACTGCCAGGGACTCTTCAAGGCAGTCCGCACCCGTCCAGGGCATGCGCCAGGCCAGCGCCACGGAGAACACGACATGTTTGGTTTGACCGCGCTCGACCTCGCCCGCATCCAGTTTGGCTTCACCATTTCCTTCCACATCGTCTTTCCCGCCATCACCATTGGCCTGGCCGCCTACCTGGCGGTGCTGGAAGGCTGCTGGCTGCGCACGCAGCGGCCGCTGTACCGCGATCTTTACCACTTCTGGTCCAAGATCTTTGCCGTCAATTTCGGCATGGGGGTGGTGTCGGGGCTGGTGATGGCCTACCAGTTCGGAACCAACTGGAGCTTCTTCTCCGAGTTTGCCGGCAGCATCACCGGACCGCTGCTGACCTATGAAGTGCTGACCGCCTTCTTCCTGGAAGCGGGCTTCCTCGGCGTGATGCTGTTCGGCTGGAACCGGGTCGGCCCCGGGCTGCATTTCTTTTCGACGGTGATGGTGGCGCTGGGCACGCTGATTTCGGCCACCTGGATCCTGGCCTCGAACAGCTGGATGCAGACGCCGGCAGGCTTCGAGATCATCGACGGCCGCGTGGTGCCCACCAACTGGTTCGAAGTCATCTTCAATCCGTCGTTCCCGTACCGCCTGGTGCATATGAGCGTGGCCGCGTTCCTGGCCACGGCGCTGTTTGTCGGCGCGTCCGCGGCCTGGCACCTGCTGCGCGGGCGCGACAATCCCGCCATCCGCAAGATGCTGTCGATGGCGATGTGGATGCTGCTGATCGTGGCGCCGATCCAGGCGGTGATCGGCGACTTCCACGGCCTCAATACGCTCAAGCACCAGCCCGCCAAGATCGCCGCGCTGGAGGGGCATTGGGAGAACAAGGGCAACGAGGCCCTGCCGCTGCTGCTGTTCGGCTGGCCCGACATGGAGCGTGAAGAAACCCGCTTCGCGGTCGAAGTGCCGCACCTGGGCAGCCTGATCCTGACCCACAGCTGGGACGGGCAGATCCAGGGCCTGAAGGAGTTTCCGCCGGAGGACCGGCCCAATGCGACGATCCTGTTCTGGTCGTTCCGGGTGATGGTGGGCCTGGGGCTGCTGATGATCCTGCTGGGCGTGTGGAGCCTGATACTGCGGCGCCGCGAGCGGATCTATCGCGTCCGTCCGTTCCTGCATATGGCGCTGTGGATGGGACCGGCCGGCGTGATCGCCATCCTGGCCGGCTGGTACACCACCGAGATCGGCCGCCAGCCGTGGGTGGTGTACGGGCTGCAGCGCACCGCGGACGCGGTGTCGCCGCACGGCGTGCCGGAACTGGCAACCACGCTGGCGATCTTCGTGGTTGCGTATTGCTTCGTGTTCGGCGTCGGCATCGCCTACATGATGCGGCTGGTGCGCAAGGGCCCGCTGCTGGAAGAGCCCGAGCCGCATGGCGGCCCGGGCCGCGAGCATACGCCGGCGCGGCCCCTGTCGGCCGTGGACGACGATGAAGTGCTCGCCCCCACCCCCACCGCACGCACCCGGAGCTGACACCATGGGCATCGATCTCTCGCTTCTCTGGATCGTCATCATCTTCTTCGGCGTGATGATGTACGTGGTGATGGACGGCTTCGACCTGGGCATCGGCATGCTGTACCCGTTCGTGCCCGACCGGCATGACCGCGACGTGATGATGAACACCGTGGCGCCGGTCTGGGACGGCAACGAGACCTGGCTGGTGCTGGGCGGCGCCGGACTGCTGGCGGCGTTCCCGCTGGCGTATTCGGTGGTGCTGAGCGCGCTCTACCTGCCGCTGATGCTGATGCTGCTGGGCCTGATCTTCCGCGGCGTGGCGTTCGAGTTCCGCTTCAAGGCCAATGACCGCGAACGCCCGGTGTGGGACGCCGCCTTCATCCTCGGCTCGGCCACCGCCACCTTCTTCCAGGGCGTGGCGCTGGGCGCCTATATCGACGGCATCAAGCTGGAAGGCCACCGGTTTGCCGGCGGGCCGCTGGACTGGCTGGCGCCATTCCCGCTGTTCTGTGGCGTGGGGCTGATCGTGGCCTACGCCGTGCTGGGCAGCACCTGGCTGATCATGAAGACCGAAGGCGACCTGCAGCAGCGCATGATCCGCCTGACGGGCACACTGGCGTGGCTGCTGCTGGCGGTGATCGCCGTGATCAGCCTGTGGACGCCGCTGACCCATCCCGAGATTAAGGAGCGCTGGTTCAGCCTGCCCAACCTGTTCTGGTTCTCGCCGGTGCCGATCCTGGTGGCGCTGTGCATGTTCATGCTGATGCGCGCGCTGCGCCGCGAGCCCGATATCTCGCCCTTCCTGTATGCGCTGGGACTGGTGTTCCTGGGCTACAGCGGCCTGGCGATCAGCGTCTGGCCCAATATCATCCCGCCCGGGATCTCGATCTGGGAGGCCGCGGGGCCGCCGCAAAGCCAAGGCTTTGCGCTGGTGGGCGCGCTCTTCATCGTCCCCTTCATCCTGATGTACACGGTGTGGGCCTACTACGTGTTCCGCGGCAAGGTCCGCCACGGCGAGGGCTATCACTGATGGGCGCGCCGCATACGGACGGCGGCACCCGCACCGGCACCTGGCTGCGCCGCGTCGGCTGGCTGGTGCTGATCTGGGCCGCGAGCGTGGCGGCGCTGGGCGTAGCCGCGTGGGTGCTGCGGCTGATCATGCGGGGCGTGGGCTTCCACAGCTGACGCCCCATCCGGGCACCAATTCCGGCGGAACCACCCTCCGCCGCGGCCGCGATTCCCACCGGCCCCAAGAATCCGAATAGCCCCATCAGCATTCTTTGCCCCGCTGTCACCACGGTGACAACCCCGCTTCTTACTCTGCGAGCGCATTGCGGCACACGCAATCCGCCGCGCGGCCATTGCCGCCGGCGCACAACAACGCAGATGAACAGGGGAATGAACGATGGCAGGGAACCTTGCGCCGGGCTGGTTGGCGGGCTGGTGGTCGGGGACGGCGCGCGGCCGTGTGCTGGCCGGCACCGTCATGGTCATGCTGGCCGCGACGCTGGCAGGCTGCGGCGGCGGCGACAGCGCGCCGTCGGGCGCGCCCAACGATACCGACACCAGCAAGCCCGCTCCGGAGCCTGACCGTGCCAGCGGCCCGCGCGTGCTGCTGGTCGGCGTCGACGGCGCCACCTATGCGCAGGTGCAAGGCGCGGTATTGCGGCGCGAGCTGCCCAACCTGGCCAGCCTGAACCTGGTGCCGACCGCCACCGGCGGCATGCCCGGCACCATTACCGCCCAGCCTCCGCTCGACGCGCCCAGCTGGGCCACGGTGCTGACCGGCGCCTGGGCCAACCGCCACAGTATCGACGACGACACCGGCAGCACCGCGCTGCGCGCGCCAACCGTGTTCCACTACCTGCGCGCAGCCGGCAAGGCCGGCGGGCAGCAAGGCGCCGTGGTCAGTGCGCCGGCCTTGCCGGTGCTGCTCAAGACCGACCAGGAAGCCGGCGTGCTCGATACGCTGGTCGATTGCGCGGGCGTCGACCGCTGCGTCACGCAGAATGCCGTGCGCCAGGTGCAGTCCGGCTATGGCGTGGTGTTCGCGCAGTACAGCGCCCCGGCGCAGGCCGCGCAAGCCAGCGGCTTCGGCAACGGCGCCTATGCCGCCGCGCTCGGCGAGACCGACCAGGCGCTGGGCGAACTGCTCGCCGCCGTGGCAGCGCGCCGCCAGGCGCAGCGCGGCGAGGACTGGCTGGTGCTGGTCACCACCAGCCACGGCCTGGATGCCACCGGCGCCACCACCACGGTGCCGACGGTGGAGAACCGTACCGCCTTCCTCGCCACCAACAAGACGCTGAACAGCGCGCTGGCCAGGCCCGGCGCCGCGGCCCCCGACACCCCGGCGGACCTGTCCGCGCTGCCGACCGAGGCGGATATCGTCCCGACCGTGCTGGCACACGCCGGCGTTGCGCTCGACCCCGCGGCAACGCACCTCGACGGCTCCGCGCTGACCACCGCCACCGCCGGCGTGCGCGCCATCGGCGCCAGCATCAGCCAGTACAACGACGCGATCACGCTGAGCTGGCAGAACCCGAGCCCGGCTTACGGCGTCACGCGCGTGCTGCGCGACGGCGTGCAGATCGCCGCGCTGGGACCCGAGGTGCGGACCTTCACCGACAAGGCCTTCGACATGCCTACGGGCCTGTACCAGTTCAACTACACGCTGGTGCGCAACGACGTGCCGGTGTCGTACCTGGCGCAGATCCACTACGTCAAACCCGTCACGCTCATGCCATCGCTGCTCGATGGCCTGGCGTCGTATTTCAGCCTGGACAGCAAGCCGTTCGCCGACGCGAGGAACGCGGCCACACTGGGCCCATGGGCGGCAAGCCTTGACGGCGGCACGCTCGCCGCCGACAACTTCGGCCGCCAGTCGCTGCAGCTGGACTCGCGCATCGACAGCTACCAGTTCAGGCACAACGGGGCCGATATCGCGCAAAGCCCGCAGTTCACCATCGGCCTCTGGTTCCGCACCGACTGCACCCAGGGCAACGGCACCGGCGAGCCGATCCTGTCGAACAAGAACTACATCTCGGGCGGCAATGCCGGCATTGCCATCGCCCTGTTCGGCAGCTGCGAGATCCGCTTCAACCTGGGCAGCGGCAGCGGCAAGCGCGACGACATCAACGGCATGAAGGTATCGGCCAACCAGTGGGCCTACCTGGCGCTGTCGGTCGACGCGGCGGCGAAGCGCTTCAGCGCCTACGTCATCGACCCGGTGCTGGGCCTGCAGAAGACCGAGAACAAGGCGATCGCCAATACCGACGTCAGCAAACTCGCCGGCCTTGGCACCGGCTGGGGCGTCAACGACGACGCCACCCACAACTACGTCGGCAACAACCCCGGCGCGCTCAAGGGCGTGATGGGCCTGAACGACCTGGCGATGTGGACGCGCGTGCTGACGCTCGACGAGCTGAAGGCCATCACCGGCGCACGCCAGCCTTTGTCGACGCTGAATCCCTGAATCCCTGAATCCCTGAATCCCTGAATCCCTGAATCCCTGAACCCCAGAATCCGGCGGCGCACCCGTTTCCCGAGGGAACCGGATGCCGGCCGGCTTTCACCCTCCCCACACCCCGATCCCCCCTGCAGGAGATTGACACCATGACTTTCCGACCTTCCACCCTGGCCCGGCCGCACTGGCTGGCCGCCTTGCTGCTGAGCGCGGCGCTCGCCGGTTGCGGCGGCGACTCCGGCGAGGGCACCAGCGGCACCCCGGCCGCGGCGCCGACCACGCCCGGTGCGCCCGGCACCGGCGGCAACCCCGGCCAGGGGAACGGCAGCGACCGGCCTGGCGAGGCCCCGGCGGTCAAGCCGCAGCTGCGCTGCGCGCCCTGAACCTGGCCCGGCCTGTCTACCCTCCCCGCAACCATCCGGCACCGAATCCCATGAACCCCCAAAGCAGACGCAACTTCCTCAAGCTCGCCGGCGGCAGCGCCGCCGCCACCGCCGCGCTGGCGGCCTTCCCGCCGTCGATCCGCCGCGCCCTGGCGATCCCGGCCAACAACGCCACCGGCACCATCCGCGACGTCGAGCACGTGGTCATCCTGATGCAGGAGAACCGCTCGTTCGACAACTACTTCGGCACCCTGCGCGGCGTGCGCGGCTTTGGCGACCGCTTCCCGATCCCGCTGGCGGGGGGCCTGAACGTCTGGCAGCAGACCTATACCAACGGCAGCACCACCCGCACCGTGCTGCCCTACCACCTCGACAGCAGCGCCGGCAATGCGCAGCGCGTCAGCGGCACCCCGCACTCGTATCCCGACGCGCAGAACGCCTGGGACCTGGGCCGCATGAACAAGTGGCCCACCTACAAGCAGACCCAGTCGATGGGCTTCTACACCGAGGCCGAACTGGACTTCCAGGTGGCGCTGGCCAATGCCTTCACGCTGTGCGAC
Source organism: Cupriavidus phytorum (assembly GCF_003254285.1). Taxonomy (NCBI): domain Bacteria; kingdom Pseudomonadati; phylum Pseudomonadota; class Betaproteobacteria; order Burkholderiales; family Burkholderiaceae; genus Cupriavidus; species Cupriavidus phytorum. The sequence goes on from NZ_QKZN01000007.1 coordinate 48,612, forward strand.
GCCTATCACTGCAGCTTCCATGGCGGCACCAACCCCAACCGCCTGTTCCACTGGACCGGCACCAACGATCCGGCCGGCGCCTTCGGCGGCCCGGTGATCGACAACAGCGGCGACTCGTTCACGGGCTCCAACACGCCCTATACCTGGAAGACCTACCCGGAACGCCTGGAAACCGCAGGCGTGAGCTGGAAGGTCTACCAGAACATGCCGGACAACTTCACCGACAACCCGCTCGCGGGATTCAAGCAATACCGCGACGCCAATGCCGCGCGCGGCAACCAGGCCAACGGCAGCCCCTATCCGCCGTACACCAGCGCCGACGACGCGGTCAGCCCGCTGCTCAAGGGCGTCGCCAACACCATGCCCGACGGCGGCTTCCTGCAGGCGCTGCGCGACGATATCGCCGCGGGCAAGCTGCCGCAGGTGTCGTGGATCGTGGCGCCGGCCACGTACTCGGAGCACCCCGGGCCGTCCAGCCCGGTGCAGGGCGCCTGGTACACGCAGGAGGTGCTCGATGCGCTGACCGCCAATCCCGCGGTCTGGAGCAAGACCGTGCTGCTGATCAACTTCGACGAGAACGACGGCTATTTCGACCACCTGCCGCCGCCGTGCGCGCCGGCCTATGACGGCGACACGCTGGCCGGCGCCACCACGCTCGACCCCGAACAGCTCAAGCCGGAATACCACGTCGACAAGCGCCCCTACGGCCCTGGCCCGCGCGTGCCGATGTACGTGGTCTCGCCGTGGAGCCGCGGCGGCTGGGTCAACTCGCAGGTGTTCGACCACACCTCGGTGCTGCGCTTCCTGGAAGCGCGCTTCGGCGTGGCCGAACCCAATATCAGCGGCTTCCGCCGCGCGGTGGCGGGCGACCTGACCTCGGCCTTCAACTTCGTCAGCCCCAACACCAATGCCCTGCCAGAGCTGCCCAGCCGCGACAAGGCCAGCGCCGACGCCATTCGCACCGCGCAGGGCGTGCTGCCGCAGGTGCCGCTGCCGCCGGCCGGCAGCCAGCAGATGCCGCAGCAGGACCCCGGCACGCGCCCGTCGCGCGCCCTGCCCTATGAACTGCACGTCAGCGCGCGCGAAGACGCCCGCGACCAGCGCGCGGTGTGGCTGCTGTTCAGCAACACCGGCACGGCGGCGGCGGTGTTCCACGTCTACGACCGGCTGCATCTGGACCGCGTGCCGCGCCGCTATATGGTCGAGCCGGGCAAGGAGCTGCATGGCAGCTGGGACGTCTTTGCCGCCGACGGCGGCAAGTACGACCTGTGGGTGCTGGGCCCGAACGGCTTCCACCGCGCCTTCCGCGGCGACGTCGCGGCGGCGACCGCGGCCGGAGCCAGCGCGCCGGAGATCCGCGTCTGCTATGACATCGCCAACGCCGCGGTGTACGTGGACATGATCAATACCGGCAGCGCCCCCTGCACCTTCACGGTCCAGGCCAACGCCTACCGCACCGACGGCCCGTGGACCTACGAAGTGCCCGCCGGCATGCAGCTGCAGCAGCACTGGCCGGTGGCGCGCCAGGGCAACTGGTACGACTTCACCGTCACCACTACGCAAGGCGGCTTTACGCGCCGCTTTGCCGGACGCATCGAAACCGGCAAGGACGGCGTGTCCGACCCGGCGATGGGCGCGGCCGGCTGACGCACCCGTCGATCCGGCGCAACGCCAGTCCCGCCCCGGCCGGTCCCAAGCGGACCGGCCCGGGCGGGCGTAGCCGTTTTGTCATATTGAGCAGCTAGACTGCGCGGTCGTCCGGCCCGGTCCGGACCCCTCCCCCAAACTCCGCGCGGATGACCATGCTAGGCGACCTGCTGATGACCTTTTTCGAAGTGGCGCGCCAGGGCAGCATCACCATGGCGGCGCGGCAGTTGCGCGTGAGCCAGCCCACGGTCACGGGACGCATCCGCCAGCTGGAGGAAACCTACGGCGTGGAGCTGTTCCATCGCCGCGCCAGCCGCGTCGACCTGAGCGATGTGGGCGTGGCCCTGATGCCGGTGGTCGAGCAACTGATGCAGCAGGAAGGCAATGCCGACTACCTGCTGCGCAACGCCGGCAACCTGCGCTTTGGCAACCTGCGCATCGGCGCCACCGGGCCGTATTACATCCTGCGCGCGGTGGCGGCGTTCCGGCAGCGCTATCCGGCGATCGACGTGAGCCTGGACATCGGCAACTCGCAGCAGATGCTCGAAGCGCTGTTCGAGTACCGCATCGACGCGGCGGTGTCCTCGCACCCGGTGGACGATGACCGCCTGGCCTGCATCCGGCTGGCGAGCGACCCGATGGTGCTGGTGGCGCATCCCGATCATGCGCTGGCACGGCTGGCGCAGATCGACCTGCCGCAGCTGCGCGGCTGTCACCTGCTGGTGCGCGAGCACGGCTCGATGACGCGCAAGACGATCGAAACCGCGCTGGCTGCGTGCGGGATGGAGCTGCCGCCGCACACCGTGATCGGCAGCCGCGAGGCCATCTACGAGGCGATCCGCCAGGGCCTGGGCGCCAGCGTGGTGCCGCTGGGCGAAGTGCCGCGCGACCCGCTGCTGCGCGTGGTGCCATTTGCGTCGCGCGCGCCGGTGCTGCACGAATACCTGTACTGCCTGCAGAGCCGGCGCCAGACGCGGCTGGTCGGCGCCTTCCTGGATTGCGTGGCGCCGGATGCCGCGACGCTCACCGCCCACGCTGCCTGACCCGGCGGTTTTCATCTTCGGAGCCCCGCTGCATGTTGGCCGCACCACGCCTTGTCCCGTTCCATCTCATGGCCGCCACCCGGTGAGCCCATGCACCCGCGCGCCGACTTCCCGGAATATGACCAGTTGCTGACCTTGCTGGATGCCGGCAGCCACGTGCTCGAGACCCAGGTGGTATGCGAAACCACCGTGCAGGGCCACCGCTTTGGCGTGCATGTCGCCACGCTCGGCAGCCGCGACCCGGGCGCGCCCGCGATCGGCATCTTCGGCGGCATCCACGGGCTGGAGCGCATCGGCACGCAGCTGGTGCTGGATTACCTGCGCTCGGTGCTGTCCCGCCTGGCCTGGGACGAGCTGCTGCACCGCGAGCTGCAATCGGTGCGGCTGGTGTTCATGCCCATCGTCAACCCCGGCGGCATGTGGGCCGGCACGCGCGCCAACCCCAACGGCGTCGACCTGATGCGCAACGGCCCGCAGGATGCCGACGCGCGCGTGCCCTTCCTGGCCGGCGGTCAGCGCATCGGCGCCTGGCTGCCGTGGTACCGCGGCGCGGCCGGCGCGCCGATGGAGCTCGAAAGCAGCGCCCTGCTGCGCGTGGTCCGGCAGGAACTGCTGCCGCGCCCGCTCAGCTTTGCGGTGGACTGCCATTCCGGCTACGGCTGGCGCGACAGCATCTGGTTTCCGTACGCGCGCACGCGCCGGCCGATGCCGCACCTGGCCGAGATGTACCTGCTCAAGACCCTGTTCGAGCAGGCCCACCCGCACCATGGCTATACCTTCGAGCCGCAGAGCCACCAGTATCTGCTGCACGGCGACCTGTGGGACCATGCCTATGACCTGGCGCCCCGCGGCAACCTGTTCCTGCCAATGACGCTGGAGTTGGGCTCGTGGCTGTGGATCAAGAAAAACCCGCGCCAGCTGTTCTCGCGCGAGGGCATCTTCAACCCGATCAAGGCGCACCGCACCGCGCGCGTGCTGCGCCGGCATGTCAGCCTGTTTGACTTTCTCGGCCGCATCGCCTTTGCCTCGGACCGCTGGCTGCCCCGCGGCGCGCAGCGCGACGAGTTGCTGCAGCAGGCACGCGCGCACTGGCACACGGAGCCGCCATGAGCCGATGGGTATTCTTGCGGGGACTGACGCGCGAATCGCGTCACTGGGGAACGCTGCCGGCGCGCTGGGAGGCAGCCGGGCTGGGACGCCCGCTGTTGCCTGACCTGCCCGGCAACGGCGCGCTGTCGGCACAGCCGGCGCCGTGGAGCGTGCGCGACATGGTGACGGCGGTGCGGCGCCAGCTGACCGCCGCCGGCGTGCCGGGACCATACCGCGTGCTGGCCATGTCGCTGGGGGCGATGGCCGCGACCGAGTGGGCCAGTACGTATCCGGAAGAAGTGAGCGGCCTGGTGCTGGTCAACACCAGCATGCGGCCATTCTGCACGCCGGCGCAGCGCCTGCGTCCGCGCAACTGGGGCAGGCTGCTGCGCGTGGCGCAGCGCTGGCGCGATCGCGCGTATTGCGAACGGACCATCCACGCCATCACCTGCGCGCGCACCGACACGCAGGCCGCCGACCTTGCGCAGTGGCAGGCCATCGCGGCGGACGCACCGGTCAGCCGGCAGGCCGCGCTGGCGCAATTGCTGGCCGCCGCGCGCTACTGCGCGCCGGCCGAGCCGCCGCGCTGTCCGGTATTGCTGCTGGCTTCGGCGGCGGACCGCCTGGTCAACCCGGCCTGTTCGGCGCGCATCGCGCAGGCCTGGGACGTGCCCTTGCTGACCCACCACTGGGCCGGCCACGATCTGCCGCACGACGACCCGCAATGGGTATGCGATGCCGTCGCACGCGCCGGATCACGCTTCGGCTAGCGCCTCTTCCGCCTCTTCCACTGGCATGGCGCTGGCCAGCAGCGCCGCCGCGGCATCGACGCGTTCCCACGTACCGAACAGCCGCGCGCTGATCAGCCCGTTCTGCAGCGCGCCGAATACCACCTGCGCCAACTGTTGCGGCGGCAGCGAAAACGGTCCCGCGCCCCGGGCGGCCGCCTGTTCGAGCAGGCGCGCCAGCCATTGCTCGTTAAGGCGGGTGAAGTCCTGCATCGCAGCGCGCACGGTATCAGGCATGGCCAGCACGTCGGCCGACAGCATGCCGACCACGCAGGCCTGGTCGGTGCAGGCGCCGTCGCGCAGCGGCTGCAGGTATTGGCGCGCCTGCTCTGCGCACGGCAGGCTGGTATCGATGGCTTGCAGCCGCGCCCGCTTGCGCGCGCTGTATTCGCGCACCGCTTCGAGCACCAGGTCGTCCTTGGACGGGAAGTAATAGTGGATGCTCGAGGTCTTGACGCCGACCAGTTCGGCCAGGTCGCGGTAGCTGAAGCCGTTGAACCCCCTGCGGCGGATCAGCACCAGCGCGTGTTCGACCAGTTGCTCGCGTACGGTTGGGGTATTCATGGCATCGACTCCTCGGCTTGCCGCCGGACCCTTCAGGCCGGCAGCGTTTGTGCGATCAGCGTGATGAGGGACCCGCTTGCAAGGCAAAGTCCAACCCATCCGCCCAGGATCAGCGCAGTGTCACGCCAACGCATGATCAACTCCTGAAGCAGGGCCGCACCGTGGCGGCCCTTGTAGTTTTCGATGGCCGGCGCCAGGCCGGCCGGTTCTCAGGCGATGGCGCCGTCGGTGTAGGGATCGACCTTGCCCACGCGCGCACCGTCGGTGTACGGGTCGAAGCTGCGGGCCGGCGCGGCCGACACGCCGCTGCGGTCCAGGCCGGCTACCGTGCGGGCGCCGTCGGTGTACGGATCAGCCTTGCCCACGCGCGCGCCGTCGGTGGACGGGTCGAAGCTGCGGGCCGGTTCGGCCGACACGCCGCTGCGATCCAGGCCGGCAACCGTGCGGGCGCCATCGGTGTACGGGTCGGGCTTGCCCACGCGGGCACCATCGGTGAACGAGTCGACCTTGCCGCTGCGGAAGTTGTAGCCGTAGCTGTCGGCCGGCACCGTGGCCGCGATCGTGCGCGCGCCGTCGGTGTACGGGTCAGGCTTGCCGACGCGTGCGCCTTCGGTGAACGGATCGAACTTGCCGCTGCGCGCACCCTCGGTGAACGGGTCGAACTTGCCGCTGCGGGCACCGTCGGTAAAGGCATCGGCGTTGCCGACGCGATAGCTGTAGCCGTACTTGTCGCCGGCACTGGCGTTCACGCTGGCGGCCTGCGCGACTCCGCCGGCGAGCGCGGCGGCAAGGGTGGCGGCGGTGATCAGGGTCTTGGCGGTCTTGGTCATGATGGGCTCCTGGGTGCGATGGTTCGGGATCGCGTCAAATTGGGTATCAGTGGCTGTTGCAGTCCTTCTTCCGATTCCGCATCTATCAGTAGATAGATAACCGGTTTCAAAAAAATAACCGCTTCCGGTCGTGCAATGGGACCGCCGTGTGCCGCCTGGTCTTGCTTGTTGGTGGCGGTGCAGCGCTTCCATGGACTTGATACTATCTACTACTAGGTAGAGAGTCAAGGAAAAACATTTCTATCAAGCTGATAGGCATTCCCCATAACGCCTTAAACCATTGTTTCCGAAGCGATTTTCCGTAACCGGCCGGCCTTGCGGCAGGCAAATAAAAAAACCGCCATGCGGCTTGCGCCACATGACGGCTTCAGACGCGCCACTGATATCGCGCGCAAACTCAACCGGATACGGCAGCCATCAGCGTGTCGGCAGCGGCCTCAACGCGATCCGACGTGCCGAACAGGCGTGCCGCGATCAGACCGCTCTGCAGCGAGCCGAATACCACCTGTGCCAGCCGCGCCGGCGGCACCGGGAACGGCGTGCTGCGATGGGGCTGGGCCCGCTCCAGCAGCCCCGCCAGCCATTGCTCATTCAGCAGGAAGAAGCCCTGCAGCATCTTGTGCACGGATTCGGGCAGGCACAGCGTCTCGGTCGACAGCATGCCGCACAGGCAGATCTGGTCCGAGCCGCAGCTGGCGCGGAACGGCGCCAGGTAGATCGCGGCCTGCTCGGTGACCGGCAAGGTCGTATCGATGGCGTTGATGCGCTCGGCCAGCCGGGCGCTGTATTCCTTCACCGCTTCCTGGACCAGGTCTTCCTTGGTCGGAAAGTAATAGTGGATGCTGGAGGTCTTCACACCCACCAGCTCCGCCAGGTCGCGGTAGCTGAAGCCGTTGAAGCCCCGTCGCCGGATCAGGATCAGGGTGTGCTCGAGCAATTGCTCGCGTACGGATTGGGTTTTCATGCAAGCAGTTTATCTACGCGAAGATAGACGCTCAAGTTGAAATGCCCCGGGGCTGGGGTAATTCCCTAGCCTCGGGGCACGGTGCACTACATGGGCGTTTAGCCAGGCAGGACCTGCGCGGCGAAGGTAATCATCGAGCCACTCGTCACGCAAAGTACCAGCCATCCGCCAAGCAACAGGATGCTGTCACGCAAACTCATGATGGACTCCATCGGACGGCGGCCAGATGCCGCCATCGTAAGTTGTGGGCCGCCGGCCGATGCCGGCGGCAATCAGGCCAGGGCGCCGTCGGTATAGGGATCAGCCTTGCCGACGCGCGCACCATCCGTGTACGGGTCGAAGCTGCGGGCCGGCTCGGCCGAGACGCCGGTGCGGTCCAGACCCGCCACGGTGCGGAAGCCATCCGTGTACGGGTCGGTCTTGCCGACGCGTGCGCCTTCGGTGAACGGATCGAACTTGCCGCTGCGCGCGCCCTCGGTGAACGTGTCGAACTTGCCGGTGCGGGCACCGTCGGTAAACGCATCGGCGTTGCCGACGCGGTAGCTGTAGCCATACTTGTCGCCGGCGTTGGCGTTCACGCTGGCGGCCTGCGCCACACCGCCGACGAGCGCGGCGGCAAGAGTAGCGGCGGTGATCAGGGTCTTGGCAGTCTTGGTCATGATGGGCTCCTGGGGTGCGATGGTTCAGATCGCGTCAAATTCGGTGTCGGTGGCGATTCAGTGAGTCGCTTTTCAGACTCGCATCTACTAGTAGATAGATTCCCGGGCCTGAAAAAATGACCGCTCTGGTCATGCAATGGAATCGCCGCATTTCCGTGCCTTCTTGATTTGGTTGGCAGTGCAGCGGTGCCATGGACTGAATGCTATCTACTGATAGGTAGATAGTCAAGGAAAAAGATTTCTATCGACGGGATAGCCGCCCCGCACCCGCCCGGGAAAAGCGCTTCTGAATGAACAATTCTTCACCTGCAGAGCATGGCCTGCTAGCCTGAAGAAGATGAATCCCGACCCCCGCCCCCCTTCTCAAAGCGCGCGGCACCGATGGCTGGCCGCGGCAGCAGGCATGGCCGTGGCAGCCGGGGTCGCGCGGCATCTGCTGTTTCGTGCGCTGGAGCGCAAAGCCTTTGTCACGCCGACGGATGAGACAAGGCTCGCGGAACCACCCGACAATTCAGCCCCTATGGTGCGGCACGCCACCTTCGCCAGCGGCGACCGCATCCTCCACGCGGCCTTCATGCCGGCGGCAGACCCCGAGGCACCGGCCCTGATGGTGTGCCATGGCGACAACGAATGCCTGCCGGACTGGGCGCCGGTGCAGGCCATGCTGGCCGACGCGGGCATCGCTTCCTATGTGTTCGACTACAGCGGCTACGGGCGCAGCAGCGGACGGCCAAGCGTGCGTCGGCTGCGACAGGATGCGATGGCCGCCTACCAGCAGTTCATCGCCGCCACGCCGCAATCGAAACGGCGCGTGGTGCTCGGACATTCGCTGGGCTCGGGCATCCTGCTCGATGTGGCGCGGCGTTTCGAGCCGCAGCCGGATGGCTATGTGATAGCCGCGGGCTTCAGCTCGGCGCGGCTGGCCGCGGTGCAGACCGGGCGCATTCCCGCATGGGCTGCGTGGCTGCTGCCGGATCCGTGGAACAACGCCGCGCGTGCGAGCAAGCTGGAACGGCCGCTGCTGGTGGTGCACAGCCGTGACGACGTTGTCATCGTGCCGCCCCATGCGGAACGTGTGGCAAGCGCCGCCAGGCATCTGCATGCGCTGGTCATGCACGATGCCATGCCACACGATGCGGCCATATTGCCCGAGCATATCGACACCTTCTGGCCGCCGATCCTGCGCTTCATGCAGGCACAGGCAACCGGTCCCGAAGCGCCATCGCAGCAAGCGCGTGATAGCGGGCACATCATGGCCGATTAATCTAACGTAGAGTCCCGCAAGCGGCAATCATCCTTGTGGGCGAGGCGCCACGGCCAAGTGTCCGAGGGACGCTGTCGCGATTTCTTGTCTATATTTGTCCTCATGGCGAAAGCCCGCAAACTCGCTGTTGACAGCACTGGAGGTACTGCCATGCGTTGGCTTGCAAACTTGTTCAGTCCGCCGACCCCGGAAAAAATCGCCGAAAGGGAACTGCAAGACATGAGGCTGACGCTATTCCAGGCCGAACGGCGCTTGCTCGAGGCACAGATGCAGGTGGCCTACTACCGCGACATGGTGGCCTTCCTGGAAGATGTCGCGGCCAAGGGCGTCGAAGACGTGGTCGACAAGCGCCGCGCCACACCGCCCGCCATGCCCGAGCTGCCGGCGCGCACGCCCGGCCTGACCACGGTGCCGATCGTCCCGTCCGCGGCCTGAAGCAGCCCCATGCCGCGGCGCGTGCCAGGGCATGCGCCAAGGCAGGTCCGGACCTGTGCGATACTCGCGCTGCCTGACGCCCCCATGGCGCAGGCAGACCACCCACAGGAACCGGCCTCATGAGCGAACTGCTGCCCGCGATCGAAATTGAAACCGCGCCCAATCCCGGCTGCGCCGTTATCTGGATGCACGGCCTGGGCGCCGATGGCAGCGACTTCGCTCCGGTGGTGCCCGAGTTGCGGCTACCAGCCGCGCCGGGCGTACGCTTTATCTTCCCGCATGCGCCGGCAATACCGGTGACCTGCAATGGTGGCTATGTCATGCCGGCATGGTATGACATCGTTTCTCTCGACCAGGCAGGCCGCCGCGCCGACGAGGCCGGCATCCGCGCATCCTGCGAGGCCATTCGCGCGCTGATCGCACGAGAAAATGCGCGCGGCATCCCGAGCGGGCGCATCGTGCTGGCCGGCTTCTCGCAAGGCGGCGCCATCGCCTACACCGCCGGACTGACCCATGCGGAGCCGCTGGCCGGCATCGTCGCACTGTCCACCTACATCCCCGCACCGTCGACGCTCGCTGCCGAAGCCAACCCGGCCAACGCCGCCACGCCGGTGTTCGCCGCGCATGGCACGCAGGATGACGTGGTGCCGCTGGCCATGGGCGTGGCCGCACGCGATTTCGTGCAGGCGCGGCAGAATCCGGTCACATGGCACACCTATCCGATGGGCCATGCGGTGTGCCTGGAAGAGATTGCCGAGATCGGCGCCTGGCTGGCTTCGCGCTTTGCGCAGGCCGGCGCCGCACCTGCCTGACCGCCTTCGACATGACCACGGCCGGCCCGCTGCGCCGGTCCGCACCAAGCTGCAAGCATGACCCTCGCCCCACCCCGCCGGATCGATTTCAATACCCGCAAGGCGCTACTGTTCGCGCTGGCCGCGGAACGCCTGTCGGCCTACTACGAACACCGCAAGTGGATGACCGACGCCCAGGGCGCCACGCTGGCCGGCGAATGGCTGTCGCGCTCGAAGCTGCAGTTGCCGCTGTCGGAACGGCGCCTGCTGTCCGAACTGAGCGACCAGTTTGCGCGGCAGCTCGCCGAGACCCTGTCGCGCGAAGCCGGCCTCTATGCCGCGCACGAAATGATGGAAGCGCTCGACCCGAACTACCAGTCCGCGTTCGCCTACGACATGCTCGAGGAATGCGAGCGGCTGCTGCACGAGCACGGCGTCACGGAATAAGGACGACGGCGAGAAAGCCTGCAAAGCTGCTGCGTTTGCAAAGGTTGACAATCGCCCGGCGTACGCGCGCTTAAACTTCGCGCACCAATGACGCCCCACTGTCCGCCACCATGGAACGCAAGCACTGCCTGGCCTGGATTGCGCTGAGCATGATCGCGGCAGCCTTGCTGACGCTGCTGTGCCTGATCCTGAACGACCACGCCGAAACCCAGGCGCAGAAGCGCGTCGAGCAAATGGCTGTGCGCGTCAAGCCGGCCGGCGCAGGCCTGATCCAGGCCAATGCCCCTGCACCCTCTTCGCAATCTTCGCAACGCCCTCAGCCGGCCCGGCATGCCGAACGGCTGCAGCAGGCCAGCGCGCGCTGAACCAGCGCAGGCGCGCCCCGGCCCGCAACTTCAGAACGACGACCAGGTAGTTAAGAAGGATTGCGATGCAGGCCGGAGCGCGGGCTTGAGTGTAGACGCGCGCTTTCCCGGCAACTGCAAAGAATTGACAACGTCCTTCCGTGGGGTCATGCAGCCGGCGCCGGCCATTGCAGCCCTGCCGCCGCAGCCAGCGCCTGGTAAGACGTCGCCAGGTGATAGGGCGAGGTCGAGGGCATCTCCGCACGCACCACGTCGCTGCTCGGCGCCAGGCACTCATGCCAGCCTTGCGCAGACAGGAAACGGTTGCGGAACTGCGCGGCCCAGTCAGCCAGCGTGGCCAGCGACTGCGCCGAGCCTTCCACTGCCAGCGCGCGCGCGAACTCGGTCTGTGCCCAGATGCGCTCGGTGCCGTCGATCCGTGCGCCGCCCGCCTCCAGCGCCGCGCAAACGCCCAGCGTGCCCGCCGCCACGCCATGCTGCTGCGCAAACGCGAAAGCGCGGCGCAAGGCATCCGACAGCGGCAGGTCACCAAACAATGCCGGCCTGCCGGCCACCAGCGAAAACCATTCGAACTGGTGACCGGGTTCGATGCGGTTGTCCGCGCTGCCTTGCGGCAGCTCCGCCACGCAGCCGCTGGCGGGATCGACAAAACGCTCGTGCACCGCCATCGCAATCTCGCGCAGGCGTTCCGCATACCACTCGTCGCCGGTCGCATCCAGCGCGGCCAGGTAGGCCTCGGTCAGGTGCATGACGGGGTTCTGCAGCACGCCCGCGCCCTTGGGCCGGAAGTGCTCGGTCAGCGCGGCGTGGTACAGGCCCTGTCCGTCGGCGAAGCGGTCTTCGACGATATCGACAGTTTCATCGAGCACCTCCAGCGCATCCTCGTTGCCGAAGCGCGCGTAATACGCGGCGCAGGCGAAGATCACGAAGGCGTGCGTATAGAGGTCGCGGGTGCTGTCAAGCGGCGCGCCGGCCGGGTCGACGCTGTAGATCCACGCGCCCTCGCCATTGCCGAAATAGGCCTGCAGCGAGCCGAACAGCGTATCGGCATGCGCCTGCTGCCCTGCCAGCGAAAACACGTACAGCTGGCGCGCGCACGCCATGGCGCGATAACGCACGGGTGGCAGCGGCGCGGCGCTGCCGCCGTCGAGCCCTTCATAGGGCAGCAACAGGTCGGGATTCCAGCCGGAGGCGGTCCACAGCGGCAGCACGACGGCATCGTAATGCGCCGTCAGGGCGGCGATCCGTTGGTTGAGCTCGGGCGAGAGAGGCATGTTCAGGCGACAAGATCCGGCGCGGCAGCTGCCGCAAAGGCCGTATCTTGCCATGGCGCGGCCGCAATGCCTCATGGCATTTACGGCGCACACTTGCTAGCATCAATGCGCCTACCTGCGAACGGGAGACACCCATGTCGACTTTGCCTCTCACGCTGACCGACAATTACCGCACCCTGGTGCTCCATGTCCTCGAGGACGGGACGGGCCAGTTCACCTGGCGCATCGTCATGGAAGAACGCTGCGGCGCCGCCGACGAGGACTGCACGGTCGCGGCACCGGGCACCTACCGGTCCTATGCGGAAGCCGAAGCCGCATGCTGGGCCGCAGGCAACGGCATCCTGAACGGCCCGCGCGCCGCAGGCGAACTGCGCATCACCTGACACCCGCAAAACTCCGCGATTTACTTGCACTACGCGCCGCGTGACCTAGTCTGGAAGCGTGGCAGTGGCAACGCGGGCGATGCATTGCCTGCGATTCTCCGTTCCGGCCACGTCCCGGGCACGCACTGCTGCCCGGTGCGCTTTTCTGCCACCTGCCTGTCATCTTCCTGGCCTTTACTGACCTGGTCGCCATGCCGCCCCAAGAAACGGGTACGGTGGCCAAGGCCGCAGGAGCATGCAATGGACAAGCCGGTCGTCACACCCCAGCGCTTCGTTGAACTGATGAACGAACGCCTGACCAAGCACCCGCTGTTCCGCGAGGGCATGCGGGTCTATGCGATTCCGCAGCACAGCGACCATCCGCGCAGCCTGGTCTGCGTGGGACCGCGCGGCACCGAATGCGTATGCGCCACCATCGAGAGCATCGTGCGCGGAGAATGCGAGGTCTTCCCCGACATCGGCCCGGACTGGCACCAACCGCCGAGGACCGCAACGCCGCCCGAGCTGCGGGCGCGCTGAACGAACGCGGCGCCGTATGGCGCCGCTTGCATTTCAGACGTCGATGGCCGAATCCGACTTCACCTTGCGGCGCAGCTCGAATTTCTGGATCTTGCCGGTAGAGGTCTTGGGCAACGGTCCGAAGTAAACCGCCTTGGGCACCTTGAAGCCTGCCAGCAGGGTGCGGCAATGCGCGATCAGTTCTTCTGCGCTGACGCTGGCCCCGTCCTTCAGTTCGACAAAGGCGCACGGCGTTTCGCCCCACTTGGCATCGGGCTGCGCCACCACCGCCGCGGCCAGCACCGCAGGATGCCGGTAGAGCGCATCTTCCACTTCCACGCTCGAAATGTTCTCGCCGCCGGAAATGATGATGTCCTTGCTGCGGTCCTTGATCTTGATGTAGCCGTCGGGCATGCACACACCCAGGTCGCCGGTATGGAACCAGCCGCCGGCGAAGGCTTCGCGCGTGGCCTTCTCGTTCTTCAGGTAGCCCTTCATGCAGATGTTGCCGCGGAACATGATCTCGCCGATGGTCTCGCCGTCGGCCGGCACCGGCTGCATGGAATCGGGATCGAGCACGGCCACCTGCGACTGCAGGTGATAGCGCACGCCCTGGCGCGCCTTCCTGACCGCGCGATCCTGCTCGGACAGCGTGCTCCAGTCGTCCTGCTCGGCGCAGACCGCAGCCGGGCCGTAGACCTCGGTCAGGCCGTAGACATGGGTCAGCTCGAAGCCCATCGCCTCCATCTGCGCCAGCACCGCGGCCGGCGGCGGCGCGCCGGCCACCATGCCGCGCACCGGCCCGCGCACGCCCTCGCGCCATGCAGCGGGCGCATTGACCAGCGCGGTATGCACGATCGGCGCGGCGCAGTAGTGGGTCACGCCCTCGTCGCGCATCAGGTCGAACACCAGCTTGGGCTCGAACTTGCGCAGGCACACGTTGACGCCCGCGCGTGCCGCCACCGTCCACGGGAAACACCAGCCGTTGCAGTGGAACATCGGCAGCGTCCACAGGTAGACCGGGTGCTTCGGCAGGTCCCACTCAAGGATATTCGAGATGGCATTGATGGCCGCGCCGCGGTGATGGTAGACCACGCCCTTGGGATCGCCGGTGGTGCCCGACGTATAGTTCAGCGCGATCGCATCCCACTCGTCGGCGGGCAGTTGCCAGGCGTACGCCGGGTCGCCGCCGGCGAGGAAGGCTTCGTAATCGGTCTCGCCGAAGGGTTCCGCCTGCGGGCCCAGCACATCGTGCACGGCAATCACCTTCAGCCCCGGGAGTTCCAGCGCCATCTGCCGCGCCACGTCGGCAAACTCGGTATCGGCCAGCAGCACGCGCGCCTCGCCATGGCGCAGCATGAACAGCAGGTTGGCGGCGTCGAGGCGGATATTCAGGGCATTGAGCACGGCACCGGCCATCGGCACGCCAAAATGCGCTTCCACCATCGCCGGCGTATTGGGCAGCAGCGCGGCGACGGTATCGCCCTTGCCGACGCCGGCGCGTGCCAGCGCGCTGGCCAGGCGCCGCGCGCGCGCATAGGTGTCGCGCCAGTTCTGGCGCAGCGGGCCGTGCACGATGGCCAGGCGATCGCCATACACCTCGGCGGCGCGGACCAGGAAATCAATGGGTGTCAACGGCACGAAGTTGGCCGCGTTGCGGGCCAGGCCGCTGTCGAAATCGGTTGGCATTACGGGTGTCTCCGCCTTATCGAGTCAATCGGGCGCTGTCATTCGGGCGCCTTGCGGCGCTGTCACTTTTTCCGGCACAAGGCTATCATCGCACACGCCGGCGCACTGTCGTCGAGACGACAAACCTGCCGCAAACCCGCGCCAGGCAAGGCTTACACGATTCTTACAGGATGCGGCGCAGCCCGCCCGTCCGTGCCATGAGCGAACCCGCAGACCTCACTTCCCTCCCCGCCCCGGCGCCCGCCGCGGTGCTGGCCGGCCATGCCTGGTTCGGCGAACTGGCCCCGGCGCACCAGGGCCTTGCCGCGCGCGAAACCCTGCTGCAGTCCTTCGCCGCGGGCAGCTTCATCGCCCGGCGCGGCGAGCCATCACGCCACTGGATCGGCGTCGACAGCGGCCTGATCAAGCTGGCGGTGTACACGCCCGATGGCCGTGGCTGCACCTTCTCTGGCGTGCCTGCCGGCGGCTGGTGCGGCGAAGGCAGCGTGATCAAGCGCGAGGACCGCCGCTACGACGTGATCGCGATCCGCGACTCGCAGGTGCTGCTGGTGCCCGAGCCGGTGTTCAACACCTTGCTGGCGCAGAGCCTGCCATTCGCCAGCTTTGTCGTGCGCCAGCTCAACGAACGCATGGGCCAGTTCATCGCCACCGTGCAGAACGACCGCCTGCTTGGGGCCGATGCGCGCGTGGCGCAAGCCATCGCGCAGCTGTTCCATCCGGACCTGTATCCGCGCACCAGCCCGGTCCTTGAGCTGTCGCAGGAAGAGATCGGCCTGCTTACCGGACTCTCGCGCCAGCGCGTCAACCAGGCGCTGCGCCGGCTGGCCGATGCGGGCATGGTGCACCTGTCGTACCAAAGCATCCGCGTGACCGACCTGCCACGGCTGCGCCACTTCGGGATGTCTGACCTGTAACGCGGCCGCCACCAGGGGCCAGGCCGACCTTAAACCGCTGTCCGCGGCTTGCGCCGTCCGCCGAATCCTGCGACAGTTACCCGCCGCACCGCCGCCAGCTTCCGGGTCGTTTTCCGCATGCCGCTTGTCAGCCGTCACCACGTCCGCTTTGCCCGCCTGCGCTTTCCCTTTGCCGTCCATGTGCAAGCCCTGCACGGCACGGCCAGCTTGCGCGATGCCAACGCGCGGCGCGAAGTGCGGCCCGGCGACCCGTTCGTGGTGCACGCCTTCGCCCACTTCGACTGCGACCTGCCTGGCACCTGGCAGCAACCCTGCGCCATCGTCCTGACCGCCGTACCGGACAGCGACTGTCCGCGCCTGGCCGGCAAGCCCGCGGATCGTCCGTGGTCGCGCCAGTTCGCCGGCCTGGTCTTTTCCCGCCCCGACACCGACTGGAACGCCGAGCGCCTGGCGGCGCAATGGCAAGTACCGGCGCGCCTGGTGCGCGCGCGCCTCTTTGCCGAAGGCGAGGCGCTGCATCCGCTGCTGCGCGAGCAACGCGCCGCGCATGCGCTGCACGCGCTGGCCAGCGTCGGCGGCCTGGTGCCGGCGCTGGACCAGCTGGCCGCGCATGCGGGCCTGCGTTCAGCCAGCGCGCTGGCGCGCGCCTGGCACGACTGGTTCGGCATCGACGCGATGCGGCTGCTCGAAGATTGCCGCGCAGGCGGACACACGCTCGCGCCGACAGCAACGTGGCCGGGATTGGTACGGGCGGCTGCCTGATTCGTCCTTCCTTGGCGGCAAGCCTCCCGCCACGCCGCGCGTGGTTTGTCAATCACCTCAACGCGGGTTGGGCGCCATCAGGCATTTCCCGGAAAATCGCGCCCGCGGGGCGGGTCAGCCGTTCCGTGGGCGGGGTCATGCATTGAGCCAGTGTTCCACCACGCAGCGCCCTGCCATAACAAAAATCACAGAAATCAATACAGGGATGAAAACAAAACATCTGTTTTTGACGGGTCTGGCGGCGGCCGTACTGACGGCCTGTGGAGGCGGCGGCGGAGATTCGGCGACCACCACGGCGCCCGCTGCCACAAAAATCACCGGCACTGCAGCCGTGGGCGCGGCGTTGGGCGGTGCCACGGTCCAGGCCAAATGCGCCGCGGGGAGCGGCACGGCCACCACCGCCGCGGACGGGAGCTTCACACTCAGCATCAATGGCGCGACGCGCCCGTGCGTGCTCAGCGTCAAGACGCCGGATGGCACCACGCTGCATTCGGTGGTCGAGGCCGGCACCGGTACCACCGCCGTGGCCAACATCACGCCGCTGACCGAACTGGTGACTGCGTCGCTGGCACAGGGCAGCACCGCCACCTTCTTCGACCAGTTCGATGCCGCCGCGCAGGCCAAGCTGACTTCCGGCAACCTGACCAGCGCCACGGAATCGGTGCGCCTGGTGCTGACTGGCGTGGTGGACCTGAGCGGCGTCGACCCGCTCAAGGATCCGCTGGTGGCCGCCAACGGCGCCAACGCCGGCAATGCGCAGGACAAGCTGCTGGACCAGTTGGGCGATCGCCTGGAAGCGTCGCAGACCACGCTGGGTGAGTTGTCCTCCGCGGTGGCTGCCAATGCCGATGCAGCGGCGGTCAAGACCGCGCTGCAGCCGGCGGCGGCAACCTGCGCCGGGCTGAAGACGGGCAAATACCATGTGATCGGACTCGGTTCCGCAGCGGCGGAAGCCGGCGACCTCGACGCCGCCGCGCTAAAGCTGCAGGTCGGCAACGAGACCGTGCCCTTCACCGCCGTTGCCAACGACAACTGCCGCTTCACCGTGCCGGGCACAAACGGGGCCACCAACACCGTGATGGTCGCCAAGTCCGGCATCGCACTGGCCGTGCCGCCCGCGGGCCCGATGAGCGATCTGCCCACCCTGCTGGTGCCCGCACAGGCGGTCGCCCTGGCCGACCTGGCAGGCGACTGGAACGGTCTCGGCATGGAGCGGGACAACAGCGGAACCCCCTACGCATCGCGCCGCGTGACCTTCAGCATCGATGCCGCGGGCAAGCTGACCAAGGGCGCGGACTGCTCCGGCGTGAACACCTGCGAGGCATGGCTGCCTGAAGAACTGCCGACGCTCAGCGCCAATGCCGACGGCAGCTTCAAGATCACCGACAGCTTCGGCTCGCAGCTTGCCTATGCATTCAAGGGCACCGACGGGCAGGTGACGGTCGTGATCACCCACGACGATGGCTTCATGCTCGCGAGCAAGCAGGTGGTACGTCCCCTGCCGGTGGTGGGTGCGACCAACTCTTACTGGGACACGGTCATGTTTGGCGGCCTGGTGCCCACGCTGCAAAACGCCGGCACGTGGTCGACCGTCGTGACTGTGGTGGATGCGCAGACGGGCAGCTACACGCGCAAGCGCGTGGAAGACGGCCGCCTGGACAGCTGGAAGGTTAATAGCCCGGCCAGCGGCCTGCGCTACCGTGCCGCCAGCAGCAACGCTTCCGAGATGATCTCGCTGGTCCCCGGCAATATCGGCCTGAGCTGGGGGATCGCCGTGAACGGATCGTACTACGATATCTCGGTGAACCGCCCGTAACCGCCCCGCGAGGCGCCGGTGCGGGCGCCTTGCATCACGCATGTCAAGCCGGTGCCGCCATGCAGCGCCGGCTTTTTTTCTTTTACGCCAGCAACTGCCGCGCTTCGCCCAAAAAAATACCCACAGCCGGGTGGTAGTGGGTAACAAAGTGGTGCGGGCACGTCGCGGAACTGCCCACGGCTCGCATCTTTGCATCGACATTCCCGCGCGCCAATAATCTTTCCGGACTAGTTGCGCCCCCACAGCGGTTGCATGGACAAGCGCCGGCGATTCTTGTTCAATGGATCGCCCCTCGCACCCCCTCTGTTCAATGCCCCACGCCCGCCTGCTGCTGATCGACGACCATACCTTGTTCCGCACCGGCCTGCGCCTGGTGCTGGCCGACAGCCCCAGCGTGGCCCATATCATCGAAGCGGGTTCGGTCATGCAGGCGGTGCAGGACCACGGCGGCGCGGCGGTCGACATCATGCTGCTCGATATCCAGATGCCCGGCCTGAACGGCATCGAGGGCGTCAAGGTATTGCGCCGGCATTTCCCGGGGGCGCGCATCCTTATCGTGTCGGGCACTTCGGGGCTGGACACCATCCCGGCCGAAGTGCGGCGCGAGATTGCGGGCTTCCTGCCCAAGTCCGCCGACGCAAACGAAATCGAGGAAGCGATCGCGTGCTGCCTGGCCGGCGGCACGCATTTTTCCGGTGAAGCCGATGCCGCGGCACTGCCCCAGCCGTCCTACGCTGCGAGCAACCTCACACCGCGCCAACTGGAGGTGCTGCATCAGCTGACGCTGGGCCGCTCGAACAAGGTCATTGCCTACCATATGGGCCTGTCCGAGAATACCGTGCGCGTCCATGTCGCGGCCATCCTGGACCATCTCGGCGTGGTCAGCCGCGTCGAAGCCATCCTTGAAGCCCAGCGGCGCGGACTGGTACAGGCGGCGCGATGACGGTGGAGACCACAGCCCCGGCCGCCCCCGCGCGCGGGCCGCTGCGCTGGCTGCCCCGCTACGATGCGCCACGCATTCTGGCGGCGCAGATGAGCCTGATCGACCAGAGCTTCGGTTGCGCGATGGCAGGCAGTTCGCTGGCAGCGATCTTCCTGGCGGCGGGCCTGGTCCTGAACTGGGACCGTCCCGGCGCCCTGCCCTGGGCCGGTGCGATGGTGCTGGCTTGCGCCGTGGCGTACTTCGGCCGGCTGCGGCTGCCCGGGCGGCTGACCGAAGCCGGCGCGGCGCGCTATGCGCGCGGCATGACCGCCATGCTGATGCTGATCGGCGCGCTGTGGGGACTGGTGGCATGGCTGTACCTGGACGTGCGCATGCCGGCGGTGGTGATCTGCATCCTGTCGCTGATCGCCGGCATGAGCGCGGCGGCTCTGGCGGTATTCTCGGCATGCCTGCCGGTGGCGATCGGTTTCTTCGTGCCGGCGATCGTGCCGGTCTGGATCGCGTTCCTCGCTACCGGCGATATCGAGTACCTGCCGATGTTCCTCGCCACGCCGCTGTACCTGTGCGTGCTGCTGGTATTTGCGCGCAACTACGCGCGCGTGGCGCGGCAATCGATCGCGCTGCGCTTCGAGAACGTGGAACTGATCTCGCAGCTGCGCGAGCAGACCGCGCGCGCCGAGGCCGCGCAGCACGCGGCCGAAGAAGCCAGCCGCGCCAAATCGGTGTTCCTGGCCTCCGCCAGCCATGACCTGCGCCAGCCGCTGCACGCGATGGGGCTGTTCCTGGTATCGCTGGGCCGCACCAGCCTGGATGAACGCCAGCGCCAGCTGCTGGCGCATATCGAGGCCTCTTCCGGCGCCGCGCGCGAGATGCTGAACTCGCTGCTGGACTTCTCCAAGCTCGAGGCCGGCGTGATCACGCCGCGCGCGCGTGCGTTCCGCCTGCAGCCGCTGCTGCACAAGCTGGAGAACGAGTTCGCGCCGCAGGCCGAGGCGCGCGGGCTGGTGTACCGTACCCGCGATACCACCGTCACGCTGCATGGCGACCCTACTCTGGTCGAACTGGTGCTGCGCAACCTGATTGCCAATGCCATCCGCTATACGCAACGCGGCGGCGTGCTGGTGGCGTGCCGCAAGCGCGGCGAGCGCGCGACGATCGAGGTCTGGGACACCGGCATCGGCATCCCCGCCGCGCAGCACCGCGACATCTTTCGGGAATTCCATCAGCTGGGCAATCCCGAACGCGACCAGCGCAAGGGGCTGGGGCTGGGACTGGCCATCGTCGAGGGCCTGGCGCGCACCATGCAGACGCGCGTGACGCTCGCGTCCAGCCCCGGGCGAGGCTCGGTGTTCCGCTTCGGCATGCCGCAGGCCTGGGAGTCGCCCGAAGAGAGCCCGCGCCCCCCGGCGGCGCGCGCACTCGATGGGCTCCGCGTGCTGGTGATCGACGATGACGAGGCCATCCGCAACGCAATGTCCGAGCTGCTGTCGGCCTGGCGCTGCGAGTGCCGCACGGTCGAATCGGAAGAACAGGCACTGGCAGCGCTGGCGGAATTCACGCCCAGGCTGGTGCTTGCGGATTACCGCCTGCGCGGACACCGCACCGGCCAGCAGGCGCTGGACGCGATCCGCCAGCGGCTGGGCCGCCACGTGCCCGCCATCATCATCACCGGGGATACCGCGGCCGACCGCCTGCGCACCGCGCACGCGAGCGGTACCGCATTGCTGCACAAACCGGTGGTACCGCAGGAATTGCAGGCGGCCATCGACACCCTGTTGCGCGAATTCCCGGCACAGGTCAGCTGCGCTGCGGACCGCCAGGCGGCGATCACGAAATGAACGACGCCCCGGTCACGCCGGGGTCGGGGCCAAGCCAGGGCTCATCAACCGCCCGAATGCAGCGGCGACAGCGAATAGGCCAGCACCAGCCCCGCCACGATCGCCGGCGACCCGAGCCGGATCGCCGTGCTGCGCGACAGCACGCCCAGATACACATACAAACACACCAGCACCATCGCAGTCACATACAGCAGGCTGTCATAGACTTGCATGGACGTCTCCCTTGCCATTGTTCTTATTGCTTTACTTCGGTGGGCTGCCAACGGGGCGGGATGCGTGGGGGTGTTGCGGAACTGCGTGGGGCGCTCCGTCGACAGCATGCTATGGCTGTCTGTTCAAAGGATAGTCCGCACTTCGGCGGCGCGTGGCAATTATGGAAATCCCTTTGCGGCGCTGCACCAGCAGCGGTGAGGGTCGGCTCAGTCGGCCGGCAGCATCTCGGGGTTCCATGCGATTTCCCACAGATGTCCGTCCGGATCGTGGAAGTAGCCGGCATATCCGCCCCAGAATGTGTCCTGTGCCGGCTTGACCACGCTTGCCCCCGCGGCCAGTGCCTGCGCCATCACCGCATCGACTTCGGCCTTGTCGGCGACGTTATGGGCCAGCGAGACATCGGTCAGCGCGCGCGGCGTTACCTGCAGTCCGGCATCATGCGCCAGGCTGGCGCGTGGCCAGAGCGCCAGCTTGAGGCCAGCCTGCAGGTCAAAGAACGCCACCGCGCCGTGCTCAAACTGCTCGCCCACAATGCCGGCGGTAGGCAGGCCAAGTCCGTCGCGATAAAAGCGCACTGCACGCTGCAAGTCATCGACACCCAGCGTGATCAGCGTAATCCTCGGTTTCATGGCAGTTCCTCACGTTGTTGGTCGACAGCCTAGCGCTGTCCAAACGCCGCACCGGCGAACAGGTCTTTCAGCTCGCGCGGCTGCGAACGCCAGTATTGCTTCGGCGCCTGCACGCTCGCGCCGAGGCGAGCGGCCGCATGCCAGGGCCAGCGCGGGTCATACAGCATGGCACGCGCCAGCGATACTGCATCGGCTTCCTGGTTGGCGATGATCGCTTCGGCCTGTTCCGGTTCGGTGATCAGGCCCACCGCAATCGTCGGCAGGCCTACCTCCGCCTTCACCCGCTGCGCGTAGGGCACCTGGTAGCCGGGCCCGAGCTTGATAGCCTGCTGCGGCGAGACCCCGCCGGTGGTCACATGGATCGCCGCGCAACCGCGCGCCTTCAGCGCCTTCGACAACGCCACGGTGCCGTCGATATCCCATCCGCCCGACACCCAGTCCGTCGCCGAGATGCGCATCCACACCGGTTGCTGCGCCGGAAACGCCTCGCGCACCGCGTCGAACACTTCGATGGGGAAGCGCATGCGGTTCTCCAGGCTGCCGCCGTATTCGTCGTCCCGGTGGTTGGCCAGCGGCGACAGGAACTGATGCAGCAAATAGCCATGCGCAGCGTGGATCTCGATGCCATCCAGCCCCAGCCGCGCGGCGCGCCTTGCCGCAGCGACGAAGTCATCGCGCACCTTGTCCATGCCTGCGCGATCCAGCGCAACGGGCGCAAATTCCTTAGCGCCGTGCGGCACCGCAGAAGGCGCCACTGTGTGCCAGCCACCGGGTGCATCGGGGGCTATCTGCTGGCCGCCATCCCATGGCGCCTGGCTCGAGGCCTTGCGACCGGCGTGCCCCAGCTGGATTGCAATGGCGATCGGCGAATGGGCGCGCATCGCGTTGACCACGCGGCCCAGCGCCGCTTCGTTGTCATCCGAATACAAGCCCAGGTCATGCGGCGTGATCCGCCCTTCCGCCGACACCGCCGTGGCCTCCACGATCAGCATGCCCGCGCCCGACAGCGCCAGCGAACCCAGGTGGATCATGTGCCAGTCACCCGCATTGCCGTCGTGCGCGGAGTACTGGCACATCGGCGCGATGGTGATGCGGTTGGCAAGGGTGAGGCCGCCGATGGCGAGCGGCGCGAACAGTTGGCTCATGCGTGGTGCTCCTTGCGGAATCCTGCTGTCGTCGCGGACAGGAATCCCGATTCTAGGCCTATGCCGGTGTTGCTGCAGACGGCTAATCATCGTCCTGCACCCTGCTCTCGCCGCCCCGCCCCCCACCGGCCCCAAATAAGCGCCACGCCATGAACCATGCGGGGGCCACCGGCGTCAGTGCATGGGGTTGGAAAAAATCGATGCGGTTCACCCATACACGGACCAGGCCGCGTGCATGGCGTTTACGGAAGGAAAGTCAGGAAAAGGCTGGCAGAGGTCAACCGTTGCTGGCGCCTAGCGGCGGCAGCCCCAGCAAGCCCAGCGTCGGCCGCGCCCTCCCCTCAAGCAGCGCGCGCTCCGGTGGGCGCGTACCAACATACGCATGCCGAGCAGGATGGGCAGCAATTGTGCAGAAAGCGTCCAGGGCGGCCGGGAGGGGAACCTGTTCGTCGAATATGGGGGGCTGGCATCGGCGTGTCTTGTATCGATCGGTATGAAATCTGCTTATAGAGCGGGGGGTACAAAACGCAAGCCTAGATCGAGAAGGCCCCTTTCTCTCGCGGTTATTGCGATGGCAACGGGCGCATACCAGCCGCAATAGTCTTGCCCAGGTCAAGCACACCTTCACGGCTAACCGGCGCGACCCCTTTAGCACGGGCGTAGGCCGCGTCGCGAATCACATACATCATCAGATCTGGCCGGTCGTCCTTAGCGTTAGGCTCGCCACGTAAGGACAGTAGGTAACCATAGTCTTCGGTGCCGTCCTTGCGCTTCAACGCGACGAACGATTCGACCCCTCGGCCTGCTGGCACTGTTACGTCTTTGTACAACTCTCGCCAAAGGCTCCTGACGCTTTGGTAATTTCCGGCATAGTCTTGCATCCAGAAGAAGTCCGCCCGAGCTGCTGCAGAATAGGCCGACGGATTCTCATTCTTGTCCGCCACACGGGCATTTCGATCCTCCATCCATACCGTGATATCGGGGTGCTCGCGCAAGCGATACGCTACGCTGATTGAACGCGGATTCGTTCCATCGTCGCCAATGAACATATGGGGCAAGCAAACGCCTGGCGCAGTAGGAATAGTAAATAGTGGTCGGGGCTGCACGCCATTTATTAAGGTACGGTAGTACTTTTCCAACACCGCCATCTCTTCTGGGCGGCCTGATACGCCCCACCAAAGCGCGTTCCGCCCGACTTCGATATACGCAGAATAGTGAGATCCCATGCGCCACGCGACGCCAGCGTGTCGAGCCGTTGCAAGCGTATCGAGATTTGCTCTCTGCCCACGCGGCGTTATGCCGTGATTGGCCTTCAATCTCCTCAAATCGGTTGCTTTTCTTTCCTCCGCGGCTTGCCTGAACTCCCGGAGGCGGGGTTCCCCCTCCGGCTGCGAAACCATCATCAATCCCATGAATGACTGCATCGGGCCAAATGCATACTGCCCGTCCGGAAATTTGCTTCTGGGATAGGCATCGCCGTTGCCAGCCGCGTACTTGCGAAAATCCGCCGCCGATAACGCCGCCACTTCTACTTCACCAGGCAATTGAAGCAGTGTGCGCCCAACACATTCAGTTCTCCAACTAGGCGGAACCTCTCCTGCTGAGGCGCCGAATCCTAACCCGGCACTACAAACGGCAAACAGAAAACGGCGGACTAGTTTGGCCTGAGCGTTCAATATGGTCATGCGTGTTCCTTGCGGGCGGTATCATCTGTGGAGAACACGGTCAGTCCTTCGTCGTCGCCCGACTGCGTTTGCATCGCGTAGCGTTCTCCGCTGTCATGCGGCTCGTCGTTATGGGCCACCAACGCGGTCGGGTAAGGGAAACGGTTATTCTCGCCTCGTGTCCAATGGATCGGCAGCGAAGTTATAAATCCGGTAACTGATTCAAGCAGCTTTACGCCCGCCGGTTCATGGCGCGGCTTTTGCCAGAATGCGTCCTCGGCGGGTTGAGGATATGCTGGTGCACCGCTGGCACCTGCGCCTGCGGACTTCTGCGCGAGCGGATCCCAATTGGGCAAGATCGAGGCAGGCCGGTTCGGTTCAAAAGGCGACCAGTTTCTCGGCACATGCTTGAAGGCAGCCTCATAAGCCTTTGCA
This sequence comes from Cupriavidus phytorum, assembly GCF_003254285.1. Taxonomy (NCBI): domain Bacteria; kingdom Pseudomonadati; phylum Pseudomonadota; class Betaproteobacteria; order Burkholderiales; family Burkholderiaceae; genus Cupriavidus; species Cupriavidus phytorum. The sequence goes on from NZ_QKZN01000007.1 coordinate 73,701, forward strand.
TTTGCTTCCGCCCGCTTCTGTATCATGCGCCAACTATCTGGCTTGCCCGGTTGCAACACCGCATCTCTTAGCTCGTTAGCCGCCTTCCTGCCGCCAGCCGTCAACCCGAACAATTTTCCCCAGATTTTCTTTCGTAGTTCATGCGCGAAAACCCGGACTGGCTGCTGGCTCCCCTTTCCATTGATATCCTCGCGGCGATGATCGTCGTCCATGACCAAGACCGCGATCTCTGAATCACGCTCCCCTAACAGGCTTCGGTCATTGATATTCGCACTACCGAGCAAAGCGTACAGGTCATCGACGACCATCAACTTGCTATGCACATAAATCTGCTCAGTCACATAGCGCTCACCGAGCTTCTTCCAATTACGCAAATTAAGCAACGTTACATAGTCGAAGCAGGCTGCAACCGGAATACTCTCGTATTCACGATTTCTATCATCCTCGATAACCCGCATGTAGCGAGGATCTTTCTTCTCGCGTAGCTCTCTCGCCTTCAAGGCCCGGCGAATGCCGTTGAGCAAACTCTTGCTTCCGAAAGCGATCGTCTGCATTGTCCAATAGACCTGCACCGCAATGCTGGCGTTTAGCAAACTTCCCTCAGGGTGCACTGGCAATGTAATATAAACATGAAAAGGCGGCCTGTCTTTATCGAGAATAGCTCGAGTAATTCTGGTAACGAGAGCGGAGCATACACGGTTGGTTGGTGGATTGAGGAGTTTGCTATCGTCCACCTTCAACCGGGGCTTGAAACCATCCAACGTTATTCCAACTGGCGCATCGTCATCGAGAACGCCGAGCCGCTTAGCCGTCTTGCTGGCGTCTTTACCTCCGAGATCATTGATGTACTTCGCTGCAGGAGACAAGGAACCGGTGACAAAATCGGCCTCTTCGCCGAAATCTGATACAAAAAACTGGCTCTCAATATAAATGAAACGCCTACTCTTGGCGATCAATTGCAACATCGCCCGGTGAATATCATCCTCTGTGCCGGTTGGTGCTGTTTCCGGCTTTTTCTGCATCGCGTCGTACTCGGCTTTCCGCATACCGGCTGGGGCGCTTCGCAAAACTTGTACATGAGCATTCCCGCGCTTTTCGTATGTGCTCGGTGGCTTAGGCATAGGCAGCTTCATTTTGCTTACCACGTTCCACCGAACAACGAAATTGCGAAGCAGATCCGAAACCGCTGGCCCCTCGATACGGCTGTGTACGTCTTGCCATGGCATTCGTGGTTGAACGGCTGCATTCAACGTCACGTATTGGACACGGTTTCGTTCTGCGCGACGGCCTAGCCCAATAGCATTTGCTCCGACGGCATCCATCGTCGGTTCACTATATGGTACTTGAACTCCACCGGAAGAGATTTGCTTAAGCACTCCGTCGGCCGTGCTGTTGGTCAGACCAGGTAACTTGAAACTATCTGCTGCGCCGGTAAGCAGATCGGGATCAACGATATCCTTCGCCCCCTTGTCAAGTGAACCTAGCCAAGCAATGCAGGGATTGTAACGATTAAGGGCCTTGCGGCCGTCTCCATCCGCACGCAAGTCATAGCTAGCATCGTCATAGCGGCCATACGCTAAATCGATGCCACCGACAAAGGCAATCTCTCGGTCTATGACTACGAGCTTTTGATGATGACTGAAATATGTAGTATTTTTAGTGGCATTGGATTTCGCGACCGCCACGTGCACACACTTTTCCTTGCTGGAGTAGCCAAGGTGAGTATTGATTGCTTCCAGTGCATTACATGTTTGATCATCATAAGTTTGTACCGGGCTGGTATCGTCCCAAGGCAACACATAAATCTTAACCTTACGCTTGGCCGCTTCACACAACACGTCCCAGAGGCGCTTGCCGGGTGCCAGCATCGCATCCCAGTTCACTTGCCATCCTATGATGCAGATCTCCTGCGATGCCTTTTCACAGGCGGCGATAAAGTCGGCAAAATACTCTCGCCCGGTAGTGAAGGATACAACCTTGTTGCCCGCAGTCTCTTTGGAGAACACTGCGCTGTGTCCTACCCACAGATTGCTGGTCGCTGCGCCTTGCGCGGCCCTTCCTTCTTTACCAATAATTTGCGTAAGGACACGAGAAGATTTTTCTTGCCCAGCCATGCTCACTTGACCTTAATATGGTTTAGCAGCGCGTCACCTGCCGTATGTTTGATGTCACGAGTTGCAACGTCAGCATAGTATTCTTCTACTGGATGTCCTTCTGCGACTCCCAAACTATCGGCGTATCCCATAGCGTTGAGCGCATGCGCCATCTTTTGCCGGTCATCCCACTCTTCCGATTCGCGCAAAAGCGAAACCCGGTGCACCTGACTATCACAGACAAGCCAGATCTGATTGATATGCTTATTACAAGCACCTTGTAATACTTTTTGTTCAGCCGTTGATAACGCCAGCTTTCCAGCGTCGTCGCTCTTACCCCGCAGAATCTCGTCATCGCTATATAGGGCTTCGAGTTCGCTCTCGGCCTTGACAATGCGCCAATCGGTCAGGGGGAACGCCGCACCTAGCGGACCCGGCACATCCTGCAATGCAATATTGAATTGCACAGGAATGTCCTCTATGGCCGCATCCGGGAATGACGGCAGAACGTAGGCACTATTCACCGCCCCCTCAAACTTCCTCTGCGCCGCCTTATAGGTAATCGCCCCCGGACATTCCACCGTAATATTCCCGCCCTCGATCAATATCGACGCTCCGCCCGCCGTGGCAATGCGGATCCGTTTCGCCGCCGCGAAATCCACATTCATGTTGGCCGACACCACGGTCAAGTCGTCCCGCGCCGCCAGCTTCAACAAATCATGCTGCGCCTGGATATCGATATCATTCTGCCCTGCCGTCAATTGCAGGCCGATATTGTTGTCCCCAGCGCCCGACAGTCCTGCCGCAACCCCAATGGCCTGCCCGGCATGGACGCGGGCCTGGCCGGCTACCGCGATGTTGCTGTCCTGGCCACTGGTCAATGCCACGCTTTCGCCATTGGCGACCTGCAGGTCCTGGCCCGCAACCACGCTTAGCCCGGCCCGGCCGTTCAGATGCACCATGGCCGCGGCCTGGTGCGGAACCTTGCCGGGGGTTGTGGTGGTGCCGCTCGACGCATCGTCCTTGGCCGCTTCTAGCGCTTGACCATCGACCATGCCGGAAGCAGCCTGGGTCTGCTTCAGCAACGGGGCTTCGTCGTCCTTGCCGGTGGACAGCGCCTGGGTCTGGTGCGTGGTTGCGCCCTGGCTCAGGGTCTTAACGAGGTCGCCTGCCTGGCGCAGCAACGCGATGCCGGCGGCGTTGTCGCCGGTGGGCAACGCGCGGCCGGTGGCGGCGTCGCGGTAGGTGGTCAGCAACAGGCCGGCCTGGCCGCGCACGGCGGCGTGGCCGTCGGTGCGCAACTCGAACCCCTGGCCGCGGAAGCTGCCGCGGCGGTTGTCCTGCTGATGGATCAGGTGGCCAAGATTGAGCTGGGTCGATTGCAGCGTGGTGGCCAGTTGCGTGCGCAGCTGGCTGTCGCTGTCGTCCAGCACCAGCTGGTTGTAGCCCTTGCCGCCGTGTTCCTGGCTCTTGAAACCGGTCAGCGCGGCGGCATTGCGGTGGCCATCGGGCTGTGAACCCAGGCCGTGCCAGGCGGGGCTGTTGCCACCAGCGAGGTTGCCTTGCGCGCTGGTGGCGCTGTCCGTGCCCTGTGCGTACAGGGATTGGCTGTCGCTGCCCGCCGCGGCACTCTTGCCGCCTGGCGTCGGTGCGTGGCCGGCTTCGCCCTGGCCGTTGTACAGCGCGCCGATGACGAACGGCTGGTCGATGTCGTCGTCGGCGAACTTGACCAGCACTTCCTGCCCGATGCGCGGCAGCCATTGCCAGCCCATGCCGGCGCCGGCCTGGCGCTGTGCGACGCGGATCCAGCGGCTGCTGCGGTCGTCGGCGCGCTCGCCGCGCTGCCAGTGGAAGCGCACGCGGATCTCGCCGGCGGGGCTGGCGTGGTGTTCGGCGTTGCCATCCGCTTGGGACTGGCCGTCAGGACCGACGACGATCGCGCTATGCACTCCCAGCGGACTGGACCGGCTGTAAAGACGCGGACAATCGACGTCGAGTACGCAGGCACGCCAGGGACGTCGGGCGTCGATGGCGCGGAAGATTGCCGCGTAGCCCTGTTCGCGTGCTGCCGTCTGCAGCGCTTGCGTTGGCGCCAGGCGCACGGGCTCGTGATCCGGCAGCACGCCCAGCAGGCCGGGCGTTGCCTCTGCAGCGTCCGGTGCGGCCGGGGGTGTGTCGAAACACAAGGCCGCCTCGAGCGGCCCCATGCGATCCGCCAGTGCGGCACGCGTGTCGGCCGCCAGGTTGTTGATGCCGCAGTGCTCCACCGCATCTAGCAGCAGCGGATACCCTGCCGCATCGTCTTCCTGCAGCGGCAGGTGCGGGCAGCCAGTGACAGTCAGGCGCATGCCGCTGCGCAGCGTGCGCACGGATGCCCGGCCGGTGAACAGCAGTGCGCGGGCCTCGACGGCTTCGATCACCTGCTCGGCAACACGCTGCGCGCTCGCGGCGTCCGGCGCCAATGACAGGCTGACGGACAGGTACGGATCCGGGCTGAACGCCCGGCCCGCATTGCCAACATAACGTGCCGGCGCGTGGCCGCGGATCGCACGCTTGGCCTCGGGGTCCCATGCCGTTACGGCCACGCCGCCCACAGTCGCGCGGGTCTCGCACGCCAGCTGCTGGATGGCATCGGCCGATTCCTGGCTGTGCGCGCGATGGAAGCGGATGCCGCCACCTGCCGCGGATTCTTCGTCTTCCGGCAATTGCGCGCTGTCGGCAAAGATCACTACGGCATGACCGCTGGGCGCTTCCTCGTCTTCCACGACGGTATAGCCCAGGCCGGCTTCGGCCAGCAGGCGCGACAGGAAGTGAAAGTCGGTCTCTCGGAACTGCGCGACATGGGCACGCTCGCCGATGGCGGCGATGCGCGCCTCGGCGCCGGCCGCGTAGCGCCATTGCGCGTGCGGCGCATAGGGCTGCAGCACGGTCTCGATGATGCTGTCGAGCTTGCGGTTCTGGAACACCTGGCTGTTGCGCTGCTGCGTGGTCAGCCACAGCCACGGCACCACGGTCAGGCGATAACGCGCCAGGCTGCCGTCGGCGCCGAGCTTCTCGGCCTGCCGGATCAGGCCGGTGCGGCGCGACTGGCCGCCGCCGGCGAGCGTGGTCAGCAGCGTGACACGTTGGCCAAGCAGGCTGTCCAGTGCGATATCGGCGTTGGCACTGACCGCGACGATGCGCGACTCGGCCAGCGCGGACACGCCTTCGCGGCCGATCCAGGCCTCGACGGCGAGTTCGCCCAGCGCGCCTTCACCTTCCAGCGCATACAGGCGGTGCGCCGCGCTGAAAAGATGTTGGTAAAGAGTGGTTACATCCATTCGCTGTCCGTTCGTGCAGCCGCAACTGCGTCAGGGGCCGACATGCCCGCGGGTCTACCGTGGCCGGTGCCCGCCTTGATTGCAAGCACGGTGTGGCGCATGCCGGGCCGTCACACCGATTCTCTGTAATGCGATCGAACCGTCGCGGGGTTCAGTTGCGCGCCTTGGAGGTAGAGCGCGTGCTGGCCGTCGCCGTGCTGATCGGCTTGCCCTCGGGTTGGGACAGTAGCGCCGCCAGGACTTCGGCGTCTGGGTCTGCCGTTGTGGCGGAGGATTTGCGACGCGTTGTTTTCGACTTGGCCGACGTGTTGGCCTTGGCGACGGTCTTCTTGTCCTTGCTGTTCGCAGCGGTACTGGTGGTGCCCTTTTCCACCGGCGTCGTAGTCTTCGACGTTGCTGCCTTTTTGGTATTTTTGCTGACTTCAGCGGTCTTCGGCCGGGTCCCGGCTGGCTGGGTACCGAGGGACGTCAGCGCGGCCAGCGTGGTCGCGCCCGCGACGGCACCCGCGGCAACTGCTGCACCGTCGACCTTGCCGAGCCGATCCAGCGCAGGGTCGCTGTTGTCGGCATCGACGATGGTTGCGGCCTGCGGCTGGGAATTCTCGGCAACCGATTGGGCGGATTCCGCTGGCACGGCGGAATTGACCGGCGCCGATGCGGGCGCATTGTCGGCCAGCGTCTGCCCGCCGGGCGTAGCTACGCCGGCGGCAGGCTGTGAGGGGACCGCCGGATTGCCCGCCTGAATCGATACGGGCGCATCGGCGCCGCGGTCCAGCCATAGCCAGCCGGCCACAGCCGTAGCGGCAACAGCGACCAGGCCGGCTCCCAGGTAGCGCCCAGCCGACTTCCTGGCCGGTGCCTTGGCCGCCATCGGCACGCGGCCTTCCAGGCTGGCCAGGATGCGGGTCTGCCCGGCGGCGGCGGCGTCAGGCTCGCTGCCGAAGAGCGTTGGTGGCGCTGACGGCTTCACATCGTCGCTATTGCTCATCTGTCATCAAGAAATTTGAAATAAAATGCGCCGCGGACGCTACCGGCCGGATTTACAATTACCGGCCCGTTGTGTCATATATGGCAGATTCGATCATTTTGGCCTTAGACTCCCGGATTCTACGGCTGGCATCGTCGAAAGACAAACCCCGATACGGGGACATCACCCCGGATTGAGATCAAATCGAACACAGATGTAAAAAATACTGAATATGCTCGGCACCCTTGCGGAGGCTTCGCCGCAGCGGCACAGCCCAGCCCGGTCAAGCAGGTAAGCATGGTCTTTGTCGCACTGGTCCTCTATTTCGTGTTGATGGTTGCCGCTGCTGCCGTGCTGCTTCTTCCCGCAGTACGGCAGCGCTGCTTTGCGATGGCGCGCTCGCAGTGGCGCCGCCTGAGCACCAGCGCGGCGTCGGCGGGCTCGCAATCGGCCAGTTCGATCCGCCACTCCATGGGCAGCGCCACCACGACACTGGCTTCGGCCCGGGACTTCCTGGCCAAGCGCCGCGCACTGGTGCTGGCTGCCGCGGGGGTGGTGACTTTGCCGCCGGTGCTTGCGCTGGCGTTGCGTCACCGGCAGGTCTTCCAGTTCGAGGACGATGACGGTGTGCGCGAACCGGATCCGCAGATCGCCGCGCTGCTCAATGGCGAGCGCCTGGTGCCGCCGCCACCGCTGCCGCCAGAGGTGTTCACCACGCGCGAAGTGGAGCTGATCCGGCCGGCGATCCGCGAGGCCAGCCGGGATTGGGAGCAGCTGGATGCCGAATTCAGGCAGCGGCTGCTGCTGGTCTACAAGATCATGCGCGACGAGCATGGCTATGAAATGGCGCTGCTGGAGGGCTACCGCAGCCCGGAACGGCAGGCCAGGCTGGCGGCGATGGGCAGCCATGTGACCCAGGCCGGCGCCTACCACAGCTACCACCAGTTCGGGCTGGCCGCGGACAGTGCCTTCTACCGCGACGGCAAGCTGGTGATCAGCGAGAAGGACCCGTGGGCCATGCGCGGCTACGAGCTGTATGGCCGCGCCGCCGAGTCAGCCGGCCTGGTCTGGGGCGGCCGCTGGAAGATGATGGATCTCGGGCACGTCGAGCTGCGGCGTCCGGGTGTGCTGGGCAAGCGGCCGGCACAGCAATAACGGCACGATCGCCCCGCATGGCGGGGCTGGCAGGGACATGGATACAGGACCGGCAGCGGTTGGCCGGCGCAATTTGGGGAGAGCGTAGTGGCACGTCCTTTCATTCTGCTGGGCGACAAGACCGACCACGGCGGCGTGGTGATCACCGCCTCGGGCAACACCAGCACCAACGGCAAGGGCATTGCGTGCGTGGGGGATCGTGTCACCTGCCCGCGCTCCGGGCATGGCGGCACCACCGTCATCGTCACCGGCGACCCCAACGTGATCATCGATGGCCGTGCCGCCGCGCGGCACGGCGACAAGACCGCTTGTGGCGCAACCTTGCTGTCCAGCCAGGGCGTGACCGGCAGCGCATGAAGTCCCGGCAACGAACGGCCGTTTCAAACGCCCTTGCGCCGCTACTCGACACGAAACCATGTTTCCAAGACTGATCAAGTCCACGCTGATCCTGTTCGCGGTGTTCGCCGTCGTGTGGGTCGCGACCATTGCCTGGTGGCAGTCGATCAACCGCATGCCGACCACCACGGATATCGTCACGCACCTGGCGCTGATGCCGGCGGGCATGGTGGCTGCCTACCTGGTCATCAAGCGGGCCCTGGACGGGATCCGCACCAATGTCGCGGCCGCCAGCCAAACACCCGCCACGGCGACGCCCGGAGAAGCCGGCAATGCCGTGGAGGGGGTGCAGGCGGAGCCCAATGATCCCACCCGTACCTGGCGCGCGGCGCTGCTTGCCACCGCCGTGCGCACGCCCGCAGGCAACGCGCCCGATGCGCTGGCGGAGGCCGCCAAGGCCGGCAACCGGCCTGGCCTGGTTGCGTTGGATGGCTTGCCCGCACCTGTCTTTGCTGCCCAGGTCGAGTCGCTCGATATCGAAAGCCTGCGCACGGAAGTCACCGCGCGCACGCCTGATCTGGTCTGGGACGACGAGGCCCTGCGCGCGCTTGCGCTGGCGGCCGAGGTCACCGACGAGCTCGCCATGCAGGCGGCGGTCTACGCGCCAGCCGGCCACGACATGGCCGTGCCGGACAGCACCGCGCCGCTGGTGGCCACCCTGCTGCTGCCGCGTGGCTGGCCGGAACCGCGCCAGGCCGCGGCAGGCGACTGGTTGCGCGAGCGCTTGTCCCAATACTGGCCAGCCGCGCGACTCACGCTCGAAGCCACGGCCGCGCGCGGCGACGGCGATGCCCTGCTGTTGCTGGATCGCGCCACCCAGGCCGTGAACCGCCCGGTCGACGGCCAGCCGGCGCTACGCATGCTGGTGGCCGCCGATTCGCTGATCGGCGCCAATGCCGTCGAGGCGCTGGAACAAGAAGACCAGCTCTTCAGTGCGCGCTGCCCGCATGGCCGGACTCCAGGCGAGGCCGCCGCCGGCGTTCTGCTGGGGGCGCACCAGCCTGCCGCCGGCGCGGCCAAGACCGGGACGGACGAGGCTACCGACGCCCAAGCCGACAGCGCACCGATCCTCATTACGCGCGCGGCAATGGCCCGCCTGGAAGCGCCTACCGCAGACCGCGGCCAGCCCCGGCTCGAGGCGCTGGCCCAGGCTGTCACCCAGGCGCTCGAGACCATTGCCGGCGAGGCCGAAGCCGCGCCCCGGGATGCAGCAGACACCGCGACTCAGTCCGAAGAAGCCCCGGCGGCAGTGGCAACCATCGTCACAGACATCGGCGTCCACCCCGTGCGCACGGTCGAGATCGCCCAGGTCGTCAGCACCCGTTTCCCCACGCTGGATCCCGTTGCCGACCTGCTGGCGCTTGGCCTGCCGTGCGGCTACGCCGGCGCCGCCAGTGCGCTGCTGCCAGTGGTCGTAGCCCATCAGCTGGCGCTCGATGGCGGCCGGCCCGTGCTGGCACTGAGCGCCGGCGACGCGCAGCAGCGTGGCGCCGTCGCGATCCTGCCGGCGTGACCCATCGCCTGACCCGAACCACGCCCCCGAATCCCGTATTGCTCCCGAGCCAAAGGCAACATGCATCGCATCCTTAACTTCCTGACCCACACACGCACGCTGTCGGTATTCGGCGTGGTCGTGCTGACCGTCTTCCTGTTGCTGATGGCGCAGACTTTAGAAATCGGGTTGGCCTGGGTCGCTATCGTCCTGGGCGTGTTGTTGCTGGCGTGGTTGGCCACCTACCTGTGGAAGCGCTGGCGCGCGCGCCGGGCCAGCGGCAAGCTCGAGGGCATCCTCGAGCAGCAGGCCGACATGGCCGCCAAGTCCGCACCGCCCGACAAGCGCGACGAGGTCGAGGCGCTGCGCACGCGCCTGGCCAGCGCCGTAAAGACCATCAAGACCTCGAAGCTGGGCCAGATGTCGGGGAGCGAGGCGCTGTACGAGCTGCCCTGGTACATCGTGATCGGCAACCCGGCGGCGGGCAAGAGTACGGCCGTGCTGAACTCCGGCCTGCAGTTTCCGTTCGCCGACAAGAACAGCGCCGTGATCCACGGCATTGGCGGCACGCGCAACTGCGACTGGTTCTTCACCACCGAAGGCATCCTGCTCGATACCGCGGGCCGCTATGCCGTGCATGAGGAAGACCGGCGCGAATGGCTGGGCTTCCTGGACCTGCTCAAGCGCTACCGGCCCAAGGCGCCGATCAACGGCATCGTGGTCACGGTCAGCATTCCGGAACTGACGCAGAACCGGCCCGAGTTCGCCATCAACCTGGCCAAGAACCTGCGCCAGCGCGTGCAGGAACTGACCGAGCGACTTGAAGTATTCGCGCCGGTCTACGTGATGTTCACCAAGGCCGACCTGATCACCGGCTTTACCGAATTCTTCGGCGACAACGAGAAGCAGGAGCGCGACCGCGTCTGGGGCGCCACCTTGCCCTTCGCTCCCGAAGAGCGCCGCGACGTCGCCTCCGTATTCGACCAGCGCTTCGACGAACTGTGCGACGGCCTGAAGGAGATCAGCGTGGCGCAGATCGCGCAGCACCGCAACGGCAAGCTGTCGCCGGGGCTGCTGAGCTTTCCGCTGGAGTTTGCCTCGGTCAAGCCCACGCTGCGCGCCTTCCTGGTCACGCTGTTCGACGAGAACCCGTTCCAGTACAAGCCCGTGTTCCGCGGCTTCTACTTCACCAGCGCGGTGCAGGAGGCCAGCACCACCAGCGTCTCGGCCGAGCGCATTGCGCGCCGTTTCGGGCTGAAGCTGGAAGGCGTGGCCGGCAATCGCGAGGTGTTCTCGAAGAACGGTTTCTTCCTGCGCGACCTGTTCTCGAAGGTGATCTTCGCCGACCGCCGCACCGTGCGCCAGTTCGCCAGCCCCGCCAAGACGCGCCTGCGCTTTGCCACGTTCTTCGGGCTGGTGCTGGTGCTGGGCCTGCTGCTGGGCGGCTGGACCTGGTCGTTCCTCGGCAACCGGCAGCTGACCGCCAACGTGCAGGCGGATCTGGACAAGATCGTCAAGATGCAGCAGAACCGTGTCGACCTGCAGGCGCGGCTGGAAGCGCTGGACATCCTGCAGGACCGCATCGAGCAGCTGGAACGCTTCCGCGCCGACCATCCGCTGGCGCTGTCGCTGGGCCTGTACCAGGGCGACACGCTGCAGCACAAGCTGCTGGACGAGTACTACAACGGCCTGCGCCAGGTGATGTTGAAACCGGTCGGTGGCGCCATCGAGACCTTCCTGGCTGAAGTCAACGCCCATCCCGAGCAGCTTGCGCCGATGGTGCGGCCGCCGGAAACCGGCGCAGTGGCCGCAACGTCGCTGGCGTCGGCAGCACCGGCTTCCGCACCCGCTGCCGCCACCGCCACCACCGCCGCGACAACCGCCGCCGCGCCCGCTGCTGGCAAGCGCTACACCGACGCCTCCCCCACCAACGTGGAAGACGCGTACAACGCGCTCAAGACCTACCTGATGCTGGCCGACAAGCGCCACGTCGAGGTCGCGCACCTGACCGACCAGATGACCCGCTTCTGGCGCGGCTGGCTCGAAGACAATCGCGGCAACATGCCGCGCGAGCAGCTGATCCGTTCGGCGGAGCGCAACCTGTCGTTCTTCCTGGCCCGCGTCAATGACGACAACTGGCCGCTGCTCGAAGGCAACCTGTCGCTGATCGACCAGTCGCGCGAAAACCTGCGCCGCGTGGTGCGCGGCATGCCCGCGCGCGAGCGCGCCTACGCCGAGATCAAGGCCCGCGCCTCCACCCGCTTTGCCCCGATGACCGTGGCCCGCATCGTGGGCGACACCGGCGCCTCCGTGGTCGCCGGCAGCTACGCCGTGCCCGGCACCTTCACGCGCGAGGCCTGGCTTGGCTACGTGCAGCCTGCCATCCGCGAGGCCGCCAGCAAGGAACTGCAGAGCAAGGACTGGGTGCTCAACGTTGCCGCGCGCGATGACCTGACCCTGGAAGGCAGTCCCGAGCAGATCCAGAAGACGCTGGTCACGATGTACAAGACCGAGTACGCACGGGAATGGCAGCGCTTCATGCAGGGGGTGACGATCCAGGACTTCGGCAGCTTCGAGCAGGCCGTGGCCAGCATGAACCTGCTGGGCGACCCGGCCAACTCGCCGATCCGCAAGGTACTGGACACCGCGTATGAGCAGACCTCGTGGGACAACCCGTCGCTGCTCAATGCCGGTCTGAAGCAGGCCAAGTCCGGCATGCTCGACTGGTTCAAGCGCCTGATCTCGCGCGGCACGCCCTCGCAAGTCAGCGTCAATGTCGATGTCAGCGGCGCCAATACCGCGGCGGGCACCATTCCGATGGGCCCGGTCGGCAAGGAGTTCTCCGGCCTGGCGCGCATCGTCGTCATGCATGACAACAACTCGATGCTGCGCGGTTATATGGAGTCGCTGTCGAAGGTCCGCACGCGTTTCAACCAGCTCAAGAACCAGGGCGATCCCGGCCCCGGCGCACGCCAGCTGATGCAGCAGACGCTGGACGGCAATGGCTCGGAGCTAGCCGATGCGCTGAAGTATGTCGACGAGCAGATGATGACCGGTCTCACCGACAGCCAGCGCCAGGCACTGCGGCCGCTGCTGGTGCGCCCGCTGCTGCAGTCTTACGCCGTGGTGATCCGCCCGGCCAGCGTCGAGATCAACAAGGTCTGGAACGCACAGGTGTACCAGCCGTTCAGCCAGACCCTGGCGACCAAGTATCCGTTCGCATCGGATGCCAAGATCGAAGCCAGCGCGGCCGAGATCGGCCAGATCTTCGGGCCGGAGGGCGCGATTGCCAAGTTCACCACCGCCACCATCGGCCCGCTGTCGGTGCGCCGCGGCGACATGCTGGCCGCGCGCACCTGGGGCGACCTGGGCCTGACGCTGGCGCCGGAGTTCACCACCAACTTCACACGCTGGGTGGCGCCGCTGACCGGCGGTGCCGCGGGCAGCGGTGGCGGCGCCACGGCCGCGGCGGCGCAGCAGACCGTGTTCCAGATCCTGCCCACACCCGCGACCGGCACCACCGAGTACACCATCGAGATCGATGGCCAGCAGCTGCGCTATCGCAATACGCCGGCGCAGTGGGCCAACTTTGTCTGGCCTAACCCGCAGGGTTCGCCGGGCGCGAAGATCACGGCAACGACCTTCGACGGCCGCTCCGTGGAGCTGCTTAACGAGCCGGGTCGCTTCGGCCTCGAGCGCCTGATTGCGACCGCTGCACGCAAGCGCCGCCCCGATGGCGCCTTCGACCTGACCTGGAGCCGCGACAACATCGCGGTCAGCGTGGCATTGCGCATCATCAGCAGCCCGCAGACCGCCGGCAACGCCAGCGCATCGGATTCGCCGCAGAGCCAGGGCCTGCGCGGCCTGCGCCTGCCGACCGCGATCGCCGACGCCAATGTGCCGCTCAATACCGCGACGCCACCGACCGCTTCACCGTCGACTTCGCCCGCGGCAGCGCCGTCCGCCCCGCCTGCCCCGAACCCGCAGGCCAGCACGCCGGGCAGCGCGCAGGCCTCGGCCCAAGTCAACCAAGGAGGTACGGCGCAATGAGCCAGCCGACCCAACTGCAGCTGTCCTATTTCGGCAAGATCCCGTCCCGGGGCGACTTCGTCAAAAGTGCCAACAACACCCAGCTGCTCGATACGCTGGACCGCTGGCTCGCGCAGGGCATGGAACTGCTGGCCGAAGACCCGGCCTGGAAGGCTTGCTATGACGCGTGGAAGCCGATGCACTTCGCCTTCCTGGGCTCTCAAAGCAAGCTCGCCATCGCTGGTGTGCTGATGGCCAGCAGCGACCTGTCGTCGCGACGCTTCCCGTTCCTGACGGCAGCGGCGATGGAGGTGGAGCGTCCCTTGCAATTCATCGCCCGCAGTCCGCTGGCGCTGGCCCGCCTGTGGACGCGCGCCGGACAGCAGATGCATGCGCTCGCCCAGGCCTCCGATGCCACCGAAGGCCTGCAGCTGCTGGCCCAGTCCCAGCTGGGCGTGGAAACCGGTGCCGGCGCGCAGACCCACGACGCCAGCTTTGCCGACTTCATCGACTTCCAGACCGTGGCCGGCCTGGAACACATGCTGGCCGGCCAGGGCCAGCATGTGCGCTTGCGCCGCACGCTGCTGGCGCTCGGCATCCTGCTGCAGCCGCTGATGTCGTCCGGATCGTCGCACCTGGAAAAAGGCCTGACCCTGCCGCTGCCCGCCGACCCGCTCTACCGCAGCCTGGTCGCGAGCTTCTGGCTCGAACTGGTATCGCGCTTCCTGCACCGGGCCGATTTCGAACTGTCGATCTTCCTCGGGCAGATCGGTGGCAACGAGCGCCTGGTGATCGGCTTCAACGGCGCCTCGTCACGCACGCTGCACGGCGTGATCTCGCCGCTGGCCTATGCCGAGCAGAACATCAATATCGATGACCCGGAATGGGTCGAGCAACACGTCAACGGAGACTACGGCATGGCCAAGTTCGTCAGCTACATGGACCAGCCGCAGCTGTCGCTGCGCCTGGCGCTCGACACCTTCCGTGAAGTCTTTGCCGGGGAATGAGCATGGGTGTCAATGCAGTACGCAACCGGAAGGCCCACTTCAAGGCCGCCTCCGCTGTGGTTGGAACACGCACGCCTGCACTGGCCGCGGGCCTGCTGGCCGCGCTGGTCATGCTGCCCGGCCATGCCGCGCCCGGCGATCCCGGCACCACCGCCACGCCTGCCGCGTCGGCAGCGGCCCCTTCAGGCCGCGTCGTCGCAGGTGGCGCGGTCCCTGACGAAGCTACCAAAGCCAGCGTGCTGGCGCGCCTGCGCGAGCTGTATGGCAGCGCCAACGTGGTGGACCAGATCGAAGTCGGCAACGTGGTCTCGCCCCCGAACTGGTCGGCCAATGTGCAGAAGATCCTCTCGCCGCAGATCAAACAGGTCAGCCGCGGCCAGCTGAGCATCGATGGCACGCAGGTATCCGTGCACGGCGACGTGCGCAACGAGGCCCAGCGCCAGCAGATCGCCAGCGACATGGCCACCGGCCTGGGCCAGAGCTATACGGTGAAGAACGGCCTGCGCGTGCCGGCCTCCGAACAGAACCTGCTGGACCAGACCCTGGGCAACCGGATCATCGAATTCGAAACGGGCGCCGCCACGCTGACGCCCAAGGGCCGCGCCATCCTCGATGAAATGGCCGCGGTGCTGCCGCGCCTGAGCGGGCGCAAGATCGAGATTGTCGGCCACACCGACAACTCCGGCAGCCGCGCGCTGAACCTGACGCTAAGCCAGGCGCGCGCCGAGACGGTGAAGAACTACCTGATCGGCAAAGGCGGCGAGCCCGGCATGCTGACTGCGGTGGGCGTGGGGCCGGACCAGCCCGTGGCACCGAATGACAAGGAGGAAGGGCGGGCGAAGAACCGGAGGATTGAGTTCCGGGCGGGGCAGTAATCCAGCATTGTGTGATCCACGCCGGCGCATCGATACTGCCGGCGTGGCTTGGGATTACGCGTCGTTATCGGTTGAAGGATCCGCGCTAACGCCAAGCAGTTCCTCGATCTGCAACAGCGTGGCATCGTCCTTGACCACCGTACGCAGCCAGGCGTGCAGCGGCATGTCGCCCCACTTGGCAGCGCGCGCCGCCAGGTAAGCCACCGGGCTGTGCGGCTCCGTACGTCGGAAGAAATCCGCGACATCGCGCAATTGGGCCAGGGCCTGGCCACGCGTGCGAATCGGGCCGGAGTGCACGGCGTCGGCAGCGCCGGCCGGCGCGCCTGCGTGTCCGCCCTGCGCCGGCGAGGACGATGCGTGGGCAGCCTCCGCGCCGGCTGTCCGTTCCACCGGCTTGCCGACAAAGCGCTCCACCAGCATACGCACCGCCTCCAGCGCCTCGCGCGCCTGCCGGAAGCTGGGCGCATGCTCGCCGGCCCGCTCGTCCAGCACATCGCCGAGGTGCTTCAGCGCTGCTTCGCAGGACACCAGGTCCGCATGCAGTGCCGTATAGAACGCCGCAGGCGTCTTCTTGCGCGCCGCCTCGAACTGCTCCTGGCTGGTCTTGCCCTGTGCCAGTTCGTCCGCCTGCTCCGGATCGCGACGAATCGCTTCCGCGAGGTGCGTCGCCACCTCCCAGTCGACGTAGGTATATCCACCCGCCGATTCATCGACCAGTGGAATCTCGCGAATCAACTGGCTCGACCGCCCCGCCAGCCACGTCACGCTGCCGGTACGGTAATCGACATCGTCGGCTTCCATCACCGGATGCAGGTGATCCCAGTATTGGCCACAAAGCTCGGCCGTCAGCTGGTAGCCGTCGCGCAACCCGGCAAAACCCCTCTCCTTGGAAAGCGCCTCGGTCAACCAGACCGCCAGGCGAAGGTCCTTGGTCCGATCCTGCAGCAGCGAGGTAGCGATGCCGATCACCTCGCGCCAGTCTGCCTCCTTGATATCCGTCACCCAATCGCCCTGGTCCAACGAAGGATCGTCAGCGCGGCGCGCCTCCTGGATGCGATCGAATTCAGCGGAAAACAGCAGATCATCACCGCAGGGCTGGTCGCCGGGAAGCGGGGCAAGCAAGCGGTCGAACTGGAGGGATGCCATGGTGGTCAGTCAGCCTTGGGAACAAGAGGTAAGTGTACCGTTGGAGGTGTGGTAAGGCCATGGGCGTGGTGCCAGAGCGCGAACTTGAGACGTACACTCTGCTGGATATTCAAAATTCCGACTTGTGCGGTCCAGATCCGCAAAATCACCATTGCCGATTGTCCGCGCTTCCGCCAATGAAAAGTCTGCTTAGAAACCTGTCACTACATGCCACGCTGGTCCTGATCGTTTTACTCGTTCCCGGGGCAGTGTATGAACTGGTCTCGCAATCCAGGTTTCGAAATGTGGAATTGTTGGCGTTTGGCGGCGCCGTCACCTACCCCGCATACATTGGACTGTGGACCCGCAAACTTCGAAGTGAGCGGGCGAGGTTCATTCTGTTTCATTTGCTACTGGTACTGGTGACTGCATTCGTTGCGTTTATCGTTGGCGGAAATCAGCCTTCACTGGCCAGGATCATGACTCCCGCGGCAGTGGGTGCCGCAACGCTGCCCGTCGCAGCGATTGCAGCGCTGCGCGGCAACCGATGGCTCGCGGTTACGAGCCTGGGCAGTGCCGCCATATCGTTGCCTGTCGGCGCCATCCTGTCGTGGGTCATATTCGTTGGTGCGGCGCTGTCCGGTATGCACGGGGGCATGTAGCTACTCTGCCGATGATGACTTGTGCCGATCGGATCCAGCAGCAGTCCCGTCCGGACCGAGCCGCTCTCTGAGCTCGGCATCGTATTCAAGGGCCATCTTCACGGCCCGTTCGCGGTATGCCAGCAACCGCTCGTCTCCCTCAAGGCCGCGGGTCTTCGCGTTGCCGGCATAGCTGGGCTCCTCGAGAATGAAGGGATCCTGCGGGTCGATTGCACAGGCATCCTCCACATCCTTTGGCCAGACAAGACGCTTGCAAGTCTTCATAGCGTAGCAAGGTAGCGAAACAGAGCCCATGGCAAAGTGATGGGCAGCATCAGGATACATAGAAAGCCCGAAAACTGCCCGCTCACCGGGGTGATCACCATATTGCTCAACGTTGTTTCTGTCGAAACGGTGGCCAGCAGTGGAAAAGGCAGGTTCTGCGGGGCCTTCTTCCATGTAGCGACGCACCATCGCCCAATGCTCCAGTACCGCACCGCAGTTGGTGTTGCCATCCATGCCGACAGCGAAGGCGTCGCACACCATGCGTTGATCATCAAGGACGTTGCAACGAGTCGTCGCGGCAAGACAGGCGGTCGGTAGCTCTCGCACTAGTTGCGCTCCCATAAAGTGCCACGCAACCCCTTAAACGTCCCGGATACCACCCTCTTAGCGCGCTAGTGCTTCCTGAAGCCCTTCCTCCGTCCCCCAATGTTTCATAAATTGCACCTCATCTGCCTGCGACAGCTTACCTTCGGCGCGATAGACCATAGCTGTCATCACCGCGCCAGTTTGAACCGGCCTGTCCTCTGGCTCTCCCATGCCTGAATCACTTTCCCATGCCGTCGGGAAGCGCGGCCAGAAACAAGTGGATTGCACAAGCGCCATATACAACGGAAGATAGAGCGACACGTCCATTTCCAGCCTGCATTGAGCAGCGCTCGGCATGCCGCAGTAAGTGCTATATGCCGGCGGCAAGAAGCGCGGGATCTGTTGGAATGTCACCGGTGCTTTGGGCGGGATCACGTCGATGGAAGGACCGTACTCCATGTACCGACGAATGTATTCCCATAGTCCCGCCACGGCTTCCGGGTAGTACGCGGACGTTGCCGAGTCGATGAAGATAACATCTTCACCTTCCGCTGCAGGATCATCTTCGGCGAAGGGCGGATGGTAAAGCGCCAGCGGCTGGGCCTGGTGGAAACGGACAACTTTTTGTTCCATACGCGCAGGGAATGGCTTAAATATCGCTTGCAGCCGATCCCACTCAAATACCTTATTGCCGCCGCAATACCTTGGGCGCAATACATAGACCTTTCGTGTTTTTCGGTTGAAGCGGATCCGCCCCCGCAGCGGACCAAAGAATGCCGTCCGTGCCCCAAGACCCACAAACATCATGAAGACAAAAAAGATACACCCGACCACGACGAAAAGGACGAGAGTCCAGCCTCCGATCAACAACGGCAACATTTCCGATTCATAAGCTTCCGACCATCCAAGAAAGAATATCCTGCCGAACACTAGCGGATGAATGGCCAGCCCATACCACATCCAAAGCGTGAACAAACAGGCCAGCAATACCAGCAGTGCCCATGAGGCCACCAAGCTTTGCACACTAAATCCGGGGTTGGCTAGCTCCAGATAGGCATCATTTTGCGCGTAGGCGCACCGCCCTGGGATAAACACGCCTTCTGCCGCGCCAGCCTGCTCGACACGCCAGCGGCGCTGCCCATCGATATTCAATAGTTCTCGACCTTTCGCGATGGATTTCCGCCTCGCGCGTATATATTCGTATTCGCGACCGAACATGAAATTCCTTGCCTGTTTCTGCTTTTCCGTCCGGCAATTTGGGCCGGCAAGAATGGGAAGCGGTTGTCAAATCGACCAACGCCCAGATCGCTAGAGTCCAACAGTACAATTCAGAACGCGAATTTACTTTAAGCAGCTGTGCCATCCGGACCGAGACGATTTCTACGCTCGGCATCGTACTCCAGGGCCATCTTCAGCGCACGCTCGCGGTAGGCCAGAAACTGTTCGTCACCCGCAGCACCGCCGGTCTTGGCATCGCCCGCGTAGCGCGGCTCATCAAGGATAAAGGGATCATTCGGGTCGATTGCGCAGGCCGCCTCAATATCCGCCGGCCAGATGGGTCGCTTACAGGTTTTCATCGCTAGGTAACGAAACAGGGCCCAAGGCAATGTGATGGGCAGCATCAGGATGCTTAAGAACCCTGAAAACTGCCCGCTGACCTGGGTGATCACCATATTTCGCAACGTGGTTTCCGTCGAAACCGTCAGCGCCAGCGGTGGAAACGGCAGGCTCTGCGGGCCCTCTTCCATGTAACGGCGCACCATCTCCCAATGCTCAAGTACTGCCCCGCGGCTGCTGCTGCCATCCATGCCAACGGCGAAGGTATCGCGCACCATCCGCTGTTCATCCAAGACATTGCAGCGCAAGTCAAAAGTGAAGATGCTCTGCCCACCCATCGCGGGGCTGGAGCGCCCGATGAAAAAATGGGCTTTGTCCCAAGGTACTGTCAGTACGCCTCCTGGACCGTTGTGACGGAAAACGTAGATGGTCCCGTTCTTGCGATTGAAGCGAATCGGGTAGTGGGTGTAGCGAAAGAAGTCTTTGAGCCAGATGAATTTTATAACGCATAGCGCGAACAACAGCCACACGACAAAAAATATCCAATCTGCAGTAATGAACGACGGATCGCGCGGCATGCCATCGTCCTGGGGGGTGTACATTGTCGAAGCGATAAGCCACGCGAACGTAAGTCCCATTGCGACAAATGGTGCTCCGCCCATGGCAGCCCAACCTCGCTCCAGAAAGAAGCGGTCCATATACTCGACGAAGGTCGAGTTGACCCTGAGAACACCATGATCGTTCGGCGGAAGCTCATTGACCGGAAGCCTCGGGGCTAAGTGTTCGTCCTCTTCATAGGAATGTAGTGGGCGGTTTAGCTTGTATCGCGTCAACCACCCGGCGTACTGTCCCTCTTTCATATAGATCCTTACCACAACCCATCACGACCGTCCCGTCCTCCATGAACTTGGGCTGAGCTTGCTAAGCCAGCTTGTCGTCGCGGGCAGGGGTGGCAGATGGTCTAGCGCCGTGACCACTGCAACAACCTAAGCCGGCGACCGGGATCGCACAATCATTTTTGTTATTTTTGTCAATATGACTAGACGATCGCGTTGAGGAGATTTCTCTCACAAAGAAATTGCAAGACCGAGTACCAACGACAGCCATGCGCCACCCCAAAGTAGCGTGGATAACGCACCAAGGATAGCCCATCGAATCTTTAATCTTGGCAATCTCCCTTCAAACGCAGCTTGCTCAGTAGGCGACAAGGGCTCCTTCCGGTACGGATTAAGCCCGTCGAACGTCATCGCCTGCGCCATCGATTTAGAATATTCCGGATAGCGTCCGCGGCATTGCAGCCAAGCAGCGGCTCGAAACCACCAGTAGCCGACGAAACCGTAAAAATAATAATAACACCAAGCAAAAATACTTGGCTCCAAGCGAAAATCACGACGCACCAATCCGCTAAATCCTATTTGGTCCATTCTTGCAAAGATTGCGCGCTTATCATTCACAGGCGGCTGCGACAACACTGGTGGAACTTGGTCCGGAGTGCCATCCATATACCGACGAATGAACTCCCAATTCATTCCGCAGGCCGACGGAGACCTCGACGGCGGCGCCACTACTACTGACTCCACAATGGTCCGGTTGGCGTCAATAACCGCTGCCTGCACCGTATAAATAGTGGCTGCGCCAGCGGTGGAAATCATCTGTGCACGAAAGATGAAAGGGTGCACATCATCATAATTGAGCGCGCGCCAGCCCAGCTTCATACCTCGCCATACATAAATCTGTCGGCTTTTCCGGCTCAAAATGACCGGCGGCCGCACCGGCCTATTCACAAGCCTATATACGCCAACTGCCGGCCCAAGAATGGTCATCATGTATACCCCGAATACCACAGCAAGTACGCCAAGCGGCGCGCCGGAAGTAACCAACCTGGGTCCAAGAAGTACACTACCTACTAACATACAGCTCGAAACAAATATCCCCATCACCAGCCACATCCCGGGATCGACATTCATTTCGCTGTCAATGAACGTCATGAAGGCCGGGTTGATTTCCTGGACCTGGTCCCTGGCATCTGGTTCATGTGTAGCCGCATCCTTACCACGCGGTAATAGCATCCCCCAGGCTCCGCTTTCGAGAGGCAGTGACTTCAAACCTATTAGTTGAGCCTTAACAAAGGTCTTTGTTCCTTTCATACTCCAATTTCCTTTGTAACTATTCTGGTCTCACGAGAACCAAGCTCGTCTGAAGGGTTTTCATATTCTCGCGATCCGGCCAATAGTCGAGCTTTAGCTCAAATCCTTTCGCATACACCTGACCGTTTCGACCAGAAATTCGATCTATTACCTTTGTCAAAAAACCTTCTTGCATCGTAGCAAACATCCCCGTCAACCTCATAACCCCGGTTTTTGTGTCAATCTTAAGCACAGGACCCTGGCGCATACCAGTCAATCCCTCACTCAAAATAGAACTGGTGGGTTCCTGCCTTCCGTCTTCGCATAGAAGACCGCCTATCGCGGTACGCTTGCCTTGCTCGCCGATGGCAGTGAACGATATTTGCAGACGGGTACCCCGGGCATAACGGGGGAGTGCCACCTCATAGCTAGCTACGACCCCTACGGCATTGGAGTCTGACGCGACTGACAGTTTGGCCTGAGCAACCAGCATCATACGGTTCAGGACTAAGAGCTCTTCGTCCACTCCTGAAAAAGGAAAGACCCCTTTACGGGTCCCGTCGTAGCACGCGTTCTTGTTGCCCAACGATCGGAGCTTTCCGCTTCCAAAAACTCCATTATCTAGCCAATACTCAACAGGTAAGAAATTTTCGTCGTCGGTCGCAAATGCCTGCCAAGCGAAATACAGGGATGCCCCGATGAGGGCAATCGTAAGAAGCGCCCATCCGACTGGACCTAAGCTCAGACCAAGTATCGCAACGGTGCCGCCAGTGGCTGATGCAGTCGCCGCGGCTACGCCAGCAAAGCCAGCCGCAGCAACGAATACACCGGATCCTATTGTCCAAAGGCCGGAGTCATAGTCTTTTTTGTGGATTTTATTGCCTCCCTTGAAGAGCAGGAAAACGCCTTCAATAATGCCTGCAACAGCTCCAAACCGTGAAGCAATGATCATTCGTCGAGCGAGTCTGTCCTTCGCCGTTCCGCGCAAAATCGCTATTGCAGCTGAAACCTCAAGTCCAGCACCAATGGAAGAGAAGACCGCTGTAACCATGCCGACGCCTGCTTCAGTTTTCCCCAGGCCATCCTGCGCTTTGCCCCAATCCCCCAGTGCGTTGTTAAAGGCATTTGCCTGGAAGAAAATCACACCAGCGGAAAGCACCGCGTCAACCCCTGAGCTGCGAAGCGCCAAGGCGTTCTCCAGCCAAGGGTTCGATGGCGCGACTTGAGAACCAGCAACACGGGCAGCGGAAAGGTCGACCTCCCTGAGTCCAAATTTACGCATCATCTCTGGGCTTAGTTTTCCGTCCCCCGCCTGGACGCGCTGTACCACCCATGCCGCAGTAACCCCAGTTGCCCCAGATCCTGGGGGGTCGAAAAGAACGGCGCCGTCGACCGCCTCGGACAACGCCCAACCCCGCTGCCCCAGATTTCCTTTTGTGGACAAATACGGGCCTCGGCCATTCCTCGATGCGGTTCGAATCGGAGCCTGCGCCGCAAGCCTCGCCTCGCCGCTGCCAACAGCCATGATCATCTGCGCCATCTTTTCGAACGTTCCCTTCACCAAAACGGGTTGGGGAACAACATCGGCGCGAACGACCAGCGTCATCGCCACTCGCCGCATCAATCTTTGATAAGCCTGAGGATCACTCCTCAGGAGTCGTCCCATGCGCCCGGCAACCGTCTCAATCAAAGCTGCTGTCGCATCGTTGGCCGCGCGCTTCGCGCGGATCGCCGCGCGAAACTCGTTGGCCTTCTTTATGCCGTCAAATGACCAGTCTTTGGCCAGTGCGGTTGCGCCTTTGACGGAATCATAGACCTTGTCTTCTTTCTTCTGATCCGTCAGATACTGTTGGAAGTCCGTGTGCAGACCAGAAAGTGCCCGCTCGAACCAATTGTCCTCCGGACTTTTCGTCCCTCTCAGTACCGGCTCCCAGATCTTCTCGTGCTCAGCTTTCGTCAACCCGGACCCGCAAACGCATAGAGCCACCATCTGCTCTAAGTCATGGGCACTTACTGCGCTAGAGCTCGAAAAGTCCTCGCGTTGAATCTGAGCCCATTGCTGCGACTCTTTCCATTTCACATAATCATTACTCGCTCGCTCGATCCGCGCATTGAGTGCTTTGATTGCGTCTGCTTCACGCTTTGCTGCTTCCCACGCTGGTTGGTTAATGTGCTTCAGATACCGGTCCGGACCGTAGCTGTTGAACCACCCAGGATCCTCTTTGGCGCTCTGCACAATTCCGGCAATGACTTCCGCGATAATCCGCTTCCTCGCAATCTCTTCGTTCCCTACGCCATTCATGGCGGCCAACTCAGCTGTTAAGCGACTTCTGTACCAATTGAGCTGGCTAGTCACCCCCACTGGATCCGGCAGCGCTAAAATCACACCCGTCTTACCTGGCGTCTTCTGCGACATGGCTGCCATCTGACGCGCGAGTTCAGAGCCCTTGTTCCCCGAATTAGCTGACGAGGTTAACACTGGCGAAACTGGCTTGGCATTTGGCAGATACCAGGGAATTCCGCCGGTAGTCGTGGCGTGCTGCGCATCTGCGCTACGTGAATGAAGCGGCTCCAACAGCGCTTCATTGAGCTTGCTAATGGCAGCAGGAGAGGCGTAGTCCGCCACGTAATTTCCAACGTCAGGCCGCATACTCAAGGCGCTTGGAACGGCCCGCCCTTTGCCGACGTTGCCGGCAGCCATCGCGACCACGTCAATTTCCATCATCCGGCGATCGCGAGACCCTGCCTTATTTTCAGCGTAGCTCTTCAGCACATCATCAGCCCACCGGTAACGGCTATATGCTATCCATACCTTCGGCGTGGTTTGGGGATTTAGAACCAATACCTGCAGTGCAACAGGGTTATGCTCATCGCGCTTGCAAGCGGTTGGCGCATCCAACGGCTCTCGTTCACGAGGGTTCCCCGGCAACGCCGTAGCAGGCATCGATCGCAATAGCCCAGAAGAATCGATGAGATATGCGTCCCATGTTTTGTCTGGCTTCAATACATAGAGGTATCCTGCCAACACTGCCCGCAAGTAGCTCCAGCTTTCGGCAAGTTCCCCTGCACTTACCGCGTTCGCTAACATGTCAATTTCAGTGCCCGCTTGGGTTCTGAGCACAGGAAACGGATCAGACTTGACCGCCTTTGGCAGAACACCGACCAGAGTAGGCAACACGGCAAGACCTTCTTTTACGCAATCCGGACATCGTCCTCTACCACTAGCGCGGCTATTTGTTGAAGCTTTTTGCACCGCAACTGCAATTCCCGTATCCGACATGCTCATTCTCCGTCCCGCACCAACTGGGCGCCTTTCAATTCCATTTTCAAGGAAGTCCACCAACTATCAGTGAAGGCATCAAGACCGCATAAAGGTGATTTACTTTCCCTCCTGGCATTCAACATAGCCTCGCGTACCAGCGGATGCTCATCAAATTCCAGGCCAATCAAGACGGCAAACAGTGCATAGCGAATCTGCTCTTCCTGCGTATCGAGGCCCCACGTTTCTAACGCCTTCGTCACAGCCTTAGCGACACATTGCTGCAATCTTGGCGTACACGGAACATGATTCATGTCCTGCAATACATCCAGGGTACGGTTGGTGGATTCGGCAAGCGTCAGCAGCGGCAATTGTTCGTTATCCAAGGCAACTTGACTTGACCACCTAGAATCCGACTCGACCGAAATCACGCTTTCTAATTTCATATCTCGCCCCAGCCACCACCATCCTGACACGCAAGAAAAGAAGTCTTCGCGTTGATTCGAAGTTAAAATCCAAGATAGCAAATCCAGGACACGCGGATCCCAATAACGGAAAAGCCTACGTTGGTAAGCGACAGTCATTATTGAGCGTTCCGCCAACCGCTTCGCCAGTATCTCAGGGGGGGCATGACTGGCCACCCAGCCGCACACCGACCTACCGAATTCGCGCTGGTCTTCCTCGCGGAGTGCTTGCTCGATGGCAACACCAAGACTTTTGTCCAACGAAAGATCGCGACCAATATCGCCAAGCGGCGCTATGTAAGGGCGACGGTCAGTAGGTAGTCCCGCGTACGAGATCGGCAAGGTTACGGCTTTTGAGCGCGCAGGCTCCAGGTCCAGAGGATCGTGCAGAGCAGTGTCGACCAGAACATAGAGTTTTACCCCTTCCATTTGTTCGAGGTCAGCGAACAGTGCATCTCGCAGCCGCAATTGAAGCGCGTCTTTATCCATTACTGACTCAAGCAAACGCGGCCCCTCCCTGGGTAGCACCACCCAACGCCGCGGCGCAGCCCTTATAGTTGCCTGTTGGGAGCTCCATCTCCGCTCCACTACCCCCCGGCCCCACAAACAAGTGCTGCGCCCCCTTAAACGTAGTCATCCCCGGCGCATGCACCTCAATCGTGTTGCCAAGCACCCGGATCTGCGCCCCGGCCGCATTCAACAGCACATGCTCCTTCGCTTGCACATTGACCGCCCCCTGAGACGAGGACACGGTCACCAGCTTTTCAGCGGCGATGCGTCCGTGTCCCTGCAAGCTGGTAACACTCACCTTCCCGCTCGCCGCATGCATGGCAATCCCCGCCGCGGACTCACCCCCAGCCTTGCCATGCGTAAACAAGCTGAGCCCATCAGCCACCGCCACCGACAGATTCCCACCCGCCGCCACATTGGCATCCTTCTGCGCCGCCACTGTCAGCTGCGTACCCGCGACCAGCACCGCATCGGCGGGCGTGGTTGCGGCGATGCCCTTGGGTGCTGACACCTGCAGGTGGGGCTCGTTATAGGCAGTGGCGCTGGCCTTGCCATCGGTTCCTGTTTCCGTATGGCGCAGCACTTCGGTGGTGTGCTTCAACTGGGCGATGGCCGGGAGTTCGGCTGGAGCCGGTTCGTCCGGCAAGTCCGCCTTCTGCTTGCGCGCGACATCGGCCAGCGAGGTCAGCAGTTCGGTGCTGGCTTCCACCTGCGCTGCAGCGCCCTCGCTGTCGAGCAAGGGCACATTGGTGCCGGCGCCGTGCGCGGTCAGCAGCATGCCCGCGCCGCCTCGCAAGGCGCCGCTGTCTGCGGTTTCCAGCGCGGCGCCGTGACCGAGTGCTGCCTGGCGGGCGTTGTCGCGTTGTTCAAGGTGATGGCCCAGCGTCAGGGCCGAAGCCGCTTGTGTGGTGGATAGCAGGGTGCGGCTTTGTCCCGAGGTATCGTCGAAGACCAGTTGGTTGTAGCCGCCGGTACCGTCCTGGCTGTGGCCAAGCGCCTGGGTTTTGATGCCGGACAGGACCGCATTGTGAGCGTGGCCTTGCTGGCCGTCGGGCTTGCCGTTGCCGTCTTGCTTGCCATCGGCGGCCTCGTTGCTGCCGGCGAACCACGCCGGTGCATTGCCGGTGGCGTTGGCAGCGCCGGTCTGGTTCTGGTTGTACTGGGCGCTGGCCTGGCCGCGGCCGTTGTAGGCGGCGCCGATCACGACCGGGCGGTCGATGTCGCCGTGCTGGAATTCCACCACCACTTCCTGGCCGACGCGCGGCAGTGCCACGCCGCCCCAGTTGGCGCCGGCAACGGGGGTCGCTACGCGCACCCAGGTGCCCAAACCGGCTTCGGCGCGGGCGTTGTCGTCGCCCGCGGGATGAGCCAGCCGGCTGGCCGAGCGGGCGCCGCGTTGCCAGTGGAACTGGACCTTTACCCGATGGTCGCGTTCGGTATGCACGGGACCGTCGGTGCCGATGACGATGGCGGTCTGTGCGCCGGTGACGGTGGGCCGCGGGTGTAGTTGCCGGCCTTGTCCGTCAAGCTGCTGCGGGCGGTATGGGATCTGTGCCGGCACTACCGTAAATTGATTGCGGTAGAACGGCACGTCCCCGGCGGCCGAAGTATCTTCGGCTGGCGCCTCAGTCGGCTGCCCGGTCCCGAGCAATTGATCGATGACGCCGCGGAAGCGCTCGTTCAGGTTGTTGCGGGCCGCGTGCGCCACCGCCAGGACGACAAAGCGGCGCTCGTCGTCTCCGTGCACGCGCTCGTAGTCATAATGGCCGGTCAGCACGAAGCGGCTGGCGGGCGCCAGCGTGCGCACGCTGCCCTCGCCAGAGAACGACAGGCGCCGGACTTCCAGCGCCTCCACCAGTTGCCGTGCATGGCGCTGCGCCTGGTCGCCGTCTTCGAACCAGTATTGGCCGGGATAGTCGGTGTCCTGCAGGGCCGGGGCAGCGGAATTGCCCTCGGCCGGCGCACCGGCTTCGGCGCTGCGCACCGCCTTGGCGCGATAGTCCCAGCTGGCCACGGCGACGGCATTGGTCTGCAGCCTGCGCGCGCCTTGCCAGCGGTCGATCACGTCTTCGGCAGCGGTGGCATCGGCGCGGCCGAAGCGGATGCTGGCCTGTTCGTTGTCCTGGAAGACATCGTTGGCATCGGCGATCACCATGCGGTGCGTGCCGAGCGCCTCGCCGTCGCCGGCTTCATGTTCGAAGTAATAGAACAAGCCTTCTTCGGCGAGCAGGCGCGTCACGAAGTCGAAGTCGCTCTCTTCGTACTGCGTGACGATGCTGCGGCGCGGATAGGCCGAGGCGTCGCGCAGCGCCCAGCGCCACGCCGGCACCAGCTTGCCCTGGCCGTTGTAGTCGCCGAACACGCTGTCCACCACGTCGACCACCGACATGTCCTGGAACAGGAAGCTGTCGCGGCGGTGGCGCAGGAAGGCCAGCCAGGGTTCCACCACCATCCGGTAGCGCGCCAGCCCGCCGTTGGCACCCACCCGCTCAAAGCGCGTGACGTGGCCATGGAATGGCCGCAGCATGGTGCGGCTGCGCTGGGTCAGCAGGTCGATGCGCACGGCCTGGCCCAGCAGGCTTTGCGCCTCGATGCCGGCGTTATCCGACACCGCCGTCAGTTCGATGCGGAACCCGCCGCCGTCCAACTGCTCTGCCGCCTGCAGCTGCTCCGGCATCAGCGCGTCTTGCCCAAGGGGCGTCTGCAGGCGCAGCAAGCGGTTGGCCTGCGAGAAAGCGGCGCCAAGCAGTTTGGCCAGGTCGGTCGCTGAAACCATGAATTACTCCCGCGATGTCACGAGTCTGCGCATGCCGATATCAGCTGATGCGGTACTTGAACTCACCGTTCTTGCCCGTGGTGACCTTGATCTTGTCGACGCCACCGCCCTCTGCCATGCGCACCAGCACGGTTTGCGCGATCTCCGGAAGCAGCGTCCCGTTGAGGATATGGTCGACCGCACGCGCACCGGCATCGACTTCGGTGCAGCGCGCCAGCACCGCCTCGACCAGCGCGTTGTCCCACTGGAATTCCGCCTGGTGGTTGGCGGCCACACGGTCGCGGATGCGGCCCAGCTTGAGCGTGATGATTTCCACCAGCACGTCGTCCGGAATCGGGTAGTACGGCACTACCTTGGTACGCCCCAGGAAGGCCGGCTTGAAGGCCTTGTACAGTGTCGGTCGCAGCATCTCGGCCAGGGCGTCCGCGTCAGGTAATTCCTCTGCCGGCTTGTTCAGGCAGGCCTGCATGATCGCCGACGAGCCGACATTCGACGTCAGGATGATGATGGTGTTGCGGAAGTCGATGGGCCGCCCTTCGGCATCGTCCATCTCGCCCTTGTCGAACACCTGGAAGAACATCTCCAGCACATCCGGGTGGGCCTTCTCGATCTCGTCCAGCAGCACCACGCTGTAAGGGTTGCGGCGCACGGCCTCGGTCAGCACGCCGCCCTCGCCATAACCGACATAGCCTGGCGGCGATCCCTTCAGCCCCGACACGCTGTGCGCTTCCTGGTACTCGCTCATGTTGATGGTGATGAGCTTGCGTTCGCCACCGTAGAGGATGTCTGCCAGCGCCAGCGCGGTTTCGGTCTTGCCGACGCCGGACGGGCCTGCGAACAGGAACACGCCGCGCGGCTTGTTGGGATCTTCCAGGTTCGCGGTGGCGGTGCGCACGCGCTGGGCGATTGCATCCAGCGCATGGTCCTGGCCGATCACGCGCGCGGCCAGCAAGGGCTTCAGGTTCAGCACCGTGCGCAGCTCATCCTTGACCATGCGGCCGAGCGGAATACCTGTCCATGCCGATACGATCTCGGACACCACGTGGCCGTCTACCTGCAACGGCACCATCGGTGCTTCACCCTGGAGCGCACGAAGCTCCGCCAGCAGCTGGTCGAGTTCGTCGGGCTCCGCAGCCACAGCGGCTGCCTTGCGGCTGCCCTTGCGCGGCATTGCCACCACATCGCTGTTGGCGGCCATGGCCGGGGCGGCTGCTTCCGTCTCCGCATCGTTGCCGTGCTCTCGTGCCGCACGCAGTGCCTGGATGCGCGCCACCAGTTCGCGCTCCTGCGCCAGGCGCGCATCGGCGGCGGCCACGCGTTGCTCCAGTTCGGTACGCTGTGCTTCCAGCGTGGCCAGACGCTCCGCGTGCGCGGCGCCGACGCGCTGCTCGCGCTGCAGCGCGGCCAGTTCCACGGCCAGGCGCTCAAGCGCCTTGCGATCGTCCTCGATCGCGCCTGGCGTGGCGTTCTGCCCCAGCGCCACCTTGGCGCAAGCGGTATCGAGCACGCTGACCGCCTTGTCCGGCAGCTGGCGGCCGCTGATGTAGCGATGCGACAGGCGCACCGCCTCGGTGATGGCTTCGTCCAGCACGCGCACGCCGAAATGGCGCTCCATCAGCGGTACCATGCCGCGCAGCATCGCTGCGGCCAGCGTCTCGCTAGGCTCGTCGACCTTGACCACCTGGAAGCGCCGCGCCAGGGCGGCGTCCTTCTCGAAGTACTTCTTGTACTCGCTCCAGGTGGTCGCGGCGATGGTCCGCAGCTCGCCGCGCGCCAGCGCCGGCTTGAGCAGGTTGGCGGCATCGTTCTGCCCGGCCTGGCCGCCCGCGCCGATGATGGTATGGGCCTCGTCGATAAACAGGATGATGGGCTGCGGGCTCTTGCGGACTTCCTCGATGACGTTCTTCAGGCGATTCTCGAATTCGCCTTTTACGCTGGCACCGGCCTGCAGCAGCCCCATGTCGAGCGTACGCACGGTCACGCCCTGCAGCGGCGGCGGCACGTCGCCCACCGCAATACGCTGCGCAAGGCCTTCGACCACCGCGGTCTTGCCGACGCCGGCCTCGCCGGTCAGGATCGGGTTGTTCTGCCGGCGCCGCATCAGGATGTCGATGACCTGGCGGATTTCGGCATCGCGCCCGATCACCGGGTCGATACGGCCATCGCGGGCGGACTGGGTCAGGTCGACGGTGAACTGGTCGAGCGCCGGCGTCGCGGTCAACGCCGGCGCCGCCGTGGCATCGCTGGCGCTTGCCGTGATCCCGCTGCCCTCGGCCATGTCCACCGCCTGCTCCCGCTCTTCGGAACCGGCGGTCAGCTTGTCGAAATCATGCTTGAGGCGATCCGCATCAAACTCCGCAAAGCGATGCGAGCCGCGTACCGCCAGCGGCGCCAGCGCCGGCTCCGTCAGCAGGGCCAGCAGCAGGTGGCCGGATCGGATGCGGGTGGTCTGGGAGTCGAGCGACGCAATCAGCCACGCATGTTCGAACAGCTTCGGCAGATAAGGCGAGAAAGCCGGCGTGCGCGTGTTGCCGTCCTTGAAGCGCGCGATTTCCGCTTCCAGGTCGCGCTGCAGCGCCGAGGGATCGATGCCGCTGGCACGCACGGCCACCGAGAAATCGCTGCGCGCGTTTTCCAGCAACGCCAGGAACAGGTGCTCCAGGTCGACCTCATAGTTGCCGCGCGCCATGCACAGCGACGCGGCGCGCTCCGCGGCCTGCCGGCAGCTTGCATTCAGTTTGGCGATCAACGTCTTGAGGGGAATGGCCATGGCGGCTTGGGCTCCGGTAGGTGTGAATCGCGTTGGTGGCGCGCGTTAGTGGCGAAATCGGGACGAAAGCAAAGCTGTACTCAATGCACGGGCGCAAGCGTGTAGCGCGCATCGCTGCGGTCCTGGCGCGCGGGCCTGGTGCTGAGGAAAGTACCCCAGCCAAGCCTGCCGCTACCTTCGGCGCCGAGCGCGCAGCCGGATACGTCGCTGGCGCGCAAGATCAAGCCGACTTCGTACTCCAGCGTCGCACCGCACAGCACCGTCACCATCTTGCGCAAGGCCAGGGCGCCTTCGGCACCCGGCAGGAAGTTGCGATACTGTTCGCGGCCCAGCGGCCCCATCCAGATCCGCACGCGCAGGTCGCGCTGCCAGACGCGGGCCCCGGCAAGGGCGGTGGCACCCAACAGGTTGTTGGTGCCGCCAAGCCGCGAATACTGTGACGGCGGCACGTGGTACCAGCCGCCGACGAACTGCTCCACGCGTACTTCAGCCTGGAAGTAGTCGGACAGCACCTGCTGCAAATAGGCGGCCGATACCGGCCGGTGGCGCGCGGCGGTGGCATACCCGGCCAGCGCTTCGTCATGCACGACCCCTGCCGTGGCTGACAGGCTGCGCCGCATGGACTTGTCGGCCATGCCGGCCAGCGACAGCAGCAGTGGCAGGTAGTGCCGGGTGCGGTCGACTTCGTGCTGGAACGGCAGCCGGTACTTTTTCCACGCCTGGTAGAACAGCGCCGTCGCGCGATTGGAAAAGATATCGAAGAAGGCGCGTGCGGCGCGGTCGCGGCGCAGGGTTTCGCGCTCCGCCACGATCTCGGTGTAGTGCAGCGGCAGCGCGCCCTGCGCGCCCAGCATCCCGAAGAAGGTGGGAGTGATCGACACCTGGTCCAGCGCACCAGCGGCCAGGGCCTGCGCAAAGGCCGCATCGCTATCCAGTTCCCCATTCAGCGCCGTGGCGGCCTCGATGGACTGCAGCTCGCTCGGCGGGAACGACAGCGACAGGGTGTTGCGGAAGGCGACGCGCGTGGCCAGCACCTGCTCCGGTGTGCCAGCACCTTCGCGCGCATAGTGGAGCTCGAGCAACCGCACCGCCTGGAAGAACTCGTAGCGGTAGGGTTGCCGCAGCAGCGTGCGGATTACACCAGGATCGATTCGCCGCTGCGGGGTGCGCATCTTGCCAGTTCCTTGCCGCCGCGGCGCGATACCGCGACCAGCTGCACAAAGCTGTTCAGGTGGACATACAGGCCAAAGAAATGATCCATGACCCGGATAAAGCGATGCAGTCCCGTGCCGACGAAGGCATCCTCGTCCAGCGTCAGCTGGATCTCGAGCCCGCGCACAAAGGTGGCGAACGGCTTGCCGGCCAGCCACTGCGTCGTCGGCTTGTAGTCGAGGCCGACGATGCCTTCGATCTGCCGCGCCGAGATCGCGCTGCGCGGCAGGTCATGCAGGCGCAGCATCTCCTTGAGCGTGGCCAGGCCGTTCTGCACCAGGGACAGGTGATTCAGCGCCAGCAGCGAAACCAGCCGCCACTGCGACGAGCGCCCGCTGCTCAGCCGCATCGACGGCGTTGGCTTGCGCAGGAAGCTTATGCGGCGAGCGATCGAGCTGCCCTCCATGCTCAGGTCGCCATCGGGCTGCCCGAACGCCAGCAGCGCGGGCAGGTCGCGGTTGGTGCAGGTCACGCTCAGGCTCAGCGTTTCCGTGCGCGGGCTGGCGGGATCGAAGTCCGAATCGACGATGGAGATTTCGGTCTCGAAGCCCGGGCTGCGTTCCGCTACCAGGGCATTGCGGCGGGCGATCCAGTAGTGGCCGGCGCTGCCCGGATCTTCGCCGTGGTGCAGCGAGTAGAACGGCCGGAACTCCACCACGTCGTGACTGGCTGCGGTTTCGCGCACCAGTTGCACCTGGTCGATCGAATAAATCTCGAAACCGTGTGCGCGGCGGCTGTCGGCCACCACCGGATAAGCAGTGGCGGTATGCTCGATGCGGATCGGGTCGGCCTTTTGCCGGAACAGGTTGACCACCGGCGTGCAGTGCAGGCGCAGGTGAGCCGCGCCAAGCCCTTCGAGCAGACGCGCGGTGTTGCTGTCGCTGCGCACCTCGGTCAGTACCAGGTGCAGGGTCACGCGGCGCACAGCGCCGCCGGGCAACAGCGCCCGCTGAACCGGGTCCAGGTCGAGATCGAAGAAGTTGAATTTCTCGGCAAAGCCGAAATGCTCGCTCAGCAGGCGGTATGCCGGATGCGAGCGCGCGGGGGTGTCGATCAGCGCCTCGTCCGCACCGAATCCCACTTCGCGCAGCGGCACCCGCTGCAGGCGCTTCCACACGCCGGGGCGCTCTTCCACATATGCCGCGGCCACGTGCAGGAATAGCGCGTCGCCCAGGGCCGCAACGAACGACGGTTCGCCATCCAGGTAGACGCGCACCGCGTGGCGGCCCAGTGCATCGAAGCCGCCCTGCTCGCCGAGGTACTCCAGTTCGATCGAGATGGCGCCCGTGGCGCCCTTCGGCAAGGTCACCGTCGACGGCGCCGACACCGCCCGCTCAAAACCAGCGGCAGCGACCCGCAATGGCAAGAAGGTCACATCATAGGCCGTGCGGAAACGGCACTCCACCTTGCGCACCGGGCGCGTAGTCAGCAACGTGCCGCGCGGCACCGTGACCGGCGCGCTCAACTGCGCCGCCATGCCGGCCACGTCGAAATGCGCAATCGAGCAGGACGGAAACGGGCTCAGGTAGTGCGGATACAGTACCTCCAGCAGCGCTTCGGTGAATTCGGGGTACTCGTCGTCGAGCTTCTTGCTGATGCGGGCGGACAGGAAGGCGAACGATTCGATCATCCGCTCGACGTGGGGGTCGTCGCAGCCATCGGCCGACATTGCCAGGCGCGCCGCAATCTTGGGATAGCGCTCGGCAAAGTCGCGCGAATACCGGCGCAGGAAGGCCAGTTCGCGTTCGTAATATGGCAGCAAGTCTTCCATTCTGTATGGCCGGTGGTGACACTAGTAAGGCGGATACGCAGCGATGGAGGTCCGTAGCTCCGACGGCCAACCTGACCCGCCGCCGCGCTTCAACCCCGCCCTCGGGTGACCGAATACTGCAGCGTCGATGGCTGCAGCATGGCATCGAAGCTGACCGGCTCGCGCGCGGGCCCCACCAGCAGCACCGCGCTGATGCCAAAGCACAGCACGCTGGTGGCCCGCTCGTTGACCGACAGCGCGACGTTGACGTTCTGCAAGCGCGGCTCATGGCGCTCGATCGCATTGCGCAACGACTGGCAGATGTACTGGCGGTCATCGAAGCTGGCCAGGCTCAGCCCCGCGAAGTCATTCAGCCCATAGGTCAGCAGCGACCGCCGGCATTCCGGCAAGCCGTTGAAATCGGCATCCTCATGGACGATGCGCGTGTTCAGCAGCGACTCGATGTCGCGGGCAACCGTGGCCTTCAGCTCTTCCAGCGACAATTGCCGCAGCGCGCTGGGCAGCGGCGCGTGCGGCTCGTCGTCGAAGAGCTTGTCGAGCAGGCTGGGCTCAAAGCCTTTCATGGGAGCGAACAAGCAAATGCCGCGGCAACGCTGCCGCGGCAAGGCTTGACTGCAGGAACGTCAGACCGAGTAGGTCTTGTCGTTCTTGGTCAGGCTCCAGGCGCCCTGCGAGTTGCCGCCCTGGTTGCCGCCGATCTTCTGCTGCGTGTACTTCCACTGCACGGCAGCGTACTTCAGCGTGAAGCTGTCGCTGGGGATGCCCTCGGCAACCACGTTGGCCGACACTGCGCCAAGGATGGCGTTCTTCAGCTTGATTTCCAGGTACTTGACGCGCTTGCCTTCACCGTCGGCACGCAGGAAGTCGATGGTGACTTCGTCGAACGTGGTGCCGCCCGACACGTGCTGGTACAGCAGCGGGCTGACCACGTCCAGATCCTTGGTGAACACCATCTCGCCGTGCTCGCAACGCTCGGCGGTATGGCCGCCCGCGGTGGACGCGGTTGCCGAACGCGGCTGCGTGATGCTGTGCTTCCAGGTGTTGACCTCGATCCAGTCCTTGTGGTCCTTGTCTTGCGATTCGCCCTTGATTGCCGGGCTGCCGAACTTGACGTAGATATCCTTCATGGAAAGACCCTCGATGAAAATCGCTATTTAGGCTTCTTGCCAGTTGCCTGGCATTGCTAGGTACTGCGCCCGCATTCCCCCGCAGGGATCGCGGTCAGGAGTTTGCCGCTTTCGGCAAATCCGCAACCAGCCGCAGCGAGATCGAAAGTTCATCAAGCTGGAAATGCGGGCGCAGGAAGGCGACGGAGCGGTAGGTGCCCGGCTTGCCGGGTACCTCCGACACCTGGATCGAGGCTTCCCGCAGGGGGAACTGAGCCTTCTGCTCCTGGCTGGCGTTGTCGTCCAGCAGAACGTATTGGGAGATCCAGCGGTTCAGGAAGCTCTCCACGTTCTGCGCTGAAGCAAAGCTGCCGATCTTGTCGCGCATCATGGCCTTCAGGTAATGCGCCACGCGCGACACCGAGAAGATGTACTGCAGTTGGGCCGACAGCACGGCATTGGCGTTGGCGCTGTCGGTGTTGTACTTCTTGGGCTTCTGCACCGACTGGGCGGCGAAGAACGCGGCATAGTCCGAGTTCTTGCAGTGCACCAGCGGGATGAAGCCGAGGTCGCTCAACTCTTTCTCGCGGCGATCGGTGATGGCAATCTCGGTCGGGCACTTGAGTGCGATTTCGCCATCATCGGTCTTGAAGGTATGCGTCGGCAGGTCCTCGACCAGGCCGCCGCCTTCGACGCCGCGGATGGCTGCGCACCAGCCAAAATCCTCAAAGGCTGCGGTCAGACGCGCGCCGAAGGCCCAGGCGGCGTTGCACCACAGATATTTGCCATGGTCGGTGCCGTCCACATCCTCAACGAAATTGAAGCCCTCGACCGTGGTGCCGTCCTTCGGGTTGTACGGCAGGCGCCCCAGGAAGCGCGGCATGGTCAGGCCGACGTAGCGCGAATCCTCGGATTCGCGGAACGACTTCCACTTGGCATATTCGACGGTATCGAAAACCTTGGCCAGATCGCGCGGCTTGCCGAGATCGGCGAAGGTCTCCAGGCCGAGCAGCTCGGGCGACGCCGATGCGATGAACGGTGCGTGCGAGGCCGAGGCCACGTGCGACATCTGCTCGATGAAATACACGTCCTCGGGCTGGCGCGTGATTTCGTAGTCGCCGATCAGCGCGCCGAACGGTGCGCCGCCAAAGGTGCCGAACTCTTCTTCGTAGACCTTCTTGAACAGCGCGCTCTGGTCGAAGTCGATGGCGGTCTTGAAGTCACGCACGAGGTCGCGCTTGGTCGCGTTCAAGGCCTTGATCTTGATCATCGTGCCGGTCTGCGTTTCCTTGACCAGGTATGACAGACCGCGCCACGTGCTCTCCAGCTTCTGGAACTCCGGCGCATGCATCACGGCGCTGAGCTGGGCCGAGATCAGGCGATCCAGTTCGGCCACGCGCGCATCCAGCGTCGCCGACAGGTTGTCGGACACCACCACGGTACCATCCAGCACCTGGCTGACCAGCTCGCCGATGATGTCCTTGGCGCGGGCATGCTCGGAATCCGACTTCGCCACCTTGCTTTGCTCGACGATCTCGTCGAGCAGGTTCAACGTGCCGACAGCCGCACCGGGCTGGGCAACTGCAGCGGACTGGTTATCAAGCATCGTCGCCACCGTTCCTGGCATTGGCACCGAGCTTTTGCAGCGACTCGGTATTGGTCAGCACTTCCGAAAGCAGGTCTTCCAGCTTGTCGTTGCCGGCCAGCTTGTTGCGCAGGTCGGCCAGCTTGGAGCGGGCTTCGAGCAGCTTGCGCAGCGGCTCGATCTGCTCGACCACGGCTTCCGGATTGAAGTCTTCGAGGGAATGGAACTTCAGGTCCACGCCAAACTTGCCGCCTTCCTCCGAAAGCGTGTTCGGCACCTGGAATGCCGCGCGCGGCTCGATGCCGGCCATGACGTCGTCGAAGTTGTCGCGATCGATATTGACGAACTTCCGGTCGCGCAGCTTGGGCTGCGCCACTTCCGACTGGCCCGACAGGTCAGCCACCACGCCCACGACAAAGGGCAGTTCCTTCTGCTCGATGGCATCGCCCTTCTCGACGTCGTACGTCAGTTGCACACGCGGGGGACGCACCTTCTGCAGGCGCTTCTGGACACTTTCTTTCTTGGCCATCACTACTCTCCGATCTGGCGGAATCCGGTCTTGGAATCAGCGCAGGGCGCCGAACGGGTCTGCGCTGCCGCCGCCCGAAGCTGCGGGTTGTGCCGGCTGCGCCGCGGCGGCGGTCGGCTTGGCAGGCGCGGCACGGCGGCGCGGCACCGGCTTGGCCACGGGCGCGGCATTCTTGTCGCGGGGGAACAGCACTTGCTCGCCCAGCGTGTCGCGCAGCATCTGGGCCAGCAGCTGGGCGTCGGAACGGACGTCGCCAGCCAGGGCGCTGTCGGCGCGCAGTTCCTGCAGCGAGCGGCGCGCCACGCGCAGGCCGCTGACCGCCAGCACGCTCTTGGCCTTGCGGTCGGTGGCGTCGCGCTGCAGCGCTTCTTCGGCCGCGACGATCGCCTGCGGGTAGTGCTCGGCACCAAACTCGATTTGCGCCATGCGCGACCACGGTTCTTCGCGCGTCGGGTTGTTCTTGGCGATCTGCTCGAACAGGTTGATGGCCTGCTCGCGCTGTCCGCTGGCCAGCGCCGCTTCGGCCTCGGACATGCTCTGCTTGAACGACTCATCGCTCTGCGGCCCCGGATTGGAGGTTGCGCAGCCGGCGAGCAGCACGGCGGTGCTGGCCAGCATCACCAGGGTGCGATGGATTCCTGACTTGGGCTTGTAGTCGTTCACGGCGAGTCTCTGTGAAAGTTCAAGATTGCGGCGGGGCGATTCGGGCCCGGCCCTGGCAAGATCCCGTCTGGGAAAAGCGCCAAATGCCAATAATGTCAGAACTGTGTTGAACCCGAATTGGCCGGAATAGTACACTCTGCCGCTTACGGCTGACAACAGATCGGTGGATATTGTCAGCATTAGTACTTTTTGGTAGTTCTCTACCATTTTGTTGGATAGGTCTCCAACTGCTGAATTAGATATTCCTAACTTCTGTCATGCGACAAATTGAATTCAGTCGGGCGCCGGACAGCAAGCCAACCGGGCACGCCCCGCGCCGCGCCGCCGCAGGCCAGCGGGCGAGCTTGGCGGCGGGGCTGGCTGCGGCTGTCTGCGTTGCGGCGCTGACAGGCTGCGCGGTTGGCGGCACGCTGCTGGCGGGGGCGGCCAGCGGCGCGCTGGAAGCAGTTGGCCTCAAACCGTCCAACCTGCCGGAATCACAGAAGCCGCCGCGCGAAGTCCCGCTGAAGCTGTACGCCGGCAACAACCTCAATGCAGCAGCCGATAACCGGCCGGCCGCCATCGTGGTGCGGCTCTACAAGCTGAAGGACCCCACCAGCTTCCTGCAGGCGCCGTTCGATACCTTCATCGACCCGCAACGAGAACAGAAGACACTCGGCGCTGACCTGGTACAAGTTAGAGAGATGACTCTAATTCCCGGCCAGCGCTATGAAATCGTGGAAAAGATCACGCGCGAGGCAGGCACCTTCGGTGTGGTGGCACTGTTTCGCAGCCCTGCCCCGCAGCGCTGGAAATTCGCCTTCGACAGCGCCAGGAGCGAAAAGTCCGGCGTGACCATCGGCCTGCACGCCTGCGCCATGACACTGACCGTTGGCGATGCCATCACGCCGGCGGGCGCCGCGGCCAGCAGCAATCTGAACCTCGTCTCGGCGGCCGGCTGCCGCACCTGACGTAGCCGACCAGGCACCAACAAGGACAACAAAGGCAAACGTGAGTTATTCCGCCAAGATTCTGTGGGGCGAAGGCCTGTTCCTGCGGCCCCAGCATTTCCAGCGGCAGGACGCATACCATGAGTCGCGCCTGCACGCCACCGCGCAAGTAATCCAGCCCTACGGCTGGGGCGTGCGCAATGCCAGTTTTGACACCGATGCGCTCGCCAGCGGGGTGC
Source organism: Cupriavidus phytorum (assembly GCF_003254285.1). Taxonomy (NCBI): domain Bacteria; kingdom Pseudomonadati; phylum Pseudomonadota; class Betaproteobacteria; order Burkholderiales; family Burkholderiaceae; genus Cupriavidus; species Cupriavidus phytorum. Next base: position 112,888 of record NZ_QKZN01000007.1, read on the forward strand.
TGCGCGTGACCGAGCTGTCGCTGTTTTTCCCCGACGGCGAACTGTATTCCGCGCCTCAGGCCGACGAGCTGCCACCTCCCGTGGTGCTTGACGCGATTCCCGCCGGCACTTCGGAACTGACTTTCTACCTGGCGCTGCAGCCGCTGCACGACGCCGGCGGCAACTACCGCGACGACGCGGAAGGGTCGCTGTCGTCCCGCTACGTCGGCCTGCAGACCGAAACCTCGGACCTGTTCACGGAAGCCGAGCCCGCCGCCATCACTTACCTGAAAAAGGCGGTCCGGCTGGTGGCCGAGACCGAGCCGCGCGACCAGTTCATCTCCCTGCCGGTCGTGCGCATCCGGCGCACCGCGACCGGCGGCTTCGAACTGGACGAGACCTTTGTCGCTCCCAGCCTGTCGATCAATGCGTCGGCCGTGCTGTACCTGCGCCTGCGGCGGCTGATCGACGCGCTACAGGCCAAGGTCAATGCACTGTACGGCTTCCATCGCGAACCCACCAAGAACATCATCGAGTTCCGCTCGGGCGATATCGCGTCGTTCTGGCTGCTGCACACTGCCAACGCCTCTTTCGCTGCGCTGGCGCACCTGTTCCACCATCCCGAACTGCATCCCGAGCGGTTGTTCCAGGAAATGCTGCGCCTGGCCGGCGCGCTGATGACCTTTTCGAAGAGCCACACGCTGGCCGATCTTCCGGTCTACGACCACGACAGTCCGGGCCCGGTCTTTGCGCGGCTGGACAGCATCATCCGCGACCTGCTCGATACCGTTATCTCCACGCGCTACTTCTCGATCGCGCTGGACGAGACCCGTCCTTCGTTCCATCTGGGGCGCCTGGATTCCGGCAAGATCGACGACAAGACCAGCTTCTACCTGTCGGTGAGCGCGGACATGCCCGTGGCCGAACTGGTCGAGGCCATCCCCAGCCGCTTCAAGGTTGGCGCCCCGGACGATGTGGACAAGCTGGTGCTGTCGTCGATGCCGGGCGTGCCGTTGACCTACACGCCGCAGGTGCCGCCCGCGATCCCGGTACGTCCGGGCGCGTGCTATTTCGCGATCGAGGCGCGCGGCGCGCTGTACGACCGCATGCTGCAGGCGCAGACCATCACCATCTACACCCCGGCCGGCATCCGGGAACTCAAACTTGAACTGATTGCGGTGACCTCATGAGCGCTACCTCCACGCCTTCGCTGTTCGGCGCCTCGCCGGCCGGCCAGCCCTCTCCCGCCGCCGCAAGCTCGGCCGACGGCGCCATGCACGCCCGCACGCTGCTGGACCTGCTCTACGATGGCTTTTTCATGCTGTTCCTGCTGCGCAATGGCCAGCAGCCGGGCAGCGCCGAAGAGTTCCTGCAGAAGGTGCGCGACTTCCTCGATGATTTCGAGCGCGGCGCCAAGCGGCTCAACGTGGCGGCCGAAGACATCTTCGATGCCAAGTACGCTTTCTGCGCCGCCATCGACGAAACCATCCTGGCGTCGAACTTCAGCATCCGCAGCACGTGGGAGCGGCGGCCGCTGCAACTGGTGCTGTTCGGCGAGCAACTAGCCGGCGAAGGCTTCTTCACCAAGCTGGAAGAACTGCGCGCACACGGCGCGCCGCGCCTGCAGGCGCTGGAAGTCTTCCACATGTGCCTGCTGCTGGGGTTCCGCGGCAAGTACATCCTGGAAGGGCCCGAGAAACTGGCCTACCTGACCGCGCGGCTGGGCGACGAGATCTCGGCGATCAAGGGCAAGCGCGCCGCCTTTGCGCCGCAATGGCCGATCCCGGACAAGATCTCGCACGCGCTCAAGCGCGAAACCCCACTGTGGATCTTCGGCGCCGTCTTTGCACTGATCGCACTGCTGGCCTTCCTGGGGCTGTCGACCACGCTGCGCTCGCAGACCAGCAACACGCTGCAGGGCTACTCGCAGGTGATCAAGCTGGGGCCGCGTTATTCGCACCTGACCATCTCGCTGCCCTGATGCCGCGTTGATGCCATCGAAGGCGGTCCTGCCGTATCCAGGGCCGCATGCCGAACCCTCTAGCGCGACCCTGCTCCGATGAAGCCATTGTCCTCTTACCCGTCATCCGCGATGGCCGCCCTGTCCGGGCTGCTGGGCCAGCGCACGCGCCAGATCACGCTGGAGACGGCGCTTACCGCCGACGACCTGGTAGTGGAGCGCTTTGTCGCACAGGAGGGTGTCTGCGCACCGTTCCAGCTGCAGATCGATTGCCTGAGCCCCTCCGCACACCTGGATACCGCGCGCCTGGCCACCGAGGAAATCACGCTGCGGCTGATGCTGGCCGACGGCACCTGCCGCGCCTGGCACGGCTATGTGCAAAACTGCGCGGCCATCGGCGGCGACGGTGGGCTGGCGCGCTACCGACTGACGGTGGGCACCTGGTTCGATCACCTGCGCGCGCGCACCGATTGCTATGTCTACCAGGACAAGACCGCGCTGGAGGTCGTCGAAGACGTGCTGGCTGACTACCCGCTGGCCCAATACCGCATGGCAGTGAGCCAGCCGCTGCGCAAGCGCTCGGTCTGCTGCCAGTATCGCGAGACGGATCTTGCCTTTGTCACGCGGCTGCTGGCGGAGGAAGGCCTGTCTTATCGCTTCGAGCATCAACAGGACGACGCCGACCAATCCAGCCAGGAGGACAAGGCCCAGTCCCGTCATTGCCTGGTGATCTTCGACAACCAGGCCGAACGCCCCGCCTGCGCGCAGCCCAGCATCCGCTTCCACCGCAGCGACGCCACCGAGCGCGAAGATGCCATCGATCATTGGTCGCTGCAGGCAGCCGCTGGCACCAACGCCGTCACCGTGGCCTCATGGGACTACAAGTCCCTGGCCGCCACCGCCGCCGACGCCGGCAGCGAAAGTCTGGGCGAATGGCCCACACTGGAGTCCTTCGAAACGCGCGGCACGTACCGCTTCCCCGACGCCGATGCCGCCCGCCGCGCCGCGCAGCTGCGCGCGCAAGCGCATGAAAGCCGCTACCTGCGCTACGCCGGCGAAGGCACCGTCCGCGCCTTGGGCGCCGGCGAACGCTTCTCGCTGACCGGGCACTTCGACAGCGCCGCGAACGAGTTCGTCACGCTGGCCGTGCGCCATGAAGCGGCCAACAACCTGGGGGCGGAGGTAGCGTTGCTGCTGGGCCTGTCCGACATCGAGGCCGGCAGCTACCGCAACCGCTTCGAAGCGGTGCGCGCCGATGCCCCGATCGTGCCGGTGTACTCGCCCAAGCCCACCGCACCGGAAGGGCAGCCTGCCGTCGTCATCGCCGAAGGCGGCGCCCCGCTGACCACCGAGCGCGATCACCGCGTGCGCGTGCGCCTGCCCTGGCTGCGCGCGCCGATGGCCGATCCCAGGGCCGACACCGCCGCCGACCCGGCCCAGGACGACCTGACCCAGGTCACCGCCTGGGTGCGCGTGGCCACTGCCGCAGCCGGTCCCAACTGGGGCGTGCATCACCTGCCCCGCGCCGGTACCGAGGTCATGCTGACCTACCTCGATGGCGATATCGACCGCCCGATGGTGGTGGCGCAACTGCACAACGAACAGGATGCCCTGCCCTGGCCTGCCACCCAGGCGCCGCTGAACACTGCGCTGTCCGGCTGGCATTCGCACAACCTCGGCGACGGCGGCTACAACCAGTGGGTGGTCGATGACAACACCGGCCAGTTGCGCATGCGCCTGGCCAGCTCGGCCGCCGACACCCAGCTCAACCTTGGCTACGTGATCGCGCAGGCCCCCGCCAGCGGTGAACGCGGCGCCTGGCGCGGCACCGGCGCCGAACTGCGCACCGACGCCTGGGCCATCGTGCGCGCCGGCAACGGCTTGCTGCTGTCGACCACGGTCCAGGCCAGGGCAGCAGGCACCATGCTCGACATCCGCGAAGCCCGCGGACAAATCACCGCCGCCGAGCGTACCGCACAGCGCCTGTCCGATGCCGCCACCTCGCAGCAGGCGCTGCCGCTGGGAGCCATCGCCGCTTTCGAACCGCTGACCAAGGCCATCGACCCGCAGCAGGACGGCAGCTATCCGGACCGCGTCAACGAGCAGGACGCCAAGCGCCCGGATACCGGCACCGCTGCCGAGCACTTCGGGCAACCATGGCTTGTCGCGGAATCGCCCAGCTCGATTGCGCTGGCCACGCAGGCCACCACCAGCATCTTTGCCGGACGCCACCTGCTGGGCCTGGCACAGGCCGACTGGCATGTCGGCGCCGGCAACACAGTCGCCGCGGCCGCGGCCAAGGGCGTGAGCCTGTTCAGCCAGACCAACGGGATTCGCGCCATTGCGGCTGGTGGACCGGTTTCCATCCAGGCCCACACCGATGCGCTGGCGGTGATGGCGGACAAGGCGGTGACGGTGACTTCATCGACCGACGGCATCGAGGTGCTGGCGCAGAAGAAGGTGGTGCTGCACGGCGGCTCGTCACGGATCGTGCTGGACGGGAATGCGATTACGTTTGAGACGCCGGGGTTGTTGTCGGTGAAGGGGGCTGGGCATCCGTTGGTGGGGGCTGGGGGGAGTCCGGCGGAGTTGGTGGCGCTGCCGGTGGGCACCTCAACTCTGTCCAACGCCATCGACCTCAACTTCCAATACGACGATCTTGAGCCCGTGGAAGGCGCACCTTACAAAATTGTCTTCAGCGACAACACGATTCGCGAAGGCAAGCTCGATAAACAAGGCTTTGCAAGGGTTGAAGGCGTGCCAAACTTGCCCTACTACGTTGAGTTTGGTGAAGATGAGCGACCCTGGAAGGCGCCACCTCTCGAAAAATCGACAGACTACAAGAAGGCGCAACCAGAAGCGGAACGAATAATCGAAGCCGAGCGACTGGAGCGACTGGCCGCTGGCGACCTGCGCGCGGCCGAGAAGAGCTGACCATGAGCCTGACAGACGATATCAGCAAGTTTTGCAAGGACTTGGTGCTCGGTGACTTCGAGGAGGAACCGGGTAATGCTGCGATGATCGTCGGAGGATTGATCTCCCTGATTCCGATCGCAGACCAGGTATTGGACGTCCGGGATTTGTCCGGCATGATCTACCGCGTTTCCAAAAAGGGCGCCAACAACTGTAAGACAGACGATTGGGTAGACCTGTCGCTTGCCGCCTTTGGCTGCGTGCCCGAACTGGGCAGTTTGTTCAAGACCATCGTAAAACCGCTATGGAAACGGCGGGCCGCTTTGCGCGGAACCATGCGTGGAGAGGCTTTCATCAGCGCCATGCTTGGGAAAGCCAAGGGCAAGGCGATCACTTTCATCAAGACGCTTGATTGGGCCGGCAATACTCAGCTGGCCATCCAGCAAATGGACGCGGCCCTTACCGCGTGCGACCAGTTCCTGGCGGAACTGGAAAAATCGAGGTGGTGGGTCCCGGATTCCTTGGAGGGCCTTGCGGGGGACTTGCGCCCCGGTCTTAAGTCTATCCGTGGCCCGCTCCATACCGGCATCCAGCAGGGGATTCGAGCGTTACGTCAATTCGTGACTGAGCTGGTTGGAGAGGACGGCTATCGCGTTGCACAACTCGCGGTTGCCGCAGCGTCATCTTCCGCTTCGCCCGCAAGCCGCAAAGCTGGGGCCCGCGGCAGCAGCGGGCCATCCCGTTCCAGTTCTCAATCAAGACAGACGCCTGCGGCAAGAAGCGATGCGCCTCCGCAACGTCGTTCCACACCGCCGGCGGAGCAGCAGCAGGCGAAGCATAAACAACAGAGAGATACCAATCGGCAACAGGTTGAACGAGGCGGTGGGCCAATGACCACGGCCACCCGGGTCACCCGCGCCTCCTGGAAAGCCATCGGCAACCGTTACAAGGGGCTGATTGGCGAGCACATGGCACACTATTACCACATGAAATTACATGCGCCCGAGGCTTGGCCGCATGGGAAGGTGGAGGGGCGACATAAGGGAGCAGAATGGAAAGGCCCGAAACGCCTAGTCACTGAGCAGAATATGGCTGCTACTCCCACAGAACTGATACCCGAACATTTGGTGCGCGTCAATCAAAGCGGGGTTGACGGGGTATGGTCGATGGGCGGAAACGTTTTCCACTTTGTTGAGGCAAAAGCCAGTGAGTCCGCCGGGGCACTGTTTGGACAGGCAGCAGAAAGCTGGCGTGAAAGAACTGATGGGAAGCGCTCAGCAAAAATTCCGCCACCGGCCGGTCTGACAGAGCGTCAATATGCGCTTTGGTGCATGCTATCGCAACCGCGCAAGGGTCTACAAATGTCCCGCCCTTGGTTGCGGCGGAGCGTCTCACCATCGATGCTGCGTGGAAATGAAGAACACCGCTTTACCTATGTATTCTTCGCCATTCCGAGTGCCAGCCCTCCGAAGGGCTACGTACCCAGGCCAGGCCAAAGCCTAGAAAAAGGGGTTTCTCCTGGCATTATTGATCATGTCGCCGCAAGTGCGAAGATCGGCGCCATCACTTTATCGGGCGGTGACGTGTACGACCTAGCATTACACGACGAACACAAGCCGACACACGGATTATCAGACCAGTTCTCATATCACGAGCATGATGAGCTCAACGACATCTTCGAGCGCGAGCAAAAACTAGCCGGCACGCGCAATCGAGGAAGACAAACATCGGGCACGCCCTCCGGGCGAAGATCAAGCACAAGACGGAACCCCTAGAGCACTTTCATGGTAGAAAGGAAACGACCCTCTCTCTTGCCGTCGGCGGCTTCTTTGAAGAATTCTCGCCGTCAACAATTCTTGTACGACCCTCTGTATGAGAACGTTAGGGCTCGACTGATTGAAGGCATAGAAGCCTGCAAGGATAACGTTCGGCTCAAGCAGAACCATCCGCATCCTGGCTATCTTCGGGATGCGCAAGGCGGCCTCTACGAGGAGATGTTTTGGCTATGGATGCTCGACTACACTGCCGGAACCGATCTCGACCATCTTGCAAGGCAATTCGCCTCGATAGTTGAAGAGTTTTGCCGATGGAACGAACTCAATATCCCGTACCGCCTTTACCTGAAAGAGAAGTTCAAGGACCGCGGTGACACTGAACTGACAATTTGCTCGGTTGACTTCTTCAACCAGATCGAATACGAAAATGCATTACAACTCTTAAGCATTGCCATCCTCATCCGTGACGGACGCTCTATCAAGAGAATCATTGCAGCGATGGCAAGCAACCGCTATCGCGATGCCTTGTACGAGCAGTTGATCGTCGACTTCGTCCCGGATCCACAGGACGACATGGACGAAGTGATCTTCGCGGAGCCGTACGCGACCCTCGTCGAAGCATACTTTCAACAAGATCCCACGGAATCAATTCGACTAATAAAACATTACCTGAAAGCTTGGTACCGATACCAGGACGGCGCCCGATGGTACGATGGACACAAGAAAATCCAAAATGATGAATCGTTTTATTATGGATATTGGGCTTTCGAAGCTGGCGCGACGAGCTATCTGTTAGATATTGATGACAGCGGCATCGATCATATGGTGTACCCCAAGGATCTCGTAGCCTACGGCAGGCAGCTTCGCGAGAAAAATATTGTCACCAGCGATTTCAGTACACCCCTTGATTCAAACGATTACCCTCTTAGTCGGCTACGCTGCGATTCGGGCCAACCGTGTCCACAAGCGGGGTGGTGGATGACACCGGCAAAAATAAATAGTCGGCGTTGGTTTGCGAAGGACGAGATGATGCCGGACTTCGAGGATAGCGACTTCGGTGCAACGATATGGCAATGGGATATGGACCAGTCTGACGGCAGCTAGTCAGAATTCCGCACCAACCCGATGGCATCCCTCAAGTAACGAATGGCAACACTTAATCCCATTTCTGCGTGCGATAAAGAGCGGTACAGCCAGCATTGACAGTTTGCTGGATCTGATACGCAAATTTGGAAAGGGCGATCCGGAAAAGTTTCTCCGCGAAATGCTGGATCCGACCAAGCTCCAGAAGCTGCTCGATGAAATGCTTAATAACCCCACTCTTAGGCGTCAATTGAGTCCGAGTTCCCAACGTCAGTTGGACGGCATCCGGAATAACCTCGCAAAGCAGTTTGGTGCCTTTAAGCGGGAGGTAGATGGGTGGCTTACGCGCGGTCGGAAGACTTCAGCCGAAGCTCCTGCGATCAAGCCAAACAAGACCACCCCGCCAGCCAAGCCGCACACCGACGCCAAGGGCGGAACCAAGACCAGGGCCGACGCTAACGACACAACGCATGCGAATCAAACGAAGTCGTCAGAGCTGGCACGGCGCACCCTTGGACAATTGAAGCAGAAGTCCCTCGGAGTGCTCGGCGAGCACATGGCGGACTACCATTGTCAAGAAGTTAGACGTTGGGGTGTGCGAGCCAAACACGACAATGGGCAAAAAAACCTGGCCAAGCTAAATGACGATTCTGAACTGGTGCAGTTGTGGCCGCTCAAAGTTCGGGGTCGCGGCATCGACGCGGTTTGGAACTCGAACGGCCACAAGCCGTACGCGATTATTGAGGCGAAGGCCAGCTACGACCCTACCAAAACGTTAGCCTCATTACTTCGGGACTTGAGCGATAAGACAGGAATAGATGCACAAAGCAGTTCGAGTTCCCGATCAGGCCGGAAACAAAGAAAACAGCCCGCTTCACGATCCCGAAGTGGTACAGCAGCGGCCAACGCCGGGCGTCCATCCCGAACGCCAATGAGTAAAGACTGGATTGAAGCCCGCATTGCGAATGCCGTAAGGAACCCTCTGCTGGCTAGAACCATTATCATCAAAAGGCTATACACGACACGTTCTTTTTTTCTCTGTTCCTCAAGCGGTCAGCCATGCTCAAGCACTTCTCAAACACTTGGCTGACAAAAAGGTCGATGTATCCATGCACTCTGGCCACCAGGTAACTCGAGAATGGACTGATAATCAGATTCAAAAACTCGCTGATGGTCGGCAGGGGTTGACCGGTGTGGCACGCAAAAGATGATGACGCAATCTTTGAATTTTCACGAAAAACGTCGCCAGCAGTTTCTGAGCGAATTCAACTATCAGCGCTCTCTGGAGGAAATTCCAAAGGGCATAGAATTGTTCGAATCGATGCCGGCCGGCTCTGGAAGCTCCACGGCGGAGGGTTGGCTGATCTCATATCGCATGGTGGCTTTTGACTTATTTAATCTCCTGGTCTTGAAATATACAGGCGGGGAGCCCATCGAGCCCATGCGTGCCGAGCTGGAGAGGGTCGTGGTGGCGTATGAACGCGCCACCAAGCAACTCCGTATGTATTACGAAGACCCAAATGCGATCGGTTTTCAGATTGATTCTTTCGATGGATATTGCCATTGTCTTGGCTTGATAAGCCTCTGCTTCTTGCTGCATCGACGAGACCTACTCCCGAGAGTTGCTGAACTTTTGGACGGACCAGACGAAGCAAATGTTGGCGCTGATTTCCTGATCGAGGAATTTCTCTCGTACGCGCCTATGGATCGCTATGAGAGCGACACATTGCTCGCAACCAAGCCATTTGAATCATTGGCCGATGCAATGGATAGCACCGACAATGAAGATGCACTAAGACATCTGCAGAAATTCCTTAAACGTTGGTATAAAGATCTCGCAGGGGCTCCTTGGCACAACGCACACAAGCCGGATGCCCAGGGTCGGACGGGTGGTTACTATGGATATTGGTCATTCGAAGCCGCGGCGGCAGTCCTTTTGCTTGATATTAAGGACGACAGCTGCCTTCACTCCTACCTTTATTATCCCAAGGATCTTGTCGCCTGGGCAAAAGCACACCAAGAACTAGAGGGCACAGGGAATGTGACGGCAGCGGCTGGCCTACGCTGCGAAGGCGGGCAGCCTTGTCCGAAGGCTGGCTACTGGATGACTCCCGCAAAAAGCGGAACCCGGCGGTATTTCCTACAGGGCGAGATCATGCCCGATGTTTCGTCCGACTATGGCAGCACAATATGGCAATGGGACATCGACCAGGCAGATCCAAAACTCTGACGAAAGGCCATACCGAGAAGCAATCAATGACTCTGAAGCCGTGCGCTCAGCAGACGCGGTCGTCGCGCGCGGTGCTCAGGGTAGCATCACGCGCGGCCAAGGTACGCTGCCCTTCCAGCAAATGGCGCGTAGGCAAGTACACCAGCATGATCGGGGCAGCATTTCGTATGTCTTCTGCGCGCCCATTGCAAACTCAGGTCGACGCAACCGGTGCCTCGTGCCCAAGACACCCCGCGAATGGCACCGCCTAGGCGCGCCTGGCCCCGCCGCAGCGCGCCCTTCTGAAGTTGCGCTGTCCAACGTACATTCGCACAAGCGTAATCCTGCGGGTAGTGAGCAGGAAAGAACGGCAAAAGGAACCCTGCGAGTATTTGTGACGATCATGAGATCGGCCCAGTCCAGCAATATCCACTTTCCAAACGACGATGAACGGCGAAAACTCTTTCATTGGCTCAAGCGAATCAGTTCATACACAGCATGGAAGCGCATTCTTGGATACTACGAGGCCTGGACTTTCGCCATCGAAAAATGTAGAAAACTGGCTAGTGAATCGGGTAAGGAGCATTCTTCACAAATTACCGAATCTCACTATATCGACGCTCTGGAAGGGCTTGCCCACTTTGAGGATGCGGTACTTCGACTTAAAGCTGGAGACAAGCTAGTATTTAAATATGACGTTAACGGCCTCTTTTCACTGGCAGATCGGCCTCGATCGTATTGGGGAAATTACCTGGTTCGTGTTGATTGGCGAGAACAACCAGCGATCGAGGAGCCTAGCAGTCCTGGGGCGACTAGTTTCCTCAATACCTTTAAAGATCTCTCGGAGGCCTGGGGAGAGTGTTCCGACATACTTGAAAGCAAATGGCTTGATGACGCCGCGCCATATAGTTTTGGCAGCTGGCTGCGAGATCAACTCGCCAGCATGCATTTCCCCAATTTCCTAGTCGATGTACCTGACCCAAAGGTACCATTGCTCATTTCAACCGGAAACACCATTCCTTATTCCGGCATATGGGAACCTGTTGAGGTTCCGAAATCAGTTGGATTTTCGCTATTCAAGAAAAAGGAAGAGCCCAAAGGACCATTCCCGATCAGCGGATGTATGAACTACTTGCACGCAGGATCGCCAGCCCCAGCATCGAGGTACGAACATCAGGATGAGAGTTTTTCAGAACCTGTAACCTGGCGTCTGCTATGGAAGGATACGCGCTACGAAGATGGTTCAATCCCTGCGGAGGAAGACGAGTATGTCTTCCAGAAGCCAAATGGAGCTACAGATGATTCGTCCGCGACAAGCGAAACGGATAGCACCATGATTTGGTTCGAAACAGGCCAGCCCGCCCCAAAAGCGGGACGTTGGCTTCCAGAAGATGACCTCTCCGTGAGCATCGTCGTGCAAGCCGGCGAAAAACTTCCTATGCATCGAGGCCGCTCGACCCGGTGGGTTTTTGCCTCCGATTAGACGCTTCATTGATTCAGGAATACGAGGCAAGTCCCGAAACTGCGTGCGGTCTGGGGTACAAGGGCGAACGCCCCGCCCGCGCACAAGCCAGCGTTCCTGACGATATTTAATGAGTTCCACCAACCTGAAACACTATCCAGTCGCGCAGCGAAATCTCGACCAGGATGCTTGGTTCCTGTATCAAACCAGTTCGCTCGCCTACTATGAGTGTTGCGCGCGCCTGTGCGAGGACTTCGCCCACCTCTATGACTCCCTGATCACCGATAACGACGTACACGGTGCAGCAGCGCTAGACTACTGGGTAGCACGTTATCGCTCCCATGCGAGTAGCATCAGACGAGGCATCCGGTTCGTTGAACTTGGCGGCGATTACATGTCGCTCCTTGATCTGATCGAGGCACCGTCGACCGATTTTCGCGGCATGATTGAACAGCCGCTTGGCTGGATGTCGGATGAGGAGCGATCACGCTGGGACCTTGCCATCCAAAAGGTGATCTATGCCTGCGGCACCGCAGCTACCACACTTGACAATAACCGCGGCAAGGGCAGCCTTTGGCTGCAGCGAATGAATATCGGTGCCGACCAGGTTTACTTGAACCGCGACGACAGCCATGCCGGTGACAGCACAGAGGCAATCGAGCTTCTAAACAGGCAAGGTCTCCTTCCTAAACCCTCCGTTTATCCTCGCCACACCATCGACCAAATTTTGACCACCGCCCCAGGACATGCATGCCCTCGAAGCGGAGTTTGGGTGCCCAAGCAATGGCTCGATGGCGTGAAAGATTTCAGTTTGGCCTTCGGCGTACACGGCCAGCCAATGCAGCCGGCCTATCGTATCATCGGACTGGAGACAGATAATCCCTTTGCCGGATTCGATGACGAAATGGCCGAAGCGTATGAAGCGGTGGCCCAGGGGTCGCCTGTCACCGAGGCAATGGATACAACGTGGTTCTTTATCGATCCGGCACCCATATCGACTCAAGGTGCCGAGGACCAAACCTATCACATGCGTTGTGAAGCCGGACAACGGAAAAACTCTGGCTAGTCCCGCTCACTGCAACGCCCCTTCGATCAGGATAGCCTGCATGCGCTGCTCACGCGCTGTCCACTAGGGAAGGCTGATTTTTCAGCTGTGCTCGGCTCGGGCCAATTGACCAAGGAAGAGATACGCGACTTGCTTCGCGCGTACAGCGAATGATCCGCGTGCAACTATCGCGCGCAGCCATTCCTCGAGCATTTCACCGCCCCCTCTCCCGCTCCATCTTCTCAATCACCCCCACCCTCTGCCCACAATCCCCCTCCACCGCCTTGCACAGCGTCTTGTCATCCACCCCCAGCTTGCGCTGCAGCGCCCGAAATTCCCGCAGATAGACCCGCGCCGCCGCCTCGGCCCCCGGCAGCGACAAACGCGCCGAACTATTGGCCCCGACCCACGCATAGTAGTAATGCCCGAGCAACCGCGCCGTCGTATCCTGACGGCCGCGCGGAATCTCGCGGGCGATGGCGTCGATGCAGGAGCGGTATTCGTCGGCGTCGTCATGCATGTACTCCTGGCAAGCCGCCATGGCATGCCGGCTTGCCTGCGCCACGGCTGGCGGCAGTTCGGTAGTGGCGGCTTGGGCAATGCCCGCGCACACGGCCAGTGCGCAGGCAATCGGGTTGGGATGCATTGGCATTCGGTGCATGGCGTTTGATGGCGCTTCAGGTTAGCGCCATGGCATGACATCCCCGCGTCATGAAGGAGTCACGATGGGCCCATAGAGTGGCTGCCTGCAGCCGCTTCCCAAAGGAATGGCCACATGACACGCAAACGGTATCTCGTCGCGAGCCTGGGTGCGCTCGCTCTTGCAGGCATCGTTGCCGCCTGCGGTTCCGGGAATGATGAGGGCGCTTCGGCGCCGTCAAGCCCCGCTCCGGTCGCAGATGCTCCGGTATCGGTCAAGATCATCGGTCTTAATGATTTCCACGGCAATCTGGAAGCGCCGGGCGGTAGCGTGATGGTGCAGGATGCCGCCAACCCGGCTGGTACTCGGGTGTCGGCGGGCGGTGCCGCGTACCTGGCCGCGCTGATCCAGACCCTGAAGGCGAAGAATCCGAACAACGTGGTGGTGGCTGCCGGCGACATGGTCGGCGCTTCGCCGCTGGTTTCCGGGGCGTTCCATGAGGAGCCGGCCATCGATGTGCTGGGCCAGATGGGGCTGGAGATCTCGTCGGTGGGCAATCATGAGTTCGACAAGGGCCGCGATGAGCTGCTGCGGCTGCAGAACGGGGGCTGCTTTCCGCGGTCGGCCGACGGCCGGCGCGGCATTGTCGGCGTGGATACGTGCATGACCAACGGCGCCTACGCCGGGGCGAAGTTCAAGTACCTGGCCGCCAATGTCATCGACCAGGCGACCGGCAAGCCGCTGCTGCCGGCATACCAGATCAAGACCTTCGACTGGGCCAAGGTGGCGTTTATCGGCATGACGCTGAAGGACACGCCGTCGGTGGTGACACCCGCGGGCACGGCGGGCCTGACGTTCGAGTCCGAGGCGGATACGGTCAACAGGCTGATTCCGGAACTGCGCCAGCAGAACGTCAATGCGATCGTGGTGTTGCTGCATGAAGGCGGATCGACCACGGCGGGCACGGTGAATGACAAGAGCTGCCCGGGACTGAACGGTGCCATCGTGTCGATCGTCGACAAGCTCGATCCCGCCGTGGATATCGTGATCAGCGGCCACACCCATCAGGAATATGTCTGCACCCGACCGGACGGCAAGCTGCTGACGCAGACGGGCTTCTACGGCCGGCTGGCCACGGAAATCGATATCACCATCGATCCGGCCACGCGCCGGGTCTCCTCCAAGCTGGCGAACAACCGCGTGGCGGTCAACGATCTGGTGATCAAGGACAGCCAGGGCAAGCCGATCCCGCTGCCTGCCGGCTATACGGCGCTGCCGAAGGACAGCGCGGTCGACGCCATGGTCAGCCGTTACGTGGAACTGACCGCGCCGATCAAGAACGCGGTGGTGGGCGCGATTACCGCGAGTATCGATCGCACCCAGACTGCGGCGGGCGAGTCGGCACTGGGCGACCTGGTGGCGGACGCCTACCTGGCCGGCACGTCGGATGCGTCGTTCGGGCCGGCGGTGATCGCCTTCACCAATCCGGGCGGGCTGCGCCAGAACCTGACGTACGACGCCGCCACCAATGGCCAGACCACGTTCGGGCAGCTCTATGCCGTCATGCCTTTCGGCAACAGCATGGTGACGATGGACCTGACCGGCGCGCAGATCCTGCGCCTGCTGGAACAGCAATGGGAAGCGCCGCAACCTGCAGGCGGTCGCGTGCTGCAGGTTTCCAGCGGCTTTAGCTATACCTGGGACGCGAGCAAGCCGGCAGGCGCCGCCGCGGGACAGGGCAATCGCGTCGACCCGGCATCGCTGCGGCTCAACGGCGTCGCCATCGACCCAGCCAAGACCTACCGAGTCACGGTGAACAACTTCATGGCCTCCGGCGGCGACAACTTCACAGTACTGAAGCAGGGCACGAACCAGCAGGCCGGCCCCGTGGATATCGATGTCTTCGAAGCTTATTTCAGGGCGAAATCCCCGGTCAGTCCCGGCACACCGAACCGGATCACGCGCCTGAACTGAAGGAGCGAACGGCGGCCTCCGCCGCTATGATCGTGGCGTGTCAGCGGCCAGCCGCATCCAACTGGCCACGGCACCGGCGCCAGCGAACGCCGCGCCCAATGCCAGCGCCAGGCCCGGCCCGTGGTCGCCGCCGATGCCGAAGCACAATGCCACCAGTGCCGCGCCCGTGGCCTGCCCCAGCAGCCGGGCCGTGGCCACCACGCCGCTGGCGCCGCCACTGCGCTCGCGCGGGGCGCTGGTCATCAAGGCCTTGAGATTGGGCGACTGGAAGAAGCCAAACCCGGCGCCGCACAGGCACATGCGGATGCCGATATCTAACGCGCTGGGGTTGGCTGGCAGCAGCGCCAGCGACAGCATGCCGGCACTGAGCACGGCCAGGCCCACGCCGCCGAGCACGGCGGGCGGATAGCGGTCGGACAGGCGCCCGGCCAGCGGCCCGATCAGCGCCACCACCACGGACCATGGCGTCAGCAGGAAGCCGGTCTCCACCTGCCCTCGGCCCAGCACGTGCTGGAAGTAGAACGGCAGCGACACAAAGGCCAGGCCCTGCGCCGCGAACGAACACACCGCGGTCAGCGTCGACAGCGCGAACATCGGCCGCCGGAACAGGTCCACCGGCAGCATCGGCGCCGGATGGCCGCGCTCGCGCCACAGCAGCAGCCCGAACGCCACTACGAAGACGCCGGCCGCGGCCAGCGACAAGTGCAGCGGCGCGCGCTGCCCGCCCTCGCCCAGCGCGAGGACCAGCGCGGCAAAGGCAATCACGCTGAGCACCGCTGCCACGCGGTCGAAACCATGCGTGCTGCGTGCCGTCTGCGGCAGCGAACCGCGCCCGATCGCCAGCGCCAGCAGGCCGATCGGAAGGTTGACGGCGAACAGCCACGGCCATGTGCCGAACGACAGGATCACCGACGCCACCGTCGGCCCCACCGCGAACGAAACGCCGACCACCAGCGCATTCAGCCCCAGCCCGCGGCCCAGCCGGTGCGTGGGAAAGATCGCGCTGATCAGCGCCGTGTTGACGCTCATGATGGCCGCCGCGCCGATGCCTTGCAGCACCCGCGCCGCCGCCAGCGTCGGCAGCGACCACGCCAGCGCGCACACCACCGATGCGGCCGTGAACAGCAGCACGCCGCCCAGGTAGATGCGCCGGTGGCCGACCACGCCGCCGAGAGCCGCGAACGGCAGCAGCGTTGCCACCATCGCCAGCTGGTAGGCGTTGATCACCCACACCGAGGCTGCCGGGGTGGCGCGCAGGTCCGCGGCAATCGATGGCAACGCGGTATTGGCGATGGCGGTATCGAGGGTGGCAAGGGCGACGGCAATCAGGATGGCGGCCATGCCGCGCCGCTCGCGCGAGGTCATGGCGTCGGCCGCGGAGGCGGTCTGGAGGGGGGCTGTGCTGGACACTGTCTTTACCGGTTGCCGCCAGGCCGGTTTCGGCGGTGCGGAGGCGCACTGCGGGCCGAGGCGATCATCAGGCAAGACGATACGGGAAAACCCTTCACCTTGCTGAAGACGCATTCATATGTATGCACATTACCTTCGAACAAGACAGATTAGATGATGCTCAACATCTATTGAATAAATGATGCGCATCATCTAAGCTTTGCGAAAGCCCACTTCCCAGCGAGGTCTAAAGATGGCACGCGCATCACGCGAGCAAACCGACAAGAATCGCGAGGCGATCGAACAAGCGTCGTCGCGGCTGTTCCGCGAGCGCGGCCTGAACGGGGTCAGCGTGGCGGAGCTGATGGCCGGCGCCGGCCTGACCCATGGCGGCTTCTACGGCCACTTTGCCTCGAAGGACGCGCTCGCTGCGCAGGCCTGCAAGCGCGCGTTCGAGGAGTCGACCGCGCGCTGGGAGCGCCGCCTCGCGCGCGCCGGCGGCGACCGCAAGGCCATGCTCGCCAACCTGGTCGAGCCCTACCTGACCACCGCGCATTGCGCCAATCCCGGCGTCGGCTGCGCGGCCGCCGCGCTGGCTGTCGATGTCGCCCGCGAGCCCGCCGGCAAACCGGTGCGCCAGGCCTATGCGGAAGGGCTGCGAACCATGATCGATGGCATGGCGCAGACCGTGGCGTCCGACGATCCGCAGGAACGCCACGACCAGGCGCTGGTGCGCATGGCGTTGCTGGTCGGCGCCCTCACACTCGCGCGCGCCACCGAAGGCGATCCGCTCTCCGACGAGATGCTGAACGCGGTGCGGGCCCACCTGCTGGACAGCACCGCCTAGTACCCCCAGCTTTTTTTGAAGACTGACCGACAACCCGCGGCCGAACGCAGCGGGATGCCCTTCCTTTGCCCTTTCCGACCCGCACCGAAACCGAGACCTCGAGAGCCCCATGTTCGCCCACGCCCTTTCCCGCCGGCTCGACCGGCGCGGCATCCACTACGCGTGGCTGATCGCCGCCCTGACCTTCCTGGTGATGCTCACCACTTCGGCCGCGCTTGGCCTGCCCGGGGCCTTCCTGCAGCCGCTGAGCCGGGAGATGGGCTGGAACACCGACCAGATCTCTTCGATCCTGGCGTTCCGCTTTGCCCTGTTCGGGCTGATGGCGCCCTTCTCGGCGCTGCTGATGGATCGCTTCGGCGTGCGCAACGTGGTCTGCGCAGCGCTGGCGCTGATTGCCGGCGGCATGGCGCTGGCCACGGTGTCGACCGAGTTGTGGCAGCTCTTTGTGGCATGGGGTCTGATGCTGGGCGTCGGCTCTGGACTGACGGCGCTGGTGCTGGCGGCCATCGTTGCCAACCGCTGGTTCAGCGCGCGGCGCGGCCTGGTGATGGGCATCCTGACCGCCAGCGCGGCCACCGGGCAGCTTGCATTCCTGCCGGTGGCGGCCTGGCTGATCGAGCATATGGGCTGGCGCGTAGCCGTGCTGCCGGTGCTGGTTGCGTGCGCGGCGCTGGCGCTGCTGGTTTTCGGGCTGATGCGCAGCCGGCCCGCCGACGTGGGCCTGGCGGCATTCGGCGAAGTGCCGGCCAGCGCGCCCGTGCCGCCCGCACCCCAGCCTGCTACGCCGTTCGCGCTGAGCGGCCCGTTCCGTGTGCTGCGCGACGCGTCGCGTACCCAGGCGTTCTGGGTGCTGGCGGGCACGTTCTTCATCTGCGGCCTGAGCACCAACGGCCTGATCCAGACGCATTTCATCGCACTGTGCGGCGACTTCGGCATGGGCCCGGTGCCGGCGGCGTCGGCACTGGCCATGATGGGCGCGTTCGACTTTGTTGGCACCATCCTGTCGGGCTGGCTCTCCGACCGCTACGACAGCCGCAAGCTGCTGTTCTGGTACTACGCGCTGCGCGGCCTGTCGCTGTTCTGGCTGCCGCACTCCACCTTCACGCTGTACGGGCTGTCGATCTTTGCGATGTTCTACGGTCTCGACTGGATCGCCACGGTGCCGCCGACGGTCAAGCTGGCGGCCACGGCGTTCGGGCGCGAGCGCGCGCCGATGGTGTTCGGCTGGATTTTCGCTGCGCACCAGATCGGCGCGGCGGTGGCGGCGTTCGGCGCGGGCCTGAGCCGCACGCTGCTGCTGACTTATACGCCGGCGCTGTACGCGGCAGGGGCGGCCTGCCTGGTGGCGGCATTGATGGCGCTGATGGTCAGCCGCCAGCGTGCGGTGACGGCAACGGAGGCCGCACGCGCCTGAGCGGCGCCTGCAATGCGAGACTGCGTCGAAGCGAGAGAACGCCGGCGCCGCGGCGCCGGCCACTCAGAATTTCGGTATGCGCAAGGTCTTGCTGACCATCAGCGTGCCAGACAGCGCGAACAGCAGCACCAGCGGATGCAGCACGGCGGGACCAAGCACCCACGCACCGCCAGGCAGTTCGGCACCCAGCAGCCCCTGCGAGGCGCACCACGCCAGCACGGCGGTCAGCAGCACGCTGGTGGGGATGGGCGTGCCTTCGAAGTACGCCACCTTGCCGCTGTCGCTGCCGGCCGCCAGCGATTCGGCGGTGACGTTGAAGCGCGCCAGCCGGCTGACGCCGCAGCAGACAAAGTAAATCAGCACCGCCAGGTCCCAGCCGCCGCGCATGCCGGCGGCAAAGGCCAGCGTGGCGGGGCCGACGCCGAACGAGATCACGTCGGCCAGTGAGTCCAGCTCGCGTCCCAATGCCGAATGCGCGTGGCGCCAGCGCGCGATGCGGCCATCCAGCACGTCAAAAATAAAGGCCAGCGGCGCAAGCGCCGCGGCCGTATAGAAATGCGACAGTTGCTGGTCGGCCACGTAAAACATCGCGAAGAACACCGACCCCATGCCGCAGGCCGCGTTGCCGAGCGTAAAGACATCGGCCAGCTGCAGTTCGCGCAGCATCGAGAAATGGCGGGGGCGTTCGGGGCGGGTGTTCATGGCACGGCTTACAGGACCTTGGACACGTGGTGCACGTTGGGCGGCGCGGCGAAGGTTTCCGCCACCAGCCCGCGCCATTGCTGGAACTCGGGCGATTCACGGAACAGGACCATATGGTCGTCGACGGTTTCCCAGTCCACCACCAGCGTGTACTGTTCCGGCTGCTCGATCGAGCGGAACAGCTGCACCCCGTGGCAGCCGTGCGAGCGCAGGAACAGCGGCGTGGCCTGGCTTACGCCTTGCTCGAACTGCTTGTCCATGCCGGGCTTGATGGTGATTTGCGCGATTTCCTTGATCATGTCGTCGTGGCGATGAGGTGGATGCCGGCGCCGGTCGGGTACCGGCGGGTCTCTACTACCTTAGCACGATCGCGGCGTCACATGCCCGCGGCAAGCATTCCGTTACAAGCGGGGGTTAGCATCGTCCACCTCGCCAACACCTGCCGAAACCGCCATGCGTCTGCCCCGGCCTGAATGCAGCATTGCGCTGTCCGCCCTGTCCCTGGCTTGCCTGATGGGGTATCCGTCCGGCGCGGATGCTGCAATGCAGCCATGCGGCAGCCCCGCGACCGCGCTTGCCGATATCCGCAGCACCGGCCAGGTCTCGCCGCTTGCAGGCCGCACGGTCGAAGTCCAGGCCATCGTCACGGCGGACTTCAGCGGCGACGGCGGCCTGCGCGGCTTCTTCCTGCAGACAGCGGATGCGCAGCGCCTGCGTCGACCCGGTCTTTCGGAAGGGCTCTTTGTCTACGCACCGCGCGCCCGGGCCGATGTCGGCGACATGGTGCGCGTGTCCGGAAAGATCGAAGAAAAATTCGGACAAACGCAACTGGTGCTGTCAGGCTCGCCAGTCGTTTGCGCACGGGGGCTGTCCGTCACGCCGCAAACGCTGACGCTGCCGCTTGCCGGCGAATCCGACTTGGCGGCCATGGAGGGCATGCTGGTACGGCTGCCGCAGACACTGACCGTCAGCGATGTCCACGAACTCGGCCGTTATGGCACCTTGGTGCTGAGCCACGGGCGCCCCATCGCGCCCACGCAACAGGCACTGCCGGGGCCGGCTGCGCGGCAAGCCACGGCGGCCAACGCACGCAACCGCTTGTTGCTCGACGATGGCTCGACACGCCAGTTTCCTGCCGTGGTGCCCTACCCGCCCCCGCGACTCTCGCCAGCGCATCCGGTACGCGCCGGCGATACCGTCACCGGCGTGCAGGGCGTACTGGAGCGGCGCCACGGACAATGGCGGCTGCAGCCGGTACGCGGTGCCGGCGCACCGGCCTACCAGCACGCCAACCCGCGCCCCGCGGCACCGCCGCGGCATCCCGCCACCGCGCTGCGCGTGGCGGCCTTCAACCTGCAGAACTACTTCAATGGCGATGGCCACGGCGGTGGCCTGGATGCGCCCGACAACCGCGGCGCGCCGGACACTGCGGCGCTGGCACGGCAACAGGCCAAGCTGGTGGCCGCGCTACGCGGCCTGGACGCCGACGTGATCGGCCTGATGGAAGTCCAGAACAATGGCTATGGCCCGACCAGCGCGATCCGCCAGTTGGCCGCGATGCTGGGGCCGGACTGGCGCGTGGCGAATCCCGGCACCCCCGCGCTCGGCACCGACGCCATCGCGGTCGGGCTGCTGTACAACGCCCGCACCGCGCTGCCCGCCGGCCGGGTGGCCACCACATGGCTGGGCGAGCGCAGCCGCCAGCCGCTCGCGGCCACCTTCCGTGCAGCTACGGGTGGCGCACCGGTGACGGTGGTGGTCAATCATTTCAAGTCCAAGAACTGCATCGAGGCCGCCGGCGCGCAAGCCGACCAGCGCGACGGCCAGGGCTGCTGGAATCCCGCGCGCGTGCAGGCCGCCGAGACCCTTGCGCGCTGGCTGGGCACCGCGCCGACCGGCATCGCCGACGCCGGCGTGCTGGTGATCGGCGACCTGAACAGCTATGCGATGGAGGACCCGATACGCCTGCTGGCGCAACACGGCTACGCCGACCTGGTCGCGCGCTTTGCCGGCCCGCACGCCTACAGCTACGTCTACGCCGCGCAGGCTGGCTACCTTGACCATGTGCTCGCCGACCCCTTGGCCGCCGCGCATGTGGTGGCCTTGCATGCGTGGCATATCAATGCCGACGAGCCTGCGGCCTTCTCCTATGCCACGGCCCCGGGCTCCGGCGCCGCGCCGGCCTTCTATGCGCCCGACCCGTACCGGTCTTCCGATCACGACCCCCTGGTAGTCGATTTCGCCAGCAGCCCGCGCGCCAGGTAGAGCACCACCAGCAGGTTGGCCGCGGCCAGCGCGCCATGCAGCCAGCTGGGGTGGACCAGCGCCTCGTACAGTTCCAGCGGGATGTAGATGCCGCCCGACCAAACGCCGAGCCAGTTGCCCCACGCCAGCCCGCGCCACAGCCCGTAGGCTTCGGCAAAGCGCATCAGCGCATAGACCGCGGCGGATCCGCCGATGGCCCACAGGCGCGCATTGTCGGGATGCTCGAGCAATGACAGGAAGATGGTGGGATAGCGGCTGGCCGGATTGACATGCCAGCGCTGGATGATGGCTTCGGCCAGGGCCTGGGCATCGCGATGCAGCAGTGCGGCCAGGCCCAGTCCGGCCACGATCACCAGCAGCCCCTTGGCGGCCTCGAACAACGCAATGCTCCTGAGGCCCAGTGCGCCCTGCTTTGCCATGCGGTATCTCCGGTCGATGCAAGATCTGCAAAGCCGGTATTGTGCAATATCGGCAAACGCAAGGGCTCGGCGAGCCGTGCGCGTGCCCGGCTACCGTTTCGACTTCTGGTAAGTGCCGATCAGTTCCGCCTTGGCCAGGATGTGGCCTTGCATCGCCCGCTCCAGGGCTGGCTTGTCCGGCTGGCCAATGTCCGGCAGCGCCACATCCAGCGCGTAGAGCTTGAAGACATAGCGGTGCCGCCCGATCGGCGGACACGGGCCGCCGTAGCCTGTGCGGTGCCAGTCGTTGAGCCCGTCGCGCGTGCCGGCCGGCAGCCCGGCAGTGGCGATGTCGGCGGGAAGCGCGGCGGCGTTTGCCGGCAGGTTGTAGAGCACCCAGTGGACCCAGGTCATCTTAGGGGCGGCAGGGTCGGGCGCGTCCGGGTCGTCGACGATCAGCGCCAGGCTAGCCGTGCCGGCCGGCAGCCCGCTCCAGGCCAGCGGCGGAGAAATATCGGCGCCTTCGCAGGTGTGCTGTGCGGGGATCGCGCCGCCCGGGGCAAATGCGGTCGATTGCAACTGGAACGGCATACGGGCCTCCCTGGACGCAATGCGCAATGGCTCCAACTTAGGCCGGATCGGTGCCGCGCGCAAGGCGCCGCGCTGCGATGGCGGCGGCTCGGTCTCGAGCAACGCCTTGAGCCGCCGCACGGCTTCGGTGGACTCGGCCTGCAACTGATCACGCAGCATCAGGTGATTGATCAGCGCAAACAGCAGCGTCGGCGAGCGGTAGTGGAATACGCGCTCGAAGCGCGTGCGCTCCGCCGTCGGCGTCAGCGAGGCGTTGATGGCGGGCGTCAGCCGGTAGGTGATGGTGCCGACGCGGCGCCCGTCGGCCACGCCTTCGATCGACCACGTGCGCGGCCGCTGGCTTTCGATCACGGTCCAGACCACCACGCCTCCGCGCCGCGCCAGCATGAAGGTCTCGGCGACGCGTTCGCCGCGCTCGAGCGGATGATCGGTGGCGCCCGCCACGCCGAGCGAGGCCGGATGCCAGGCGGGCCAGTGCCGCGGCGTCGCGACATAGTCGAAGACCTGCGCAGGCGGGCGCGCGATCACCACCTCGTCATGGATGGCGGTGCGCTCCAGCCCCGGCAGCGGCGCCACCAGCGCGCCCACGGTGAGCGCGGCAAAGACGAACCCCCAGAGCAGTTTCCTGTGTCGGACAAGCATGGCGGGACCGGACGCAACCGGGACGCACCCGTGCATCCCTTGCGCATGGCGCGATGCTTACAGTGTAGTGACTGCCCGGCATCGCGCCAGTCCCGTGCGTGGCTTAGCGCGCCACCGGGGTGGCGGCGCCCTCGGCGGCAGGCGCCGGCGCCGTGGCCACCGTTGCCGGCAGCGGGCCCCAGCCGCCGCCCAGACGGCGCACCAGCGATACCGTGGCGGCCGCGCGCAGCCCGGCAACCTGGTTGGCCTCGCGCTGCGACTGCAGCACGGTACGGTCGGCATCGATCACCGTCAGGTAGTCGACCGCGCCCGCGTCATAGCGGCTGCGCGAAATCCGCGCCGCACGCCTGGCGCCGCCGAGTGCGCTGTCCAGCGCGCCGGCCTGCTGGCTGAGCCAGCGCACGTCCGCGAGGCTGTCTTCCACCTCGCGGAAGGCGACCAGCACGGTCTGGCGATAGCTTGCCACCGTTTCCTCGTGCGCGGCGCGGGCACCGGCCAGGTTGGCGCTGTTGCGGCCCCCGTCGAACACGGTCTGCGCGATGCTGGAGCCGATCAGCGGGCCCAGCATCCAGGTGCGCGAGGACCACTTGAACAGGTTGGACAGGTCGGCCGATTCAAAGCCGAACAACCCGGTCAGCGTGATGCGCGGGAAAAACGCCGCCTTGGCCACGCCGATGCGTGCGTTGGCCGCCGCCATCTGGCGCTCCGCCGCGGCGATATCCGGGCGCCGCTCCAGCAGCTCGGACGGCAGCCCGGCCGGGATCGCCACCGGCGCGGCATCGAACGGCCTGGACGGCAGCGAGAACGCCGCCGGCGGCACCCCGGTCAGCACCGCCAGCGCATGCTCCTGGTTGGCGCGGCGACGCTCGATGCCGGCCAGGTCCGCGCGCGCGGTGCCGAGTTCGGCTTCGGCGCGGGCGGGATCGAGGTCGGTGGTTTCCCCGGCGTCATAGCGCTTCTTCAGCAGCGACAGCGCATCCTCGCGCAGCCTGATGGTGGCGTTGAGCAGCTCGCGCTCGCTGTCCAGCGTGCGCAGCGCGAAATACGCCTGCGCCACGTCGGCCTGCAGCGCCAGCTGCACCGAGCGGTACAGGTCTTCGGCGGCCTCGCCTTCGGCGCGGGCGGCATTGACGCTGGACGCGACGCGGCCGAACAGGTCCAGCTCATAGCTGGCGAAGGCGCGCGCCTTCAGCACCGTCTGCGGCGGCACGCGGGTGCCGTCGGGCAGGCCTTGCGACGCCGCCGACGGCTGCGAGCGGGTCGGGTCCAGCCCCACGCTCAGCTGAGGATAGAGGTCCGCCTCGGTCGCGCCGGTAAAGGCGCGCGCCTGCCTCAGGCGGGCCGCGGCGATGGCGAGATCCTGGTTGGATTCGCCCGCAGCGGCGATCAGGCGGTCCAGTTCGGCGTCGCCGAAGATCTTCCACCATTCGCCGCGATGCTGGCCCTCGGCCGGCGTCGCGGTCTTCCATTGCGCGCCTTCGGCCTGGGCCGCCTCGGCTTCCTTGAAGGCCGGCACGGTGGCCGTCTCCGGCACCTTGTAGGTCGGTGCGAGCGAGCAGCCGGCCAGGATCAGCGCGGCGGCCAGCGTCGCCAGTTTCGGCAACCAGTAGTTTGTTGTCGACATTGCAGGGGCATTCATGTTGATCACCATTATTCAGCCGATGCGGTCAGGCGGGCGGAGCCCTGCTCCTGCGTCGCCGCGCGGCGCTGGCCACGCGTGGCCAGCAGCCGCAGCGCCACGTAGAACACCGGCGTCAGGAACAGCCCGAAGAAGGTCACGCCAAGCATGCCGGCGAACACCGCCACGCCCATCGCATGGCGCATCTCGGCGCCGGCGCCGGTGGAGACCACCAGCGGCACTACGCCCATGATGAACGCGAACGACGTCATCAGGATCGGGCGCAGGCGCAGGCGGCTGGCTTCGATCGCGGCCTGCACCACGGTGCGGCCGTGATGCTCCAGCTCGCGCGCAAACTCGACGATCAGGATCGCGTTCTTCGCTGACAAGCCCACCAGCACGATGAAACCGATCTGCGTGAAGATGTTGTTGTCGCCCTGCGTCAGCCACACCCCGGTCATTGCCGCCAGCAGGCTCATCGGCACGATCAGGATCACCGCCAGCGGCAGCGTCAGGCTCTCGTACTGAGCAGCCAGCACCAGGAACACCAGCAGCACGCACAGCGGGAAGATCCAGATCCCGGCATTGCCGGCCAGGATGTCCTGGTAGGTCAGCTCGGTCCATTCGAACTTGATGCCCTTGGGCAGCGTTTCCGCGGCGATGCGCTCGGCGGCGGCCTGCGCCTGGCCCGACGAGAACCCGGGCGCGGGCCCGCCGTTCATGTCGGCGGCGGTAAAGCCGTTGTAGCGCACCACGCTGTCCGGACCGAAACCCTGCCTGACCTGCACCAGCGACGACAGCGGCACCATGTCGCCGGCCGCGTTGCGCGTCTTCAGCTGCAGGATGTCCTCGGCATGGGCGCGGAACGGCGCGTCGGCCTGCACCTTGACCTGGTAGGTCCGGCCGAACTTGTTGAAGTCATTGACGTACGCCGAGCCCAGGTAGGTCTGCAGCGTGTCGAACACATCCGTCACCGGCACGCCCAGCTGCTTGGCCTTGACGCGGTCCAGCCTGACGTCGAGCTGCGGCACGTTGACCTGGTAGTTGCTGAAGATGCCGGTCAGCTCGGGCGTGGCGCGCGCCTTGTTGGCGAACGCGTTGGTGGCCTCGAACAGCGCGTCATAGCCCAGCGCGGCACGGTCCTCGATCATCAGCTTGAAGCCGCCGATGGTGCCCAGGCCCTGCACGGGCGGCGGCGGGAACACCGCGATGAAGGCGTCCTGGATCGCCGCGTACTTCTGGTTCAGCTCGGCCGCGATGGCCGCGCCACCCAGCTCGGCGCTCTTGCGGTCCTCGAACGGCTTGAGCGTGGCGAACACGATGCCGGCGCTCGGGCTGTTGGTGAAGCCGTTGATCGACAGGCCCGGGAAGGCCACCGCCGATTCCACGCCCGGATGCTTGAGCGCGATGTCGCTCATCTTGCGGATCACGTCTTCGGTGCGGTCCAGCGTGGCGCCGTCAGGCAGCTTGGCAAAACCGACCAGGTACTGCTTGTCCTGCGCCGGCACGAAGCCCTTGGGCACCAGCTGGAACACGCCCCAGGTCAGTGCCAGCATCACCGCGTACACGCCGAACACCGAACCCTTGCGGCGGATCACGCCCTTCACGCCGCGGCCGTAGCTCTCGGCGCTGCGGCCGAAGAACTTGTTGAAGCGCTTGAAGAAGCCGCCGAAGACGCGGTCCATCCAGCGCGACAGCCAGTCCTTGGGCGCGTCGTGGCTCTTGAGCAGCAGCGCCGACAGCGCCGGCGACAGCGTCAGCGAGTTGAACGCGGAGATGATGGTCGAGATCGAGATGGTCAGCGCGAACTGCTTGTAGAACTGCCCGGTCAGGCCGGTCATGAAGGCCAGCGGCACGAACACGGCGATCAGCGTCAGCGCGATGGCGATGATGGGGCCGCTGACCTCGCGCATGGCCTTGTAGGTGGCCTCCTTCGGCGTCAGCCCTTCCTCGATGTTGCGCTCGACGTTCTCCACCACCACGATCGCGTCATCGACCACGATGCCGATCGCCAGCACCAGCCCGAACAGCGACAGCGCATTGATCGAGAAGCCGAACAGATGCATCAGCCCGAAGGTACCGACGATCGACACCGGCACCGCCAGCAGCGGGATGATCGACGCGCGCCAGGTCTGCAGGAACAGGATCACCACCAGCACCACCAGCGCAATCGCCTCGAACAGCGTGTGCGTCACCGCCTCGATCGAGTGGCGCACGAACTGCGTGGGGTCATAGACGATGCTGTAGTCGATGCCGTCGGGGAAGTTTTGCTTCAGCTCTTCCATGGTCTTGCGCACGTCATCCGAGATCTGGATGGCGTTGGAACCCGGCGCCTGGAAGATCGGAATCGCCACCGCCGGCTTGTTGTCGAGCAGCGAGCGCAATGCGTATTCCGACGCGCCCAGCTCAATGCGCGCGACGTCCTTCAGGTAGGTCACGGCGCCGTCGGCGGAGGTGCGCACGACGATATCGCCGAACTCTTCCACCGTGCTCAGGCGGCCCTGCGCATTGACCGACAGCTGCAGGTCGGCGCCCGGCAGCGACGGCGACTGGCCGATCACGCCGGCCGCCACCTGCACGTTCTGCTCGCGGATGGCCTTGATCACGTCGCCGGTGGCCAGCTGGCGCTCGGCCATCTTTTCCGGGTTGAGCCACACACGCATGGCGTAGTCGCCCGAGCCGAACAGCTGCACCTGGCCTACGCCCTGCAGCCGCGCCAGCCGGTCCTTGACGTTGATCACCGCGTAGTTGCGCAGGTAGGTCATGTCATAGCGGTCGTTGGGCGAGACCAGGTGGACCACCATGGTCAGGTCGGGCGAACTCTTGACCGTGGTGATGCCAAGCCGCCGCACGTCTTCCGGCAGCCGCGGCTCGGCTTGCGAGACGCGGTTCTGCACCAGCTGCTGTGCCTTGTCCGGGTCGGTGCCCAGCTTGAAGGTCACGGTCAGCGTGAGCAGGCCGTCGCTGTTGGACTGCGAAGACATGTACAGCATGTCCTCGACGCCGTTGATCTGCTCTTCCAGCGGCGACGCCACGGTTTCGGCGATCACCTTGGGGTTGGCGCCCGGATACTGCGCGCGCACCACCACCGACGGCGGCACCACTTCCGGGTACTCCGAGATCGGCAGCTTGAACATCGAGATGGCGCCGATCAGGAAGATCAGCACCGACAGCACCCCCGCGAAGATGGGGCGGTCGATAAAGAATTTTGAGAGATTCATGTTGGTCTCTGCTAAAAGCGCTCCCCTGGCGGCCCGCTCGTGGCGGGCACCATCAATAGCCTGGGGACGATGCAAAACTAGGGGCGCTGGGTGTGCGGGCTCAACTCACCGGCTTCGCGTCCGCGTCGACCTTCTCGCTCGCGGCCTGCTTGCGGTCAGGCGCTGCCGGGCGCGGTTCCAGTTCGCTGCGGTAGGCCATGGCCACCGTCTTGGGCTGCACCGTGTCGCCCGGACGCACGCGCTGCAGGCCATTGACGACGATGTTCTCGCCCGGCTTCAGGCCCTTGCGGATCACGCGCAGGCCTTCATAGTTAGGCCCGAGCTCGACTTCGCGGTAGACCAGCTTGTTGGCCTTGTCGACCACCAGCACGAACTTCTTGCCCTGGTCGGTGCCGACCGCCCGGTCGTTGACCAGCACCGCCGCATGCGGCGCGCCGCCCCCCATCTTGACCTTGGCGTACAGGCCCGGCAGCAGGCGACCGTCGTCGTTGCCGAACACCGCGCGCACGCGGATGGTGCCGCTGCGCGTATCGAGCCGGTTGTCGACCGACTGGATCTTGCCTTGATGCGGATGGCCGTCTTCGTTTGCCAGGCCCAGGAAGACCGGCAGGTTGGCCTGTCCGCCGCCGGCGCCAGGAGCGGTGTAGCGCAGGTAGCTCTGCTCGTCGATCTCGAAGCTCGCGTAGATCGGCGACACCGACACCACCGTGGTCAGCGGCGGCGTCGCCACGCCGGGCGCCACCAGGTTGCCCACCGTGATCTCGGCGCGCGACACGCGGCCGGACACCGGCGCGGTGATGCGGGTGTAGGCCAGGTTCAGGCGCGCGGTTTCCAGCTGTGCCTGCGCGGCGCGCACGTTGGCGCCGGTTTCACGCGCGGCATGGATGCGCTCGTCGAACTCGCGCCGCGAGATCGCGTTGTCGTCCAACAGGCGCTGAGCGCGTTCGCCCTCGCTCTTGGCGTGGGCCGCGCGCACCTGCGCGGCGGCCAGCGCGGCCTCGGCGCGTGCCACCTCCGCGGCATAAGGCCGCGGGTCGATGGTGAAGAGCGGATCGCCCTTCTTCACCAGCGCGCCTTCGCGGAAGTGCACGGCATCGATGGTGCCGCCGACACGCGGGCGGATTTCCACCCGGTCCACCGCTTCCAGGCGGCCGGAGAATTCATCCCACTCGGTGATGGTCTGCCCGACCACCGCGGCCACCTCGATGGCCGGCGCCGGCGGCGGCGTGTTGGCGTGCGCTTCGCCGCTGTGCCAAGGGCGCAGGATCGAACCGGCCACGCCGGCACCGAGCACCACGACGATGGCGAGGGCAATCAGGGTACGTCGCTTCTGCTGCTGCATTTCTCAAACTCCTGGATCGGGTTTTCTTCAACCGGAAAAGCAAATGGCCGAACGCCGCCTGCCGGTCCGCGCGGGCGGATCGGAACCATGGTCAAACTGATGGTCGGACTTGGGACCGCGCGCATCACAGCGCGCTGCGGTCCTGGCTCTGGCCGAAACAGAGCCGGCTGGCGGTTGTCTGGAGCGGCTCAGCCGGCGGGCTTGGCTCCAGGCCGGCTGGCATTGGCGCCAGCGCAGCGTTCAGTCAAGGTGAGGTAGCGTCGGCCACGGCCAGACATCGCCGCAGGAACCGCGCCCCTTCGTCGACCCATGCCTGACAACT
The DNA here is from genome assembly GCF_003254285.1 of Cupriavidus phytorum. NCBI lineage: Bacteria > Pseudomonadati > Pseudomonadota > Betaproteobacteria > Burkholderiales > Burkholderiaceae > Cupriavidus > Cupriavidus phytorum. The sequence continues at coordinate 142,679 of NZ_QKZN01000007.1, forward strand.
GTCATGGGCCTCTTCCACGCCGTCGCCGCAGGCGCCGGGCATGATCATGGCTTGGGCCGGCACACCGGCCTTGCCCAGGCGCCCGGCGAAGGCTTCGCCTTCGGCACGCAGCGCGTCGTGTTCGGCCACCTGCACCAGCGTGGGCGGCAGCCCGGCCAGGCGCGAGGCCAGCGCCGGCGCGGCATACGGATGCACCGTATCGGCCGGCGTCGGCAGGTAGTCGCGATAGTTGTCGGCCAGCCGGCGCAGCGTTTCCATCGGCACCGTGCCGCCGCCAAAACCCGCGCAGGAGGCATGCTGCAGGCACGGGTCGGTCACCGGGCGGATCAGCCACTGACCGCGCGGTTGGGCGGTGCCGCGGTCGCGCAGCATCTGCGCCAGCGCGATCGCCAGGTTGCCGCCGGCTTCCTCGCCCACCAGCGCAAAGCGGGTCTTGTCGACCTTCAGGCGCCGGGCATTGCGCAATACCCATTGCACCGTGCTGTGCGCATCCTCGGGCGCCGCCGGGAACGGGTGGTCGGGCGCCAGCGAATACGCCGGCGTAACCACCACTGCGGGCACCGTCGTGGCCAGGTCCTGCACCAGGTGGCAGGCGTGTTCCAGGCCGCCGTCGACGAAGCCGCCGGCGTGCAGGTACACCAGCCACGGCAGCAGCGCGGCGCTGTCGATACCCGGTGCCGGGTAGCCCGGCGGATAGCACACCCGCACCAGGATCTCGCGGCCGTCGCTGGTCACCGTGTGCTCGGCCACGCGCGCCTGTCCCGGCCCGGCTGCCGCGGGGGCAGTGGCGGCGCTGGCGGCTGCGGAGCGTTGGCCTGGCTTCTGTGACATGGCGTCGGCGCACGGCATGGACAATGCGCTTGAGTGTTGCGATGCAACGGATTATGGTGATTGACGAGGATGGGATAAAGCGAGAGATCGCCAATGCACTGTTCCGGGATTGGAATAATCGCAAACCGGCCTGTCATCCGTCTGCAAAACGAAATCCCCACGCATGACAAGGTCTTGGATTTTGTGATTCACTCCCGCTCTCGGCACGCGCGGCGGTTGGCCAGGCCGTTGCGCGCCCGGCCCGTGGGTAAGCTCCCCGCGGCGCCGGACGCCTGACTGAATTCAGGCCGGCATCGCGCCCAGCCAGCGCGCAACAAGTGCCAGCAGCCGGCAGACTCCCCATCACAACAACAAGACAGGCCGCGTGCGCCACGAGCGCGGGCGGCACGCCGTTCGGATCTATCGTCGGAACCTCATCATGGACCGTCTCGTATCAATGCAGGCATTCACCCGGGTCGTCGACGTCGGCAGCTTTGCGCGTGCCGCCGAATCGATGGACCTGCCCAAGGCCACGCTGACCCGCCTGATCCAGAACCTGGAGACCCACCTCGGCGTGAAGCTGCTGCACCGGACCACGCGGCGCATCAGCGTGACCAACGACGGCGCCGCGTACTACGAGCGTTGCGTGCGCATCCTGGCCGATGTCGAGGAGGCCGAGCAGTCGCTGACGCGCCAGAACAATTCGCCGCGCGGCACGCTGTCGGTCGACACCACCGCCGGGCTGGCGCAACTGGTGCTGGTGCCGCACCTGCATGAATTCTTCCAGGCCTATCCGGACCTGAAGCTGGAGCTGACCATCAACGGCAAGCCGATCGACCTGCTGCAGGAAGGTGTCGACGTGGTGCTGCGCGTCGGCATTCCGCTGGACGAAGCCATGGTGGCCCGCCGCATCGGCCATGTGCAACTGGCGTTCTACGCCTCGCCAATCTACCTGAAGCGCAGCGGTACGCCGCGCGACCTGGCCGAGCTGGCGCAGCACAAGGCGGTCAACTTCCTGTCCAACCGCACCGGCCGGGAAATGCCGTGGCCGCTGGCGCGCGGCACCGAGCGCGGCGAGGTGCTGCTGCCCTCCGCCATTTCCACCAACGACGCCGATGTCTACCTTGGCTGCGCGCTGGAAGGCCATGGCATCGCCCGCATCTCGCGCGCGATGGCCGAGCCCTATGTGGCCAGTGGCAGGCTGGTGGAAATCCTGGCCGACTGGCAGACCGATGAACTGCCGATTTCGGCGATGTACCCGCAGAACCGGCACCTGTCGGCCAAGGTGCGGGTGTTCGTGAACTGGGCTGCGGAGCTGTTCTCGCGCCATCCGCACTTTGGTGCGGCACAGCAGCCGCTGCCCGTGGCGGCTTGAATGGCGGAGCTGCGTGGCGGAGCCGCGTGGCGGACCTGTGCGACCAAGCTGCGCTGGCGCGATCCGCCAGCGGCGCGTGTGCCAGGCGTCATGTAGGACAAAACCGGAAATCGGTTCAGCGGCCGCCGACCTATACTGTTTCTTCCGAAATCACGACAAGAAGAGGATTCCGATGAAACAAGTGCTTCTCCCCCTGGCGGCGTGCATCGCCGCAACCCTGGCACTGGCCGGCTGCGCCGGCTCCGGCATGTCTTCGTCGTCCGCGGCCCAGCCGTCCGCCACCGGCGCCACCAGCGGCGCGCGCGCGTCGGCCACGCTGCAGCCCAAGAGCGGCTCCAACACCGCGGGCACCGTCACCTTCCAGCAGCAGCCCGGCGGCGTGATGATGACCGCCTCGATTACCGGCCTGCCGCCCAATTCGGTCCATGGCTTCCACGTCCACGAGAAGGGCGACTGCTCCGCGCCTGACGCGATGAGCGCGGGCGGGCATTTCAACCCGACCGGCAAGCCCCACGGGCAGATGACCATGCCGGACCACCATGCCGGCGACATGAACAACGTCACCGCTGACGCCAGTGGCAACGTGCGCGTCAGCATGCTGCTGCCGTCGCTGTCGGTGGGCACCGGCGCCAACAGCGTGATCGGCCGCGCGGTGGTGGTGCACAAGGATCCGGACGACTACAAGACGCAGCCCACCGGCAATGCCGGCGGCCGCATTGCCTGCGGCGTGGTGGCGGCGTCCTGAGCGCAGCGCGGGCGGCGGGCCTGGACCACGCAGGTCCGGCTCGCCGCGCTGCCGCGCCCCTCTCAATACCCCTTGAAGTTCGCATTGACCCGCTGGCGCAGGTAATCCCCTGCGCTGATCGGCGGGTACTTGCCGCCCGGCCCTGCGATGGTCGCGCCGCGGTTGGCCTGGCAGAAGAACGCCATGCTGTAGCGCGGCCCCATGTATTCGCCCGGCGCGGGATTGCGGACGCGATGGAAATTCGACGGCAATCGGTCATCGCTCCAGCGCATCAGCATGTCGCCGATATTGCAAGTGATGACGGTTTCGTCCGGCTCGATCGGGGTCCATGCCTGCGCCGCCATCTCCTTGCCCGGGCACACCTGCAGGCCGCCCTGGCCGGGGCGCTGGAACAGCAGCGTCAGGCAGTCGAAATCCGTATGCGCGCCGGCGCGCCACAGCCCCAGCCCGTTGCGCAGCTCGGGCGGGATCGCGTAGTAGTGCAGCAGCCGCAGCGTGCTCTGGTAGTCCGGCGCGCGCGGATCGTGCGCCCGCGTGAAAAAGTCGCTGGCAAAGCCGAGCTTGTCGGCAAAGCATGACAGCACCTTCATGCCGACTTCCCAGCATTGCGCCTCGAAGGCAAGCATGGTGTCGCGGAAGCCTGCCAGTTCGTCCTCGCCCGGCCACAGGCCATCCATGTGCTGGCGCGTGATCTGGTAAGACTCCTTCTGGTCCGGCGTGCCGGTGGAAGGCCGGACCTGCGCGCGGCTTTCCCAGCCTGCGTTGTTGGCCTTCTGCAGCGGGTATTGCGCCTTCACTTCATCGGGCAGCGCAAAGAAGCGCTCGGTCATGGCAAAGGCATGGCGCACGCCGGCAAGGTCGATGCCGTGGTTGGCAAGCTGGAAGAAGCCGACGTCGACCGACGCCTGCCACAGCGCGTCGGCAATCTGCGGCTTGCGCCGCGCGTAGTCGGACAGGTCGATACGGCGGATCTCGCGCCGGCGGGTTTCGGAGCCGAACGCGCCCATGCGCGTTTCGCGGCGGAGTTCGTCCAGGGGGCAGGCCTGGTCTGGCTGGGTCATGGCATTCCTCGTGGCAAGCGGGTCAGGGACTTGCCCCGCGCCGGCCCAGGCCTGGCCGCCAACGACATTGCGCGCCGGGACCGCGCGCTCCTGAGGTCGACGGTGCCAGCCTGCGCAACGGCGCGGGGCACGGACTTCAAGAGCAATTCCCGGCCAGCCCGCGTGCGCATCGATCTGGCACGCGGCTGGTGAACGCTTCTACTCTTGCCATCGCTTATGCAGGTTCCGGGCCAGCGCTGTAGCCCACGACGCGACGGCCTTTTTGCCCTGCGGTGCTTCGCCATGGCGCACGCCAGGGCCAGCCTGGTGCATGGCGCGGCCGCTTTGCGCCTGCCCGAACCGCGACGCCCGCGGCGCGGCATGGCAACATGGCGCCATTGCCGCAACCACGGCGCCCCGCAACGGGGCCGTCCCGACGCCCAATGCCATTGCCGACCGACGCCGCATTCGCCCCCCACCGCCGCCTGCGCGCCAGTTCGCTGATGCTGTGCTGCGCCGCCCTGCTCGGCGGCTGCGCGCTGCCGCCGCTGAATCCCCGCACCGAATCCTCTGCGCTGACGCCGGCCGAAGCCCAGGCCACGCCGCTGGGCCAGGCGCTGGCCGGCGAAGTCGCGCGGCACCCGGGGCTGAGCGGCATCCATCCGTTGCCGAACGCCTACGCCGCCTTTGCCGCGCGGGTGCATCTGGCCCGCACCGCGCAGCGCACGCTCGACGTGCAGTACTACATCTGGCGCGACGACCTGACCGGCACGCTGCTGCTCGAGGCCCTGCATCAGGCCGCCGATCGCGGCGTGCGCGTGCGCCTGCTGCTCGACGACAACGGCATTGCCGGCATGGACGAACTGCTGGCGGCAATGGACGCGCACCCGCAGGTCGAAGTGCGCATCTTCAACCCGTTCGTGATCCGCCACCCCAAGGCGCTCAATTTCCTGACCGATTTCCGGCGCCTGAACCGGCGCATGCACAACAAGTCGTTCACCGCCGATGGCGTCGCCACCATCATCGGCGGGCGCAATGTCGGCGACGAATACTTCGGCGCGACCGACGGCGTGCTGTTCGCCGACCTCGACGTGATCGCCGTCGGCCCCGCGGCCGGCGACGTGGCGCAGGATTTCGACCGCTACTGGTCCAGCGCCTCGGCCTACCCGGTGGACCGGCTGCTGCCGCCGGTCAGCGTGGAACAGCTGCAGGCGCTGGTCGGGCACGCGCGCGAAGTCGAGCGCAACCCGGCCGCGGCGGCCTACCTGGCCGCGGTGCGCGAACTGCCCGACGTGCAGCGCATGCTGGACGGTACGCTGGAGTTCCAGTGGGCAAGCACGCGCATGGTCAGCGACAACCCCGCCAAGGCGCTGGGCGAAGCCTCGCGCAGCACGCTGGTAGCGCACCAGCTGCGCGAAATCCTGGGCGAGCCGCAGCGCGAGCTCGACCTGGTCTCGCCCTACTTCGTGCCCTCGACCGGCGGCACCTCTTTTTTCACCGACATGGCCGGGCGCGGCGTTACGGTACGCGTGCTGACCAATGCCCTGGAGGCCACCGACGTGGCCGCCGTGCATTCCGGCTATGCCAAGCGGCGCAAGGCCCTGCTCGAGGCCGGCGTGGACCTGTACGAACTGCGGCGCGCGGCCGCGCCGCGCAAGAAGGAGGAGCGCGCCGGCCCCTTCGGCAGTTCGGGTTCCAGCCTGCACGCCAAGACCTTCGCGGTCGATGGCACCCGGGTCTTCGTGGGCTCGTTTAATTTCGATCCGCGTTCGGCCATGCTCAACACCGAACTCGGCTTTGTCATCGACAGCCCCGCGCTGGCGGGCCGGATCGAATCCTCCTTCGCCAGCGTGGTTCCACAAGCGGCCTACCAGGTCAAGCTGGACGAGACCGGCCAGCTCTACTGGCTGGAACGGCGCGGCGACGAAGTGATCCGCCACGATACCGAGCCGAACACCAGCTGGTGGCGCCGTCTCGGCATCTGGTTCCTGTCGATCCTGCCGATCGAGTCGATGCTGTAGGAACGCGGGCGTTCAAATCTGGTCGATCAGGCTGCGCACCACGTCGGCCAGCCGGCCGGCGCGCTGGCGCCCCTTCGCGTCAAGACCCATGCCGCTGCCGCCGGCCAGCGCCTTCAGTCCGAACAACGCGTCGCCTACGTCGCGCCAGGCCGGGAAATCGGCGTGGATCTTCTCCAGAGCGGCGGCCCCCGCCGCCACCTGGGCTGGCGCGGGCGTGTTGCCGGCCGCCAGGTCTTCCAGCGCCATGGCGGCGTCGACCAGGCCTTTGCGATTCATCTGCTGTCTCCCCGGAAGCTCTTTTGTCATGGCCGCCTGCATGGCGGCCATGACACTGTAGCAGGCCTGCTGCTGGCCTTTGCCGGGATGGGGGAAAGTCCGGGGGCGGGCTCGGTTACGGCGGCTCAGTTGCGCCCGATATCCTGCAGGATCCGCGTCATCAGGTACAGGCGCGGCACGATCGAATCCAGTTCGATGTACTCGTCGCGTGCGTGGTAGCCGAAGCCCGCGAGGCCGAAGCTCTCGACCACCGCGGGCTTGCCCGAGCGGGCGGCGTAGCTGGCGTCGGTGGCGCCGCCGGTGCCTTCGGCCAGCGCCAGCGTGCGGCCATCCAGTTCGGCGTAGATTTCCTGCGCGCGCTTGGCGAGCGCGCGGCCGCGCGCATCGGCCACGAACGGCGGACGGCCCTCTTCCATCGTCACCGTGGTGTGCGTGTCCGGCACCAGCTGGCTGGTCTTGACCTTGTCCTGCAGCGCCACCTTCAGCTTCTCGGCGGCACCGGCGGCCGTGGTACGCACGTCGCCGTAGGCCACGGCGCTTTCCGGGATCTGGTTGCGCACCGTGCCGGCCTGGGCCTGGGTCCAGTTCAGTTGCGAGCCCGGCACCAGGCTGGCCGCGTCACGCGTCTGCTGCAGCTGGTGCGCCAGCTCCAGCAGCGCGTTGCGGCCGCGCTCGGGTGCGGCGCCGGCGTGGGAGGCACGGCCCTTGACCTGCATGGTGGCGGTGGCGGTGCCGGAAGCGCCCAGCAGCAGCGCCTCGGCCTTGACCACGTCCTTGGCCGCGGTGGGCTCGCACGACAGCACCACGTCATGCTGCGCCGCCAGCGTGGCAATGGTTTCGGCCGAACCGACCGAACCGACCTCCTCGTCCGGGTTGAACAGCACCGTGATCTGCGCGTAATCGCGCCAGCCCTGCTGCTTCAGGATCTCGAGCGAATGCAGGATCACGGCGATGCCGCCCTTGTCGTCGGCGATGCCGGGGCCATAGAGCCGGTTGCCTTCCTCGCGGATCGGCTGCGTGGCCAGCGTGTTGTCGGGGTACACGGTGTCGAGGTGGGCTATCAGCATGACGCGACGCTTGCCGGTGCCGGTGAAGGTGGCCTTGACCATGGTGCCCGGGCCCTTGGTCACGGGCAGCCGCTCGACCTTCGCGCCCAGCGCCTGCAGGCGCTTCTCGGTATAGCTGGCCATCTGCGCCAGCCCCTTGGCATTGGCGCTGCCGGATTCGATCGACACCATCTCCTTGAGCGACTGCACGACCCTGGGCTGTGCGGCCTGCGCCGCGGACAGCAGCGCGGCATCGGGCTGGGCGGCAACGGCCGGCATGCCGGCCCCGGCAAGCGTCAGGGCAGCGGCAAGGGCAACGTGGCGAACGGAAAACGGCATGGAATCTCCTCGGTGTGGTCTTGTTGGGGGTGCCGCGATCATGGCCGTTCGCCGCGGCACAACGGCACGATGCTAGTCCTTGCCAGTCACTATGGGGAGGTTCAATATCGCCAATCCGGATGCCGATCCCGCCACGGCGTTCGGCATCCGGCCTATCTTCAACCATTCGAACGCCTCAAGGCATGCCAGCCGCCACCGCCCCCATCGCGCCCTCATCACAGAACGTCCCGCTGCACGTGCGGCTGCTGTGGCTGCCACAAGCCATGCCCGGCAGCCTGTTCACCACGCTCGACGTGCTGCGCACGGTGGCCGGCGTGGCCAGCCTGCAGCGCCCCGGCGCGGCGCCGACGCTGAGCTGGCAGCTGTGCCGCGCCAACGGCCGCACGCTGGCCACCGAGCTGCCGGGACTGGTATCGTCGACGCGGCGCGCACGGGTACCGGGCAGCCGCACGCTGCTGGTGATTCCCGCGCTGCTGGCCAGCAATGCGCCGCAGTTGGGAGAGCTGGTGCTGCGCGACGCCTCGGCGCTGCGCCTGGTGGAGCGCCATGCGCGCGCCGGCGGCTGGATCGCCGCGTGCGCGTCCGGGATGGTGCTGCCGCTGCAGTTGGGCCTGCTCGATGGCGCCAGCGTGGGGGCACCGTGGATGTTCCAGAGCTGGATGGCGCGCCAGTACCCGCATTGCGATCTGACCAGCGACGCGGCCATGAGCGTGCACGGCCAGGTGTTTTCGTGCGTGGCGCCCGCGCTGCAAGTGGAATTCATGCTGCGCGTGCTGGGCCACCTGCACGACCCTGACCTGGCGCAGGCGGCGTCGCGGCTGATGCTGTTCCAGCCCGAGCGCCAGCGCAGCGTGCCGGCGCTGGTGTCGCAACGCTGGCTCGGCCGCACCGCCGACAGCCCGGTCTACCGCGCCATCCAATGGCTGCGCGACCATGTGTCCGAGCCCTACCGGCTGGCCGCGGTGGCGCAGGCGGCGGCGGTCAGCGAACGCACCCTGCTGCGGCATTTCGGCCAGGTCACCGGCATGACCCCGCTCGACTACCTGCATACGCTGCGCGTGGAGCGTGCCCGCATGCTGCTCGAGGTCACGCTGCACGGCACCCATGCCATTGCCGAGGCCTGCGGCTACAGCGACGCCGCGGCGTTCCGCCGGCTGTTCCAGCGCGCCACCGGCATGTCGATGTCGGATTACCGCGCCCGCTTTGCGCTGCGGGCGCGGCGGCGCTACTGGCGCATGGAAGATACCGCTGCAAAGCGCGCCGCGCAGCACGGCGCGCACCGCTAGCCGGTGCCGTGCCCGCGCTCAGGGGCGCAGCGAGATGTGGTTGACCACGTCCTCCACGCCCTGCACGTACCACGCATCGCGCTCGGCCTGGCGGCGCGTGCGCTCGTTGTTGACGCAGCCCTCGAGCGTGACCACGCGGTCCTGGGTATGCGCGCTGACCTGGGCGGCATCGACGAAGGGATCGGTCTCGAGCACCAGCATCAGCGCCTCGGTGATCTCATCGTCGCGGTCGGTCTCGGCGGGCGCCACCACCAGTTCGTTGACCACGCAGCGGCAGCCGCGCGACCACCACGCCAGCACGCCGGCCAGGCGCATGTGCGACAGGCTGATCACCTGCCCCCACAGCGTCACCACGCCGTCCTGCACCGCGACCTCGATCCAGCCGTTGCGTTCGTTCACCGGTTCGCGCATGGCCTCCGGCTTGCCCTTGATGCGCGCGCAGATCTTGCAATCGTGGAACTCGACGGCATTGAGCAGGCGCTCGCACACCGCGTCGCGCAGTTCGCCGTCGCCGACCGGCGCGCCGCCGTTGGCCACGCGCAGGTGGTCAATCACGCTGGTGACGCCGTCCACGCGCCGCAGCGTCGCCGCGGCCCGGGTCTTGTCGACGATATCTGCCACCTCGCCCTCGAGGATCAGCGCCCCGTCCGAGAGCCGCAGCTGGATGGTGGGATGGAGGACATGGCCCTGATAGGGCACATGGGCCAGGGCTGCGCGCGCCTGCGTCAGCACCGCTTCGCTACTCTGCATGTTGTCGCCTCGCCGGTTGGTATGGAGATGAGGGATGCGCGCCCCTGCCTGCAGGCGCGCGGGAGCGGCGCCGCGGCCTCCTTCACCCCCGGGACCCCGGCAACCGCTTCCTCATTATAGGAAGCGGTCCGCCGCGGGCCCGGCCGCCACCGGCTGGCCCATCCGTGCCGGCAGGGGCTCAGGCGCCCGCCGCCTCGCGCGCGCGGGCGACTTCCTGGTTGCGCAGGATAAAGCGCTGGACCTTGCCGCTGGGGGTCTTGGGCAGTTCGGCGACGAACTCGATCTCGCGCGGGTAGGCATGGGCGGCCAGGCGCTGGCGCACGTGCAGGCGCAGGGTCTCGGCCAGTTCGGGCGAGGCCGGGTGCTGCGAGTCCAGCACCACGAAGGCCTTGATCAGCTCCGTGCGCTCCGGATCCGGCTTGCCGATCACCGCGGCCTCGACCACCGCCGGGTGCTCGATCAGCGCGCTTTCCACGTCGAACGGCCCCACCCGGTAGCCGGAGGTGGTGATCACGTCGTCGGCGCGGCCGATAAAGCTGATGCTGCCGTCGTCGTTGAGCTCGGCGGAATCGCCGGTCAGGTAGTAATCTCCGGCAAAGGCGCTGGTGGGCGTGCCGTGGTAGCCGCCGAACCAGCACATCGGCGAGCGCTTCAGGTCCAGCGCCAGCGTGCCCGGCTGGCCGGGCGACAGTTCGCGCAGCGCGTCGTCGACCACCACCACGCGATGCCCGGGGCTGGCAAAGCCGGCCGCGCCCATGCGCACCGGGTGGGCCAGGGCATGGTGGTTGCACAGCACCATGCCCAGCTCGGTCTGGCCATAGTGGTCATGGATGGTGACGCCCAGTTCGCTGGCGAACCAGCGGATCACTTCCGGGTTGAGCGGCTCGCCGGCGCTGCTGACGGCGCGCAGCTGCCCGCGCAGCGGGCCCGACACGGCCTCGCCCGCCGCGATCAGCAGCCGGTAGGCCGTGGGGGAGCCGGCCAGGTTGGTGATGCCGTATTTGCGGATCACGCGGCAGGTGCTGTCGACGGTGAAAGGGCCGTCGAAGAACGTGGTGGCATGGCCCAGCGACAGCGGGCCAGTGACGGCGTAGTACAGGCCGTAGGCCCAGCCCGGGTCGGCCAGGTTCCAGAACGCGTCGTCGTCGCGCAGGTCGACCGCGTCGCGCATATAGCCGGCAAACGCCGCAATGGCCTTGAGCGGCACCAGCAGCGGCTTGGCCGGGCCGGTGGTGCCGGAGGTGAACATCATCAGGAAGGGGTCGTCGCCGCGCCGCATCACCGGCGCGAACGATGCCGGCTGGCGTGCCAGTTCGGCCCAGAAACTGAAATCGCCCGCGCTCAAAGCGTGTTGCTCCGCGCTCCCCTGGGTGCCGGTCACCGTGACGATGGCGGGACAGCCCGCCACGTCGTCCAGCTTGGGCCGGTTGGTGGTGTCTGTGACCACCACCTTCGCGCCCGACGCATTGAGGCGATGCTCGATGGCCTTGGGCCCGAAGGCGGTAAACAGCGGCTGGTAGACGGCCCCCGCGCGCCACGTGCCGAGGATCGTCACCAGCAACTCGGCGTTGCGCGGCAGCAGGCCCGCGACGCGGTCGCCCGGCTGCACGCCCTGTGCCTTGAGGAAGCCCGCGAACTGTGCCGACAGCGCCTGCAACTCGGCGAAGGTCCAACTGCGCGCGTCCCCGTTGCGCCCTTCCCAGTTCAGCGCAATGCGGCCGGGCTGTGCGTGCCGGTCGCAGCATTCGACGCAGGCGTTCATTGCCGCCAGGCTGCCGTGCAGTTGCCGGGCCACGGCGTCGTCATAGGAAAATCCGTCGAAAGCTTGGGCGTAGTCGCGCATGGGGTCTCCTGGATCCGGCTTGTGCCTTGTAGTAGGTGGCCGTGCGCGTTGGCCGCGCCACGGCTGCCGCAAGAGTGTGCGCTACGGCCCGCCGATCCGGCAATAACCGATTCCGCCAGCGCGGCTGACGGTTTTTGCCATCCCTGCCGTGCGGATCCACGGGGCGCCGAAGCGCGCTTGACGCGGCGCCGCCGGCCCCACACGATACGGGCATCACCTTCGGGAGACAGCGCATGTGCACCAACTATGCCCCGGTCCAGCGCCGCATCCTGCGGGAGATCTTCGGCGTGGAGCCACCCGCGGGCGTGTACAAGGCCGAGACCTACCCCGACTATGCGGCGCCGATCGTGCGCGCCGATGACGGCGGTGCACGCAGCGCCGACCTGGCCGCGTTCGGCATGGTGCCGCGCGCGCGCATTCCACCGGGCGCACGGCGTTACGACACCACCAATGCCCGCAGCGAAACCGTGGGCGAGCGGCCCGCCTTTGCGCGCTACTGGCGCCAGGGCCAGCTCTGCCTGATACCGGCCACGGCGTTCTATGAGTTTGCGTACCCCGAAAATGTCGCGGACGGTGCCGCGCCGGGCAAGCCGGTGCGCTGGCGCGTGTGGCTGCCCGGCGAGCCGGCCTTCGGCATTGCCGGGCTGTGGCGCGGCTGGCCGGACCAGGCGCTGTCCTTCACCATGCTGACCGTCGACTCGGCGCAGCACCCGCTGCTGCAGCGCTTCCACAAGCCGGGCGACGAGAAGCGCGCGGTGGTCATCGTGCCGCGCGCACAGTGGGACGACTGGCTGGCGTGCCGGGAACCCGAGATCGCGCGCACCTTCCTGAAGCTGTTGCCGGCCGATGCCCTGCAGGCCGAGCCCGCGCCCAAAGTGCATGGAGCGCCTGTTCCCGACGCGGATTAGCGCGACGGTCGCGGCGGCGGCAAGGCTCGATCCGCCGCTGCCCTTGCCATGGCGATTTTCCCGACTACACTCGTTGCTGGACGCCGACGGGCGTCTGATTGCTGATCGGGCCCCCGACCACCCCGGCCGGGGGCTCGATTCTTTGCGCCGGTCCGGCTCAGAAGCGATAGGTGACCGTGCCCACCACCGTGCGGCGCGCGCCGAAGTAGCAGTCGCCGCGCGCGAGGCAGGTGGTCAGGAACTGCTTGTCGAACAGGTTGTTGGCGTTCAGCGCGACCCGCAGCGGGCCGTGGTCATAGGCGATCATGGCGTCGTACAGCGTCACGCCGCCCACCCGGTTCTGGTCGTTGCCGTCATAGCTGGGCCCGACGTAGCGCAGGCCGCCGCCCGCCACGAAGCCCGGGATCCCGAACAGCTTGAAGCGATAGTTGGCCCACAGCGATGCCATGTTCGACGGCGTGCTCGCCAGCTTCTTGCCGACCTCGGCCGGGGTGCCGTCGATCACGCGCGCATCCAGGTAGGTGTAGGTCGCGATCAGGTCGAGCCGGTTCGTCAGCGAAGCCAGTGCCTCCACCTCGATGCCGCGCGTGCGCGCCTCGCCCACCTGCACCGAATCCGGAATGCCGTTGACCACGCCGGCGGTCTTGCGGTTCTTCTCGCGCATATCGAATGCGGCGATGGTCAGCGTGGCGTTCTTGCCCGGCGGCTGGTACTTGATGCCCGCCTCCCACTGCGAGCCGCGCAGCGGCTTGAAGGCCTGGTTGGCCTTGTTGAAGCCGGCCAGCCCCTGGAACGACTCGGAGTAGCTGACGTACGGGTTCAGGCCGATGTCCGAGCGGTACATCAGGCCGGCGCGCTTGGTCAGCTCGCTGTCGTCGCGGCTGGCCGACGGCGTGTTGTCCTGCGCGGCGCGCGACCAGTCATAGCGCAGCCCCAGCATCAGCAGCCATTTGTTCCAGGCCAGCTGGTCCTGCACGTACAGGCCGGTTTGCGCCTGCGTCGCGGGATTCAGGGCGCGCGAGCCCGGTAGCGTGAAATTGCCGTAGACCGGGTTGAACACATTGAGCGGCGCGGCGGAACCGCCCACGCCGGCGTTACCGGTGATTTCCGAGTGCTGGTAGTCCACGCCGGTCAGCAGCGTGTGCTGGACCGGGCCGGTGCGGAAGTTGGTCTGCGCCTGGGTATCTACCGCAAACGAGTTCAGCGTCGGCTGGCTGACGTAGACCGTGCGGCGCAGCAGCGAATTGCTGCCGGGCACCCAGCCGTGGCCGGCACCGTTGAAGCCGGCGGCATAAATGCTGCGGTAGTCCACCGAGCTGTGCGAGTAGCGCAGGTTCTGCCGCACCGTTACGGTGTCGTTGAACTTGTGCTGGAATTCATAGCCGACCGACTGCTGCTCCGCGGTGTAGCGGTCAAAGCCGGGTTCACTGATGAACAGGTGGTCGGGAATCTGCCCGCCCGGGTTCGGCGTCAGCGTGCCGCGCCACGGGAAGAATCCGACCGAAGTCCCGCTCACGTCGCGCTGGAAGTTGGCCAGCAGCGTCAGCGAGGTGTCCTGGGTCGGCCGCCAGGTCAGCGACGGCGCGATCAGGTAGCGGTTGTCCTGCACGTAGTCCACCTGCGTGTCGCTGTCGCGCGCCAGCGCCACCAGTCGGTACAGCCATTTGCCGTCCGCATCGAGCGGCCCAGTCAGGTCGGCTTGCACCTGCTTGCGGTTGTAGTTGCCGAACTGCACCCCGATCTCGCGCGCCGCTTCCGCCTGCGGACGCTTGCTGACCAGGTTCAGGATGCCGCCGACCGCGCCCTGCCCGAACAGCATCGACGACGGCCCGCGCAGCACATCGATGCGCTCGAGTGCATAAACATCGGGACGCACGTTGTTGTAGAAGCCGACCTGGTTCAGCAAGCCATCGCGATACTGCGTGAATTCGGTGCCGCGAAACCGGCCCCAGTCACCGCGCGCGTCGTTGCCGAACGGACCGGCGTAGACCCCGGCGCTATAGCCGATCGCCTGCTGCACGCTCTGCGCGCCCTGCGCCTCCATGCGGTCGCGCGTGATGACGGTGATCGACTGGGGCGTCTCCATGACCGGCGTGTCGGTCTTGGTGGCGGTGGCGCTGCGCTTCGCCACAAAGCCATGGACGGGGCCGGTGGCGGTTTCATCGTCGCTGGTCGCGCGCACCGTGACCGCCGGCAATTCCGCTGCGGCTGCGGCAGCCGGCGCGGCAGGCACAGGGCTCGCGCCGGCCTGCGCAAACACGCCGCCGGCCTGCAGGCTCAGCACAAGGGTGGTCAGGGAAAGACGGCAGGGGGTGACAAGCGCGGAGCGGGCAAAGCGCGGCTTTGCCCGACGGTTCGGGTGCAGAGGCATCACTCAGGGGTCTGAAGGTGGAACTGCCGCCGAAGCGGCATCACAAGTGGAAAATTCTGATTACGAATAGGAATGATTCGTGATTACGTCAGAATTGTAGCCTGAATGTGTCAGAAGCGAGACATATGAGCCGGACTTTTCGTGGGGTCTTCTTCGCTGCGTGACCGATTTTCCGCATTATGCGATGTCAGCTCCCATTTTTACGCTGTAGCATAAAAACATTGCTTACCTTATTTTCTGCTGCTACAGTAAATCCGAATGGAAATCGAGTTTGACATGGCAAAGGACGCCATCAACCAATGTCATCACGGGTTGTCACTGGCCGCTGCAGGGTTGATGGATTTCGATAACGCCCTCCTGAAAATCGATGACCGCAAGCCGTACGGCGAAACCCGTTACGTCGCCTATGGACCGATTGGTGCGCGCCTGTATTGCCTGGTATTCACAATGCGTGGCGACGCACTCAGGGCAATCAGCCTGCGTAAAGCCAATTCAAGAGAGCTGCGAGACTATGAACAGGAAACCTGACCTCATCCGCCCCACCCCGGCAGAGGACGCCGCCATCGCGCGCGGCATTGCGCAAGACCCCGATGCGGTGTCAGTGCCGACAGAGCAGTTCAGGAAGATGCGCCCGGCACGGGAGCTGCTCGGCGACGATAAAGCCGATGCACTGGCGAAACGTCGCGGCAGGCCGGCCAAACCGGTCGGCGAGCGCAAGGTCAATCAGACGCTACGCATCGATCCCGACGTGCTGGCGGCCTACAAGGCAACCGGCAGCGGCTGGCAAACGTTGATGAATGAGGCGCTGCGCGACTATGCGGCAGCGCTCCGGCTGCTGCCCCGGCGCTAGGCCGGACCATCCCGTCATTCGCCCTGCAAACGGCCAAGGAACCGCCGGCCTGCCTCGATCACTGCACTGTCCGGCTGCATCTGGTAGCGCACGATCATGCCCTCGATGCACAGCATCGCCTCCGCAGCCACCGCCCGTGGCTCGCGCAGTCCCAGGCGCGCGGCGATATCGGCGACGAAGGCCTCCAGGTCGGCCTTGTGGGCCGCGGCCTGCTGCTGCGCCTGCGCGTCGCCGCCCGCCTCGGCCACCACGTTGATGAAGGCGCAGCCGCGGAAGTCGCGGGCGAACCAGTCGGCCAGGGTGTCGGCGATCACGTCAAGGCGGGGCCGCTCGGCGAGCCGGGTTCCCACGTCCTGGCGGAACCACGCCATCCATTCGTCATGCCGGCGCGCCAGGAACGCCGCGATCAGCGCGTTCTTGGAGGCGAAATGCCGGTAGAGCGACATCTTGGCGACGCCGGATTCGGCAATGATCCGATCGATGCCGGTGGCGCGGTAACCCTCCTGGTAGAACAGGCGGGCGGCGGTGTCGAGGATGCGGTCGCGGGCGGAAGGCGTGGCCATGTGATGCAAGCGGGTAGCGAGAACAGGAGAGCGCCCGGGGCTGCGTGAAGCGCCGCCCCGGGCCTGTGCTTCGATACTATGACAGACAGACCTGTCTAGCAATCGCCGCGCGATCAGCCTTCCAGCTTGGCGGCGGCATCGCGCAGCGCCGTGCGCAGGCCTTCTTCCACCACCGGGTGGTAGAAAGGCATCGTCAGCATCTGCGCGATGGTCAGCCCCTGCTGATACGACCATGCCAGCAGGTGGGCGATATTCTCCGCGCGCGGGCCGGTCCATTCGGCGCCAAGGAAGCGGCCCGTGGTCTTGTCGGCATAGACGTGCATCAGCCCCCGGTTCTTCAGCATGACGCGGCTGCGGCCCTGGTCTTCAAAGCTCACCTCCCCGGTGACGAAGCTGCCCTCGGCCAGGTCCGCATGGCGCCGGCCGACCATCGCGATCTGCGGGTCCGTGAACACCACCGCGATCGGCGCGCGGCGCGCCAGCGGCTTCACCTGCGGATAGCTGGCGGCGTTCTCGCCGGCGGCCTTGCCCTCGTCCGCGGCCTCGTGCAGCAGCGGCAGGATGTTGTTGGCGTCGCCGGCAATGAAGACCGGCGCGTTGCCGCACTGGAGCGTGTTCGCGTCAAACACCGGCACGCCGCGCGCATCCAGCGCCAGGCCGGTGTTCTCCAGGGCCAGGCCGCGCACATTGGGCGCGCGGCCGGTGGCTGCCAGCGCGTAGTCGAAGCGCTCGGTCACGCTGCGGCCTTCGCGGTCGAGGTAGGTCACCACCACGTGGTCGCCATCGCGGCCCATGTCGGTCACTTGCGCGTCGGGATCGAGATAGAACTCCTGGTTGAAGGTGCGCGCCGCGTCGGCGCGGATCACCGGGTCGGTCAGCGGCCCGAGCGAGCCGCTGACGCCGAACACGCGCACCCGCACCCCCAGCCGCGACAGCGCCTGGCCCAGCTCCAGCCCGATCACGCCGGGGCCGAACACCACCACGCTGCCGGGCAGGTCCTGCCACGAGAACACATCGTCATTGACGATCAGGCGGTCGCCGAACACCCTGAACGGCGCCGGCAGCACCGGCGTGGAGCCGGTGGCGATGACCACGCGGTTGGCGCGCACGGTGGTATGCCCGTCCACTTCGAGCGTGGTGGTATCGATAAAGCGGGCATAGCCGCGAATGCGGTCGGCCGGCGCGATGTTCTCCACGCCGCGCACCACGAAGCCGACAAAACGGTCGCGCTCGCTGCGCACGCGCGCCATCACCTCGCGCCCGTCGATGCGGATCTGACCGTCGACATGCACGCCGAACGGCGCGGTGTGGCGCAGTTCATGCGCGGCCTCGGCGGCGGCGATCAGCAGCTTGGACGGCATGCAGCCCACGCGGGCACAGGTGGTGCCGTAGGGGCCGCCTTCGATGATCACGGCGCGCTTGCCGGCCGCAATCGCGGCGCGGTAGGCGGCAAGGCCGGCGGTGCCTGCGCCGATCACGGCGACGTCGGTCTGGATGGTGGTCATGGCGGTGGTTCCTTTGTGTTCTGAAGCGTTCAGGCTGGGTCAATCAGCGGGCTGGATGGCGCTGCCCGGCCCGGATCGGGCAAGGCGGCGCCATCGGGTCCGGCGACTGCCGGCCCCGTGGATCGGGGCAGGAATGGGAATCAGCTGATTGCGGCTCAGGCGGCCAGGTACTGCTGCAGCGCTTCGGCGCCGCCGATCAGCTTGCCGTTGATAAAGACCTGCGGTGCGGTCATCTCGCCCGACACGGCGCCCAGCACCTTGCCGCGCACCTTGTTGTCGAGCGGCACGTCGACGTAGTCGAAGCCGTTGTCGTCGAGCAGCTGCTTGGCCTTGGCGCAGAACGAGCAACCGACCTTGGAGAACACCACGACCTGGTCAGGCTTGCGCGCGCCGGGGGCGATGTGGGCCAGCATGGTGTCGGCATCGGACACCTTGAACGGGTCGCCCGGCTCTTCCGGCTCGATGAACATCTTCTGCACCACGCCATCCTTGACCAGCATCGCATAGCGCCAGCTGCGCTTGCCGAAGCCCAGGTCGGCCTTGTCCACCAGCATGCCCATGCCTTCGGTGAATTCACCATTGCCGTCGGGGATCATGGTGATGTTTGCGGACTCCTGGTCCTTGGCCCATTCGTTCATCACGAAGGTGTCGTTCACCGACACGCACAGGATGTCGTCGACGCCATGCCTGGCGAAGACGGGGGCCAGTTCGTTGTAGCGCGGCAGGTGGGTCGAGGAACAGGTCGGGGTGAAGGCGCCAGGCAGCGAGAACACCACCACGGTCTTGCCATCGAACAGCTCGCCGGTGGTGACGGTCTTCCACTCGTTGTCTTCACGCACACGGAAAGCGACATTGGGAACGCGTTGGCCTTCGCGGGATTGCAGCATCAGTTTCACTCCTGGTTCTGGATCGGGTTGGTTTCGGCTGCGGGTTGCAGCGAAGGCCCCATTCTGGAGACCGGGAAGTGATTTGTACAATTCATCGTTTCAAAGACAATGATTGTCAAAGACTATGATTAAGGCATAGGCACCGCCTATCGGTGCGGAAGCCATTCGGCCCGCGCGGACGAAAAAGCATATTTTTTCGGGAAAACCCCGGGGAGTGCCCTATCATGCGGCATCTCCTCCGACTCCCTTCTTCGCAATGACCCGACCTTGCCGCCTGCCGTACCGCCACCGGTGGGCATCCCTGCTCGCGCTGTCGCTTGCGCTGGCCCTTCCCGCGCACGCCCAGACGCTGAAGAAGCCGGCACTGGAAGCCCTGGCCGGCAACAGCGCGGCCGCGGCCAAGGCGGCCCAGGCCGACCTGCCTGCCTTCATGGCGGCGGCGGCCAAGGCCGAGCCGACGGTCGCGCCCGCGGTGGCGGCGTGGCAGTCGAAGGCGCCGCTGTCGGGCGACAACCTGGTCAATGTCGCCCGGCTGCTCGGGGTCTACAACCGGCTGCGCAACGAGGCCGCGGCCATCGACGTGCTCGGCAAGATGGTGGCGCTGCGCACCGTGCGCGAGGAAAAGATCGCCCAGCACGAGAATCCCGCCATCATCGAGTTCGGCAAGATGATCGAGGGCATGGCGCGCGAGTTCGGGCTGGCCTATCGCAATGTCGACAACCGCGTGTTCGAGGTGACCCTGCCCGGCGGCGGCAAGGACACCTTCGGCATCCTGACCCACGCCGACGTGGTGCCGGCGGTAGCCGAGGAATGGGTGCTGGACGACGGCACCAAACTTGACCCGTTCCGCATGACGCGCATCGGCGACCTTCTGTACGGGCGCGGCACCATCGACGACAAGGGCTCGATCGCCGCGGTGCTGTACGCGATGAAGACCGTCAAGGAAAGCGGCGTGCCGCTCGAGCGCAGCATCCGGCTGATGATCGAGACTACCGAGGAAACCGGTGGCGACGGCATGAAGTACTACCGCCAGCACACCTCGCTGCCCGAGTACAACGTCGTGCTCGACAGCAAGTATCCGGCCGTGGTGACCGAGAAAGGCGCGGGCACGCTGACCGTCTCGTTCGGCATCAAGGCTGCCGACGACAAGCGCGCGCCCAGCCAGGCCGAAAGCAAGGGCCCTGCGATTGTCGCGATGCGCGGCGCGGCCTCGGCCAACGCCATTCCCGAAACCGCGACCGCGCGCATCGCCGGCGGCGATCCCGCCGCGGTGGCCACCGCGCTGGAACAGGCGCGCGCGGAGTTCGTGCGCCGCTACACGCCGCGCGGCAAGTTCTCGATCGACGTCAAGCGCGCCGGCAACGATGTCGAGGTCAAGGTCACCGGCGCCTCGGCACACGGCTCGCGGCCCGAAGAAGGCGTGAACCCGCTGCCGCGGCTGGCGCTGTTCCTGCAGGCCAGCGGCGTGCGCTTCGCCGAAAACCACTACCTGAACGCGGTCCGCTACCTGAACGACCTGTATGGCCTGGACTACCTGGGCAACCGCATGGATGTGGCCTACCGCGATCCGTTCATGGGCCCGCTGACCATGTCGCCGACGCTGGTGCGCGAGCGCGGCGAATACGTCGATGTGGTCACCAACGTGCGCATGCCGCGCGGGCGCACGCCGGACGAGCTGGGCGGCAAGATCACCAAGCGCATTTTCGGCTGGGCCGCCACCCATGGACCGGTCGAGATCAAGTACGACCAGGGCAACTGGATGGCGCGCGATCCGAAGGGCGCGTGGCTGTCGACGCTGCTGAACATCTTTGGCGACACCACCGGGCTGGAAGCCAAGCCGGTCTCCACCGCCGGCAGCACCACCGCCAAGCTGATGCCCAACGCCATCAACTTCGGGCCGGCCATGCCGGGCAAGAAGTACACCGCGCACAACGCGCGCGAGTACAAGGAAGTGGCCGACCTCAATCTCGATATGCAGATGTTCACCGAGATGCTGGTGCGGATCGGCAACCTCGACAAGATGCAGTAAGCCGGCCGTTTGGTTTTGCCCCTGTCCCGCGCGCGGGACAGGGGCATCCCCATTACAACCCCAGCTCGCTCAAGCCCGGATGCCCGTCCGGGCGCCGCCCCAGCGGCCAGTGGAACTTGCGATCCTCTGACCGGATCGGTGCATCGTTGATGCAGGCAAAGCGCATGCGCATCAGCCCTGCCTCATCGAATTCCCAGTTCTCGTTGCCGTATGACCGGTACCAGTTGCCGGAATCGTCGTGCCATTCATAGGCAAAGCGCACGGCGATGCGGTTCTGCTCGTGCACCCATAGCTCCTTGATCAGGCGGTAATCCAGCTCCTTCTGCCATTTGCGCTGCAGGAAGGCGACGATATCGGTGCGGCCGTTGACGAACTCGGCGCGGTTGCGCCAGGCGCTGTCGATGGTATAGGCCAGCGCCACGCGCTCCGGGTCGCGGCTGTTCCAGCCGTCCTCGGCGGCGCGGACCTTGGCGATGGCGGTTTCGTAGGTAAACGGAGGCAGCGGCGGACGGGTCTCAACGGGTGAGGACATGGAAGCTCCTTCAAGGGAAAGGCATTGAACTGCGGAGAATTAAAACTGCGGAGAACTACAGGTGATACAGGTCTGTCTCATTATTGGTAGACAGACCTGTCTTGTCAACGCAGGATGGCGGACGGAATTTGAAAGCAAGACCCGGAGTGTGCCGCGCACGGGCCAGGCCTAAAGTTGGCACCATGCAGGCACAGGACAGGAGATTCGCAGTGGGCACAGGCCAGATTCAGCAGCGGGAAGTAGCGGTCGCCGGGCCGCGCCGTCCGGTACCGCAGGCACCTCGCGCCGATGTGGCGCGCCGGCATGAGGCAGACGTGGTGACCCGGGTCGACGGCATCGACTGGGTCGCGGTCGCGCGCGAGCTCGATGACTATGGCTGCGCATCCATCTCCGGCTTGCTGTCCGCCGACGAATGCGACGCGCTGGCGGCGGGCTATGGCAATGATGCGCTGTACCGCTCGCGCATCGAAATGCGCCGGCACGGCTTCGGCCAGGGCGAATACAAGTACTTCCGCTATCCCCTGCCCGGCCTGGTCGCGGGACTGCGCACGGCGCTCTATCCGCACCTGGCGCCAGTGGCCAACCGCTGGAATGCCGCGATGGGCATCGACGTCCGCTACCCCGCCGCGCATCGGGACTTTATCGCGCGCTGCCATCACGCCGGGCAGTCGCGGCCGACACCCTTGCTGCTGCGTTACGGCCCGGGCGACTACAACTGCCTGCACCAGGACCTGTACGGCGAGCACGTGTTCCCGCTGCAGGTCGCGGTGCTGCTCTCCGAGCCCGGTCGCGACTTCACCGGCGGCGAGTTCGTGCTGACCGAGCAGCGCCCGCGCATGCAGTCGCGCGCCGAGGTGGTGACGTTGCGCCAGGGCGATGCCGTGGTGTTCGCGGTCAGCCAGCGGCCGGTGCAGGGCAGCCGCGGCAGCTATCGCGTCAACCTGCGGCATGGTGTCAGCCGGCTGCATGCCGGACAGCGCTACACGCTCGGCATCATCTTCCACGACGCTACGTGAGGCATCCATGACCCGATCCATCCGCCGTTCCGCACCGCCAGCCGAAGCCACCCTGGTCGAACAGGATCCGCGCTGGGCGCGCGTGCTGGCGCGCGACCCCGGCGCCGACCGGGACTTCGTCTATGCGGTCCGAACCACCGGCGTGTATTGCCTGCCGAGCAGCCCGTCGCGCCTGCCGCATCCGGCCAATGTCGAGTTCTTCGACAACGCCGCCGCGGCCGAAGCCGCCGGCTACCGGCCCAGCCGCCGTGCCGCGCCGCCGGCGCTGGCGGCACGGCGCGCGGCCATGGTGGCCGAGGCCTGCCGCCGCATCGAGGCCGCCGACGCGGTGCCCACGCTGCCGGAGCTGGCCAGCGCCGCGGGCATCAGCCCCTACCACTTCCACCGCCTGTTCAAGAGCGGCACCGGCCTGACCCCGCGCGCGTACGCCGCCGCGCATCGGGCCAGGAAACTGCGCGAACAGCTGGAAACCAGCGACTCCGTGACCGAGGCCATCTACGACGCCGGGTTCGGCTCAAACAGCCGCTTCTACGAGACCGCCGACGCCGTGCTCGGCATGACCCCATCACGCTACCGCGCCGGCGGCGCCGACATCGATATCCGCTTTGCCGTCGGGCAATGCTCGCTGGGCGCGATCCTGGTGGCGCAGAGCCAGCGCGGCGTCTGCGCGATCCTGCTGGGCGACGATCCGCAAGCGCTGCTGCAAGACCTGCAGGACCGTTTCCCGCGCGCAAACCTGATCGGCGGCGACGCGCAGTTCGAGCAACTGGTGGCACAGGTGGTGGGGCTGATCGAAGCGCCTTCGATCGGCCTGGCACTGCCGCTGGACGTGCGCGGCACCGCGTTCCAGCAGCGCGTATGGCAAGCGTTGCGTGAAATCCCGGCCGGCAGCACCGCCAGCTACGCCGAGATCGCGGCCCGCATCGGCGCGCCGCGCGCGGTGCGCGCGGTGGCGCAGGCCTGCGCGGCCAACCACCTGGCGGTGGCGATTCCCTGCCATCGCGTGGTGCGCAGCGACGGCGACCTGTCGGGCTATCGCTGGGGCGTGGCGCGCAAACGCGAACTGCTGGAGCGCGAGGCGCAGGGCTGAAGCCGCGCGCCGCTCAGCGCAAAGCGGGCGCCTGGATCTTTGCCAGGTAATCGTGGATCTGCGCCACCACCGCCGCGCCTTCTCCGACCGCGGCGGCAACGCGCTTGGTCGATCCCGCGCGCACGTCGCCGATCGCAAACACCCCCGGCACGCTGGTCTGCAGTGGATACGGCACCGCCGCCGCGCAGCCCAGCGCGCCGCCGCCGGTGCGCACGAAGCCCTTGTCATCGACCTCGACATGGCAGGTGCGCAGCCACGCCGCATTGGGATCGGCGCCGATGAACAGGAACAGGTGCCGCACCGCCATGGTGACCGGCGCGGGATGCTCGGCGCGGCAATCGTAGTGCACCGCGCTGAGCCAGCCGTCGCCGTCGAGCGCGCTGATCTGTGCGTGCGTATGCAGCGTGACATTCGGCAGCGCGGCGATGCGGTCGATCAGGTAGCGCGACATGGTGGCGGCCAGGCCCGGACCACGCACCAGCATATGCACGTGCGCGGCGTGCGAGGCCAGGAACACCGCCGCCTGCCCGGCCGAATTGCCGCCGCCCACCAGCATTGCCGGCTCGTTCTTGCACAACTTGGCTTCCACCGGCGAAGCCCAGTAGTAGACCCCGCGGCCTTCGAAATGCTCGAGCGCGGCGATGCGGGGGCGGCGGTACTGCGCGCCGGTGGCGATCACCACGGTATGGGTCGGCACCATGCGGCCGTCGGCCAGCTCCAGCCGGATCGGATCGTCGCCACAGTGCAGTGCCTTCACCTCCAGCGGAATCGCGATGTGCGCGCCGAACTTGAGCGCCTGCACGAACGCGCGCCCGGCCAGCGCCTGTCCGGAGATGCCGGTCGGGAAGCCCAGGTAGTTCTCGATGCGCGCGCTCGCGCCCGCCTGCCCGCCCGGCGAGCGGCAATCGATCACCGCCACCGACAGGCCTTCGGAGGCGGCATAGACCGCCGTCGCCAATCCCGCCGGCCCGGCGCCGACCACCACCACGTCATAGACGTGGTCGGGGTCGAACTCCGGCAGCAGGCCGAGGCACGACGCCAGTTGCCCCTCGTCCGGGGCGCGCAGCACGCGGCCGTCGGCGCAGATCACCAGCGGAAAGTCGCTCGCGGGCGCGTTGGCATAGTCGAGCAATAGGGAGCAGTCGCGGTCGGCGTCGATATCGATGACGGTATGCGGGTAGCCGTTGCGCCGCAGGAAGGCCTGCAGCGCCAGCAGCTGCGGCTCGGTGCCGTGGCCCACCAGCACCGGGCCGCTGCCGAATTCGATCAGTCCGACGCGGCGCAGGATCAGCGCACGCATGATGCGCTCGCCCAGTTCGGCCTCGGCCACCA
The DNA here is from genome assembly GCF_003254285.1 of Cupriavidus phytorum. Lineage (NCBI taxonomy): Bacteria > Pseudomonadati > Pseudomonadota > Betaproteobacteria > Burkholderiales > Burkholderiaceae > Cupriavidus > Cupriavidus phytorum. Next base: position 167,293 of record NZ_QKZN01000007.1, read on the forward strand.
GCAGCGCACGCAGCCGGTCCGGCATGATCACGTAGCCGTGGGTCTCGGTGACGGCGACGCCGTCGACCAGCGCGGGGCGGCCGGCCAGGGTGCCGACCTCGGCCAGGAAGTGCCCGGCGCCCTGCTCGGTGATCTGGTGTTCGCGTCCCAGGCCATCGCGTCGCATCACGCGCACGCGGCCGCTGGTGACCAGGTACATGCCGCGCCCGGACTGGCCGATGGCAAACAGCTTCTCGCCCGCGTGCCAGCTCTGCGGCGTGCCGAAGCGGCGCACGCGCGCCATCTCGTCGGCGGTCAGTTGCGGGAACATCTGGTGCCAGCGTGATTCCAGCGTGGAGAAAGGTGCCTCCAGGCCGCCACCGGCCTCCGCGCCCGGCTCCGTTTCGGCCGCCACCGCCTCCGCCTGCAAGTTCGCCATGCTGCCTCCCTGATGACATCGGTACCTGCCGGATCGCCCGTAGCCCGGCTGCCGCGGCGCGGCTTATCGATAGTAGACGGCGCGGCGGGGAATGCGAGCCGGGGGCGTGAACAGTTGCGCATTGCGCCGGCTTGGGATTGAATGGTCGCCTCGGCGCTCCGGCAAGCCCGGACCGCGCCGCCACCGTCAGCAAAATCAAGCCTTGATGCAATCCACCCCTGAATCCGATCCGACCCCGTCCAGCGACCGTCCCGCGCGCCCGGCATTGCGCGCGCTCACGCCCGTCGAAGGACGCGTGCTTGGCGTGCTGGTCGAAAAGCAGCACACCGTACCCGATACCTACCCGCTGTCGCTCAACGCGCTGGCTTCCGGCTGCAACCAGAAGACCGCGCGCGCGCCGGTGATGAATGTCAGCGAGGCCGAGATCCTGGAGGCCATCGACGGCCTCAGGAGCCTGAGCCTGGTGTTCGAAGGCAGCAGCAGCCGCGTGCCGCGCTTCGAGCACAACATGCAGCGCGCGCTCGGCGTGCCGAGCCAGTCGGTCGCGCTGCTGGCGATGCTGCTGCTGCGCGGCCCGCAGACGGCCGCGGAATTGCGCCTGAATACCGCGCGCCTGCACAGCTTTGCCGACATTTCCTCGGTCGAGGCCTTCCTCGACGAACTGGCAAGCCAGACGCCGCCGCGCGTGGTACGCCTGCCGCGCGCCCCCGGCGCCCGTGAAAACCGCTGGATGCATCTGCTGAGCGGCGAAGCCAGCGCCGCCGCGGCCGCCGAAGACAGCGGGCGTGCCGCGGACGGCGACGCCGCACCGTCGGCTGAACTGGAACAGCTGCGCGCCGAGCAGCAGGCCCTGAGCGAGAAAGTGGCCAGGCTGCAAGGCCTGGTCCAACACATGGCCGCGCAACTCGGCATCTCCGCCGACGAGTTTCTCGGCTGATTCCCGGCACCACCACCCCGCCGAAAACGCCGACCCGCCCTTGCTGGCCCAAGCCAACGGGCGGGGTAAACTTGTGGCGGTTAATTGCACTATTAAGCAAAAGATCGCACTCGCCGCGGTGGCAGGCCGAACTGTCGGATGGCCCGTACGTCGCCTATCCTTTTTTGCACAGGACGCCGACAAGCCAGGGGAGACCGCCGCAGCCATGGACAAGACAGCCTTTGTATTCGCCGGCGGCGGAAGCCTGGGTGCGATCCAGGTGGGGATGCTGCGTGAACTGGCGGCCTGGGGCGTGACACCGGACATCGTGATCGGCGCGTCGGCCGGGGCCATCAACGGCGCCTACTTTGCCTGCAACCCCGGCGTGGAGGGCGCGCACCGGCTCGACGCGCTGTGGCGCGCGATCCGGCGCACGGACATCCTGCCGTGGAGCTGGCGCAGTGTCTGGAACATGTTTGGCGGCAGCCGCGGCCACCTGGTGGAGGCGACGGGTTTGCGCAGCCTGCTGGCGCGGCATTTCGGGCCGCGCAACCTGGAGGCCGCCGACCTGCCGCTGCACGTGGTGGCGACCGACATGCACAGCGGCGACGAAGTGGTGCTGTCGAGCGGCAGCATCGTCGACGCGGTGCTGGCCAGCGCCGCCATTCCCGGCGTGTTCCCGCCGGTGCAGTTGGCGGGCCGTACCCTGATCGACGGCGGCGTGGCCAACAATACGCCGGTGTCGACCGCGATCGGCCTGGGTGCCACGCGGGTGATCGTGCTGCCGGCGGGCTTTACCTGCGCCGAGCGCCGCCCGCCGCGTGGCGCGCTGGAGCATGCGTTCAACGCGCTTTCGCTGCTGGTGGCGCGCCAGCTGGTGCACGACCTCCAGCACTTCGCCAATCAGGCGCAGATCAGCGTGGTGCCGCCGCTGTGCCCGCTCGACATCTCGCCCTACGACTACTCACGCTGCGGCGAACTGATCGACCGTGCCGCCGCCACCACGGCCGAGTGGCTGCGCGCCAGGGGCCTCGACACCCCCCGCATCCCCGGCGCCCTCGCCCCGCATTCGCATGACGAGACGGCACCGAGCTGCAGCGCCGACATTCCGGCGGCAGCGCCGCACTGAAGCCGCTGCTCAGCGCGGGCGCGCACCGCACGGGCCTGCATTCCCAGGCTGTAGCGAACTGCCGCGATGTCGCCGGGACGGCAAGCCGCCCCGGCACGATTGCTACAATCCGGCGCATGCCCAGCCAAGCCGAACGCAGCGCCAGTACCCGCCAGTCCCTGATCGACGCCGCCGCAACCCTGCTCATCGAGCAAGGCTACGCGGCCTTTGCCGAAGCGCGCGTGTGCGAGCTGGCGGGCACCAGCCGCGGCTCGCTGCGCCACCACTTTCCGGAAGGACGCTACGACCTGCTGCCGGCCATGCTGAAGTCGCTGCTGGAGCGCGAAGCCGACCGCCTGGCCGCGCTCGGGCCGCTGGGTCCGTCACTGCGTATGCACCTGATGCTGCATGTGCTGGCAAACCGGCCGCAACGGCATGCCTCGCTGGCGATCCTGGAGGTGTGGATGGCAACGCGCGGCGACATCCGCCTCGCCCGCGCCGTGCATGAACCACTGGCGTCGGTGCCGCAGCGGCTGTTCGGCCAGCCGCCGGACGCGCCGCCCCAGCCGGAATGGCTGGCGCTGCGCTGTTTCCTGCATGGCGCCACCTTGCACAGCTTCGCGCCGGACTACGATGCGCAGCAACTGTCCGAGGCCGTGCGCTGGCTGATCGCGCAGCTGCCACGACCCGACGGCCTGGACGCGGTGCTGGCCCGGATGCTGGCCCAGCCGCGCTAGCGTGCTGGCATGCCCACTCAAGGCAGCCGCGCCAGCAGCCGGTCGTGCAGCGCCGGCGGCAATGCCAGCCGACCTTTGCGGCCCGGCGCGGCCGGGTCGAACACCACCGCCTGCCCGTCCCAGCTGAGCCGCACCGGCCCGGTACTGGTGAAGGTGCGATGGGCCAGCACCCGGTCGCGTTCGGCGCCATAGATCCGCAGCAAGATGCGCTCGCCGCCCAGGTAGCAGTATTCGGCGGCATAGCGGGCTGCGGCGTCGACGGCCGGCACGCGGCGGCAGTTGTGCGCGCCGGCTCGCTCGGTAACGCCGTGGCCGTAGACGATCGCGGTCCAGATCGCGCCGACCGCCAGCGCGCGGCCGGCGCTGACCAGCAGCATGTGCCGGGCCCGCGCCGGGCGCCCCTGCGGCGATGCCATGACATAAGCCACCGCGCGGAACGCGGCCAGTCCCAGCAACAGCAGCGCCACCGCGGCCAGGTGGAAATAGACCGCCGAATCCGGCATTGACGCCATGATATGGGCCATCCCTGCCCTCCTCCCCGTAAATGCCTGAAGCCACGGCCGGCCAGGGCCAGCCCGCATCCGGCATTCAACCAGTCCCGAACCAAATAAATCGGCGGGATTTATTCCCGCTAATCAATAATGCACGCCTTATTTCCATTCACGGCACCAGAATAATCAAGCGCCGGGATCGCGCCAATTCGGTGTATTCCCGCTGTGCTATTTTTGCAGGGCGTTATGTGAATGATTTGCCGAAGGCAGGCTCGCCAGCAGCCAGAGCAGCCGTGCCGCCGTTGGCGCCACGATCGCTGCCAGCGCCGCGGCCGTGCCCGCATCACCGTCGCGGGTGGCATGCTCGAGCCGCTGCGCCATCAGCCGCAGCGCATGGCAGCCGACATAGTGGGCGGAGGCCTTGAGCCGGTGCGCGACGCCCCGCACCGCCTCCAGGTCCGATCCGGCCCGGCGCAGTTGCGCTAGGTCAGCGCGGGTCGAGGTCACCAGCGCCTGCAGCAGTTCCTTGGCGAATGCCGGATTGCCGAACGTTTGCGCGGCAATGGCCCCGGCGATGCCTGCGGCCTCGCGCGCGGACAGCGCCACGTAGTGCTGGCCGGCCAGCATGGCGAGCAACGTTGCTTCGGTGACCGGCGCGTACAGTATGGCCACGCCGGCGTCCGCGCCAGCCGCCGGTACCGCGCCCGGCGGCAACACCACGGCGCAAACCGCGCCGCGGGCGCGCCATGCGTGCATCAGCGAGGAAGGCACCGCGGCAGCGGCACACGCCATCACCAGTTCGACATCGGCGGCCATATCCGCCTCTGGCGCGCCCACGTCGATCCGCACCACAAAGCCGAGGTCACGCAGGATCCGGGCGGCATCCGCCAGCCAGCCAGGGTCGCCCGCGGGTGCCAGCAGCAAGGCCCTGGGGCGGGACTGCGCTTCGGCCGCGTCCACGTTATCCCACCGCAATATGGTGGCGCCGCGCAAAATCGATGACATCGACAATCGATTTTGCGCCCAGTTTTTCCATCACCCTGGTCTTGTGCGTGCTGACGGTCTTGTTGGATATAAACAAGACCTGTCCGATTTCCTTGTTCGTCATGCCCTTGGCCAGCATCTGCATGACCACCAGTTCCTTGTCCGACAGCGAGGCCAGGCGTTCGGCTTCATCAGCCAGCCCGGATTTGCCGTGGTCGATCTCCGGCATCACCGTATAGCCCGCCAGCACCGACTCCGTGCACCGCACGATTTCGGCCAGCTCCTGCGTCTTGCTGACAAAGCCGTGCGCGCCGGCATGGCGCGCGCGGGGCGCGAAGGCGTTCTGGTCCTGGCCCGAGATCACCAGGATGCGCACCGTGGGATGGCTGGCCTTGAGGCGCGGAATCACGTCCAGCCCGTTGATCTTGGGAATATCCAGATCCAGGATGACCACGTCCGGCATGTATTGCCGCACGATCTCGATGGCCGCCTGGCCATTGTCCGCCTCGAGCACGTGGGTGATGCCCAGCACCTGGGAAAAGTGCGTCTTGAGTACGGCACGCACGGGCGGGTGGTCATCGACGATCAGGATGGTGGTCAAGCTGTACTCCGTTGCAAACATCGCGTTTTCCGCGCGAGCGGGCACATCATTGTGCTAAGGCTTTGCGCCTTACGAAACGAGAAATTTCCGAGGCACGGGTGGTTTCTTCCGAAAGGCCACGCCTGCCATGGCGGCGGTGCCGCTCATGTGATGCACCGCAAACGTGCTGGCATAGCGGTGCTGCCGACATGCTTCCCATCGCACCGCAAACGGGGCCAGATTGTGTTCTATATGTGGCGCAGCCGACGGCAAAGTGCCCGTGATTTCGAAATTTCCGTATCAATTTCAGATTCGTCCTAATGAGATGGCGGTCCAGCGCCCCTAGAGTGAAAACACCTCACCGCTCTCGCCGACCCGCTTGCCGTTCCGTCCGTCCTCTTCTGTTTCGCCACCCGCCACCACGCACCCGCTTCGTGCTGCTGTCGATTCCACCCCACCCGCCGTGCACCCGGCACGTGTCAGCCGCAGCGCGCGTGCGTGGCGGCGCGCGTGCGCCATGGCCCTGGCCGTCGGCCTGTCGCATGGCAGTGTGACCGCGGCGCTGGCGGCGACCGTGCCGGCGTCGGCGCCAGCGGCGCATTCGCATGCGCAACTGCTGGGCTGGTCCACCGGGGTGCTCTGCGTCCTTACACCATGCCTGCTGGCGTGGATCATCGCGCTGTACCGCGAGGTGCGCCGGCGCCGGGCCGCGGAAACCGCCCTGAAGGACCACGTCGCGATCCAGACCGCGCTGCTCGATGGCATTCCCCAGCCGGTCTATCTGCGCGATGCCCGGCTGCGGCTGGTCGCCTGCAACCGCAGCTATGAGGAACTGATGGGCGCCACGCGCGGCACCCTGGTGGGGCAGCCGCTGGACGCACTGCAGGCCTCACATCCCCTTGCCGTCGACATGGCGGACCTGGCGCAGGACTACCGCCAGGTCATCGAAGACGGCGCGCCGCTGTGCGCGGACCGATGCCTGCGCCTGGGTAACCGTACCTTGCATGTGCTGAACTGGCTGACGCCGCTGCGCGGCGCCGACGGCACCGTCAAGGGCCTGGCCGGCGGCTGCGTCGACCTGACCGAGCGCCACCAGATGCTGGCCGAATTGGCCCAGGCCAAGACCGAGGCCGAGGCCGCCAACCGCGCCAAGTCCGCGTTCCTGGCTTCGGTCAGCCACGAGATCCGCACGCCGATGAATGCCATCACCGGCATGCTCGAGCTGACGCTGGCGCAAAGCCAGCTGCCGGACGAGCAGCGGCTGCAGCTCGTCACCGCGCACAAGTCGGCACTGGGGCTGCTGGCGCTGATCGACGACATCCTCGACCTGTCCAAGCTGGAGGCGGGCAAGTTCAGCATCCATCCGGCGCCCGCGTCGCTGTCAGCGCTGGTCGACGATACCCTGCTGATCTTCGGACCCGTGGCCGCGGAAAAAGGCCTGCCCCTGACCAGCGGCGCCAGTCCCGCGCTGGCGCCGCTGCATCAGGTCGACGCGCTGCGCTTCCGGCAGATCCTGGCCAACCTGGTGTCCAATGCGGTGCGCTTTACCGATAGCGGCACGGTCCACGTCCGGCTGGATGCGCAGGCGCCCTGCGACGGCGTCCAGCATGTCGTGCTGACCGTTTCCGACACCGGCGTCGGCATTCCCCTCGAGGCCCAGGCCCGGCTGTTCCAGCCGTTCGAGCAGGTGCACGGCTGCGCGCGCACCCACCCCGGCGGCACCGGGCTGGGGCTGGCCATCTGCCGGCGCCTGGCCACGGCCATGGGCGGCCGCATTACGCTGACCAGCCAGCCGGGCCGGGGCACGCGCGTGGTGGTGTCGCTGCCGCTGGCCATCGCCAGCGCGCCGCAGCCGGCCGAACCGGCCGAGCCGGCGCCGCCGTTGCCCATGGCCGGCTGCCCGCGGCGCAACGCCGGCATCCTTGTCATCGACGATCACGCCCCCAACCGCCTGCTGCTGCAGCGCCAGCTGGAACACCTGGGCCACCGCGTGAGCACGGCATGCGATGGCCGCGAAGCCCTGGTCGCGCTGGACCGCGGCAGCTTCGACGTGATCGTGTGCGACTGCGCCATGCCGGTGATGGACGGCCTCGCCTTCACGCGCGCGGTGCGGGCCCGCGGCGACGCCCACCGTTGCGTGCCCATCGTCGGCTGCACCGCCAGTGCCGTGGCCGGCGATCATGCCGCGGCGCTGGCGGCGGGCATGAACGCCGTGGTGGTCAAGCCGGTGGGCCTTCAGGCCCTGGATGCCGCCGTGTCGCAGGCGTGCGGCGGCCGGCCTGCGCCGCCGCCCAAGACGCCGGAGCCGGACCCAGCCGGCCCCGTCCAGGGGCAAGATCTGGCGCTGTCCGCCGGCACGGCAAGCGGCGCCAGTTCCCGCGGCGCGGCTGCTCCCGGCGCGCGGGCATCGTGGTGTGCGGTCTGCCGCGCGATGAACGTGCAGTGCGACCGCGTCGATCTGCCCGAGGACTGACCGCCCGCCTCAGGGCTCCATCGGCACTGCGCTGGTGCACTTGATCTCGTCCAGGCACACGCTCGACTTCACGCCGCTGACGCCGGGAATGCGCATCAGCGTATCCAGCAGGAAGTCCGACAGCGATTTCAGGTCGCGCGCGACCACCTTCAGCACGTAGTCGATATCGCCCGTCACCGAGAAGCACTCCTGGATCTGCGCCAGTTCCGCCACCAGCCGCTTGAAGTTGGACAGGTCGCGGATATGCCCGCGCTCCATCGTCACGTGGATAAAGGCAACCACGCCGAAGCCCAGCGCCGCGGCGTCCAGCCTCGCTTCATAGCGCTTGACCAGCCCGGCTTCTTCCAGCCGGCGGTGGCGCCGCAAGGTCTGCGCCGGCGACAGCGCGATGGCCTCGGCCAGTTCCAGGTTGGATGCCCGCCCGTTCTCCTGCAGCACTCCGAGCAAGCGGCGATCGGTGCGGTCAAGCTCGATTGATTGCACTTCGGTTTCCTCATCTCAAGTATTCAGGAAATCAAATTTCATAATCTAGGGTTTCCCTGCCTGTTTTACGAAATCCAATTTTGCCGCCCCGAATATACACTGCATCCCAAGCAAGCGCACCGCAAACCCGTGCCGTCACGGGTCCGGTGCCGAGCCGGCTGGCCCCGGCGCGACTGCGCAAGCAAGTGCTGAAGCCACAATATTATTTCCCGCCCCTACGTTCTTACCGAGAAAGCCATGGCCGACCTGTTTGACAATCCGATGCAGCTGATGGGCTTCGAATTCGTGGAATTCGCCTCGCCCACTCCCAACCTGCTTGAGCCGCTGTTCGAGCAGATGGGCTTCACGCTGGTGGCAAAGCACCGTTCCAAGGACGTGGTGCTGTACCGCCAGGGCGAAGTGAACTTCATCGTCAACCGCGAGCCGCACAGCCACGCCGCCTACTTTGCCGCCGAGCACGGCCCGAGCGCCTGCGGCATGGCCTTCCGCGTCAAGGATTCGCACAAGGCCTACGCCCGCGCGCTGGCACTGGGCGCGCAGCCGGTCGAGATCCCGACCGGCCCGATGGAGCTGCGCCTGCCGGCGATCAAGGGCATCGGCGGCGCGCCGCTGTACCTGATCGACCGCTTCGAGGAAGGCAAGTCGATCTATGACATCGACTTCGAGTTCATCGAGGGCGTCGACCGCCACCCGGTCGGCCACGGCCTCAAGCTGATCGACCACCTGACCCACAACGTTTACCGTGGCCGCATGGCGTATTGGGCCAATTTCTACGAAAAGCTGTTCAACTTCCGCGAAATCCGCTACTTCGACATCCAGGGCGAGTACACCGGCCTGGCCTCCAAGGCCATGACCGCGCCGGATGGTAAAATCCGCATTCCGCTGAACGAGGAATCGTCCAAGGGCGCCGGCCAGATCGAAGAGTTCCTGATGGCCTTCAACGGCGAGGGCATCCAGCACATCGCCTTCCTGACCGACAACCTGATCGAAGTCATCGACCGCCTGCAACTGGCCGGCGTGCCGCTGATGACCGCGCCGAACGACTACTACTACGAGGCGCTCGACACCCGCCTGCCCGGCCACGGCCAGCCGGTCGAGCAACTGAAGTCGCGCGGCATCCTGCTGGACGGCACCACCGAAGGCGGCAAGCCCCGTCTGCTGCTGCAGATCTTCTCCAAGACCGCGCTGGGCCCGGTGTTCTTCGAGTTCATCCAGCGCCAGGGCGACGAAGGCTTCGGCGAAGGCAACTTCAAGGCACTGTTCGAGTCGCTGGAACGCGACCAGATCGAACGCGGCACGCTCAAGGTCGAGGCCTGACCGGCATCGACCTGCACTGACCGGCCGCCTTCGTCGGCGCGCCGGTCCGGCAACGCGCACGCCCCGCGCGGCAGACACCCTGCCGCGCGCGCGGCGACGACCCCCAGGCCCAAGCGTCCGACTCCAACAACAGCCAGAGACGCGGGCCCGCATTCCATGAGAATGGGTAGAGGAAACACTGCATGCATTCCAGCAACAATGACGGCTCGCTCAAGCGCGGGCTGAAGAACCGGCACATCCAGCTGATCGCCCTGGGTGGCGCCATCGGCACCGGACTTTTCCTGGGCATCGCCCAGACCATCAAGATGGCGGGGCCCTCGGTCCTGCTGGGCTATGCCATCGCCGGCATCGTCGCCTTCTTCATCATGCGCCAGCTCGGCGAGATGGTGGTGGACGAGCCCGTCGCCGGCTCGTTCAGCTACTTTGCCGACAAGTACTGCGGCCACTTCGCCGGCTTCCTGTCGGGGTGGAACTACTGGGTGCTGTATATCCTGGTGAGCATGGCCGAACTCTCCGCAGTCGGCATCTACGTGCAGTACTGGTGGCCGGAGATTCCCACCTGGGTCTCGGCGCTGGCGTTCTTCGTCATCATCAACGCGATCAACCTGGCCAGCGTGAAGTCCTTCGGCGAGATGGAATTCTGGTTCTCGATCATCAAGGTCGCGGCGATCATCGGCATGATCGGCTTCGGCGGCTACCTGCTGATGTCCGGCAATGCCGGCCCGCAGGCCAGCGTGGCCAACCTGTGGCAGCACGGCGGCTTCTTCCCCAACGGCATGGGCGGCCTGGTGATGGCGATGGCGGTGATCATGTTCTCGTTCGGCGGCCTGGAGCTGGTGGGCATCACCGCGGCCGAGGCGGACTCGCCCGAGAAGACCATCCCCAAGGCCACCAACCAGGTGATCTACCGCATCCTGATCTTCTACGTGGGCGCGCTGGCGGTGCTGCTGTCGCTGTACCCGTGGGAGAACGTGGTCACCGGCGGCAGCCCGTTCGTGCTGATCTTCCACGCGCTCAACAGCAACTGGGTGGCCAACGTGCTGAACGTGGTGGTGCTGACCGCGGCGCTGTCGGTCTACAACAGCGGCGTGTACTGCAACAGCCGCATGCTGTACGGCCTGGCGAAACAAGGCAACGCCCCCAAGGCGCTGCTCAAGGTCAACCAGCGTGGCATCCCGCTGACGGCGCTGGCGTTCTCGGCGGTGGCCACCGCGGCCTGCGTGGTGATCAACTACTTCATGCCCGGCAAGGCCTTCGAGCTGCTGATGGGGCTGGTGGTGTCGGCGCTGATCATCAACTGGGCCATGATCAGCCTGATCCACCTGAAGTTCCGCGCCGACAAGCGCAAGGCCGGCCAGGCCACGGCATTCCAGAGCTGGGGCTATCCGCTGACCAACTACCTGTGCCTGGTGTTCCTGGCCGGCATCCTGGTGGTGATGTACCTGACCGAAGGCCTGCGCATCTCGGTGTACCTGATCCCGGTGTGGCTGGTGGTGCTCGGCGTGAGCTACCTGGTGCGCCAGAAGAAGGCCGGCGCGGCGCTGCAGGGCGGCGTGGCCGCGCAGCAGCTGCGCTGAGCGGCTCCCAGCCAGGGCGGCGCCTGCAGGCTGCGGGCGCCACCGGTTAAAATCCCAGGCTGCGCGGCGCCTTGCGTCGCGGCAGCCGCCCCCGACCCAACTCCATCGCATCCCATGTTCGCACACATCGAGGCCTTTCCCGGCGATCCGATCCTCTCGCTCAACGAGGACTTCCAGCGTGACCCGCGCACCGACAAGGTCAACCTCAGCATCGGCATCTACTTCGACGATGACGGCCGCCTGCCGGTGATGCAGGCGGTGGCGCAGGCCGAGGCCGCGCTGCTGGCCGACATGGGTCCGCGCCCCTACCTGCCGATGTCGGGCCTGGCGGCCTACCGCAACGCCGTGCAGGCGCTGGTGTTCGGCGAGGACTCGCCGGCGCGCGCCGCCGGCCGCATCGCCACGCTGCAGACGCTGGGCGGCTCGGGCGCGCTGCGCGTGGGTGCCGATTTCCTCAAGCGCTACTACCCGCAGGCGCAGGTGTGGATCAGCGACCCCAGCTGGGAAAACCACCGCGTGGTGTTCGAGCGCGCCGGCTTCACCGTCAATACCTACCCGTACTATGACGATGCCACCGGCGGCCTGAAGTTCGACGCCATGATCGACGCGCTGCGCGCGATCCCGGCCGGCAGCATCGTGCTGCTGCACGCCTGCTGCCACAACCCGACCGGCGTCGACCTGAACCAGGACCAGTGGCGCCAGCTGATCGCGCTGCTCAAGGCCAACCAGCTGCTGCCGTTCGTCGACATGGCCTACCAGGGCTTCGGCGCTGGCCTGGAAGACGACGCCTTCGCCATCCGCGAACTGGTGGCGCAGGACGTGCCCTGCCTGGTGGCCAACTCGTTCTCGAAGAACTTCTCGCTGTATGGCGAGCGCTGCGGCGGCCTGAGCGTGTTCTGCAACACCGCGGCCGAGGCCTCGAACGTGCTGGGCCAGCTGACCGGCGCGGTGCGCGCCAACTACAGCAACCCGCCCACGCACGGCGCGCGCGTGGTCGCCAAGGTGCTGACCACGCCCGAACTGCGCCAGCTGTGGGAACAGGAACTGGCCGAGATGTGCGGCCGCATCGCGCGCATGCGCGAGGCCATCCACCACCATCTGCGCGACCATGTCAGCGGCGAGGCGCTGTCGCGCTACCTGACCCAGCGCGGCATGTTCACCTACACCGGCCTGAGCGCCGACCAGGCCGAGCGCCTGCGCGAGCAGCACGGCGTGTACCTGCTGCGCTCGGGCCGCATGTGCGTGGCCGGCCTGAACGAGCGCAATGTCGGCATCGTGGCCAAGGCCATCGGCAGCGTGCTGAAGGGCTGAGCCCGGTCCCATACGGCCTCATGGCGGCGCCTTCGGGCGCCGTTTTTGTTTTCGGCGCCACGCTTGCGGGCAGCGTAATTTCTACACGCACCGCGTGACGTTTTTGACGCTTGCCGCGCCGCGTTGCCGTAGCGCCCACGGCGCCATGGCCGGGGCGCTGCCCGGCACTGAACTTGCAGCCTTCCGGTATTCCCGGCGCCTTCCGACGACATGCCGGGACGCCGACAGAAGGCTCGCCCATGTCCGAAGACAACGTTCCGGCCCATTGCAGCACCACCGCCCCGCCAGGCGCGGCCACCCGCGCGGTCACGCTCCATGTCAACGGCAAGCCCTGCACCCTGCAGCTGGAACCGCGCTGCACGCTGCTCGACGCGCTGCGTGAAATCCTCCACCTGACCGGCGCCAAGAAGGGCTGCGACCGCGGCCAGTGCGGCGCCTGCACGGTGCTGGTCGACGGCCGCCGCATCAACGCCTGCCTGACGCTCGCGGTGATGCAGGAAGGCCGCCACATCACCACCATCGAAGGCCTGGCCAGCGGCGACACCCTGCACCCGATGCAGCAGGCCTTCGTCACCCACGACGCGCTGCAGTGCGGCTTCTGCACCCCGGGCCAGATCTGCTCGGCGGTGGGCATGCTGGCCGAGGCGCAGGCCGGCCATGCCAGCGCGGTGCGGCCGCTGAGCCCCGCGACCTTGCCGCTCGGTGACGACGAGATCCGCGAGCGCATGAGCGGCAACCTGTGCCGCTGCGGCGCTTACCCCAATATCGTCGCCGCGGTCCGCGCAGCTTGCGGCAACGGCGACGGCGACGGCAGCTACTAGGGCCCGGTATGAATCCTTTCGCTTATGAGCGGCCGGGCTCGGTCGACGAGGCCATGCGCCTGGGGAGCCAGCCGGGCGCCCGCTATGTGGCCGGCGGCACCAACCTGCTGGACCTGGTCAAGGCCGGCGTGGAAGCGCCGCGGCTGCTGGTCGACGTCAGCCGGCTGCCGCTGGACCAGATCACGGCGCTGCCCGATGGCGGCCTGCGCCTGGGCGCGATGGCCAGCAACACCGATGCGGCCAACCACGCGCTGGTGCGCGAACGCTATCCGCTGCTGGCGCAGGCGCTGCTGTCGGGCGCCTCCGGCCAGTTGCGCAATATGGCCACGGTGGGCGGCAACCTGCTGCAGCGCACCCGCTGCCACTACTTCTACGACCTGGGCTTTCCGGCCTGCAACAAGCGCAAGCCGGGCTCGGGCTGCGGCGCGCGCGACGGCATCAATCGCATTCACGCCATCCTCGGCGCCAGCGAGCAATGCATCGCCGTGCATCCGTCCGACATGTGCGTGGCGCTGGCCGCGCTCGAGGCCGTGATCGTGGTGCGCGCCACCACCGGCGAGCGCCGCATCCCGATCGGCGACTTCCATCGCCTGCCCGGCGATACCCCGCAGTGCGACACCATGCTGGCGCCCGGCGAGCTGATCGTCGCCATCGACCTGCCGCCCTCGCCCTACGCCGCCCATGCGCATTACCTGAAGGTGCGCGACCGCTCCAGCTTTGCCTTCGCCCTGGTCTCGGTCGCCGCGGCGCTCGAACTCGACGGCAAGCTGGTGCACAGCGCACGGCTGGCGCTGGGCGGCGTGGCACACAAGCCCTGGCGCGTGCCCGCAGCGGAACGCGCGCTGGCCGGCCGGCCGCTGAGCGCGCACAGCGCGGCGGACGCGGCGCGGCTGCTGCTCGACGGCGCGCACCCGTATGCGCACAACGCGTTCAAGATCGGACTGGCGCAGCGCGCCGTCGCCCTCGCGCTGAAGGTTGCCAGCGGCCCGCCAGGAGCTTCGCCATGAGCGTAACCGGCACCCCGCTCGACCGCGTCGACGGCATTCCCAAGGTCACTGGCAGCGCCCGCTACACCGCCGACCACACGCTGCCGGGACTGGTCCATGCGGTGATGGTGACCAGCGCCATTGCCAGCGGCGAGATCGTCGCCATCGACACCGCCGCGTGCGAACGCATGCCGGGCGTGCGGCTGGTGCTGACGCCGTTCAACGCGCCGCACCTGCCCAAGGGCGGCAAGGCGGCCGCGGACATCCCCACCGCCGGCCATGTCATGAGCCTGCTGCAGGACACCACGGTCCACTACAACAACCAGCCTATCGCGGTAGTGGTGGCCGATACGCTCGAGCAGGCCCGCGACGCCGCGCGCTGCCTGCCGGTGCAATACCGGCAGGGCGATGCCGTACTGGACTTCGCGCAGGCGCGCGCGCGGGCGCGCAAGCCTGACGAGGATGAATCGGCCGACAGCCGCCGCGGCGATCCCGATGCGGGCCGGCGCGGCGCCGCAGCCGTGATCGACGCGGTCTACACCACGCCGATGGAAACCCACAACCCGATGGAGCCGCACGCCACCCTAGCCGCGTGGGACGGCGACCAGCTGACCCTGTACGACGCGACGCAATACGTCACCGGCGTGCGCAAGGCCGTCGCCGCCGCGTTCGGCATGGCTGCCGACAAGGTGCGCGTGATCTGCCCCTACGTGGGCGGCGGCTTTGGCTGCAAGGGCTCGGTGTGGTCGCACGTGGTGCTGGCCGCGATGGCGGCGCGGCAGGTCAGCCGGCCGGTCCGGCTGGTGGTGGAACGGACCCAGATGTTCGGCCCGGTGGGCGGGCGGCCATTTACCGAGCAGCATGTGGTCGCCGCCGCCGCAACCGACGGCGCGCTGCAAGCCTTACGCCATGACGTGACCACATGCACTTCCACGATCGAGGAATGGGTCGAATCCGCCGCACTGATCACGCGCCGGCTCTACACCTGCCCCAACCTGCAGACCAGCCACCGGCTGGTCGAGCTGGACATTGGCACACCCACCTTCATGCGCGCGCCGGGTGAAGCCACCGGCAGCTTTGCGCTGGAATGCGCGCTCGACGAACTGGCGGAGCGGCTCGGCCTCGACCCCGTTGCGCTGCGCCTGCGCAACCACGCCGACACCGATCCGGACAAGCAGCTGCCGTTCTCGAGCAAGTCGCTGCGCGAGTGCTATCGCGACGCTGCCGAGCGCTTCGGCTGGGCGAGCCGCGATCCGGCCCCACGC
The DNA here is from genome assembly GCF_003254285.1 of Cupriavidus phytorum. Classification (NCBI taxonomy): domain Bacteria; kingdom Pseudomonadati; phylum Pseudomonadota; class Betaproteobacteria; order Burkholderiales; family Burkholderiaceae; genus Cupriavidus; species Cupriavidus phytorum. Next base: position 182,760 of record NZ_QKZN01000007.1, read on the forward strand.
TCGATGCGCGCCGACGGCAAGCTGGTCGGATTGGGCATGGCCACCGCCACCTACCCCACCTACCGCTCGCCGGCCAGCGCGATGGTACGCCTGCTGCCGGACGGTACGGCGCTGGTGCGTTCGGGCTCGCAGGACCTTGGCACCGGCACCTATACGGTGATGACGCAGGTCGCCGCCGATGCGCTGGGCCTGCCGCCGCAACGCGTACGCTTTGAACTGGGCGATACGGCCTTCCCCGAGGCGCCGGTGTCGGGCGGCTCGCAGTCCGTGGCCAGCGTCGCGCCCGCCGTGCAGCAGGCGGCCGAGGCGGCACGGCTGCGCCTGATCCGTCAGGCCGTGGCCGATACCGCCTCGCCGTTGTCTGGCGCGCCGGCGGAAGATGTCGACATCGTCGATGGCTGGTTGCAACGCCGCTCGGATCCGGCGCAGCGCGAACCGATGTCCGCGCCGATCCAACGTGCGGGCGGGCGAGCGATCGAAGCCCGCGCCAGCACCAAGCCCGGCAAGGAACGCCAGGCGTATTCCATGCATGCCTTCGGCGCGGTCTTTGCCGAAGTCCGCGTCGACCCGGAACTGGGCGAGATTCGCGTCCACCGCGTGGTGGCCACCTACGGCGCCGGCCGGCTGCTGAACCGCAAGACCGCGCACAGCCAGCTGATGGGCGGCATCGTCTGGGGCATCGGCATGGCGCTGCACGAGAAGACCGAGCTCGACCTGGCCACCGGCCGCGTCGCCAACGCCAACCTGGCCGAGTACCACGTGCCGGTCAATGCCGACATCGGCACCATCGAGGTCATGGTGGTGGACGAGGACGATCCGCATATCAACGGGCTCGGCACCAAGGGCATCGGCGAGATCGGCATCGTCGGCGTGGCCGCCGCGATTGCCAATGCCGTGTACCACGCCACCGGCCGGCGCGTGCGCGACTTGCCGATCACGCTGGACAAGCTGCTCGACTGAAACGCCCTCCCGTCACCAGGCAGGAATCTGCAAGGCGCGCGCTGGCGGAGCCAGTGGTTGCGCCGGCCGCGATCCGGTGGAAAGATGTCATCCACGGGCCCCGCGCCCGCAACCTGGCTGCCCGCCATGCGGGCATGGAGGCTGCCATGACCGAGCGAATTCCACCGCGTACTTCCTCGTGCATCGCCCTGCTGCTGGCCACCGGCGCGTTGCTGGCCGCGGCCCCGGCCAGCGCCCAGACGCCGGCACCGCTGGCCGAATGGCAGTTCTCCGCCGGCATTCCGCTGCAGAAGCTGTTCCAGGACGACATCCCCGACTGGCAGGTCCGGCTTGGCGCCGCCGCGATGCTGCGGCCGCGCTACGACGGTTCGTCCGAGTACATCGTGATCGGCGGCCCCAGCATCGATATCCGCTACCGCGACCTCGCCTTTGCGTCGATCGGCGAAGGGCTGGGCGTGAACCTGCTGCGCGGCAGGAACTGGCGTGCTGGCATCGCGCTCACCTACAACCTGGGCCGGCGCGGGCAAGAAGACTCTCCCCACCTGGACGGCATGGGCAATATCAACCCGGCGCCCGAAGGCAAGCTGTTCGCAGAATACGCAGTCTCGAAGGAATTCCCGCTGGTGCTGCGCATCGATGCGCGCCGCAGCCTGGGCGGCAGCGACGGCTGGGTCGGCGACATCGGCGCCTATATGCCGCTGCCCGGCAGCTCGGAGAAATTCTTCTGGTTCGCCGGCCCCACCGTCACGCTGGCCGACTCGCGCTACATGAACGCCTGGTACGGCGTCAGCGCCGCGCAGGCGCGCGCGGGCAGGCCGCAGTACCACGCGCGCGGCGGGATCAAGTCATACGGCTTCGGCGTGACCTCGGTGTGGTACTTCGCCAAGCACTGGTTTGCCAGCTCTGACGTGGCCGTGTCGCAACTGGCCGGCGATGCGGCCGACAGCCCGATCACGCGCAAGCGCACCAACGCGGTGTTCGACCTGTCGGTCAACTACGAATTCTGACGATCATCGGGGCCGGCCCGGTTCGGCTATCGCACATTGGATGGCCCGCATCCCCGATTCAGCCGCCCCCAGTGCGGCACCGCACAGACTGCGTCCCGCATAATTGGCCGGCCGGAGCTCCGGCCGCAGGCCCCGCCAGGGGATTGCCAGGCATGCCAAAGAAGGAGACGTAGTTGAAGTCCAGCATCAAGCATCGCGTCGCGCGCAGCGCGCGTTCCATCGCCATCGCCGTTGCCGGCGTGGCCGCCATCCACACCGCCCCCACTGCCCTTGCCGCCGACGCGTGGCCGGCCAAGCCGATCAAGGTGATCGTGCCCTACACCCCGGGCGGCTCCACCGACACGGTCTCGCGGGTCGTATTCGAGCAGGTCTCGCAGCGGCTGGGCCAGCCCATCATCATCGAGAACAAGCCCGGTGCCAACAGCACCCTGGGCGTCGGCGTGGCCGCGCGCTCGGCGCCGGACGGCTACACCTTTGTCTCGGTGCTGGCGGCCTACAGCGCCAACATGTCGCTGTATTCGAAGCTCAGCTACAAGCCCGCCGACCTGGTGCCGGTGGCGGAAATGGCCGAGCTGCCGCTGTTCCTGTTCGCCAGCAAGAAGCTGCCGGTCAAGACCGTGGCCGAGCTGGTCGACTACGGCAAGAAGCATCCCGACACGCTGACCTTCGGCTCCAGCGGCGTCGGCAGCTCCGCCCACCTGACCGGCGAGCGCCTGGCGATGGAGTCGAAGCTCAAGCTCACCCACGTGCCCTACAACGGCAGCGCGCCGATCCTGCCGGCACTGGTGTCCGGCGAAGTCTCGGTGGCGTTCGACCCGTTGCTGGTGCCGATGCCGCACGTCAAGTCCGGCAAGATCAACGTGCTGGCCGTCGCCTCGGCCAAGCGCTGGCCGGGCGAGCCCAATATCCCGACCATGGAAGAAGCCGGCTTTCCCGGCTTTGTCATGAGCTCGTGGACCGGCCTGCTGGCACCGGCCGGCACGCCGCAGCCGATCGTCGCGCGCATGGCCCGGGAAATCGCCGCGGCCACGCGCAGCCCGGAAGTCACGAAGAAGCTGACCGACCTCGGCTTTGTGCCGGTGGGCGGTACGCCCGAGGAATTCCGCAAGCTGATCGAGCGCGATACCAGGCGCTATGCCGAGATCGTCAAGGCCGGCAAGATCACGCTCGACTAAGGCCGAGGGCTGGCCGGCGCCGGGCGCCGCCAGCCACGCCGCACCGCTTACCAGCGGTGCTGGTACATCGCCGTCAGCGTGATGCCCGCCGCCGGCAGCCGGCTGGTGTTGTTGCTGTTGCGCAGCAGCTGGCTGTACAGCGGGTAGTAATTGCGGTTGAACAAGTTCTCGATGCCGACCGTGATCGTGTCCTTGCGCGTCAGCTCATAGCGGCTGATCAGGTCCACGGTGGTATAGCTGCCGACCTCGCGCCGGCCGAAGCTGTTCTGGCCGTTGAGCCGGTAGTCGCGGCTGGCGTAGTAGCTCAGCTGCACGCGGTTGCTCCACTGGCTCACGGGACGGAACTGCAGGTACGCCGTGACCTTGAGCGGCGGAATGCGGTAACCGGTCATGTCCTGGAAGTCCGCGCTGCCCTGCGGCCGCTCGCGTCCGTTGATCCAGGTGATGGTGCCGCCCGCGCCCCAGCGCTCGTCGTCCGAGCGGTAGTCGGCGGCCGCTTCCACGCCCGCGATGCGCTCTTCGGTGCGGGTCAGGATCAGGCCGTTGTTGAAGCTCTGCACGTCGCCAAGCTTGGACGTGGTGTAGAACAGCGCCACGCTCGCCAGCGTATTGCCCAGCGCGCCGCGCCAGCCCAGTTCATAGTTGTTGGTCTTGACCGGATCGAGGCTGGACGAATTGATATCGAAGCCGGCACGCGCGTTGCGGATCTGCAGCCCGATGTCCGGCAGCTGGAAACCCTGGCTGAACGAGGCATAGAACTCCTGGCCCTTGACCGGCGCATAGGCCGCGCCCAGGTTGAACAGCCAGGCGCCATAGTTGACCGTGCCGCCCTTGACCGTGGCCGGGTTGCTCACGCGCGATTGCGACAGCGGCACGAAGTCATCGAAGCTGGCGCTGGCGCGCTCATAGCGCAGGCCGCCCTCGGCCGACCACTGCTCGCTGAACTTGTGCTGCAGCTGGCCGAAGATGCCGCCACTGCGCGTGGTCAGCGGCGGCATGTAGGTGGCCGTGCCGATGCGGTTGAAGACCAGCCCGCCGCTGCTGTCGTAGGCGCGCGGATCGAACAGGTCCAGCGGCATGTCGCTGCGCTCCTGGTTGTAGTCGGCGCCCCACAGCAGCTTGGTGGCCTTGGCCTGGCCCAGTGGCGTGCTGATGGTCAGGCGCCCGCCGAACACGTCGCTGTTCTGGCTGATCTGGTCGACATTGCCGCCGCGCGTGGCCACCGCGCGCGCATCGAAGGGCGGGAAACGCGTGAAATAGTCGCGGTAGTAGAACTGGCTCGATACCGTGCTGCCGAACAGGTCCTGGTGCTGGTAGTCCAGGTTGACCACGGTATTGCGCAACTCGTTCTGGTTGTCCAGCTGCAGGCCGCGGATCGCGCGCGCGGCGGTGGAGCCGGCCGGCGCCCGGGCCACCGACGGATCGGACGCATAGTCGGTGTTCTGCTTCGCCTGGTAACGGCTGACGCTCAGCTGCAGGCGCTGCTGGCCGTCGATGCGCCAGCCCAGCTTGCCGCTCAGGTTGTAGACGTTGGAATCGAAGAGATCGCCCTGGCTGGGCTCCGGCGCAATGCGGTGGCCTTCGGCATCGTAGGGGCTGCCGATGCGCTGCGCGCCGAGGTGGAAGGCATAGTCGATCGGGCCCTGGCTGCCGGAGAAATGCTGCTGCACGTTGGCGCTCAGCCCTTCCTTGCTCAGCCGCGTCAGCGGCGTGCCCAGCGTCACCGTGGTATCCGCGCTCGGCGGTCCGCCGGCCTGGCGCGTGGTGATCGAGATGATGCCGCCGCTGGCGCCCGCCCCGTAGAGCGCGCTGCTGCCGCGCAGCACCTCGATGCGCTCGATATTGCTGGGGTCGATGGTGGCCAGGTTGCGCGCCGAGTCGCGGTTGGTGTTCAGCGGGATGCCGTCGACCAGCACCAGCGCGCTGCGCCCGCGCAGCGTCTGGCCGAAATCCGTCACCGTGCGGCTGGAATCGGCCATGCCCGGGATGACCTTGCTCAGCATGGTGGCAAGGTTGGTCGAACCCGTGCGCAGTTCGTCCAGCTCCTCGCGCTCGATCACCGTGACCTGCCGCATCGGGTTGACCAGGTCGCTCTTGATACGGTCGACCCGGACCTCCACGGCATTCAGGCTGCCCGCTTCCACCGACGCCGCCGGCGCCTGGGCTTGAGCTTGTGCTTGGGCCTGTGCGGCCGAGACAAGCGGCATCGTGCCCGCGATGGCACAGATCAGCAGGGACAGCGGGCGAGGACGAAGGGCGAAACGGATGGAGGTGGCCGGAAGGGTTTGCATGGTGGCTGCAGCTGCGCGCGCTGGCTTTCTAATGATTTGTAACAAAACCCGGAATGATAATGATTCCTGATTGTGTCAGCAAGCGCGGATGTGGCCCTGCTTATGTCTGGCATGGCATATGGCAGCGCAGGACGCGATCGGAGCCCGCCCGGATTGCCGTGATAGAGTCGGCATTCGTTCGCTGCAGTCAACCTAACGTCGCCATCCATCGAGCCAACGACCGAGGAGCACCCATGTTTGACCACGTCAAATTCGGAGTCAGCGACTACGCCGTCAGCAAGACGTTCTTCCTCAAGGCGCTGGAGCCGCTCGGTGTAGCGGTAGCGTCGGAGGGGCCGCCGGCGTACGGCGTCGAACTCAGCGGCAGCGGCAAGGCTTCGCTATGCCTGTTCCAGACCGACGAGAAGCCCGCGCATCTGCACCTGGCGTTTGTCGCCGAGACCCGGCAGCAGGTCGACGCCTTTCATCGCGCAGCGCTGGCGGCCGGGGCCACGGACAATGGCGGCCCCGGGCTGCGGCCGCATTACCATGCGAACTACTATGCGGCCTTCGTCATTGGTCCTGACGGGCACAACATCGAGGTGGTTTGTCACGCGCCCGACGCATAACCCTTCAGACCAACATCCTGTCGTCATCATTGCGCTCCTGGTCGCAATCGACTAGGCGCCACCCTGCCGCTTTGGATTGATGCGCGTCAAGCGCGCATCGACGCCGGCATCTAGGCTGAATAAGGCGCCCGCCACCTTGATTCCGCACATCCCTTCGTCAGGAGACTCATCATGTACCAGCGCATCCTGCTCGCCGTCGATGGCAGCCGCTCTTCGGACCTGGCCCTGAGCCAGGCCATCATCATCGCCAGGGCAACCGGCGCCGAGGTCAAGGCCCTGTTCGTGGCGGACGACACCGATATCTTTTTCGAAGCCAGCTACTTCAACCCGAAAGAACTGGTCGACAGCCTCATCGCGCATGGCCGCAAGGCACTCGATGCGGCCTCCGTCAGGCTCAGCGAGGCGGGCGTGCCGCACCTGATGCAACTGGATGAAAAGCCGGTGGCGCCGGGCCAGATCTCGTCGACCATCGTTGCCGAGGCCGATGCCTGGAATGCCGACCTGATCGTGCTGGGCACGCACGGGCGCCGCGGGGTACGGCGCCTGCTGATGGGCAGCGTATCGGAAGGCGTGCTGGCCAAGACGAGCAAGCCCGTGCTGCTGGTGCGCAGCGAAATCGAAGGCTAGGCCCTGGACCGCAGGCATGTGGCGGTCCAAGCGGGTACGAAACCTGCAACGATTGGCTGGCATCCGTACTCACCACATTCATGCCATGAAACCTGTCACGCTGATTGGCGCCCCCACCGACGTCGGGGCCGGCACGCGCGGCTGCTCGATGGGCCCGGAGGCGCTGCGCGTCGCCGGCCTGGCGCAGGCGCTGTCTCGCAACAAACTGCAGGTCGAGGACGCCGGCAACCTCGACGGCCCCGCCAATCCGTGGGAGCCGCCCCGGGACGGCCTGCGCCACCTCGACGAAGTGCTGGCGTGGAACCGTGCCGTCTATGACGCCTGCCTCGGCACCCTGCAAGCCGGTCGGCTGCCGCTGCTGATGGGTGGCGACCATTGCCTGGCGATCGGCTCGATCAGCGCCGCGGCGCGCCATTGCCGTGACACCGGCAAGACCCTGATGGTGCTGTGGCTCGACGCGCACGCCGACGCCAATATCGGCACCACCACCCCTACCGGCAACATGCATGGCATGCCCGTGGCCTGCCTGTGCGGAGACGGTCCGGCACCGCTGACCACGCTGGCCGGCGCGGCGCCGGCGGTACAGCGCAGCGCGATCCGGCAGATCGGCATCCGCAGCGTCGATGCGGAGGAAAAGCGCCGCCTGCACGAATTACATCTGGCGGTGTACGACATGCGCTACATCGACGAGAACGGCATGCGCCACACCATGCAGCAGGCGCTGGCCGGCATCGACGCGCAGACGCACCTGCACGTCAGCTTCGACGTGGATTTCCTCGACTGCGTGATTGCGCCCGGCGTGGGCACCACCGTGCCGGGCGGGCCGACCTATCGCGAAACCCAGCTGTGCATGGAAATGATCGCCGATACCGGCCGGCTGGCATCGCTCGACGTGATGGAACTGAACCCGGCCTGCGACGTGCGCAACCAGACCGCGCAACTGTCCGTGGACCTGGTGGAAAGCCTGTTCGGGAAATCGACGCTATGGCGTCCGCCGCCCGCTTAAGAAGTTGCACGGCGTGCCTGTCGATACTTCAATGCCGTGCAAGGAAGCCGTCATGACGAAGCGCCGATGAGGTGCTATATTGGGAGCCATCGTTTCCTAATTTGCCAGTCTGCGGCATGACAGCAACCCACCCTCAGGATCCCACGCGCCCACGCAGCCGGGGCCGCCCGCGCGAGTTCAGCGTCGACCAGGCGCTGGATCGGGCCGTGCGCGTGTTCAGCGAACGCGGCTACCACGGCGCTTCGATCTCCGACCTGACCCGCGCCATGCGTCTCGCGCAGGGCAGTCTCTACAAGGCGTTCAAGGACAAGCAATCGCTGTTCCTGGCGGCGTTCGATCGCTACCGCGCGCAGCGGTCGGAGAAGCTGCACCGGGCCATCGACAGCGCCGGCACCGGGCTGGAACGCCTGCGCGCCACGCTGGACTTCTACGCCGACTCCGCCCAGGGTGCCACTGGCCGGCAAGGTTGCCTGGTCGTCTGCAGCGCGGTGGAACTGTCTGCATTCGACAGACCAGTGGCCAGCCACATCGCCGCCGCGATGGCGCGCAACGAGGCGTTGCTGGCCGACCTGATCCGCCAGGGCCAGCAAGACGGCTCGATCCCGGCCCATGTGGACGTCGAAGCGACTGCGCGGATGCTGTTGTGCCTGACGCAGGGCATGCGGGTCGTCGGCAAGACCGGACGCAGCCGCGAACAGATGCAAGCCGTGGCGACGGCCGCGCTGCAGGTATTAGCCTGAAAATTTTTTTCCCATTTAGGAAACAATCGATTCCATTTTAACCAAGGAGAACACCGTGAAGATCGCATTTCTTGGCCTGGGCACCATGGGCCTGCCAATGGCTGCAAACTTGCTCAAGGCCGGCCATGCAGTGCGCGGCTGGAATCGCTCGCCCGCGCCGGTGGCGAAACTGGCAGCGCTCGGCGCGCAAGGCGCGGCCACGCCCGTCGAGGCGGTCACCGATGCGGACGTGCTGATCTCGATGCTGGCCGACGATGCGGCCACCCGTGCCACGATACTGGACGCAGGGACACTGTCCGCGCTGAAGCGGGGAGCCATCCATGTCAATATGGCCACGATATCGGTGGCCCTGGCAGCCGAACTGGCTGCGTTACACCAGGCGCAAGGCGTGGGCTATGTCGCCGCACCGGTGCTGGGTCGGGTAAACGTTGCTGAAGCGGGCCAGCTCAACATCCTGGCAGCCGGCAATTCCGACGCCATTGCAACCGTGCAGCCGCTGCTGGATGTAATCGGCCAGAAGACCTGGCGCCTGGGCGAACGGCCAGAACAGGCCAATGCCGCCAAGCTTGCCGTGAACTTCATGATCGCCAGCGCCATCGGCACGATGGGCGAAGCGGTGGCACTGGCGCACGGCCATGGGGTGGACAAGGCCGGCTTTCTGGACCTGGTCATGTCTACCGCCTTCGCTGCTCCTGTCTACAAGGGCTATGGGCAGGCCATCGCCGAAGAGCGCTTCGAGCCAGCGGGGTTCAAGCTGGCGCTGGGCCTCAAGGACGTGCGCCTGGCGTTGGAAGCGGCGGAACAGGTCAACGTTCCCCTGCCGCTGGCCAGTACGCTGCGCGATACACATATCGAAAGCCTGGCCCATGGCGAAGGCCAGCTGGACTGGGCGGCACTGTCTCGCACGTCCGCACGCCGTGCCGGGCAGGCCTGAACGCCACCACACAGTGACCGCTTCGCAGAGGCTGGCACGAACCAGGGGCCGGCGCATGGCCGGCGCCTTCCTCATTTGAGTTGCTGGATCCGGATCATGTTGCCGGCCGGATCGCGCACCGCAAAATCGCGCACGCCGTAAGGCTGTTCTGTCGGCTCCTGCACGATCTCGGCGTCGCGGTCCTGCAGGCGCTGGAAAACGGCATCCAGGTCCTTCGCGCCAAGCAGCAGCATGGCGAAGGTACCCTTGGCCATCATCTCGGCGATGGTGCGCTTCTCCTCGTCGGTAACGCCCGGGGTCGCATTTGGCGGGTACAGGACGATGGAGGTGTCGGGCTTGTCCTTCGGCCCGACGGTGATCCAGCGGTGGCTGCCAAAGGCGACATCCTTGCGGATCTCGAAATCCAGGGCGTCCCGGTAGAACGCCAGCGAGACCTCCGGATCGGAATGCGGCAGAAAGGTAGAATGAATGGTGAGGTCCATGATCAGTCTCCGTGAGCGGTGAGGGGGTGAGGGTGATGCATGGACGCCAGTCTAGTCGGACGACGGTTCCGACGCTTCTCGATTCCTGACCGGTCGCGTCACCTGCCTGGCGATGCAGGACGGGATGCCCTCGGCCTCGCGCGCGCAATCGCGCCGGTAAATGCTGGGCGAGACGCCGACCAGTTCGGTGAACCTTGAACTGAAGGACCCCAGGGACGAGCAGCCGACCTCGAAGCAGACCTCGGTGACACTCAGGTCGCCACGCCGCAGCAGCGCCATGGCGCGCTCGATGCGCCGGGTCATCAGGTAGGCGTAGACCGACTCGCCATAGGCCAGCCGGAACTGACGGCTGAGATGACCCGCGGACATATGCACGCCCCGCGCAAGCGCCTCGACGTCCAGCGGCTGGGCGTAGTCGCGGTCAATGCGGTCGCGGACCCGGCGCAGCCGGGCCAGGTCACGCAGGACGGTGTCGGGGGTGGCGGCGGGCATCGGCGTATGGCCCGGCTCAGGCCCCGGCGGCCGGAGGCGGCGCGCAGGATTCGCGCAACACCATCTGCGTGGCCAGCCGCACTTCCTGCCCCGCCGCCGCCTTGGTATCGGCCCCGGCTTCGTGATCGCCAATGGCTCTCAGCAGGATTTCAGCGGCGGCCGTGCCCACCGCCTCGAGGTCCCAGCTGACTGCGGTGATGGCCGGCGAATACAGCTGCGGCAGGTCGCCGTCGCCGACGCAGATCAGGCTGACATCGAGCGGCACGCGATGGCCGCTTTGCCGCGTCGCCTGCAGTACGCCGGACAGTATCCGCGTGCCCAGGCAAATGAATGCCGTCGGCCGGTCTTTTGCCGACAGCAGGGCCAGCGCGTCGCTGAAGGAAAAATCCATGGCCGAGCGGCTGGAGCGCACGAGCGCCTGGTCCACCGCCACGCCGCGCTCCTGCAGCGCCGCGCGATAGCCGTGGATGCGTTCGCGGCCGGGGCGCAACGCGGCATCGGAGGTCATCAGCGCGATGCGCGTGTGGCCCAGGTCGAGCAGGTAGCGGCAGGCTTCGTATGCGCCGCGGAAGTGATCGACGTGGACGCCGGAACCGTGCTCGCCAAAATCGCGGTCCATCGCCACGACGGCAAGATCGCGCGAGACCTGGTCGAGGTACTCGGAGCGCTCGGCTTCGCAGGGGCCCAGAATCAGGCCATCGACGCGACGCCGGCGGAACAGGTCCACCATCAGCTCTTCCTGCGCCTTGCTGTTGTGCGTGTTGCCGACCACCATGGCGTAGCCTTCGCGCTGCAGACGGATTTCGACCGCGGTGATGATGCGGGCGTAGAGCGGATTGGCCAGATCGGAAACGAGCAGCCCGACCACGCCGGACGTACCGGTGCGCAGGCTCTGCGCGATCGGGTCGGGGGCATACGCCAGCGCCTTCGCCGCGCGCTCCACCGCCTGCAGGGCCGCGTCGCTGACGGGGCCACTGCGATTCAGCGCCCGCGATGCCGTCCCCAGCGACACGCCGGCCGCCCGCGCCACGTCTCTAATCGTGACGCGTGCAGGTGAGGCGGGGCTGGTAGTGCGGGTTCGGCTGCTCATCGGTGTTCCTGGCGGACAATAGCGGACGCATGCCAAGGGCGCCGCCGCAGGCGTCCCGGCTTGCGATTATCTCCCAAAAGCCGGGGAGCGCCCCGGCCGTGGCCTCAGTACACGGCGCGCCCGCCGCTGATGTCGAAGACGGCGCCCGTGCTGAAACTGCAGCGCGCGGAACACAGCCACGCCGCCATCTCGGCCACCTCCTCGACGCGCACGAAGCGCTTCATCGGCACGCGTTCGAGCAGGCGCGCCCGCAGTTGCGCGCGCTGGCTCTCGTCATATGCCCCGAAGATGTCGGTATCGGCGGCGCTCGGGGTGATGCAGTTGACCAGAACGCCCGCCTCGGCCAGTTCCTTGCCCAGGCTCTTGGTCATCGATATCAGCGCCGCCTTTGATGCCGCATAGGCGCCCGCGAACGGGTTGCCCTCCTTGCCGGCGATCGATGCCACATTGACCACCCGGCCATATCCCTGCTTCACCATCGCGGGCACTAGTGCCTGCGCACATTGCAAGGCGCCGAAGACGTTCACATCGAACACGCGCTTCCATTCGCCCATCGATGCCTCGGCCGTGGGGCCATGGCGTCCGAGAATGGCGGCATTGTTGACCAACGCCGTGGGCGTTCCCAGCGCTTCCGTGGATTGCGCCAGGGCCCGGACGACCTGCGCGCGCCCGGTAATGTCGACGGCGACATCGAGCACTGTTGCGCCGTGATCCCGCAAGGCCTGCGCGGCCTGTGCAAGCTGCCGGGCATCACGATCCCACAGCGCGATCGAGAAGCCGTCGGCGGCAAGCCGCGCGCCAATGGCGAGGCCGATGCCCCGTGCCGCGCCGGTCACCACCGCGACGCGTCGCGCCGGCTCCTTGCTTTCGATGACCGTCATGGCTGCGCTCCGATCCGGCGGATCGGGTCGGCGCCGTCCCAGTGCCGCGCCGCTGCGGCGATCATCGCGAAATATTCGCCCTTGCCGCCGCTCATCTCCGAGATCTCGACGATGTTGCCCGGCAGATCCGTATGCACATAGTAGGCAAAGCGTCCGCGCATGCCCATGCGCCCGCCGTGCCCTTCCACGTATCCACGCGCCCGCAGCCGCTCGGCGAACACGTCGAAGCGGTCGTCCGTCCAGTAGGCCACGTGCTGCATGCCCTCTCCGGCGTTCTTCAGGGAATCCAGATACAGCGACGGGGCATCGTTGCGTTGCTGGATCAGCTCGATCTGGACGCCGCCCGAATTGGCCAGCGCAATCGAAAGGTCTGGCAGCGCCGAAGCTGCGCCGTAGTAGCGGAACTCCGTGGTGCCGACTGCTTCCTTGTAGAACCACGGCCCTACCCCGAGCACCTCGCTCCAGTGCCGCATGGCCTGTTCGATATCGCGAACGACGTAGCCGACCTGGCAAAGACCACCGAACAGCAGGCTCATCGGATCTTCCCCCGATTTACTGGAAACGTTTCCATATTGATAGTCTAGTCAGGTTGACAGATGGTCGCTGCCTAGCGTTAACCATGATTGCGAGCGCGCTGCACGATTACGAAACTTGGTTGGAAACGTTTCCACATGCAGGAACAAACGAAAGACACCCGCGACCAGAATGGGTGATACCCCTTGGAGACCACCATGAACAAAGTCCTGGCAGGCGCCCTTCTCGCCGTAGCCACCACTGGCGCGCTGGCCGCCGACGAGCCTGGCTATCCGGATCGGCCGGTCCGTATGCTGCTGCCCTTCTCCGCGGGCGGCGGCGGCGACATCCTCGGGCGCCTGCTCGCGGAGCGCTTTGCCGCGCATCTCCGGCAACCTGTGGTCGTGGAAAACAAGCCGGGCGCGGCCGGAACGATCGGGACGCACGCGGTAGCTACTGCGGCGCCTGATGGCTACACGATCATGATCGGCGGCATGTCGACCCACCAGCTTGCACCGGCTACCTACAACAAGCTGCCCTACGACCCGGTACGCGATTTCCAGAGCCTTGGCGCGATCGGCAATTCGTCGATCGTCATGATTGCCGCCAACCAGTACCCCGCCAACAACGTCAGGGACCTGATCGCGCAGTCGCGCAAGGACGCCGCGCCGATCCAGTACGCAAGCTGGGGGGCGGGTTCGACTGGCCACTTCTGCGGCGAGGTGCTGAGCCAGAAAACCGGGATTCCGCTGCAGCATGTGCCATACAAGGGCACTGCGCAGATCGTCACCGACATCATCGGCAACCACATCTCAGTGGGCTTCGTCGACATGGTGACCGCCACGCCTTTCGTGCAGGAGGGCAAGGTCAAGGCGCTCGCCGTCTGCACACGCCGCTCGCCAAGCCTGCCGAATGTCCCTAGCTACCAGGAGCAGGGCGTCGACTTCGACCGCGAACTGACCTGGGTCATGTATGTGCCCGCCAGGACGCCGAAGCCTGTCGTCGACAAGCTCTCCCGAATCCTGGAAACCACGCTCAAGGAACCGGAAGTCGCCAGGAAGCTGCTGTCACTCGGCATCACGGCCAAGTACGTGCCGGGCCCCGAGCAGCAAGCCGCCAACGCCCGCGATATTCCGATGTGGAAGGCTATTGCCGCGCAGGCACGAATCAAGCTGGACTAGCCGCGCCAGCGCGGCGCAGGCCTCGTCATTATTCAAATTCCATCATCTCCGCAGGAGCCCTGTCTTCATGTCCAATGCCCTGAACACTGCACGCATCCAGACCGTACGCGATCACATGGCGCTGGAATGCGTGCATGACTGGGACGCCGTGATCGACACGTTCGCCCATCCCCGCTATGAAATGCACGGCAGCGGTGCCGTGTTCGACGGCGAGACCGCGGTGCGCGGATATTTCGACGCGTCGCGCATCCCCTTCCCCGATCTCAGGAATGAAATCATCGCCATTGCGGCGGCCGACGACACGGTCCTGGTGGAATTCTGGCTCCAGGGCACGCATCTGGGGCCGCTGCAGGCCAACGGCAAGACCTTTGCCCCAACCGGCCGAACCTTCCGTGTGCGCATGGCTGCCACGTTCGAGTTCGCGCCGGGCTCGGACAAGATCATCTGCGAGCGACCGTACTCGGCACCCGACGCCAAGCTGAGGGCACTTGGGCTGCTCTGAGCGCCTTTGGCGGCGAACGCCGGACTGGCAGTGCCAATGACGCCTACCCCTGGCGCAACACCCGGCATTCCGCGCTCAATCTCAACGGCGCGCCGCTCAGCGCCGCCACGGTTTCGAACGAAACGCCTTCCGCCAGGCATGTTCGAGCCTCATTGCTGCGGAATGCCGGTGTCCCTAACCACGCGCGCCCAGCGTTCGCGCTCGCTCTTGATAAAGCTGCCGAAATGCGCCGGCGTATCGCCGCCCGGGATGCCGCCCAGTTCCGCCAGCCTGGACTTGACTTCGGGCTCGTCCAGGATGCCGGCGACGGTTTTCTGCAGCCGGTCGATTACCTCCGGCGGTGTGCCGGCCGGTGCCACCAGGCCGAACCATGCCGTCACCTGGAAGTCTTCGACGCCGGCTTCCTTCATGGTCGGCACCTCGGGCAGTTCGGGCACGCGGCTGGCGCTGGTCACGGCCAGCGCGCGCAGCTTGCCCGAGCGGATATGCGGCAGCGAGCTGGGCAGGTTGTCCACCATCATGGTGACCTGCCCCGCCACCAGGTCGGCCACGGCCGGTGCCGCCCCCTTGTACGGAACATGGATCAGGTCGGTGCCGGTGCGCTTGCGAAACAGCTCGCCGGACAGGTGGACCGACTGGCCAGTGCCCGAAGATGCAAAGGAGTACTTGCCTGGCTGCGCCCTGGCCAGCGCAACCAGTTCGGCGACGGTGCGGGCCGGCACGTTGGCATTGACCACCAGCACATTGGGCACCGACACCACCAGGGTGATCGGCGCAAAGTCCTCGGCGCGGTAAGGCAGTTGCCGGTACAGGCTGTAGTTGATGGCATTGGGCCCGACATTGCCCATCATCAGGGTGTAGCCGTCGGCGGCCGACTGCCTGAGCGCCTGCGCGCCGATGATGCCGCCTCCGCCGGCGCGGTTTTCCACCACCACCGACTGGCCCAGCACCTCGCCCATGCGCTTGCCCACCAGGCGCGAGGCGATATCGGTCGTTCCACCCGCGGCCGCCGGCACGATCAGCCGGATCGGCTTGTCGGGATATGCCGCCAGCGCCGCGCCCGGGGCCGCGGCGGCTACACCAAGCGCCAGCCACAGCCCATTGAAAGCCTGCTTCATCGTCGTCTCCTGTTACGGCCTCGCCATGCTTCTTCGATGTGGTCGTGGCGCGGCGTCGATTGACGATAAATCGCCCGCCAGGGCGACGTGAATTCACGTTTGGAGAAAGAAGGCTTTGGCCCGACGGAAGCCGTGCGCACGGGGTGGGCGCGCTGTTGGCGCACTATCGTGCCTCTCGTGAAAAACCCGGACTGTGTATCGAAGTTTCAGCGCGCCTAGACACCGGCATCCGGCATCAACTCAGCGGTTTCCGAGGCTCGATGGCCGTGCGGCAAGCTCAAGTCGGCGCTCGAAGCAGCCGATATCCGCATGGAGCCGGCAGCTTCCCAGGACGAGTTCCAATCGCCGGCGAACCAGGAGAAGTACCACCGTGACAATGATCGAACCGATCGCAGCCAGGACAGCGGCTGCCGTGTCGATGGATACGCCTGCGGCAGCGCCCGCCTCCACCAGCGCAAGCGCCAGTGACGCGCCGGGGATCCGCACCCGGCCGGCGGCCAGTACCGAGATCCATATCTCGGCCCCCGGCCGGGCGCTGGCTGGCAACCAGGCCGCGTCAGTGCGCGACCACAGCGATGTCGACGACAGCGGCCTGCCCGATCAGGCCAAGGATGCGATCAAGCGACTGCGCGAGCTGCGCGCGCAGCTGGCGCGCAAGCTGCAGGAGCTGGAGGCAGCGAAGAACGCCACCACCGGCACGCCGGACCAGAAGCGCATCCGCATCGCGGTGCTGCAGCAGGAAATCGCCAGCCTGGGCGCCGCCATCACCACCACGACGGCGACGCTGAACCAGGCCATTCGCGAGCTCTCGGCAGAACAGCAGATGCTGGCCGGCAGCCTGGCGATGCGTTAGCACGCCAGGCTGCATCGCCCAGTCGCGGCATCGCTTAGTCGCGATACGCCCACAGGTCCACCACGCGGCCACCGTCGTCCGCGATCAGTCGGAACGAGGCCGGCTGGTAGTCGGTATCGATGGCGAGCACACCGCTGGCGCTGGCGGGCAGCGTGCCGCAGGCCGACGTCGACAGCTTCAGGCCCAGCGTATTGGGCATGGCCTGCGCGGCCAGCGTTCCCGATAGCTGGCACGCCGAAGCGCCGGGTGCGATCTTGCCTTCTGCGGTGACGGTGAAGCTGGCACTGGCGCCGCCAGGCAGCACCGTGGTGTAAGTGCCGGCCACGCTGGCAAGGTCGACGCTCCCGGCGGGCACCGCGGCCTGGCTCAGCAGCTTGACGCTGGCGGACGTGTCCGCTCCCGGCGCGGCGCCCCAGCTGCCGCCCTGGTCGCGGCGGTAGATGGCGGTGGCCTTGTCTTCGGCATCGGCCAGGACCAGGTAGCGGCTGCCGTCCGTGCCGGCGTAGTACTTGCCGACGGTCGGGTTGTCGGCATCGCCCACGCTGACGACGTAGGCACCGGGCTCCAGATCGGTGACCGACAGGGTCGCGGTGGCGGGCGGTGCGCCGTTGTCGGGCGCGTCGTTGCCGCCGCAAGCGGCCAGCCCCAGCACGGCTGCCAGGGGAAACAGGGAAATGAGGCGTTTCATCGGGACCTGCCTCACTGGCCGAACAGTTCACCCAGGCGCAGTCGCAGCCATTGCTGGCCGGCGGGACGCTGGTCGAAGCCGATCTGCATGGCGGTGACGGCGGTCCTGGTCTTGTAGACCACGGACTCGTCCTCCGCCTGCGCGGCGGTCGGCGTGCCGCTGCCGGCGCCGATGCCGAGCCCGTACGGCGCCGTGCCGCTGAATTTCAGCGCATAGGCGTCGAAGGTCCCATGCCGCGAGAACGCAAACGGCGTGGCCGCCGTCGGCGCGTTCGGGAAGTTGACGTTCAGCGCCAGTCCCGCCGGCAGCAGCGGGCCGCCGTTGGCCTTGGCCTGCAGCGTGCCGAGCAGTTTGATGGTCAGCTGCGCCACCACGCCGGACACCGGGCTCGCCAGGCCGGCATTGTCGACCGAGTCCGTGCCCGCGCTCAGCGCGATCGACGGAATGCCGCGCGCCGCGCCGAACTGCGCATTGCTGACGGTGCCCGAGCTGTTGACGATGCGGCCGACGTTCTGGCCTTCGTTGGGACCGGACAGCACCAGGTCCGGGGCCTTGCCCCAGCGTGCCGGCGCCAGCACGTCCAGGCCGTACATGGTCGCCATCACCGGCGTGCCGTGGGCGTAGTGGTAGTCGCCATTGGTGTAGCCCGCCTTGGTGAAGGGGCCGACCGCCGGCTCGCCGGTCCTGGCAGCGCCGTTGTGGCAACCGCCCTCGGCCTCGACCTGGGTCTTGTCGTTGTCCGGCACGATGACCGTGGTGCTGTACATCACGATGCCGGCGCCGCGGCCGCTCTGGCCGGTGCAGGGTACGCTGACGATGACGTTGTGGCCGGCACCCTTGAGCGCGTCGTACAGCGCCTTCAGGTTGCTGGTCAGGCCGTCGTCGTTGGTCAGCAGGATGTTCAGGGCGAAGGCAGGACTCGCCGAGGCGGCCAGCAAGGCCGCGGCGATCAGGCGGGATTTCATGTCTGTGGCAGGTCTGGATGGTTCAGGAATGCGGGCCAAGCGTGCCCGCGCGGCAGGCAAGTTACTGCGGGCAGCCCGGTGAGGCTGGCGGGGCGCACGCGCCGGCAGCGCCGATGTAGGTGGCGCGGGCCGGGCGCAGTGCCCTGGGTCGTCCGTGGTGGACGGACGCTACCTTAACCGTGCTTCATGACAGTTGCGTGAACAACAAAGGCGCTGCGCCGACGTAGTGCAGCCACCGGCCCCGGCCATCAAGGACGCCCCCCGGGCCGTTACTCACCTTGGTGGGAGCGAAGTCGATCCTCTGGCATGGATACGCTGCGATGCATGATGGCCTGTCGACCGACGCATGACCTGAATTTCGGGCCAGTACGGGATTCGCAGGAACTTGCTACATTGCTGACTGCTGGCGAAATCAGTCCAGGCAGCTGCCCCGCTCACCGCAAACCGACAAACCAAGGAGACATCGAATGCGCACCGCACTTCAACTTCGTTCGCAAATCAAGAGCAGCGGTGAACTCGAGCTGTCGCTAGAGAGCATCGACACGCCGCGGCCTGGTCAGGATGAAGTGCTCATCCGCATTGAAGCCTCTCCTCTCAACCCGTCCGATCTCGGCCTGCTGTTCGGTGCGGCCGACATGAGCACGGCCAAGGCCAGCGGCACGGCCGAGCGCCCCATCGTCACCGCGCGCGTTCCCGAAGGCGCGATGCGCAGCATGGCGGGCCGCTTGGATGTGTCCATGCCGGTTGGCAATGAGGGCGCGGGCGTGGTCGTCGATGCAGGCTCGTCCCCTGCGGCGCAAGCCTTGATGGGAAAGACCGTCGCTGCCATCGGCGGCGCGATGTACTCGCAGTACCGCTGCATCTCCGCGGACCAGTGCCTGGCCTTGCCCGAAGGCGCCACGCCTGCTGACGGCGCGTCGTCATTCGTCAACCCGCTCACCGCACTCTGCATGGTCGAGACCATGCGGCTCGAAGGACATAGCGCCCTGGTGCACACCGCCGCGGCCTCCAACCTGGGCCAGATGCTCAATCAGATCTGTCTCAAGGATGGCATCAAGCTGGTGAACATCGTGCGCAAGCAGGAGCAGGCGGACCTGCTCAAGGCACAAGGTGCGGTCCACGTCTGCAACTCCGCGTCGCCCACGTTCATGCAGGAGCTCACCGAGGCACTCGCCGCCACTGGCGCAACGATCGCGTTCGACGCCACGGGCGGCGGCAAGCTCGCCGGCCAGATCCTCACCTGCATGGAAGCGGCCTTGAACAAGACGGCCCGCGAGTACAGCCGCTATGGCTCGACCACCCACAAGCAGGTCTACCTCTACGGCGGCCTGGACACAAGCCCGACCGAGTTCAACCGCAACTTCGGCATGGCGTGGGGCATGGGCGGCTGGCTGCTGTTCCCGTTCCTGCAGAAGATCGGGCGCGAGCGGGCCAACGCGCTGAAGCAACGCGTGGTTTCGGAGCTGAAGACCACCTTTGCCAGCCACTACTCGAAAGAGATCTCGCTGGCCGAGGTGCTCGACCTGGAGGTGATCGCCGTCTACAACAAGCGCGCGACGGGGGAGAAGTACCTGATCAACCCGAACAAGGGCCTGGCCGGATAAATCACCGGGGGCGCCTTGCGCGCCCACCGTGTCAAGAACCAGCCGCTGCGCTACAGCCAGCGGCGCGTAGCGGCCGGCAATGAGTGAGCGCTTTCCAGTTCCGCGGCGGTGTGGAAGCTCGCCCGGGTGCTGCCCTGGCAGTCGTAGCGCACCAGCACGCGCAGGGGCAAGTCCAGCGCAACGCTGGGTGCCGCGAGCATCAACGGCGTTCCCCGCTTGGCGTTGCCATGGATCAGGACCTGCGTCGGCGGCATCTGGCTCCTGCCAGTGATGCCGCGGCCGTCTCTGATCGACCCATCTGCGCCGTTCGAGTCTTCCTCAACACGATGACGGCTATCCTTGTCCAACGGTCATCCGCCTGCTGCTGCTTCGGCAGATGGTCGCCATTTCAGTCATTCGGCAATCAGCGCGCCAACGGCAGAAAAAGGATCGTGGCAGCTGTTACAGGTTGCCATGCCTACGGCCGCTTACCACCGCGGACTCAGCCGACCACCATCCGAAATTACCCTGTACTCATGCTTGTCCGGCGCCATCACCCGGCCACTGGCTCCATTTCCGCCCCGCGCCCCTCCGTAAGGTCGCCCAATACATGACCCGAAGTTCCGAAGACAACTCTGCCTCTTCGATTCCGCATCCAGGTGGGAAGCCGCTCAAGTCAATGCCAAGTTCCACCGCCGCAGCTAGACAGATCACCATGCGCCTCGGGCACGCTGAATGCATCTCCGCGCGATAGAGGAGGAGCAGCGCGGCCTGGTATCCGATACCGTGGCGCCTGGACAGATGCCGTGCCTGCCGTGCGGTAGCACCGCGCCAGTCACGCATCTCGCGCAAGATGTCGCCAAGGCGGTCGATCAACCGGTCTTCGCTGCCGATGCGATGCCGGACACGAGTCTTCTGCTCCGCCACGACCGGGCGCTCACGGATATCCCGAATGTGGAGAGCAGGCCCGGCGGGCCACCGAAAAACATTCACGAGGGAACTCACGCCGGTTCGTGGCCGGGCCGGTGAGCGCCGGAGCTTGCTCGTTGCCTGAGGAGGAACTTCTGGATCTTGCCGGTCGACGTCCTGGGAAGGTGGCCGATGACCACCTTCTTCGGCGCCTTGAAGTGCGCCAAGTGGGCGCGGCAATGTTCGATCAGTTCGCGCTCGCCGACCCTGGCGCCATCGACGACTTCGACAAAGGCGCATGGCGTCTCCCCCCAACGCTCGTCCGGCTGGGCGACGACGGCTGCCACGCGCACCGCGGGGTGCCGGTAGAGCACCTCCTCCACCTCCAGCGAGTTGATATTCTCTCCGCCGGAAATGATGACGTCCTTGGAACGGTCCCGGATCTGTACATAGCCATCCGGGCAGACGACTGCGAGGTCACCCGAGTGGAACCAGCCGCCGGCAAAAGCTTCCGCCGTGGCCTCGGGGTTCTTCAGGTAGCCCTTCATCGTCATGTTGCCGCGGAACATGACTTCGCCGATAGTCTTCCCGTCCCGCGGCACCGGCACAAGGGTTTCGGGATGCAGCACGGCCATGCCTTCCTGTGCGGTGTAGCGGACGCCTTGCCGTCCTTTTCGTTCCGCCAGCGCACCGATGCCGAGGTCCTTCCATTCGGGCTGCTCCACGCAAACCGCCGCGGGGCCGTAGACCTCGGTGAGTCCGTAGATCTGGGTGATCCTGATCCCCATGCGCATCAGGCCTTCGATCACCGGGATCGGCGGGGGGGCGCCGCCGATGAGGCCGTGGACCGGATGGCCGATGCCCGCCTTCCACGCTTCGGGTGCGTGGGCAAGCATCGCATGCACGATCGGCGCCCCGCAGTAGTGAGTGACCTGGTGCTCGCGAATCGCATCGAGCACGGCGGCGGCCTCCACCCGCCGCAGGCAGACGCTGGTACCGGCGTTGGCCGCCAGCGTCCAGGCGAAGCACCAGCCATTGCAGTGGAACAGCGGCAGCGTCCACAGGAAGACGGCGTGCCGGGGCATGTCCCAGTCGAGCATGTTCGACAGCGCAGCCAGATAGGCGCCGCGATGATGGTAGACCACGCCCTTCGGGTTGCCTGTGGTGCCGGAGGTATAGTTGAGGGCGATGGCCTGCCATTCGTCGGCGGGCTCGCCGCCCTCCCAGTGCGGATCGCCCCCGGCCAGGAAGCCCTCGTATTCGATATCCGCCAGCCGGCGGCCCCCTTCGACGGCGGGATCGATGATGTCGATCACCAGCGGCTTGTCGTCGAGCAGCGTCAGTGCGGCTTCGACTACGTCAGCGTACTCCGTGTCGGTGACCAGCACCTTTGCCTCCGCGTGCCTGAGCATGAAGGCGATGGCGGCCGCGTCCAGGCGCACGTTCAACGTGTTCAGCATGGCGCCACTCATGGGCACGCCGAAATGCATCTCCAGCATCTCCGGCGTGTTGGCGGCCATCACGGCCACCGTATCGCCAGGCCTGACGCCGGCGGCCACCAGCGCCGACGCGAGGCGGCGGCTGCGGTCCAGCATTGCCCGCCAGCTCGTGCGGCGCTCGCCGTAGACGATGGCTGTACGCTCAGGGTAGACCTCGGCCGTCCTGCGCAGGAAGGAGATCGGCGTCAGGGGCACGAAGTTGACCGGGCTGCGCTCCAGCCCATCCGCGCTGTGTTCGACGTGTTCCATGGATTGCCTCACTGGCTGCAGCCGTGCGTCAGCGCGTTACGTCGCGGGAGATGATCATCCGCTGGATCTCGGAGGTTCCCTCAACGATCTCGAGCACCTTGGCATCCCCGAACGCGCGGGATACCGCGTACTCCGTCATGATCCCGTTGCCGCCGTGGATCTGCACGGCCTGGTGGGCCGCCTCCATGGCCTTTTCGGTTGCGAAGAGCTTTGCCATCGAGGCCTGCCGATCATAGGGCCGGCCCTCGTCCTTGGCCACCGCAGCGTCGTAGAGCATCAGGCGGGCAGCGTGCGCGTGGGTCGCCATGTCGGCCAGCTTGAACTGCAGCGACTGGAACTGGTCGAGCGTCTTGCCGAACGCTGTGCGCTCGCTCATGTAGCGGGCAGAGCGTTCCAGCGAGCCCTGCAGGATGCCCAGGCCCAGCGTTCCGATCAGGATGCGGCCGGTGCTCACCTGTGACAAGGTCTGCCTGAGGCCGGCCCCGACCTCGCCGAGCAGGTGGTTGGCAGGAATGGCGCAGTCCTCGAAGAACAGCTCGAATGTGGTCGATCCGCGCCAGCCGATCTTGTGCAGCTTCTTGCCATGACTGAAGCCGGGCGTACCGTTCGGCACGATGAAGTTCGATATCTCCTTGCGCCCGTCGGGCCGGATTCCCGTCACCGCCGCGATGACGATCGGGCCGGTGATCTCGGAACCCGAGTTGCTGATGAAGGTCTTGGCGCCATTGATAACCCAGCAGCCATCCTTCAGCACTGCGCGGGTCTGGATATTGGCGGCATCGGAGCCGGCGTTCGGCTCTGTCAGGCCGATGCAGCCGACCTGCGTGCCCGCCAGGATCGGCCGCAGGAAGCGCGCCTTCTGGTCATCGGTGCCGTAGTTGTTGAGCAGACTGGCCGCCGTCGAATTGGCCATGATGGCTACCGCCACGGCGCAATCGACGCGGGCGATCTCTTCCAGCGCAATGGCAAAGCCAAGCCAGTCGCCGCCGCTGCCTCCCCAGGCTTCAGGGTACGGCAGCCCGATATACCCCAGTTCGCCGGCCCGGCGCCAGACCTCGTAGGGAAAACTCTCCTCTTCCCACAACCGGTGGGCGACCGGTGCGATCTCTTCCTCGGCGAAACGGCGCACCGCCTCGCGGATCATCTCGTGGTGTTCTGCGATGTATGACATCGTCTTTCTCCTCAATACGATTCGTGCAGCATCGCCAGGTAGTCGTCGACCGTGGCAGTGCGGGGATTGGTGGCGTGGCAGTGGTCCTTCGTGGCGGCGACCGCGATGTCCTCCAACACGTCACGCGGCACGCCCATGGCGCCGAGACGAGCCGGCAAGCCGAGACCGGCGTTGAGTTCGCTGATGGCCTGAGCCGGGTCCCCGCCGGCGGGCAGGCCCATGGCCTGTGCCAGTGCGGCCTGCTTGGCTTGGGTCGCCGGCTTGTTGAAGCGCAGCACGGCCGGCAGCAGCACGGCGTTCAGCGTGCCGTGGTGCAACGAGACGCCGGGCACCGCGCCCAGCGGGTGCGACAGGGCATGCACCGCGCCCAGCCCCTTCTGGAAGGCCAGCGCGCCTTCCATGGCGGCCATCATCATGTTCCAGCGCGCGTCGCGGTCGCAGCCGTCGGCGGTGGCCTTGCCGATATTGGCCATGCCGCGGCGCAGGCCGTCCAGGGCGATCGCTTCGGCGGGCGGGTTGATGGCCGGCGCCAGGAAGGTCTCGATGCAGTGGGCGATGGCGTCCATGCCGGTTGCGGCGGTCAGGGCCGGCGGCAGGCCCAGCGTCAGTTCGGGGTCGCAGATGGCGAGCTTCGGCAGCAGGAACGGACTAAGCAGGCCGAGCTTGCGGCCGGACTCCATGACGATGACCGCGCCCCGGCCCACTTCGCTGCCGGTACCCGCGGTTGTCGGGATGGCCACCAGCGGGGCGACCCGGCTGGTGATCCGGCTCGCGCCGCCTTCCACCGCCGCGTAGGTCTGCAGCGGTGCCGGGTGGGTCGCCAGCAGCGCAGTGGCCTTGCCCAGGTCGATGGGCGACCCGCCGCCCACGGCCGCGATGCCGTCGCAGCCATTGCCCAGGTAAAGGCCGGTCGCGGCGGACACGGCGGCTTCCGTCGGGTTGGGTGGGGTGTCCTCGAAGACGGTGGGGGTGCAATCCGGGCCCAGGGCGTCGAGCACCTTGCCGGCGATACCGGCGGCGCGGATGCCGCGGTCGGTGACGATCAGCGGTCGCTGGATGCCCAGGCGCTGCAGCTCGGCCCCCAGCATCCGGATGGCGCCGAAGTCGATGTGAACGGTGGTCAGGTAGTTGATGACAGCCATGTTTTCCTCGTAGATATGTCGATGCGTCAGGCGCGGAATAGCGTCGGGTCCATGCGCGGAAGCGGCTCCGCCACGCGCACCGGAGGGAAGGCCATCAGGTCCAGTACCTGGGACCTGACGTCGATGCCGGGCGCAACCTCCTCCAGCACCAGTCCGTCTGGCGCCACCGAGAAGACTGCGCGCTCGGTGATGACCTTGGCCTCCTGGCCACGCTCGGCCACGTTGCGCCCCAGTGGATAGGTGATTTCGTCCACGCGCTCGACGAACTTGCGCACGCTCCCCTCACGCCCGACCGACAGGAAGCCGTCGGTGGTGTCGGCGACGAGGCCGCCGGTGGTGAAGGTGCCGGTGAACAGCAGCTTGCGCGCGTTGTAGGCGATGTCGATGAAGCCGCCCGGCCCTGGATTGGCCGCGCCGAAGCGGCTGACGTTGATGTTTCCGCCCCGGTCGAACTGGGCAAAGGCCAGCGCCGCCATCGGGCAGTTGCCGCCGTCGATGAAGTCGAACTGCGACGGGCCATCGATCAAGGCCTCCGGATACTTGTTGGCGGAGAATTGCCAGCCGCTCATCACGACGCCGCCGAAGGGGCCGTGCTCGGTGGTAAAGCTGTAGCGACGCAGGCCTCCGTCGGCGAACAGTCCGTCTTCCATCATCACCGTGGGCACGTCGGAAGAAGCACCGAAGCCGAAGATGCTGACCTCGCCGGGTCTGATTTCGCGGGCCGCCCGCCGGGCGATCACCTTGTCGGCGCCGGGCGGCAGGCGGTCCGAGGCGCGGCCGTCGAAAAGCTGGCCGCCGAGGTAGGCATCGTCGTACCGGATGTCGGTGGTCATCATGGCGTCGGGTTCCACCACGACGCGATCCACCAGCACGCCGGGAATCCGCACCGCGTGCGCCGGCCTGGCGTGGCGCGGCACCAGCTTGCGCACCTGTGCGATCACGGTGCCGCCTGACGCCTTCACCGCCAGCGCCATGGCCAGCGCGCACGACGTGATCGGCTCGTCCTCGAAGCTCAGGTTGCCGTCCTCGTCGGCACTGGTGGCACGCAGGAACCCCACGTCGAGCGGCCAGCTCGGATAGAACAGGTATTCCTTGCCGTCCAGCTCCTGCACCCGCACCAGGTCGTCGGTGGCGCGCGCCGTGTACTTGCCGCCCTGCTGGCGCGGGTCGATGTAGGAGCCGAGGCCGATGCGGGTCAGGTAGCCTGGGCTGCGCCGGGCGACTTCGCGCAGCCAGTGCATGGTGGCGCCGATCGGCCAGCAGTAGGCTTCCACCCGGTTCTCGCGGATCAGACGCATGAACTCGGGGCGCTTGCCGGTGGCCGGATTCACCGCATTGGTAAAGTTGCCCGACACGATCCGCTTCATCAGCCCTTCGACTGCCACGTGATCCATGCCGCGGATGCCCATGCCGTCGCCGACACTGACCGGGAAGAAGAAGGTCAGGTCACGAGGCGACCCGGTCTCGTGGAAGCGTTGCGCCAGCGCCTGGAACAACGCGTCCGGCGTCAGCCAGCCGATCACGCCCACGCTACCCACGCTCTGGCCGGGCCGGATATCCGAAACGGCCTGCGCCGCAGTACAGATCTTGCTCATGCGATCTCTCACCTTTCTCGCCGCTCGCAGCCCGGGCTCAGGCCTGGAAATGGATGATGTGGGTACCGACGCAGACCGTCTCGCCCCGCTGGTTGAGCAGCGTCGCCTCGGCCCACAGGCGCTTCTTCTCGTCGTCGGCGCGGGCAATGCGGTAGTTCACGGTGAGGGTGTCGCCGATGCGAACGGGCTTGGTGAAGCGCACGTTGTCGTAGCCGTAGGAGACCGCCGGGCGCTGGATCATGTCGAGATACTTGGTCACGGCGCCGGCGATGAAACCGACCATCATGGCGCCCTGCGCGATGCGGCCGCCGAAGCCCATGCGCTTGCAGTATTCGTCGTCCATGTGGTTGGGGTGGTTGTCACCGCTGATGCCGGCGAAGGCATAGATGTCGTACTCGCCGAGGGTGCGGGTGTAGCTGGTGTGCGTGCCAATAAGGGTGGATACGTTGCCTTCGTGCGGGATCTTGATGTCGGACATGTGGGTTCTCCGGAAGTGGGTTGGGGTTCAGACCTGGGTGGCGTCGATCCTGCCCGCGAGAATGAGCAGGGATTCGAGGAGAAAGTAGTCGCCCCAAACCAGTTCGTTATCCATGGCGACGCCATTGCGCTTGTTGAAGCAGCCGCCGGTGAGGATGCCAGGCTGCCGTTCATCGTCTGGACCGATTGGGGTCAGGTAGCGGGTCACGAGTTGCTCGATGCTGTCGACGGCAGCCTGGCGGTAGACCGCCGCGCGCTCCGGGACAAGCGCGGCCAGTTTGAGCAGGCTGGCGGCGGCGATGGCGGTGGCCGAGGTGTCGCGGTTAGTGTGCGGGATGGCGGGATCGTCGAAATCCCAGAAGGCCACGCGGTCGGCGGGCAGGTGCGCGACCCACCAATCGGCCACGCGGATCGCGTCGGATTTGAACGCCTGCTCGCCGCACGACAGCGCCTGTGCGAGGCCGAGCATGCCCCACGCCTGGGCGCGGGCCCACGTGCTGCTGTCATGGATGCCCTTGTGCGTGTAGCGCTTCACGAGCGAGCCATCGGCGGCGTTGAATGTGGCGGACTGGCAAACCGAGCCATCCTCCCGCACGCACAGGGCAATGTGCTGGCGCAGGTGCTGGCGGCCGATCTCTCCCGTGCCGAGCGCGGCGTCATGCCGCAGCAGCAGCGCCACGGTGCCCGGAATTGCATCGATGTTGGCCTCGCTCGTCCCCACGCTGGAGGCCTCCTCGGCCTCAGTGCCGAGCGGGATCAGGCGGGCCGCTTCGCTGTACATCTCCGCCAGGCCCCGCGTGCCGTCGAGGGCGAGTTCCGCAGCCTGCGGATCGGCCAGCAGCGAGCCGCCGAGTTGCGCGCCGTACCAGAAGAGGAATCCTTTGAACACCGACTTCGACGTAACCCGCGGTGCCAGCCGCGCGGACCACATGCGGGCGCTGTCGCGGTACTTCTGCTCGCCGGTGCGCAAGGCAGCCAGCCACAGCATCCCGACCCAGAAGCCCCCGGTCCAGTCGCCGGTCGGGGAGCGTGTCCAGGTGCCGTCGGCCGGATTGCCATAATGCGGAAAGCCCGCCTCGTCCTGCGCGATCGTTGCATCGATGCGTTGCAGGATGCGATCTAGCGCATCATCGGTCAGTCTGGAATCCATATCTTTGTCTCCATGGGTACATTGGCTTGTCCGGCCTCCGGTGCCAGCCTTGCGGACCGGCAGGGGTGGAGCGCGGAGCGGGTATGCATGGAATCGTAGGGATTGCACAAACTAGTGTCCAATATATAATTGATCGCTCTTTTATACTCGCAGGATATAGCGATGGACCTTCGCCACCTCCGCTACTTCATCGCCGTCGCCGAGGAACTCAACTTCACGCGGGCGGCCGAGCGCCTGCACATCGCCCAGCCGCCGCTGAGCCTGCAGATCCGCCAACTCGAGGAGGAGATGGATGTGACACTGCTGAACCGCTCGCGTCGGCACGTGGAGCTGACCGAGGCGGGTCGCATTTTCCTGGAGCAGGCGCGGCAGATCCTGCGCGCTACCGAGAGTGCGGTCGTCCAGACGCAGCGCGCGCATCGCGGTGAGACTGGCCGGCTGACGATCGGCTTCTTCGAGCACACGTCCTATACGCTGCTGCCGCCCATCCTGCGCGCCTACCGAAAGCGTTTTCCCTCCGTGGAGATCCTGCTGCGCTGGTTTCCGGTCGTCGAACAGGCAGAAGCGCTGCGGCGGGGTGACGCGGATATCTCCTTCATGCGGCCCGTGCCCGACCTCGAGGACGTGACGTGGGAAACCATCCTCGAAGAGCCATTCGTGCTGGCCGTGCCGGCAAGGCACCCATTCGCGAACGCGGAGTCAATCTCGCTGAAGGATTGCGCGCAGGAGCCCTTCATCATGTACATGCCCGAGGCGGCGCCGGACTTTCACGCCATGAACATGCGCATGTGCGCGTCGGCGGGTTTCGTGCCGAAGGTCGTGTCTGAAGTGGGGCAGGTCTACACGCTGGTCGGGTTGGTCAGCTCCGGTGCGGGCATCGGCTTCGTGCCGGCATCGGTCCGGCAGATGAAGTTCGACCACGTCGTCTACAAGCCGATCAAAGGCCGGCAACCAACCGTCGAGATCATGCTCGGCTATAGCCAGCGCACCCCAACGCCGCTGATGACGGCTTTCATCGAGACGGCGAAAAGCATGCTGTGAAGGTTCCCCCGGGCCTCGCCCGCTGTAACGTTGGCGAGGGCCGGAGAATGGCGCGGACGTTCAGTCGCGCGGCGATGCCGGCAATAGGCAGCAGCCGTACGTGGCGGCCGGGCGCCAGCGAGTTGCCGTCGGCCAGGGCTGCCCGCAACGGGCTTGAGACGAAGTTCTGATAACACACGGGGCACCGGAACCGCTCGATAGCAGCGCTGCCGACCGACGTGCTGCGCGCATCGGACAAAGGGGCGTTTAGATCTTCATGACGTCTTCTTCCCAACCAGCGGGCAGCCACCTTCTTCCACCGGCCTGAACGCCTCGTTGGCGGGAATGGAGGCGATGAGCTTGTAGAAGTCGCCCGCATACTTCGATTCCGACGGCTTCTTCACCTCGAACAGATAGAGCGGGTGGATCTTCCGGCCGTCTTCGCGAATGCTGCCCTTGCCGAACAGCTTGTCGTCGGTGGGCATCGCCTTCATCTTCGCTACCACGGCGCTGCCGTCGCCATCCGCCTTCATCGCCGTCACTGCCTTCAGGTAGTGGATCACAGCCGAGTACGTGCCCGCCTGCGCCATGGTCGGGAACTTGCCGTTGTTGGCAGTGGCGAATTCCTTGCCAAACTTGCGGTTCTCGTCGGTCATATCCCAATACCAGGTCTCGCTCAGCAACAGACCCTGTGCGGCCTTGAGGCCGAGCGCCTGGACGTCGCTGCTGAAGACGAGCAGGCCTGCCAGCTTCTGACCGCCGGCGGTCACGCCGAACTCGGCGGCCTGCTTGACCGCGCCGATGGTGTCGCCCCCGGCGTTGGCCAGGCCCACTACCTGTGCCTTCGAGGCCTGGGCCTGAAGCAGGTAGGAGGAGAAATCGTTGCCCGGGAAAGGATGCCGGACCTTGCCGAGAACCTTGCCACCGTTCTTGACGACGACAGCTTCGGTATCGCGTTCGAGCGAGTGGCCGAAGGCGTAGTCGGCAGTCACGAAGAACCAACTCTTGCCACCCGACTTGACAACCGCCTTGCCCGTCCCATTCGCCAGTGCCCACGTGTCGTAGGCCCAGTGGATGGCATTGGGCGTGCAGGCTTTGCCGGTGAGGTCGGAGGTGCCGCCGCCGGTGACAATCATCACCTTGTTCTTCTCCTTGGCCACCTGGTTGACCGCCAGGACGACCGACGAGGTCGGCACGTCGACGATAGCGTCCACCTTGTCCACGTCGAACCAGCGGCGGGCGATGCTCGCCCCGACGTCCGGCTTGTTCTGGTGGTCGGCGGCCACAATCTCCACCTTCAGACCATGCTTCTCGGGCGCGAAGTCCTGGACCGCCTTCTTCGCGGCCCAGACCGAACCGGAACCAGCCAGCCCGGCATAAACGCCGGTCTGATCGTTGAGCACGCCGATCCGGACCACGCCGTCCGTGATCTCGGCCTGCGCCGTCGAGGCCGCCAGCAGCGCGGCGAGCGAAAGCAGCTTGATGCGATTGTTCATCCTGTGTCTCCTCTACTGTGGGGATGTATATGGGGTGTTCCGTTCAGCGCTTGATTTCATGCCTTTCCTTCCGCGCGCCGGGCATGCACGCCTGCTCCGGCGGGCGTTTCGTCATGACTTGGTGCCGGCACGGCAGCGTGGCGCGGTGCGGGCCGGCCGCGGCGGTTGCCCACGATGTTCTGGCACAACGCGTTCAACTCGCCGACGATGCCGCGGCGGAACGCCAGCACGCACACGACGAAGATGCTCCCCATGATCACGGTGATCATGGAACCGACCTTGTCCGCCAAGGCGTTCTGGATGGCGACCACGATGCCCGCGCCCACCACCGGGCCGAAGGCAGTGCCAAGGCCGCCCAACAGCGTCATCAGTACGACTTCGCCGGAGGTGTGCCAGTGCGCGTCGGTCAGTGTGGCAAACTGAAAGACAAGGGTCTTGGTGGCCCCGGCAAGGCCGGCCAGGCCCGCCGAGAGGACGAAGGCCAGCAGCTTGTAGCGCGCGACGTCGTAGCCCAGCGAAGTGGTGCGCGCCTCGTTCTCGCGGATCGCCTTCAGAATCTGGCCGAAAGGCGAATGGATGATGCGGTGGATCAGCCAGAAGGTGAACAGGAAGATCGCCAGCACGAAGTAGTACATGCGCAGGTCCGACGCCAGGTCGAACAGGCCGAACAGCCTGCCTCGCGGAATGGCCTGCATGCCATCCTCGCCGCCTGTGAACGGCGCCTGCAGGAACAGGAAGTACAACATCTGTGCCAAAGCAAGCGTGATCATCGCGAAGTAGATGCCCTGTCGGCGAATAGCGAGCGCCCCGACGACAAAGCCCGCGGCAGCCGAGACGGCCGTGCCGAGCAGAAGGCCGAGTTCCGGGGTGAGCCCCCAGGTCTTCATGCCATAGCCCGATATATAGGCCGCCGTGCCCAGGAACGCCGCATGGCCGAACGAGAGCAGGCCGGTATAGCCGAGCAGCAGGTTGAAGGCGCAGGCGAACAAGGCGAAGCACAGCACCTTCATCAGCATCACCGGATAGAGCACGGCCGGGGCCGCCAGCGCGCCCAGCAGCAGGACACCGTAGCCAAGATTTCTCATTTTCATACTCGACCTCACTTTTCCTTGCCAAACAGGCCTGCCGGCCGAACCATCAGCACGATGACCATGATCACGAAAACCACCGTGGCCGACGCCTCTGGATAAAACACCTTGGTCAGTCCTTCGACCACGCCCAGCCCCAGTCCGGCGACGATCGCGCCAAGGATGGAACCCATGCCGCCGATCACCACCACCGCGAACACGACGATGATCAGGTTCGACCCCATCAGCGGACTTAGCTGCCCCGTCGGTGCCGCCAGCACGCCGGCCAGCCCGGCTAGGCCCACGCCGAAGGCATAGGTCATCATCACCATCACCGGCACGTTGATGCCGAAGGCTTGGGTAATGCCTGGGTTCTCGGTGGCGGCGCGCAGGTAGGCGCCGAGGCGGGTCTTCTCGATCGTGAACCAGGTCAGCAGGCACACTGTGAGCGAGGCACCGATGACCCACGCGCGGTATTTCGGCAGGATCATGAAGCCGAGGTTGAAGGCGCCGGCCATCTCGTCGGGAATCGAGTACGGCTGCCCCGAGACGCCGAACTGGAAGCGGAACAGGCCTTCGATAATGAGCGCCAGCCCGAAGGTGAGCAGCAGCCCGTACAGGTGGTCGAGCTTGTACAGCCACCGCAGCAGGCCGCGCTCGATGGCGATACCCGTCAGCCCGACCAGCACCGGCGCCGCCAGCAGCGACCACCAGTAGCTGATGCCGAGATACTCCAGGCCCGCCCAGGCGACGAATGCGCCCGCCATGAACATCGCGCCGTGGGCAAAGTTGATGATGTTGAGCATGCCGAAGATCACGGCGAGCCCGAGGCTGAGAATCGCGTAGAACGAGCCGTTTACCAGCCCGAGTACGAGTTGCCCCAACAGCCCCTGTAGCGGGACTCCCAGAATCGTTGTCATGTTGTCTCCTCCGCAGCGGTCTCAGACACCCAGGAGTTCCTGGAGCAGGTGCTGCTTCTCGTGAATCTCGTGCTGGTGGATCTCCGCGGCGATCTGGCCGTGCTCCACCACGTACATGCGGTCGGCCAGCGGCGCGGCGAACCGGAAGTTCTGCTCCACCAGCACGATCGTGTAGCCCTTTGCCTTGAGGTCGCGGATGACCTGGGCGAGCTTCTGCACGATCACCGGCGCCAGTCCCTCGGAGATTTCGTCCAGCAGCAGCAGCCGCGCCCCGGTGCGCAGGATGCGCGCCATCGCCAGCATCTGTTGCTCGCCGCCCGAGAGCCGCGTGCCCTGGCTATGCCGCCGCTCGTGGAGGTTGGGAAACATCGCGTAGATCTCGTCGAGGCTCATCCCGCCGCCACCCACCTGCGGCGGCAGCAGGAGGTTCTCCTCGCACGAGAGGCTGGAATAAATCGCCCGCTCTTCCGGGCAAAAGCCGACGCCGAGACGCGCGATGCGATGGGCCGG
This sequence comes from Cupriavidus phytorum, assembly GCF_003254285.1. NCBI lineage: Bacteria > Pseudomonadati > Pseudomonadota > Betaproteobacteria > Burkholderiales > Burkholderiaceae > Cupriavidus > Cupriavidus phytorum. The sequence goes on from NZ_QKZN01000007.1 coordinate 215,661, forward strand.
CATGCCGATTGCCTCGCGGCCGTCGATCATGACCGAGCCGGCGCGCCGCCCCGTCAGGCCCATGATCGCGCGCAGGGTGGTGGTACGGCCTGCCCCGTTGCGGCCGAGCAGGGTCACGCACTCTCCCTCGTTCACCAGCAAGTCGATGCCGTGCAGGATGTGCGATTCGCCGTAGAAGGCATGTAGGTCGGTGACCCGCAGGTATTCCGTCGCCATGATCAATGCCCTCCCGGCGCAGCGAGCGCGGCATCAGCGCTGCCCATATAGGCCTCGATGACCTGCGGGTTGGCGGAGACTTCCGCGTACGTGCCCTCGGCCAGCACGCTGCCGCGCGCCAGCACCGTGATGGCGTCGCAGATGCCGGACACCACTTTCATGTTGTGCTCCACCATCAGGATGCTGCGATTGGCCGAGACCTTCTTGATGAGCTGCATGACGCGGTCAACGTCTTCGTGGCCCATGCCCTGCGTAGGCTCGTCGAGCAGCATCAGCTCGGGGTCGAGGGCCAGCGTGGTGGCGATTTCCAGCGCGCGCTTGCGGCCGTACGGCATCTCGGCGGTCGTCATGTCGGCGAAGTCCTCCAGTCCGACGTCGGCGAGCAATGCCATGGCCCTGTCATCGAGCGATGCGAGGACTTTCGGCGAGCGCCAGAACTGGAAGGAAATCCCGAGCCTGCGCTGCAGCGGGATACGCACGTTCTCAAGCACGGTCAGGTGCGGAAACACCGCCGAGATCTGGAAGGAGCGCACCACGCCCCGGCGTGCGACCTGCGCCGGCTTGTCGCCGGTGATCTCGGCACCGTTGAACCGGATGGTGCCGCGCGTGGGATCCAGGAACTTGGTAAGGAGGTTGAAGCAGGTGGTCTTGCCTGCACCATTCGGACCGATCAGTGCGTGGATGTGCCCACGCCTGACCTTGAGACTGACGTCGTTTACGGCGACAAATCCCTTGAACTCCTTCCTCAGTCCGACGGTTTCAAGAATGAGATTGCTTGCCATGGTCATTTCCGCGCCCGTTGTTGGGTCTGCTGGAGAATATGGCCGCAGCTAGATCACGTCCAATATATTATTTGTCAGTCATTGACACTTTTTGTGTATATATGTCGGAGGCGGCGCAGTTCGCACGCCTCGCGGATTGTGGCGACGAAGTATTCAAGATCCAGGCCGAGGACAATCTGGAAGCGGTCCTGGCGCTTCAATACCCCCGCCGATCCGTGATCTTTACCCATCAACCACAGATTCTGAGACGTTAGGACACGAAGGCCATGTCGAAGCGCCACAGAGGCGACAGAAACGAATGCGAACAAGGGTCTGTTGCTTGAGCGAAGCGGACGCACAAACGTCCGCGCGTTGGTGAAGGCAAATGACCCTTCATGGCCGATAGGCGCCCCTCGCCAGCCAAGACTCTTTCGGCCCCCCGTCGCCCCAACGTTAGAGCCGGCATCGACGATACATGGCTTCAGCAACGTTCCGAATAAAGTTGCGATCGCGCCCTGGCCGGCATACCTGACCAGTATGTCAAAATTCGTTTCTGAATGATCTGATCCATTGCCGCTCCGGCGTGGGTGTTCGAGAATGGTTTGTCGCCAATCCAATGGCGATCAGGTTTAGCAGCCTGCATACCACACGACGGACAGCGCCGCACGAGCGGCGCTGTCCGTCGCGCCTCCGAACGTCCACACCTGCGGGCGGGCCTTGGCGGGGGAGCCTTCGGGCTCGCCGGTTTGGTGTGCCGGTCTGCTGATATGACTCCCCGTGTCAATCGAGATTGGTTGGTTCAGTTACAGGTTCCCATGTTGGTTCCAGTTTCCTGAGGGCGACGTAGCAGTAAGTCTCGACGGTGGATCACGCTGATATCCGCGGGTTGGTTACCGCATTACAGAGGTCCGCCCAATGAGCCAGCCGCTATCTAACGTCGCAAGTCGGATGTAATCCGTTGCCTAGCAGACCCGCGGGTTGCTCGTGTTGCCGGGCTACGCCGCCTCCAGGAAACTGGCCTCGCAGTAGTGTCATAGGTTGATACCGGTCTGGGTTACGCTGCGCGCGCTTCGTTCGGTACGGCAAGAGACATCGCGAGCTGGCTGATATCCCAAATAAATCCGCTCAGTTCGCGGGCCACTGCGACCACGGCAATGTTCGGGTTCTTGCCGCGGGCGGCAAGTTTCCGATAGCGCCGGCACAGTCGAACCTGAGCGTCCCAAGACCGGTCAACGATGGCCTTTGGGAGGCCTTCGTGCCGGCGCTGGATCTGGGGACTCACACGTGCCGGGTGCCGGTAGCTCCAGGCGGCTTCTATCAATAGCTTTCTTGCATAGCTATTGCCGTTCTTTGTGATGCTGCCCTGGCGCCGCTTTTCTCCCGATGAGTGCTCAGCGAGCGTCACGCCGTGCCAGGCCATCAGTTGGCGCGGATGGGCAAAGCGCGAGAGGTCGCCCAACTCGGCGAGAATGCCTATCGCCGTAGTCAATTGCACGCCGCGCATGGCCTGCAAGCCCAATATGGCTGGGTAGAAGCGCCAGTTGACCACTGCTTCGCGCAAAGCTTCTTCGAGACGGCTGCATTGCGCGAGCCGATCCTCGATGGCACGTCGGTATTCGTCAAAGGCGAGTTGTTGCCACACAGTGTCGAACGCAAAGGCACTGATCCAGCGCCGGTGCGCCGGGCCCCAGTCGGCTTTGCCGGTGTAACGAACACCGTGTGAGAGCAGAAAGGCCTTAAGCCTTTGTCGAGCACGCTTCAGATCATCTTTAGTGCTCACCCACGCCCGTGATAAATCCCGGAACGCTTCGTCCTCCACGCTGGGCACGTACACCGCCGAGAGATCGCCGGCGCGCAGCGATCGCACGAGTTTGAGCGCATCGCGTCGATCGGTCTTGATGCGTTCACCGGGCTTTTTCGGGATCAACGACGGCGCACACACCATGCAGTCGAATCCCTTTTGTGTGAGCTCGCGGTAAAGACCATAGCCACAAGGGCCTGCCTCGTAGACGATTCGGATGTGGCGTGCTTTGGACTGCAGGCGCTTGCACAAGCGGTCGGTATCAGCCTTCGACGTACCGATCTTGCCAAGCTGTTCCACCTCACCCATGCCGAGTGCATAGGCAACCGTGATCGAGTCCTTATGAACGTCCAGACCGACATACAAAGTGATATCGTTTTCCATGCTGGCCTCCGCGCTGGAAATCGCCGGGTGTGGCACTGTCCACACCGTGCGGCTCTGGCAGTCATGCTAACCCGCGTTTGATTCCTCACGGCGGGCCAGCCCTCCTTGCTCCAGGGGAGTCATACTGACTAACCCTGCCCCGTGCTCGCCCACCCGATTAGCAGCGGACGACGGGCCTCCATCCCTTTAGTTCGGAGGTCACCATGCCAAGCAACACCCCGGCTCCCCAAGAGCCCACCATTACCCGAAAAGCTCAACTGGCCGAGAACCTGGCCAAAGTGGACCGCGCCCAGGCCCGCCCCCACGCCAAAGCCGCTCCGCCCCCACCCAGCAAAGCCGTCACCCTGGAGGAGCAAATCCTCGAGGCCACTGACGACATCCTGCGCGTCAGCGCCGGCCTTCAGTCCTTCCTGAGCTTGCTGGACCTGCAGAGCGACACCATCCCCCAAGGCATCGGCCTCCACGCCCTGCTTTTGCCGCTCAAGCAACAGTTGGACGAGAGCGCAGATCGCCTGCAGGCACTGGTCTGACCAGGGAGAGCCTGCTTGCCCGCCCGACGGATGAGCAGCGCTGAAAAGCAAACGGCGCGAGCCAGCTAGTCTCGCGCCGTTTGCATCTCCCTCATTGGCGCCGTGCGTCTCAATGAAAATCCCGGCTCCCCACCAGCAGCCGCCCCAGCATCGGGCTCAGGTCCACCAGTTCCTTGGCCACCAGGTGGCGCACGTCGCCCTGGCGCTGCCAGGTGCCGACCACGCCCAGCAGCGTGGCGCCCAGCACCTCCTTGCGCTGGCGCTCGACCAGGTCGGGCCACAGGATCAGGTTGATGCTGCCGGTCTCGTCCTCGATGGTGGCGAAGATGGTGCCGCTGGCGGTGGACGGGCGCTGGCGCACGGTGACGATGCCGCAGGCGCGCACGCGGCGGCCGTTGGCGCAGCGTTCGAGCTGGCTGGCGGTGACAAAGCGCATCGCCGCCAGCTTGTGCCGCAGCAGCGCCAGCGGGTGCGACTTGAGCGACAGGCCCAGGCTGGCATAGTCCGCGGTCACGTCTTCGCCGAGGCGCGGCGCGGGCAGCGCCAGCGCGGCTTCGGCGGGCGGCGCTTCGTACAGCAGGTCGCGGTGCGCGGCATGCGCGGCCGCGGCGCGGGCCTGCCAGCGGGCCTGGCGGCGGTTGCCGGCGAGCGGCGCCAGCGCGTCGGCGGCGGCCAGCACATCGATGTCGTGGCGGTCCAGGCCGGCGCGCAGCGCCAGGTCTTCGACACTGTCGAAGGCATGCTGCGCGCGCGCCGCCTCGATGCGCAGCGCGGCGGCCTCGCGCATGCCCTTGACCCGGCCCAGGCCCAGGCGCACGCGCGGATGCGGCGGCCGCTCCTGCCGAGTGCTGACCGCACTGGCCGCATCGGACTCCGGCACCGGCTCCAGCGTGCTGTCCCAGCGGCTGATGGTGACATCCACCGGCAGCACCTCCACATCATGGCGGCGCGCGTCCTGCACCAGCTGCGACGGCGAATAGAAGCCCATCGGCTGGCTGTTCAGCAGCGCACACAGGAAGGCCGCCGGATGGTGGCACTTGAGCCACGAACTCACGTACACCAGCTTGGCGAAGCTGGCCGCATGGCTTTCGGGGAAGCCGTACTCGCCAAACCCCTCGATCTGCTTGCAGATCGCCAGCGCGAAGGATTCCGGATAGCCCTTGCCGGTCAGCGCGCGCACCAGCGCGTCCTGGTGCTTGCGCAGGTCGCCGCGCCGCCGCCACGCCGCCATCGAGCGGCGCAGCTGGTCGGCCTGCCCGGGCGAGAAACCCGCCGCGTCGATGGCCAGCTGCATCACCTGCTCCTGGAAGATCGGCACGCCCAGCGTTCGGCCCAGCACTTTCTCGATCACCTGGTTGAAGTAGACCGGCGGCTTCTGCGTGCGGCGAAAGGCCTCGCGCCGCTTCAGGTACGGATGGACCATGCCGCCCTGGATCGGGCCCGGCCGCACGATCGCCACTTCCACCACCAGGTCGTAGTACTCGCGCGGCTGCAGCCGCGGCAGCATCGATTGCTGCGCGCGCGACTCGATCTGGAACACGCCGATGGTGTCGGCCTTGCAGATCATGTCGTAGGTCGGCTTGTCCTCCTTGGGAATGTCCTCCATGCGCGCCGGCAGCCCCGCGCGCGCCGGATCGATGCTGGGGTTGGGGATCATCTCCAGCGCGCGCCGGATCGCCGACAGCATGCCCAGCGCCAGCACGTCGACCTTGAGCAGCCCCAGCGACTCCAGGTCGTCCTTGTCCCACTGGATCACGCTGCGGTCGGCCATGGCCGCGTTCTCGATCGGCACCAGCCGCGACAGCTTGTGGCGCGCGATCACGAAACCGCCCACGTGCTGCGACAGGTGGCGCGGAAAGCCGCGCAGCTGCGCGGTCAGGCTGGCCCACTGCTGCACCGCCGGGGACTCGGGATCGAGCCCGTAGCGGGCGATCTTGTCGACAAAGCCCGGGCCACCGTCCCACCATGCCTGTCCCTTGACTACCTGCTCGACCACGCTGGCGTCGATGCCTAGCGCGCGGCCAACGTCGCGCAGGGCGCTGCGCGAACGGTAGGTGATCAGCGACGCCGCCAGCGCGGCGCGATGGCGGCCGTATTTGTCGTAGATGTACTGGATCACCTCTTCGCGCCGCTGGTGTTCGAAATCCACGTCGATATCGGGCGGCTCGTCGCGCTCGCGCGACAGGAAGCGGCCGAACAGCAGGTTGGCCTGCTCCGGGCTGACCTCGGTCACATACAGGCAGAAGCACACCAGCGAATTGGCTGCAGAGCCGCGCCCCTGGCACAGGATCCCGCGCGAGCGCGCAAAGCGCACGATGTCGTGCACCGTGAGGAAGAACGGCTCGTAGTGCTTTTCCTCGATCAGTTCCAGCTCTTCCTTCAACTGCGCTTCCCACTCCGGCTTGAGGCCGTTGGGAAAGCGCTCATGCTTGCCACGCTCGACTTCCTTGCGCAGGTAGGAGATCGGTGTTTCATTGGGCGGCACCAGTTCCTCGGGGTACTCGTAGCGCAGCGTGCCCAGCGAGAAATCGCAGGTCTCGGCAATCTTCAGCGTCTGCGCCAGCACCTCGCGCGGGTACAGGCGCGACAGCACCTGGCGCATGCGCAGGTGCTGCTCGGCATTGGGCGCCAGCGCCATGCCGCACTCGGCCAGCGGCTGGCCCAGCCGGATCGCGGTCAGCACGTCGGACAGCGGCTTGCGCGAACGCACATGCATGGTGACCGCGCCGGCCGCGGCCAGCGGCACGCCGGTCTGCGCCGATACCGCTTCCAGGCGCGCGCGGTGCACGGCATCGGCATGGCCCTGCAACTGTTCCAGCGCGATCCAGGCGCGCTCGCCGAACACTGCGCGACACCACTCGGCCTGCTCCAGCAGCCGTTCCGGCTCGGCGCAATAGTCGGGCAGCAGCAGCGCCACGCAGCCGGGCATGCCGCGCAGGTGGGCGACGTCGCCGGCCGGCGCGGCGAGGTCTTCGGGATGCAGCCGGTAGCTGCCCTTCTGCGCGCGCCGGCGGCCCAGCGTGATCAGCTCGCTCAGGTTGCCGAAGCCCTCGCGGTGCTGCGCGATCAGCACCAGCCGCAGCGGCGCCTGCTCCGGTCCATTGGCCGGGGTCAGGCTGAAGCGGCTGCCGATCAGCAGCGAGAACGCATCGGCGGCGCGCGCCAGCGCCTGCAGCCGCTGATGGCGGCTGGCGTGGAAGCCGGGATCGTCGTCGCCGCTGCCGAAGGCATCGGCGTCGTCGAGCAGCGGTTCGTCGATGCCGTCATCGACACCGTTATCGACACCATCATCGGCACCCGCGGCGCCCCGTGCCGCGCTGCGCGCCACCGCGTCGTGCAGGCGCTTGCGCAGGGTCTCGATGGCATCGTGCGCGCGCGCAGTGCCGGCCACCGAGCATTCATCGGTCAGCGCCAGCCCGCTGTAGCCCAGGCCGAAGGCGCGCTCGATCAGCTCGCCGGGGTGCGAGGCGCCGGTCAGAAAGGTGAAGTTGGAGATGCAGTGCAGTTCCACGTAATCCGGCAACGCCGGCAGCAAACCCGGCAACGAGGCGGACAGCGAGGCGGACAGCGAGTTGGGCAAAGGCGGCGCGCTCATGCGAACAACCCATGCAGGAACCAGCGGTATTCGCCGCCATCGTCCTGCGCGCCATGGCCCGGACGCTCGCGGAAGATCCAGCAGCGCAGGCCGTCGGCGCGCTCGGCGATAAAGTAGTCGCGCGTGGCCAAGGCCCCGTCCCACCAGCCGGCCTCGATGCGCTCGGGCCGGCTCAGCAGCGCCAGCGGGCCGCCGTGGCAGGGCCGGTGGCGCTGCACCGGCAGCGGCAGCGGTTGCGGCAGCAGCCACAGCGGGCGCTCCGGCGGCGGCTCGGGCAGGCTGGCGGGCTTGCCGCCGGGCTCGTCGACCGGACACCAGCGGTTGGCGCGCTCGGGCCGGTGGTCGGCCAGCGGGCGCGGCTGCAGCACGTTGTCGCGGCCCAGCCGCGCCATCAGCGTATCGAGCAGGCGGCCCAGGTCTTCCGGCGTGCCGCCGGGCTCGGGGAACAGCGCATCGCTTTGCGGCACGCACGCGGCCATGGCCTCCACGCGCAGCGCCAGGCCGGTGACGGGGGCATGGAAGCTGAGCTGGTCGAGCTTTTCGCGCAGCAGCCGCGACAGGTGCGCGGGATCGCGGCTGGGCTGGGCCAGGCCCAGTGGCACCGGGGTGCCTTCGGTCGCCGCGCCGCGCCGGTAGCGCTCATGCTCCAGCACCAGCACGCAGCGCGTGACGCCGGCCTGCTGCACCGCCAGCCAGCCCGCCAGCGCCAGCAGCAGCCGCTGCGCGCCGGCCAGCACGGCTTCGGCGGATTCGATCCGGCCCGGCAGGTCCATGCGCTGCGCAAACGCGGGCGGCGCCAAAAACCAGACAAAGCGCGCCGGCGCCTCGCCATAGGCCTGGTCCAGCCGCGCCAGCAGCGCCGGACCCAGCCGGCGCGTCAGGCCCGCGCGCGGCAGGCGCCGCACCTCGCCCAGCGTGCGGCAGCCGACGCCATCCAGCCAGGCCGGGTCGGCCAGCGTGTGCAGCGCCTCCACCGGCAGGCGGTCGAGCAGCCGGTGCAGGCGCGCCATGCCCACCGCCCGGCGCCCGGGCCGCACCACGCCGCGCCGCGTGCGCCGCAGCGGCTGGCGCGCCAGCCAGGCGGCGCCGTGCGCGGTCGGGCCACACCCCACCTGGGCCACGGTGCCCAGCTGGCGCACGCAGGCACGCACCGCGCGGCACAGTGCGCGATGGCCGCCGAACAGGCGCAGGCTGGCGCTGACATCGAGCATCAGCGTGGCCGACTCCGGCTCCTCGTCGACGGTCACGCCCGGCGTGAAACGCAGCAGCGCCAGCGCCACCGCTTCCATCAGCGCGGCTTCGGCGGCCGGGTCGCGCTCCAGCTGCACGATATCGGCCGACAGGGCCTGCACGCCGCCGCGGCGCATGCCATAGCGCACGCCCAGCTGCATCGCCGGGCCATTGGCCAGCACCACCTGCTCGCGCGCCATCACCGCCACCGGCAGCGCATGGTGCAGGGTGGCGGCGGCAGGCGGGCTCGCGGCGGGCGCCGGCTCAGGCCAGTTGGGCTGCAGGGCGTCCAGGGGCAGGCGCGGCAGGTGCACCGCGATCCAGTACGGCATCGGAAGAAAGCTGAGAAGACTGCGCCAGCGGTTCGGGCCCGGCGGGCACCGCCGCAGTTGCCCCTGCCGGCACCGGCCAGGCCGCCGCGCGCGTGGCCGCCGCCATGCCGTCCAGGCGCAGCAGCAGCGGCGTGTCCCGCACCGGCCCGCGGCGCTTGTGGAAGGTGATCGACAGCATGTTGCCGGGCAGCGGCGCCAGCAGCAGCCGCAGCACCGCGGGCGACGACTCGCGCAGCGCCGCGGCCGGGCGCAATGCCCAGGCCACCGCGTCGCCGGCCTGCGCCAGCACCTGCAGCCGCCGCAGCGCCTCGGGGCGCGCCGCCGGCAGCCACACCAGCACGCCGCCAAAGGCCTGGCTGCGCAGCACCTGTTCGGCGGCCCACAGCATGTCGGCCTGCTGCGCGGCCCTGGCCGCTTCGGCCGGAGCACGCACCCAGTAGCACTGCCGCGCCGGCAGCCCGGCCGCGGCCAGCGCCATCGCATTGGGCAGGTAAGGCGGCGCCACCAGCGCAATGCGCCGCCCCGCCCCGGCCAGCGTGCGCAAGGCCGGCAGCAGCAGGCGCATTTCCCCCGCGCCGCCCTGCGTGGTCAGCAGTTCGGTCAGGCCGCCGGCCGGCCAGCCGCCGCCGGGCAGTTCCGCCGACAGCGCGTCATACCCGGTCGGGCACACCGCGGCCCCGCCGGCGCGGCCCAGCTGGCCGGCCCGCCACAGCCCGGGATAGCGCTGCTCGAGCGCGGACAGCGCCTGCTGGCGCTCGGCCGCGGCAGGCCAGGCGGACCCTGAGGCCGCCGGCGCAGGGAAAGGCAGACCCTCCGCCGCCCTTGGCGGGGCTGCGTGCAATGGCGCAGTCATGTGAAGTTAGCATCGCTCGCCGCCACGGCGAGGATTTAGGATATTTACGATGACTGTATATTTATACAGTATCGATGATAAGGCAAGGGGTAACAGCAGGAGGTGGAGGCCGCGGCACTGCGGAGCGTTTCGACGAGGCGCCAGCCCTCTCGCGCACGCAGCTCTCTGGCCACCGAAGCTGCCATGTACTATCATTCCATAGAATTATTTCTTACTGAAAAAGCTTCTATCGAATGAAATGCATGAGACCTGCCAAGATCGGTATCATTCCAAAGAATGATTTTTACCATTGACTAATGCTATGTCATTAATCTCCCAATGCCGCCAGCTGCGCGAAGCCAGGGGCAAGAGCCTGGGCGAACTCGGCCGCATCCTCGGCATGGCGGCGCAAAACCTGTCGGCCATCCTGCTCGGCAAGAAGGACAGCCGCGCTTCCACGCTGGAAGCGCTGGCCGCCGCGCTCGACGCGCAGTGGGTGCTGGTGCCCAACGAACGCCTCGCCGAAGTCCGCCAGGTGCTGGAAGGCAAGGGCAGCGGCCCCGACCGCGGCGCCCGCGCCGCGCTCGACATCTTCCTGGATCAGGAATGAGCTACGCCCTGCATCCCCGCTTTCTGGAGGTTCGGCTATATGACCGGCTCTGCGGCTACCTGTGCGAGGCCGGTGGCAATGTCCGCTTCGTGCCCGCCGATGAATTCCGCGGTGACACCGACCGCCCCACGCTGAGCCTGTCGATCACCGTGCCGACCGAAGCCGGCCGCCGCGCCACCGCCGAGGTGCTGGACAACCCCTTCCATCCCGCGGTCTACAACACCGGCCATGAGTTGCCGCCCTACTTTGCCGGCCTGCTGCCCGAAGGCGAGCTGCGCAAGCGGCTGGAGGCCACCCGCAGCCACCCCGAAGACAAGGACGACTTCGGCATCCTGGCCTCGGCCGGCAACGACCTGCCCGGAGCCGTGGTGGTGCGGCCGGCGGACATCGGCGCCCTGCCCGCCTATGCCCGCGCCTATGGCGTGACCGGCGGCGCCGACAACCTGGAGATCGCCGTGGTCGAGGGCGCCACGCAAGGGGCCGCGTCGGTGTCCGGGGTGCAGAACAAGCTGGCGCTGTCGACGGTGCAGGACGGCAAGCGCTACACGCTGCCGAGCCACGGCAAGCTGTCCGACATCATCGCCAAGCTGCCGGCCAGGAACGACGACGCGCAGGTGTTCAACGAATCGGTCTCGATGCAGCTCGCGGCTGCCGCGGGCGTGCATGTCGCGGCCACGCGCGTGCTGCCCATGTCGACCATCGCGGTGGAGGGACTGGCCGAGGCCCTGGGCGAGGACCTGCACTACCTTGCCGTCGACCGCTTCGACCGCACCCCGGCCGGGCGCGTCCATGCCGAGGACGGCTGCCAGATGCTGGGCCGCATGCCGGCCCGCAAGTACGCCAGCATCGACGGCTACGTGCAGCTGGTTGCCACGCTGTACCGCCTGAGCCCGAGCGGGGTCGAGCATGTGCGGCAGTTCTTCCTGCGCCAGGCGGTCAATACGCTGATCGGCAACAGCGACGCGCACCTGAAGAACTTCTCGGTGATCTACCCCAACGGCGTACTGCCGGTGCTGTCGCCGGCGTACGACATCGTCTGCGTGGCCGCGCTGCCCGGCTTTGCCTCGTACGGCCAGAACGTCGCCATCGACCGGCTGCAGCGCGAGGAAACCCTGGCCATGTACGAGGCGATCGCCGAGAAGGCCGGCGTGCCGCGCCGCATCGCCACCGCCGCGGTCAGGGAAGCGGTGGCGCTGGCGCATGCGCGCTGGCCGCGCCTACTGGACGAGCTCGACGCACCGCCTGCCATCCGCGAGGTCGTCACCGGGCGCCTGGCGACGCTGCCGCTGGCGCGCGCCGCGCGCGCGGGCCGGTGAGTGCCCGTGCCGCGTAGCGGCACCTGAAGCATCGCCATCGCGGATAATGCGCCATCCACCCATTCACCTCACCCCATGTCCACCAGCAGCCCCGGCACCCGACGCATCGACTGGACCACCCTGTTCCTGCTGACCTTTCCCCCGCTGAGCTGGGCCGGCAACGCCATCGTGGGCCGGCTTGCCGCCGGCACGGTGCCCCCGGTCGCGCTGAACTGGGCGCGCTGGGTGCTGGCCGGCATGCTGCTGGCACCGTTTGCCTGGCGCGGCGTGGTCGAGCACCGCGCGGTGCTGCGCCGGCACGCGGGCGTGATCACCGCCATGGGCATCCTGTCGATCGCCAGCTATAACGCGCTGCAGTACCTGGCGCTGACCAGCTCGACGCCGATCAATGTGACGCTGATCGGCGCGTCCACGCCGCTGTTTCTGATCGTGATCGGCGCGCTGTGTTTCGGCGAGCGGGTCCGGCCCTGGCATGTCGCCGGCGCGCTGCTGTGCATGGTCGGCGTGACCTTCGTGCTGGTGCGCGGCGAACTGGCGCGGCTGGCGCAGCTGGACCTGGTGCCCGGCGACCTGTTCATGCTGGCGGCCACCATCGCATGGAGCGCCTACACCTGGCTGCTGCGCAAGCAGCGTCCCGCGCTGCCGCTGCCGGTGCTGCTGTTCGCGCAGATCGTCACCGGCGTGCTGGCCAGCGCGCCCGTGACCGCATGGGAACTGCTGACACTGGAGCAGCCGCTGCAATGGAACGGCAAGGTCGCGGGCATCCTGCTCTATGTCGCGACCATCCCGTCCCTGCTGGCCTACTTTGCCTGGGACCGTGCCATCGCCCGTGCGGGCGCGCAGCTGCCGGTGTTCTTCATCACGCTGACGCCGGTCTTCGCCGCGCTGCTGTCGACGGTGCTGCTGGGCGACTGGCCGCGCTGGTACCACGGCGTCGGGCTGGCCGCGATCGCGGCCGGGATCTGGCTGGCGCAGCGGCGCTGACGGCGGCCGGTCCACTCGGAGCCCTCAGCGCGCCCCCCTCAGCGCGCCATGACCTTGTCCGGCGTCATCGGCGTGCTGCGCAAGCGCCTGCCGGTGGCGTGATAGATCGCATTGCTGATCGCGGCGGCAACGCCCACCAGCCCGATTTCGCCCACGCCCTTGGCGCCCAGGCTGCTGACCACGCGGTCGTCCTCGTCGACGAAGATCACGTCCAGGTCCTGGATATCGGCGTGCGAGGCGATGTGGTACTCGGCGATATTGCGGTTCATGAAGCGGCCGAGCGCATGGTCGCTGTGCGTTTCCTCGTGCAGCGCCTGGCCGATGCCCCACACCATGCCGCCGAGGATCTGGCTGCGCGCGGTCCTGGGGTTGATGATGCGGCCCGCCGCCACCGCGCTGACCACGCGCGTCACGCGCACGGTGCCCAGCGCCTCGTCGACACGCACCTCGCAGAACACGGCCGAGTGCGCGGCGCGCGTGTACTGCTTCTGTTTGAAGATATTGGGCAATTGCAGGAACGATGCCTCGATCTGCTGGCGCCGGGTCGCTGCCAGGATGCCGGTCAGCGGCAACGACACGCCGGGGCTGGCGCGCAGGCTGACCCGGCCGTGCTCGAACACCAGGTCCTCGTAGCGCGCGCGTTCGAAGCCGGCACCCTGCATGCGCCGCGCCATGTGCCACAGCATCCGGCGCAGCTTGTCGCACACGCCGTCGACCGCACTGCCGACCGTGGCCACATGCGCCGAGCCGCCCTCGACCGGCGCCACCGGCAGCTCCGAATCGCCCAGCACGAACGTCACCTGCTCCAGCGGCAGGCCCAGCGACGCGGCGGCGATCTGGCTCATCACCGTCAGCGTGCCGGTGCCGATGTCGGTGGCCGCGCTGGCTACTTCGAGCCGGCCATCGGCGCGGAACACCGCGCGGGCACGGCTGAACATCTGCAGCGCATCCCAGGTGCCGCTGGCCATGCCCCAGCCGATCAGCTCGTGGCCATCGCGCATCGCACGCGGCTGCGGCGGCCGCCCGGCCCAGCCGAACCGTTGCGCGCCCTGCGCGTAGCATTCCCGCAGTGCCTTGCTCGAGAACGGCAGGCCGCTGGCGCCGTCGCGCTCGGCGTAGTTTTTCAGCCGCAGCGCGAGCGGGTCCATCCCCACCGCATAGGACAACTCATCCATCGCCACCTCGATCGCATGCACGCCGTGCGCGGCGCCCGGCGCACGCATGTCGGCCGGCGTGGGCTGGTCCAGGTCGACCAGTTGATAGTCCTGCCGGCTGTTCTCGGACGCATAGAGCTGCGTGGACCAGTTGACCACCACTTCGACGTAGTGCTCCATGCGCGAGGTCTCGGCCACGGCTTCATGGATCAGGCTCACCAGCCTGCCATCGGCGTCGGCACCCAGCCGCACGCGCTGCCAGGTCTCCGGCCGGTGGCAGAAGGTGAACATCTGCGGCCGCGTCAGCACCACGCGCACCGAGCGCTCCAGCGCCAGCGCCGCCATTACCGCCAGGATCAGCTGGTACTGCGGCCGCAGCCCCGAGCCGAACGCGCCGCCCACGTATTCATTGCGCACCGTGACCTTGCGCTTGGGCAGCCCGAACACGCGCGACACCATCCAGCGCGAATTCTGCGAGCCCTGGGTCTTGTCATAGATGGTCAGGTGGCCGTCGCCGCCGCGGATCACCGTGGTGGCGTGCATCTCCATCGGGTTGTGGTGCTCGACGCCGCTGTAGAACTCGGCGTCGACCTGGCAAGGCGCGCGCGCGAAGGCGGCGTCGGCATCGCCGCGCGCCCTCGGTGGGCTGGAATAGCCCGCCTTGAAGCGCATCGGCTTGCCGGAGCGGCCCAGGTGGGCCAGCAGGCTGGTCTCGTGCCGCCACGCCTGGTAGCGCACGCGCACCAGCGTCGCGGCATGGCGCGCCGCCTCGAAGGTCTCGGCCACCACCAGCGCGACCGGCTGCCCGCTGTACCAGATGCGCGCGTCGTGCAGCGGCTTGAACGGCGAACCGGCGGGCGCGACCATGTCCTTGTAGAACAGGTCGAGCGAGCGCATGCGCGGGCGGCGCTCATGGGTCAGCACCTCGAGCACGCCCGGCACCGCCAGCGCCTCGCTACAATCGATCGACACGATGCGTCCGCGCGCAATGGTGCTGTTCACCACCACGCCGTGCGCGAGGTCGAAGGCCGGATGCTCGGCGGCATAGCGCGCGGTGCCGGTGACCTTGGCCACGCCATCGACGCGCGGGACCGGCGTGCCGATGCCGACCGGCCCCGTGCCGGGCCGTGCGCGCGGCGTGCATTGCGGGATCATGTCGTTCATGGCTGCTCCTCCTCGCTGAAGGCGTCTTCGCCGGTATTGCTGAGCACGCCGGCGACTGCCATTTCCAGCGCGCGCACGATGGCGCGCTCGGCCAGCGCAATCTTGAAGCTGTTGCCGGGCAGGCTCTCGGGCACGGCCGGGCCGCCCCAGGCGCGCGCATCGCGCAGCACGAAGCGGGCCGCGGCGGCAAAGTGTTCGGCCGTGGCGGGCCGGCCCTGCAGGTGCGCCTCGGCTTCGGGATCGCGCCACGGCTTGTGGGCCACGCCGCCCAGCGCGAGCCGCGCGGCGCGCACGGTGCCATCGTCGGCGAGGTCCAGCGCGGCGGCCACCGACACCAGCGCGAACGCAAACGACGCGCGCTCGCGGATCTTCAGGTAGCAGGCATGGCGCGCGAACCCGGCGGCGGGCGGCAGCACGATATGGGTGATCAGTTCGTCGGGGCGCAGCGTGGTGTCGATATGCGGCCGGTCCTCCGGCAGCCGATGGAATTCATGGAACGGGATCTCGCGGGGGCCGCTGGCCGATGCCACGTGCACCACCGCGCCCAGCGCCGCCAGTGCCACGCACATATCCGACGGGTGGGTGGCGACGCAATGCTCGCTCGCGCCGAGGATGGCATGCTGGCGCGCCAGCCCGGTCGCCGCCGGGCAGCCGCTGCCGGGCTCGCGCTTGTTGCAGGGCACGCCCGGATCGTAGAAGTAATAGCAGCGCGTGCGCTGCAGCAGGTTGCCGCCGTTGGTCGCCATATTGCGGATCTGTGCCGAGGCCCCGGCCAGGATCGCCGCGCGCAGCAGCGGATACTGCGCGCGCACCAGCGGGTGCTGCGCGGTATCGGCGTTGCTGGCCAGCGCACCGAGCCTGAGCCCGCCCTCCGCCGTGGCCTCGATCATCCGCAGCGGCAGTTGCCTGACATCGACCAGCGCGGCCGGATGCATCATGCCGCCCTTCACCAGGTCGATCAGGTTGGTGCCGGAAGCCAGGAAGTGCGGCGCGTGGTCGTCGCCAAGGCTTTGCACGCCGGCATCCCGCTGCGCCGCGGCGATCGACTGCAGCGCCGCTTCCACCGTGGCCGCGCGCTCATAGCGGAACGGGTTCATGATGGCTCCTGGTCGCGCTCGGTCAGCCCGGCGACTTCGGCGATCGCCTCGACGATCTGCGCATACGCGCCGCAGCGGCACAGGTTGCCGCTCATGCGCTCGCGGATCTCCTGCCGGCTTGCCGGCGGATGCTCGTTCAGCAGGCCCAGCGCCGAGCACAGCTGTCCCGGCGTGCAATAGCCGCACTGGAACGCGTCGTGGTCGATAAAGGCCTGCTGCAGCGGATGCAGCGCGCCCGTGTCGCGATCGGCCAGCCCCTCCACGGTGGTGATGTCGGCGCCGTCATAGGATACGGCCAGGCACAGGCACGACTTGATGCGCCGGCCGCCGACCAGCACCGTGCAGGCGCCGCATTGGCCGTGGTCGCAGCCCTTCTTGGTGCCGGTGAGCTGCAGTTGCTCGCGCAGCAGGTCCAGCAGGATCACCCACGGAGCCAGCAGCAGCTCATGGGTGATGCCGTTGATGTGCAGCGTGGTGGGGATCTGTTGCAGTGCGCCGGCCTGGGATGCCGGGGGAGCAAGCGGGTCTTCCAGTGCCATGGGCGCCTCCGCTGGGTCACGTTCATGGGGAATGGAACGAAGGCAGCAAGCGTCATGCCATCAGGCTTCGCCGGCTTCACCACGTTGCATCGGACGAGCGGCGCGTGCCGCCGTGCCGGCCGGCTTTGCACATATTGCCGCCGGCGCCTTGCACGAATTACCGCAGTGCCGCCGGCTTACCCTGTGGCCTTGCCCTGGCTGGCACGCCTGAATTGCGTGGGCGCGTGTCCGGTCCAGCGCTGGAAGGCGCGGCGAAAGGCTTCCTCGCTGGCAAAGCCAAGCTGCTCGGCGATCCTGCCGACGCTCCAGGAGGTGGTGCGCAGGCATTGCTCGGCGTATTCCTGCAGGCTGTGCTCGCGCAATTGCCGGTAGCTGCTGCCGTCCGCCGCGAGCCGGCGGCGCAGCGTTGGTTCGCTGACATCGAAGCGCGCTGCCAGCTCCGCCAGCGTCGGCAGCCGCGCGCCATGCACCAGCGCCGCGTGCAGCGTGCCGCGCACTTGCTGGCTCAGCGACACCACTTCGACCGGCGCTCCGACCAGCCGGTAAGGCAGGTCCTTCAGGAAAGCCTGAAGCTCCGCGGCCTGGCGCACCACCGGCCGGTCGAGCAAGGCCGGGTCGAAGTCGAAGCCGTAGGCCGGGTTGCCGGACGTCACCGGCGCATGGAACAGGCCGAGGAACGGCAAGGCGTCCTCGCGCCGCGGATGCGCTAGGCTGACCCGGGTCGGGCGTATCGGCTGGCCCACCAGCCAGCCGAACAGCAGCAGATAAAAGAAGAGTCCCGTCAGGTCCACCAGGCAGGCGGCCGACGATTTCACCCGCCGCAACGAGTCCATCTGAAAGACCGCCTGGCCCGCGCGCTCGCCCAGGCTGAGCGCGCCGGCGCGCGGATACAGCATCGCGCAAAAATCGGCCGCGCAGTGGATCGCCTCGCGCAGCGTCTGGCAACTCAACACGCAGCGGCACAGCAGATCGACTTCCTGCTTGCACATGGGCGGGTGGCCGTCGCCTTTGGCGACCAGCGCTTCCAGCCGCTCGATCGCGGCGCGATAGAGCGCGGTGAACTGTGCCGGCCGCGGCGGTTCTGTGCCAGCGGCCGGCACCTCGACGCCCTGCCGTTTCAGCTCGTCCAGCAAGCGCTGCACCATGCCGTGCGGAACAGGGACGGGATTCCCCGGGATGTGGGCGTTCATGGGCGCTGGTCGTGATTGCTTCGGTAGCGGTGATTGATCGTCCGGGTAGGGGTGCGTGGCCAACGGGCCTTCCATAATCGTCCCGGCGGCCATGGAGGTTGCCATGCGCGCAACACCATGCCTATACGGGACAACCCATGAGAGAACCCACGCAGCCATGATCCACGTACTCGATGAAATCGTGCTTGCACCAGCCCACCTGCCCACGGTGCTTGACCTGCTGGAATCCCGCTACCTGCCCGGCAGCGCCGCCAGGGGCCTGACGCTGCTGCAGCGCTGGGTGTCGCCACCCGTGGCGCTGCCAGATGCGCCCAATACGTTGTGGCTGCTGTGGCAAGTGCCGGATGCGCCAGGCTATTACGCCATGCGCGCCGGCATTGATGGTCCCGCCCTCGCTTTCTGGTCGACGGTCGGCTCCCTGTGCGAATCCCGCCGCCGCCATGTAATGGCCGCGGCGACCCCCGTGCTGCCGCAACCGAAGGAGCCTTGCGATGCGCCTTGAGACTGCGCAACTGCGCCTGCGCACCGGCATTTGCGACGGGATGCCCGACCCCGGGCCAGCCCTGCTCGACCGCGTTGAAAGGCTGCCCGGCCTGCACCAGGTGGCGCTCGGCCGCAACCTGACGGGAAGCTGGGGCGCCGGCGACTACACGCTCGATCTGCAATTCAAGACCGACTCGTCCGGCGCACAGGCCGATGCCTCCGGCCTCGCCGCGGCGCTGGACGGCATCGCAACGGCCGATCACGTCGCCTATCGCGCGATCGCGGGCGGCACGCGTGCGCCGCAACTGCGCGACGGCGTCTGGCGCACGCTGATGTTCCGGGTCCGCCCTGAAGCGCCGCCCTGGCAGGTCCACGCGCTGGAGCAGGACCTGCTGCGGATGCCGGCGTACATGCCCGGCATCCGCAACTGGCGGCTGGCCCGCGTGTTGTCGCCCGGCGCATGGACCCATGTCTGGCAGCAGGAATTCGCCGGCACGGACGACCTGCTTGGCGAATACCTGATGCACCCGTTCCATTGGGGACGGGTCGACCGCTGGTTCGACCCGGAGTTTCCGGAATGGACGGTCGAGGCGATCTCCCATGCCTTCTGCCCGCTCGCGACCAGCCTGATTGTCAGCCAGATTGCCAGCCACAACCACAAGGAGGAAAGCGCATCATGACCGCACACGGAACACTGGCAGGAAAGATCGCACTGGTGACCGGCGCCAGCCGCGGCATCGGTCGTGCCATCGCGCAGCGCTTCGCGGCGGAAGGCGCGCTGGTGGTGGCCAGCGCACGGCGCATCGGCAACTCCGGGGACGATCCTGGCACGCTGGCCGAGACCGTGGCGCTGATCACGCAGCAAGGCGGCCGCGCCATGGCGCTGGCGGCGGATCTGGAGGATCCCGCGCAGCGCGACCATCTTGTGTTGCGGGCCGCCGAGGCCGCTGGTGGGCTCGACATCCTGGTCAACAATGCCGGCCTGGCCGAATACAGCCCCATCGACGCGATGCCGCTGGACACCTTCGACCGGACCGTGGACCACTACCTGCGCATCCCGTTCGTGCTGAGCCGCGCCGCGATACCGCTGATGCGCGCGCGCGGCGCGGGCTGGATCCTGAACCTGGGCTCTGTCACCGCGCTGTCGCCGGCGCGACCCTACCAGGACTTTGACCGCACCGGCGGCGTCACCGCCTACGCTGCCGTCAAGGCGGCCATCAACCGGTTCACCGAAGGCCTGGCCGCGGAACTGGAGGCCGATGGAATCGCCGTCAACTCCGTGGCGCCGAGCACCGCGATCCTCACGCCGGGCAGCGAGCGCTATATTCCCGACGGCTATCCCACCGAGCCCGTGGAATACCTGGTGGAAACCGCGCTGACGCTGTGCAGCGTGCCGGCACGACTGCACACCGGCCAGATCGCCCATAGCCTGCACTTCCCGCTTGCGCACGGACTGCAGGTCCGCGCGCTCGACGGCAAGGGCAAGCTGCCGCCGCCCGTCATCCCGGCCTGGGCGCATCCGGCGCTGGGCCAGCCCCAACCGTCGGCGAGGTAGGCCTCATGCAAGAGAACATGCGCGCGGTCCTGATCGACCGTCACGGCGGCCCCGAGGTCATCCGGCTTGGCCAGGTCGCAAGGCCGGAGCCGGCTGCCGGCGAAGTGCTGATCCGCGTCGCCTGCGCCGGCGTGAATCCCGCCGACTGGAAATGCCGCGAGGGTTATCTGAACGCCTTCATGCAAGCCAGCTTTCCCTTCGTGCTCGGCTTCGATGCCAGCGGCGTGGTGGCCGCGGTCGGCGCCGGCGTCACGGGCTTCGTGCGCGGACAGCGGGTGTTTGCGCAAACCGGGGTCGGCGCCGGCCAGTGGGGATCGTATGCGGAATACGTTGCCGTCGGCCAGGATTGCGTGGTGCCGATTCCCGACAACGTCGGGTTCGACGAAGCCGCGGCGGTGCCGACCCCCGCGCTGGCCGCCTGGACCGGACTCTTCGATGACGGCGGACTGCGCCCGGGCCAGACTGTGCTGGTGCACGGCGGCGCGGGCGCGGTCGGCACGTTCGCCGTGCAGCTGGCCAGGGCCGCCGGCGCCACCGTCGCCGCCACCTGCAGCGCGCCCCGCCGCGACGCGCTGCTGGCGCTCGGCTGCGACCTGGCCATCGACTACCGCGCAAGCGATATCGGTGGCGCCGTGCGGGCCTGGGCGCCGGCTGGCGTCGACCTGGTCCTCGACACGGTCGGATGCGGCACCTTGCCGATGGGGCTGGACCTGCTCCGGCCCGGCGGCATCCTCGTGGCCATCCTGACGCTGGCCAGCGGCGACCACGGCCCCGATCCCGCCGAGGCGGCGCGGCGCGGCGTGCGCAGCGCCGTCGCGTTCAGCAAGATGCCAAGCGGCGTGCGGCTCGCGGAAATCGCCGCGCTGATGAACGACGGGCGTTTGCGGCCGCCTCGCATCGAATGCCTGCCGCTGGAACAGGCCGGGCACGCGCTCGAGCTGGTGCGATCGGGCCAGGCGGCGAGCAAACTGGTGCTGCGTGTCGCCGGGCCGTGGAACGCGTGAAGGATCGAGCGGGCGCGTGCTGCCGCTATCCGGTCCGGGCGGGGCTTCGCGCCCGGATTGCGTCCTCGAGCATGTCGAGCCGGTCCTGGCCCCAGAACAATTCGCCTTCGAACACATAGGTGGGCGATCCGAACACGCCGGCGCCGACGGCCTCATCGGTGTAGCGCCGGTACCGCATTCCCGCTTCGCTGGCGCGCGCCAGCTCCATCACACCGCTGCCGTCCAGGCCGAGGCGTTCGAGGATGGCTTGCAGCGTCGGCTCGGCCGAGATGTCCAGGTCCTCGCACCATTCGGCGCGGAGAATTGCCTTGTACAGCGCCAGCACGGGCAAGCCCAGCCCATCGGCAGCGATCACGATACGAGAGGCGAGCTCCGCGTCCGGACACATGTACCTGGGCGTGGGGTTAACGTAGATTCCGAGCTTCCGGCACCATCGCTCCAGCTCGACGATCCGATAGCGCTGCCGCTCCGCTGAACGCTGGCCCAGCAGCACGCCTCCGGTCCGCGCATACACTTCGGGAAGATCGACCGGCTTGTGCCGGATTTCCACTCCCGTGCGGCGAGCCAGCGCATCGAGCCTGTCGGCGCCCAGGTATGCCCAGTCGGAATTGAGCCAGAAGTAGTAGTCGATATGCGCACCGGCGTTCATACCCGCTCTCCCTTTGCCAGCGGGGCCGCGTGCCTGGCCCCGTTCACATCGCGCATCAGTGCCGTACTGACAAAGGCGATCACGCTGAGCGCACCCAGGTACCAGACGATGTATGCGGGATCGCCGCCGCCATGATTCAACAGCGACGTGGCCACGATGGGCGCCAGGCCCCCGCCGATCGCACCGGACACCTGCACCGCGATCGAGATGCCGCTATAGCGCACCTCGGGCGGAAACTGGGCGGAGAACAGGCTGCCTTCAGGGCCGTACAGGCAGGCGTAGACGAGACCGATCGCAATCGCCATGGCGATCGTGACGTTGCCCGCATCGAGCGTTTGCAGCAGCGCGAAGAACTGCGGCGCAAAGACCAGGATCCCTACGGTGCCGGCCATGAATACCCACTTGAAGCTGAAGCGGTCTCCCAGGATGCCGAACAGCGGCATGGTGAACATCGCGACCGCGGCGCCCCAGACCGTGGCATCGAGCATCACGGTCTTGGCTATGCCGAGCGTGCCCGTGGCGTAGGCCAGGGCAAAGGTCACCACGGTGTAGAACCACGTGACTTCCGCCAGGCGGCCACCGACCACGGTCAGGACCTGGCGCGGATAGCGGCGCAGCACCACCAGCGCCGGCATCTCGACCTTCTCGCCAGACTTTTTCATCTGCTCGAAGTCCGGCGATTCGCTCACCTTCGCACGGATGAACCAGCCTACCGCCAGCAGCACCACGCTCGCCAGGAACGGCACGCGCCATCCCCACGTCAGCATGTCCTGCTCCGGCAGCGTCGCGACCATGCCCATCGCCAGCGAGGACAGGATCAGGCCCGGCGCCACCCCGGCCTGCGGCAGGCTGCCAAAGAAGCCCTTCTTGCCTTCGGGGGCGTGCTCGACCGCCATCAGCACCGCACCGCCCCACTCGCCCCCGACCGCGACGCCCTGCAGAAAGCGCAGCAGCACCAGCGCGACCGCGGCCCAGTAACCGATGCTGTCATAGGACGGGATCAGCCCGATCAGGATGGTCGGGATGCCCATCATGAACAGCGTGATCAGCAGCATGGACTTGCGTCCGACCCGGTCGCCGAAATGGCCGAAGACGATGCCCCCCAGCGGGCGCGCGAAGAAGCCGACCGAGTAGGTGGCGAACGCCGCCAGGGTCCCGGTCAGCGGATCGAAAGAGGGAAAGAAAATCTTGTTGAAGATCAGGGCCGCGGCGGTGCCGTAGAGGAAGAAGTCATACCATTCGATGGTCGTACCCATCATGCTGGCGAGGCCTGCCGTGATGTAGTGGCGGCGCGAGCGCGTGCCTTGTTGCGTGGTCATCGTCTTGTCTCCTTGTTTGTTCTGATGCGTGCTGCCCGCGCGTCACGGCTTGACGTACGGCGCGATGCCGTGCGTCTGGCGCGCCCAGTACGCGAAAGTGGAGTTGACGATGGACGGCTTCAGCAAGTAGTCGTGCGCCTCCCTGGCCAGCGCGTCATCGACCGGCGTGAGCGGACCGAATGCCTGCGCGCGGATCTGCATGCGCGCAGCGCGCTCGAGATAGACGGACAGGTAGGTCGCCTCTTCGCAGGTCTTGCCTGCGGTCAGATAGCCATGGTGCGCGAGGATGATCGCACGCTTGTCACCGAGCGCTTCCGAGATGATCACGCCCTCCTGGTCTGCGATCGGAACCCCCGGCCAGTCGCCGAGGAACGCGCAGTCGTTATGCAGGGGGGTCATGTCCATCTGCGCGATGACCAGAGGCTGGCGCGCGGCAGCGAGCGCGCTGGCCCACGGCGAATGGGTATGGATGATGGCGTTGACGTCCGGCCGGGCGTCGTAGACCCACAGGTGGAAACGCGTCGCCGGATTGGCCATGCCGCCGCCGGTGAGCGTGTTGAGATCGCGGTCGACCTCGATAAAGTCCGCCGGCGTCGCTTCGTCGAAGCCGAGCCCGAAACGCAGCGTCCAGTAAGCGCCCGGCCGTTCGGAACGGACACTGATCTGTCCCGCCAGGCCGGCCTCCTGCTCCGTCATGGCGAGGATGCGGCAGGCATAGGCCATGGTTTCCTGCGTGCTGCGCGACTGGCTCGGCAGGTGCTTCGCCATGTCGCTGGACGCGCGCTGGTCGAAATACGACTTGTCTCTGAGGGGGGCGTTCATACTGGTTGTCTCCGGGTTTTCCCTGCGACGAGAGGTCGTCGAAAGGATCGGGATCCAGTATGGGATTGGGGTTCCAGGCGAGCTACGGAGCCGGCCTCATAGCAGCTATGTCATGGCTTCACGTGTCCAGCGCCCTGGCAACCTGGAGCGCACATGACAGCAGCGCGGCGGCCAGCGGCAAGGGTTGGCGCTCGGGATGCGCCACCGCCACCATGCGCCGCTTCAACAGCGGCGTACGGATCTTCACCTTGCACAGGCCATACTCGGCCAGCAGCTTGTCGGGCAGCCGGCTCGGCAGGATGCAGGACCCTACCCCGGCGGAAACCAGCTTGAGCATGGCGTCCACCGTTTCCGCCTCCGCGACATAAGACCCCTTCAGGCCGGCGCTATCGAGCATCCGTCTCAGCGCATAGCCATGCGGGAAGGCAACCAGGCGCAAATCGCGGCCGCCCAGGTCGACGCCGGGATCGTCCGCAGCCGGGGCAATGCTGCCCTGCTCCACCAGGCACATCGTATCGTCGAAGAGCGGATAAACCGCCAGCGAGGCCGTGTCCACCGCGGTATCGTAGGCCACGCCCAGATCCGCCTTGCCGCTTTCCACCAGCGCCACGACCTCCGGCGAACTGCGCCCCATCATCGACAGGTTGACCCCGGGATGCGCACTGACGAAACTCGCCACCACATCGCCGATGAAGTAGTAGCTGACCGTATGGACCAGGGCCAGCCTGACCGTGCCTTCGGTACTGCCATGCGCATCGCGGATGGTGTCCACGGCGTGATCGATGGCGCGATAGGGCCCTTCGATCGCTTCCTGCAGCTTTTGCCCCGCTTCCGTCAGGGCAACGCCCCGCCCCGTTCGCGTAAACAACGCCTTGCCAAGGTGGGCTTCGAGCGCGGCCAGTTGCTTGCTGACACCGGACTGCGTCTGGTTCAGGTCATCCGCAGCCTTCGACAGCGACTTCAGCGAGGCAATACGCAAAAAGCTGCGCAGCAGGCGGTCTGGCGTTTCCATGTCGGGGGCAGGTAGTTTTGCTGCCATTCTGCATGGGGCGTGGCCCTGGCCGCAACCGACACAATGAGGATCAGTCCAGTCCCTGCGTGACGAACAGGTAGAACTGCTTCGCCATGGCCTGTTCCAGCCTGCGATCCGTCAGCGCGTAGCTGCCGGTCCGGTTGATCAGCGTGAAGACGAGCGTGCCGATCATCGACTGATAGGCAAAGCGGATGACGCTTTCGAGCTCCGGTGACGGGCCGCGCGGGTGCATCTTCGCCAGGCGGGGCACCAGTTGCTCGACATACTCCAGGTTGACCGCCCGGATCGGGTCATGCGTGGAGGCCCGCTCCACCAGCGAGGCGCGCAGCACGCCTTCATTGCGGCACACCCAGAGCCTCAGGTTGCGCGCCAGCACTTCGGTGACCTCCCGCAGCGTCCAGGGCCTGGCATCGAGCTCAGCCATGCGAGCGGTGGTGGCTTCCCGCAGCTTGGCGATCAGCAAGGTCTGCAGTGCCTTGAAATAAGCCTCCTTGCCGTCAAAGCGTTTGTAGAAGGCACCCGTGGTGACGTTGGCACTGGCGCAGATCTCCTGGATCGAGACCTCGTCGAGGAAGCGACGGCGCAGTAGCCGGCGACCCGCCTCGAGCAGTTGCTGCGTGGTGCGCATGCCGCGCGTGTTACGGGGCACGGAATATCCGCTGTGGCCGGCAAGGACAGTGAGGCTTTCACTCATGAGGGGCGGGCTTAGGGTAAGGTCAAGGCGCAGCTTGACAATTCTAACAGGCCTCCGTAATCTAAAAAGGTAATGGTAATTATCTTTACCAAAGAAGAACGAGATCTGGAGACAAGCATGACGCTACCGCCCGCGCCGTCGCAGACTGCGATTCCCCACGTCGATGCCGCCGAGCGCCAGGTTCGCATCGATCTGGCCGCGTGTTACCGGCTGGTAGAACTGTCCGGCTGGAGCGACCTCATCGCCACGCATATTTCCGCGCGGATACCGGGTCGCCAGGAGTTCCTGATCAATCCGTTTGGCCTGGCATTCGGCGAGATCACCGCCTCCAGCCTGTTGAAGGTGGACCTGGACGGCAACCTGATCGGCCCGTCTGCGTACCACGTCAACCAGGCCGGCTTCACGATTCACAGCGCCGTGCACCAGGCGCGGCATGACGCCGGCTGCGTGATCCACCTGCATACGGCGGACGGCATGGCGGTGTCCGCGCTGGCCGAAGGACTGCTGCCGCTCAACCAGACGGCGATGTTCCTGACCGGCGATCTGGCATACCACGACTACGAGGGACCCGCGCTGCATCTCGAGGAACGCGCACGCCTGCAGCGCGACCTGGGCGGCCACAGCCTGATGATCCTGCGCAACCACGGCACGCTGGCGCTAGGGGCCTCCGTCAGCGAGGCCTTTGTCCGCATGCACATGCTCGAGCGCGCCTGCGCCGCGCAGGTCCGCACGCTCGCCATGGGACGCCCGTTGCATCAGGCCTTGCAGGCCGCCCGCAGCACCACGGAGTCGATGGGCGCGGGCGCCATGTTCGCACGCTACGGCGCCCTGTCCTGGCCGGCGCTGCTGCGCAAGCTCGAGCGGGAATCGCCGGGCTACGCCGAATAAGCCGCGATAGCCACGACACGGCTCGCGAGCAAAGACGCTGGCTGACAGAGCGAGACCATAACCCTACTGGTGGAGACAATATGAACTTCGATCGTCGCACGGCGCTGCAGCGCCTCGGCGCGGCAGCGCTTGCGCTCGCGGCCGCGCCCCTTGCGCGCCATGGGCTGGCGCAATCCGGTTATCCCAGCCGCCCGGTGCGCCTGGTCGTGCCGAATCCCCCCGGCGGCGTGCTCGATGTGCTGGCACGCGCGGTGGCCGACCCGCTTGGCAAGCAATGGCAGCGTCCGGTGGTGGTGGAAAACCGCCCCGGGGCGAGTGGCCTGATCGGCGCCGATGTCGTTGCCAAGGCACCGCCCGATGGCCATACGCTGCTGATGACGGTTACCGCCGTGGTGCAGACGCCCTACATGTATGCCAAGCCTCCGTTCGACCCGCTGCGGGACCTGGCAGCGGTGACCCAGCTGTGCTCGACCCATATGGTGCTGGCCGCTTCGGCGGCGGGGCCCCGAACCGTTGCCGAGCTGGTACGCCAGGCCAGGGAGAAGCCGGGCAAGCTCACGTATGGCACCTATGGCAAGGGCACCGGCTCGCATCTCTACATGGAGGTGTTCGGCAGCGCCAGCGGCGCCGAGCTCACCCATGTCCCCTACAAGGGCGAAGCCCAGATCATCAACGACATGCTGGGCGGACAGATTGCACTCGGCACGCTGTCGCCGATGACCGTGCGCCAGCACCTGAAGAGCGGCAAGATCGTCCCGCTCGCGGTTGCAGGGAGCAGCCGCGCCCCGCTGCTGCCGGAGGTCCCCACCTTCCAGGAACTCGGCTACCAGGGCCTCTCCGGCCCGGCCTGGTTCGGGCTCTTCACCACCGGCGGCACCCCGGCGGCTATCGTCGAGAAGATCTCCGCCGATGTCGGCGCCATCGTCAACGCACCGGCCCTGACGCAGCGCATGGCCGATCTGGGCCTGATTGCCAGGACCTCGCAGCCCGCCGCCTTCGCTGCGCTGGCACGCAACGACCAGGCGTTCTGGTCAGCGGTGATCCGCAAGTACGACATCCGACTTGATTGAGCGCAGGCCCGGCCGGCTGCAGCGCATACGCGCCGGCCCTGCCCCCGTTGAGTGCCCTCGATACCACCGCCGGTATTGAATCCCGTCCGCTCCCTAAAACAAAGGAGACAGCCATGAATACCTCTACCGAAGCCCTTCCGCGTCAGCCTAGCTATGCTACGCCCACGCCTCACCCCAGCCTGGGCGACGACGTCGTCCTGCAATTGCACCCGAAGGGCATCCCGATGTTCGTGATGCCCGCTTCGGAGCGCTTCAAGACCGATTTCCAGGCCTTCCGGCAGTGGTTCGTCGAACACGAGGACACGCTCGACGAACTGCTGCGGACCTATGGCGCACTGCGCTTCCGCGGCTTTCCCATCCGCGAGACCGAGCAGTTCGCTGCCATGACCGCGCACTACCCGCCGGCGCAAATGGGCTATACCGGCGGCGGCACGCCCCGTGCAGCAGTGGCGGGCAAGGTGTTCGAATCGACCCGCGTCGACGAGCGCTACTCGATCCGCCTGCACCAGGAAATGAGCTACCTGCCCCATTTCCCGTACAAGCTGGCCTTCTACAGCAAGGTGCCCGCCACCACCGGCGGCGCGACTTCGATCTGCGACATCCGCAAGGTCGAGGCGCTGGCGCCGCAAGCCTTGCTGGATGACGTCGAACGCAGAGGCGTGATGTACCGACGGAACTTCCGTGACGGCAGCGCTTCGACCGAAGGCTGGCATCCGGTGCTCGTGGATGTGCATCGCTCGTGGCAAGACGCATTCGGCTCCGCCGACAAGGCCGAGGTGCAGTCACAGGTCGAGGCAATGGGGCTGCAAGGTGAATGGCTGCCGGACGGGAGCCTGCAGACCACCTACGTCAACACAGGCTTCGTCGTGCATCCGGTGACACGCGAGCGGCACTGGTTCAATCAGATCAATCAGTACATGCCGACCGACGCCGACGCGATCTGGCCGGCCCTTTGCCAGCAGTACGGCGACGGCAGTCCCAAGTACAGCGAGGTACGCTACGGTGATGGTGAGCCGATTCCGCTGGCCTTGCTGCACGAACTGCGCCGTGCAAACTTCCTGGTCACCGTCGACGAGCCCTGGCTCGAGAACGAAGTGATGATCCTCGACAACATCATTTGCTGCCACGGCCGCCAGCCCTACACCGGCAAGCGCGAAACCCTGGTGCAACTATTCGGGAGCGGAAGCCATGACTGAGCACGCCACCTTTGCCCACATCGGCGAGAGCACGCGCGAGGACTGGGCCATCATCACGGGCGAGTTCCGCCCCTACGCCGCCAAGCTGGCCGAGCGGGTCATCGAACATCTCAAGGTGCTCGACGGCGATTGCGGCGGCTTCCCGGTCGACCGCCTGACCCACTGCCTGCAGACCGCCACGCTGGCGCACCGCGACGGCCGCGACGAGGAGTATGTGGTTTGCGCGCTGCTGCACGACATCGGCGACACGCTCGGCAGCTACAACCATCCCGACATCGCCGCCGCGATGCTCAAGCCCTTCGTCAGCCCCGAGAACCACTGGATGGTGCTGCACCACGGCATCTTCCAGGGCTACCACTTCTTCCACAACCTGGGGCTCGACCCCAACCTGCGCGACCAGTACCGCGACCAGCCCGAGCTGTTCGAGCGTACCGCGGAGTTCTGCGCCAGATACGATGCGCCGGCCTTCCGCAAGGACTACGACACCTTGCCGCTGTCGTTCTTCGAACCCATGCTGCGTCGCGTGTTCTCCCAGCCCCGCCATTCGATGTACGTGAAAAAGGATGCGCAGGCCACGGCATGACCGCCAGCGCGCGGCCGCTCCCGCGCCGCGCGCGTCAGCACCAGACAGATGCTATGACGACCAATAACTTCATCGACACAGAAGCCCTGAGCCGTTCCGTGCCCGACCCGGCACGCGTGGCCATGCTTACGGAAGCCGTCCAGCAAGGTGATCCGCTTGCCGAGGCCGTGATTGCCGAACTCGATGCGCTAGGCGCGGCCGCGCGCGACAAGCTGGCCCACGCCCTGCGCCATGGACTGGATGCGGTCGATGCGCCGCCACCAGCCATCGCGGCCTTCGTGCGCGCGCTGGAGCAGGTGCCGCCCGGTATCGACACCGCGCTGGTGGCAGCCGGCGACCGGGCTTCGATCTCGATTCCGCCGTTCTGGCACTCGATTGCGCTGGCGCTTGCCTCGCTGCTGCCGAACTACACCAACATCCGGGTGGCGAAGGTGCTGGCCAACACCGGCAACCTGGCTTATGCCGCCGGCCGTCGCCTGGCGGAAACCGCGACGTGGCGCATCCACGCAACCTCTCCCGGCGGGCTCGCGCGCGGCCAGGCGGGCTACATCGGCACCATACAGGTCCGCTTGCTGCATGCGCGCGTGCGTACCGCGTTCCTGCGCCGCGGCTGGGATGTGCGGGCCGACGGCGTGCCGATCAATCGCGCCGACACGCTCAATACCTGGCTCGACTTCACCGTGGTGCCCTTCAGCGCGCTGCAGCGCCTGGGCATAGACCTGAGCGCGGATGAGGAAGCCGCGCTGTACCGCTACTGGGGATACGTCGGTCACCTGCTAGGCATCGATCCGGACTGGTGCGCGCAGATCACCAGCCACAAGCAGGGCGCTGCCTGGCGCGAAGCCTTGCTGGCAACCCAGCAGATCGGCCTGGACGACAACGTTCGCGCGATCCAGGGCGCCCTGGTGGACACCGTCGCCGAACGGCTGGCCGCGCTGATGCCCAACGGCCCCGCTTCGGTCGCCCGCGAGCTGGTGTTTGCGCTGGCACGGCGAGTCCTTGGCGATGCTGCGTGCGATGCCATGGAATGCGAGCCCTCCACGCTTGGCGGCGTGGTCGACATGTTCGTTGCGCAGAACGCCGCGTCGCGGCGCGAGTACCGCGAATCCCAGCAAACGTGGGGCCGCTATCTCGAGCGAAACAGCGAGCAGTATCTGCAGATGGCCGCGCACCTGCAGGGACCGACGACTTACCAGAAGTCGCTTGCCGATCCACCGGCAGCGGGTACGACGCCTGTCACGGCGGCCTAGGATGGCAGGGGGCCATCGGCCGGCACTGCAGTTCGACCGCCGTCGATCTGGCATGCTTGACAGGGGTACAGGGCTGCTCCCGCAGCGGTCACTAACGCTGACTTACCGTGACCGGCACGATCTTTTCCAGCCGGTCCAGCAATAGCTCCTTTTGCTGCTCGGGCAGTCTGACCAGGCTGGGATACATGTTGATCAATGCCATCCGTTGCGCGGGTGACCGGGTACGCAGCAGCATGAGCAAGCCTGCCTTCTCACGGTCCGACAGCGATGACAGGTGCGGTAGCGCGCCAAGTTGCGCAAGTTCGGGGGAATCTGCAGAAGGCACGGCGGTTTCGTCGGCCACGGCCGAAGGTGCCTGGATTTCCCGCGCAGGCGGCGTGCCTTGCGCGGCGAACGGACTCTGCCCTGATAGCGCTTGCTGCGGGGCTGTCATGGATACGGGAGCCGGATCTCCTCCTCCGCATCCGGCGAGCAGCAGGCTGAACCCCAGCATCCACGGGATCTTCCAGTAGTGGTGCGGCGCAGGTGAGACGGCCCGCACGCAGTCATTGAGATGAAGGTCTTGTCGCATGGCGAATCATCCGATGATTCAGGAAAAGGCAGGCGTGGTACCGCACGCAATGACGGTACCCGCCGTAGCCGATTGCGGCGTGCCCGCAGTGCTGGCACGCCTTCCCAATGGCTCAGGACGCTCTCGCCGGTGTCGGATATTCCGGTATCAGTCGAATGTGCCGAAGCCTGTGCCAGGCCGATCAGGGACCGACGATGCTGATATACGGCTGGCTGAAGCCGGCGAAGGTAACCGTGTACACGAAGCTCGTAAGGGTCGGCCCCCCTAGCAGCACTTTGGTCCAGTTCCCGTTGGGGCAGACCGCTGCAGCCTGCAGTTCCTCGGCGGTCGGCGCCGTCGTGCTGAGCGGAGGCACCACCAGTTGCCCATTCCTGGAAGGCCTCAGGGTGCCGGAGGACGTTGCCTCGGTGGTCTGGGTTTTTACGTCGACGATCTGGCCGCCACGGTTCCGGCACTGCACCGTGCCGGAGTAAGTCGCGGACAGTATTGCTGTCGCATTGGTATTGCCGACCCCGCCGATAGTGGTGCCGGTACAGCTGACGTCCTGGGACGAATCTATCGCGCAGACCGGCTCGGCAGAGCCGCTTGCGTAATGTGCTCCGCTTGGCCCATTGGCGGGGATGGTTTCGGCCCAGGCTGCGGGAGCGGCCAGCAACGCAGCCAATGAAACCAGGGCTAGATTCTTCATGTTCGTCTCCAGAGAATCTGTTGAGCCCCCGGATGAGAAATAACGGCTTGCTGTTTACGTTGCTCTCCTTTAATCGGTCAAGGAGTTGGCAGTTTTTTTTTGGGACCGAGCTGTTCTGTAATTACCTAATACCAAATGGAGTTTCCCGCGAGCCACTATCCCTGGTCACAAGCGCTGGCTGGGATCGTCTGCTGATCCGCTGCGCGCACGTA
Source organism: Cupriavidus phytorum (assembly GCF_003254285.1). Classification (NCBI taxonomy): domain Bacteria; kingdom Pseudomonadati; phylum Pseudomonadota; class Betaproteobacteria; order Burkholderiales; family Burkholderiaceae; genus Cupriavidus; species Cupriavidus phytorum. The sequence goes on from NZ_QKZN01000007.1 coordinate 247,413, forward strand.
GGACCGGCAGGCGCCATGACGAGGCCGGCACGGCTGGTCCAGCCCGTACAAAATGCTTCAGAGAAAAAAAATTACTCGGCCGGCGACGGGTTATTAGATAATCTCCGAAGCGCCCCTGGCGACGTCCAAAAGTATAGTTAAAGCGAGGCCTTTGGCCGGGGATTTTTTCTTCTCATTGCGTGCATTTTCGCACCGAGATCTGGCGCGCGCCGCTGCCACGCCAGCTATGCTTAAACGCTTTGACCGCGCGTCGTCCACCAGGCGCTGGATGCGGTGAACGATGACGTGATTTGCCGATTCATCCCTTTGTCGGGCACGCCCGTTGGCGTGCCCCCGTCGCCGGGCCGATGCGCTGCCTCGAGCCTCAGCGGTCAGGCCGCATCCCGCCGCGCCGCCCCCCGATACTGCGCCAGCAGCGTCTCGCGCCGCACCGCCGCCGCGGCCATGCTGGCCTCCTTCACGTGACCGTAGCCACGGATATCGTCCGGCAGCGCGGCCAGGGCCAGCGCGGTGTCGAGGTTGTCCGCGCTCAGTGACCCCGCGAACTCTTCGACCATGGCCAGGTAGTCGCTGACCAGCGCACGCTCGGCGCGGCGCTCGGCGGTCTTGCCGAAAACATCCAGCGCAGTGCCGCGCAGACTCTTCAGGCGCGCCAGCAGGCGGAATGCCGTCATGGTGCGGGGACCGAAGCGACGCTTGAGCAGATGGCCCTTGGCGTCAGTCTTGGCCAGCAGCGGCGGTGCCAGCCAGAAATTGAGCTGGTAGTCGCGGCCGGGCTCGCCTTCGAACTGCGCGCGCAGCTTGTCGAGGAAGGCCGGGTCGGTGTAGAGGCGCGCCACCTCGTACTCGTCCTTGTACGCCATCAGCTTGGCCAGGTTGCGGGCCACGGCCTCGGTCAGCGGCAGCTTGCGGTCGATCCCCAGCTGCTGCTCCGCGGCGCGGATGCGCGCCACGGCGTCGCGATAGCGCGCGGCATAGGCGGCGTTCTGGTAATCGGTCAGCATCGACTCGCGCTTGCGGATCAGCGCGTCGAGCGTCTGCGGCATCGCCACGACCTGCGCGCTGGTGGCGGCCGGCGCAGCCGGCAGCAGCGCCCTGACCGCGCCCTCGCCGTGGTGGGCGAGGTAACGGCCCCATTCGAAAGCGAGGCGGTTCTTGTCCACCGACACGCCATTGAGTTCGATCGCGCGCACCAGGCTTGCGTGCTGCAACGGGATCCAGCCCTTCTGCCAGGCATAGCCCAGCAGCAGCGGGTTGGAATAGATGGCGTCGGCCAGCAGGGTCACCGCCCAGGCGCTGGCGTCGAAGAAGGCGCAAGCCTCGCCCACGCTGGCGCGCAGGTCCTGCTCGGCGCTGGCGCCGGGGAACTTCCACTTCGGGTTCTTGATGAACTCCGCGGTGGGGGTGTTGGCGCTGTTGACCACGGCGGCGGTCAGGCCGTGCCGGACCTTGGACAGCACTTCGGCCGAGGCCGAAACGATGGCGTCGCCGCCGATCACCAGGCGCGCCTCGCCGGTGGCGATGCGGGTCGCATGCAGGTGCTCCGGAGCGGATGCGATCTGCACGTGGCTGATCACCGCCCCGCCCTTCTGCGCCAGGCCGGCCATGTCGAGCACGGTCACGCCCTTGCGCTCCAGGTGCGACGCCATGCCCAGCAGCCCGCCGATGGTGACCACGCCGGTGCCGCCGACGCCGGTGACCAGCACGCCGTAAGGCCGCTCCAGGGCGGGCAGCCGCGGCTGCGGCAGCGCCGCGAAGTCGGCGCCGCTGCCCTTGCCGGCCGCCGCCGCGGGCTTGCGCACCTGCGCGCCCTCGGCCGTGACGAAACTCGGGCAGAAGCCGTTGACACAGGAGAAGTCCTTGTTGCACGACGACTGGTTGATCCTGCGCTTGGTGCCGAGCTCGGTCTCGAGCGGCTCCACCGACAGGCAGTTGGACTTGGCCGAGCAATCGCCGCAGCCTTCGCACACCGCGTCGTTGATAAAGGCGCGCTTGGCCGGATCCGGATAGGTGCCGCGCTTGCGGCGGCGGCGCTTCTCGGTGGCGCAGGTCTGGTCGTAGATCAGGATGGTGACGCCTTCGGTGTCGCGCAGCTCCAGCTGCACGGCATCGAGCTGGTCGCGATGGAGCACCGCCACGCCGGACGGCAGCATCGCGCCATCGCCGTACTTGGCGGGCTCGTCGGTGACCACCACCAGCTTCTTCGCACCCTCGGCCAAGACCTGGTGCGCGATCTGCGGCACCGTCAGCACGCCGTCGATGGGCTGGCCGCCGGTCATCGCCACCGCGTCGTTGAACAGGATCTTGTAGGTGATGTTGGCCCGGGCCGCAATCGACGCGCGGATCGCCAGCAGCCCCGAATGGAAGTACGTGCCGTCGCCCAGGTTGGCGAACACGTGCTTGTCGTTGGTGAAGTGCATCTGCCCGGTCCACGCCACGCCCTCGCCCCCCATCTGGCTGAAGGTCTCGGTATTGCGGTCCATCCACAAGGTCATGTAGTGGCAGCCGATGCCGGCCAGTGCGCGCGAGCCCTCCGGCACGCGCGTCGAGGTATTGTGCGGGCAGCCCGAGCAGAACCACGGCTTGCGCTCCACCGCGATGCGCGGCTGCGCCGCTTCGCGCTCCTTGGCCTCGATCAGCGCTACGCGCGCGGCGATGCGCGCGCGCACCTCGGCCGGCAGGTCGAAGCGTTCCAGCCGGCGCGCGATGGCCTTGGCGATCAGCGCCGGCGACAGCTCGTAGTGCGCCGGCAGCAGCCAGTCGCCGCGCGGCACCGACCACTCGCCGCCGTCGTTGCCGCGCTGGTCGAACTTGCCGAAGACCTTGGGGCGCACATCCTCGCGCCAGTTGTACAGCTCTTCCTTCAGCGCGTATTCGAGGATCTGGCGCTTCTCTTCGACCACCAGGATCTCTTCCAGGCCGGTGGCGAATTCGCGCGCGCCGTGCGCCTCCAGCGGCCACACGCAGCCGACCTTGTAGACGCGGATGCCGATGCGGGCGCAGGTGTCGTCATCCAGGCCCAGGTCCACCAGCGCCTGGCGCACGTCCAGGTACGCCTTGCCGGCGGTCATGATGCCGAAGCGCGCGTTGGGCGAATCCAGCACCACGCGGTTCAGGCGGTTGGCGCGCACGTAGGCCAGCGCCGCATACCACTTGTGATCGAGCAGCCGCGCTTCCTGTTCCAGCGGGGAATCGGGCCAACGGATATTGAGGCCGCCCGCCGGCATGGCAAAGTCCTGCGGCAGCGCGACCTGCACGCGGTTTGGGTCGATCTCGACCGAGGCGGTCGACTCGACCACGTCGGTCACGCACTTCATCGCCACCCACAGCCCCGAATAGCGGCTCATGGCCCAGCCATGCAGGCCGTAGTCCAGGTATTCCTGCACGTTAGCGGGGTACAGCACCGGGATGCCGGCCGCCTGCAGCACGTGCTCGGACTGGTGGGCCACGGTGGAGGACTTGGCGGCATGGTCGTCGCCGGCCAGCAGCAGCACGCCGCCATGGCGCGACGAGCCGGCGGAGTTGGCGTGCTTGAGCACGTCGATGGAGCGGTCGACGCCGGGCCCCTTGCCATACCACATCGAGAACACGCCATCGCGCCTGGCGCCGGGGAACAGGTTGACCTGCTGGCTGCCCCATACCGCGGTGGCGGCCAGGTCTTCGTTGACGCCCGGCTGGAACACCACGTCGCTGGCCGCCAGATGCTGCTTGGCCTTCCACAGCGCCTGGTCGACGCCGCCCAGCGGCGAGCCGCGGTAGCCCGAGATAAAGCCGGCGGTATTGAGCCCGGCGGCGCGGTCGCGCGCTTTCTGCAGCATCGGCAGGCGCACCAGCGCCTGCACGCCGCTCAGGTAGACACGGCCCTGGTCCAGGGTGTACTTGTCGTCGAGGCTGGCGCTGGCCAGGGCTTCGAGCAAGGCGGGATTGAGCGGGGCATTCACGATGTGGGTCTCCGGGCTTCGTTCTGGTTGCTTTATCTGCTATCCGAAGGAGTGTAGAAATCGGCGCGGTCATCGTAAAATCATGAATTCCAACACCTGATATCTGCAAAACGGATACCTCGGAGACACCATGTTCAAGGCGCGCGAAGGTTCGGAAAGACTGGCCAAGGAAGTCACGCTGCGGCAGTTCCGCTATTTCGTCGCGGCGGCGGAAACCGGGCAGTTCTCGATGGCGGCGACCGCCGAGCACGTGTCTCAGTCGGCCGTGACCAATGCCGTGCTGGCGCTGGAGCAGCGCCTGGGCGTGCGCCTGTTCGAGCGCCGGCCGCATGGCGTGACGCTGACCGCCGAAGGCCACCTGTTCTTCCAGCATGCGCGCCAGATCCTGGATTCGGTCGAAGACGCGCTGCGCGAGCCGCGCTTCCAGGTGCACGGGCTGCAGGGCAGCGTGCGGCTGGCGGCGTCCTACACCGTGCTGGGATATTTTTTGCCGGGATTGCTGGCGCGCTTCCGCACCAACTATCCGGATATCGAACTGGATCTGCTCGACATGGACCGCCCCGACATCGAGCGCGCCGTGCTGGCGGGCGAGATCGAGTTCGGCATCGCGCTGCTGTCCAACCTGGAGAAGCCGCAGCGCTTCCAGCGCCATACGCTGATGCGGTCGCGGCGACAGCTATGGACCTCGGCCAGCCATCCACTGCTGGAGGTGGAGCGGCCTTCGCTGCGCGATATCGCGGCGTATCCGTACCTGCTCATCACCGTCGACGAGGCCGAGGACTCAACGCTGCGCTACTGGCGCAGCCACCGGCTCGCGCCCAATATCGCCTTCCGCACCGGTTCGATGGAAGCCCTGCGCGGGCTGGTGGCGCATGGCTTCGGCGTCACCGTGCTGTCCGACATGGTGTATCGGCCCTGGTCGCTGGAAGGCAAGCAGATCGAAGCCCGGCCGATTGCCAATGCGGTGCCCGACATGGAGGTCGGCATGCTGTGGCAGCCCGGCCGCAAGCTGGGCAAGCCGGCCGATGCGCTGCGCGAATTCCTGATCCACGCTTGCGGCAGCTGAAGCGCGCAAGCGTGTGGCGGGCCGGCTTGCGCAGGGCCCGGAGCCTTTAGTTCAGCGTGGCGCCAGCCTGCTTGACGATGCGCGCATGCTTGTCCAGTTCGTTCCTGAAGAACGGCACCGCCGCGTCGGCGCCGGTGCCCGTCACCACCAGCCCTTGCGCCGACAGTTGCTCCTGCACTTCGCGTTCGCGCAGCGTGGCCTGGATCTTCGCCTGGAGGTCCTGCACACCAGGCTTCGGCATGCCCGCGGGGCCGACGATCGCCAGCCACGCATCGAAGCTGTAGCGCGGCACACCCGATTCCGCCAGCGTTGGCACCTCGGGCAGCGCCGGCACCCGCTGCGCGGTGGACACGGCGATCGCCCGCAGCTTGCCCGCCTTGATCAGCGGCAGCACCGCCTGCACGGTCAGGAAGCCCATCTGCACCTGGCCGCCGACCAGATCCGTAGTGTAGTTGCCGGCGCCCTTGTACGGCACATGGCGGATATCCACCCTGGCCTCGCTGGCCAGGAGTTGGCCGGCCAGGTGCAGCACCGTGCCGTTGCCCGACGAGCCGTAGTTCAGTTCGCCCGGTTTCGCCTTCAGCAGCGTGAGCAGTTCCCTGGTGTTGTGCGCGCTCACCGCGGGATTGACCACCAGCACCAGCGGCAGCGTGCCGATCACGGTGATTGGCGTGATGTCCTGCAGCGCGTCGTACGGCAGGCTCTTGTAGATAAACGGGTTGATGACGTGGTTCGATGAGATCAGGCCCAGCGTCGAGCCGTCTTTCGGCGCGCGCACGATCTGCTGGGTGCCCGGCACGCCGCCGGCGCCGGCGATATTCTCGACCACCACCGACTGGCCCAGCTGCTTGCCCAGCGGCTGGCTCAGCGCGCGGGCCACGGCATCGGCCTGTGAGCCGGGCTGGGTCGGCACGATCAGCCTGAGCGGCTTGCCATCCTGCGCATGGGCTGGAACGGCCTGGCCGCCAAGCATTGCCAGCGTGGTCAGGGCCGCAAGCGCCTTGCACGCCTGTCGAAACAGCGAGATCTGCATGGTTTGTCTCCGTGGGTCGAATCGACCGTGAATCGCACCGTGGACGGTGGCTTTGGCACGGAGTGTAGGGTTGCGACGCGGCGGTGGCCGAGTGCTAATCCGCTGGACCGGGTATCTCAGCCCGGCATAGCGTCGGTTCCAGCCTTTGGCTGCAGCGCCTCGATCATCGCGGCAATCGCCCGCAGCCGCGGCTGCTTGTATGGCGCATAGATGCGCAGCTGGCGCTGGCGCCACGGTTCATCCAGCGGCACGCGCACAAAGCGCCGCGTTCCGGCATAGGCCACGCCGGCACTGGCCGGCAGCACGGCGATGCCCAGCCCCGCCTCCACCATGCGGCAGGCGGCCTCGAAACTGGAGACCGCCACGCCCTGGTTGAACGGCAGCCGCAGGTTGGCCGCCTGCTCGCGCAGGTCCTGGTCGAGCGCGCCGCCCGGCTGCACCACCACCAGCGGATGTTCCAGCACCTCGGCATAGCGCATGCGCTTGCGCCGGGCCAGCGCATGCGACGACGGCACCACCACATTGAGCGGATCGCTGGCGAAGGCCCATGATTCCAGCCCGCCCGGCGCCTTGGCCGCGACGCCGATGCCGACGTCGGCGCGGTCATCCAGGCAGGCACGTAGCGTTTCCGCGGTGGAGCGCTCGTACAGCGCGATCTCGACCAGCGGATGCGCCGCCTTGAACGCATGCAGGCGCTCCGGCAGGAACCCGATGATGGCCGACGGGCTGGCCGACACCCGTACCACGCCGGCGACCCGGTCGCCCAGGTCCTGCACCTCGCGTGCAAAGCTGGCGATGTCGTCGTTCAGCTTGCGCCCCAGTTCCAGCGCGCGCGCGCCGGCATCGGTCAGCACCACGCCGGCGGGCGAGCGCACGAACAGCACCACCCCCAGGCTGCGTTCCAGCTCCGCGATGCGCCGGCTCAGCGCCGACTGGGCAATATGCTCGGTTTCGGCCGCGCGCTTGATCGAGCCCTCGCGGGCCGCGGCCAGGAACAGCTGGATATTGACGGGATCGATGCGGTGCATGGGTCAGTGCGCCCGGGTGGGCAGGCCGGAATGTCGCCCGATACTAACCTTGCGGCGCACACTGAGCATGATCCCCGCGCATGACCATCGGGTTTACCCTGATATGTTTGACGCAGATAGCCGCGATGCCGCATCAGCGCTTCGTGCGCGCGCGCCAGGGCCGGTAGAGTTGCGCCGAAATGCCTTCGGAGACCTGCATGAGCGCCATCGGGGCCACGGCCCGCATCCTGTTCCTTGCCGACTCGGCGTCGGCCATGACGACACAGCTGCAGGGGCAGCCGATGACGCTGGCCGCCGCCGGCGCGCTGCGCGACGACGTCTCGACAGACGAGATCACGCCGGTGCCGATCCTGACGCACTATGACGACGCGCTCGGCCGCTTTCCCTATACCGGCTACAAGGTCGAAGGTGCCTGCCTGGTCCCGGCCGGCGCGATCCGCGACGGAGGCTTCACCGTGACCGTTGCCGGCAACCGCTACGGCAAGGGCTCGTCGCGCGAGCATAGTCCGGCGGCAGAGAAGCTGGCCGGCATCCGCCTCGTCATCGCTCGCAGCTTCGAGCGCATCTACCGCCAGAATGCCGACAACATCGGCCTGTTCACCTCGACCGACTTCGGCCTGCTGACCCGGCTGGAGCAAGGCGAGGCCATCGACGCGGACACGCTGGTGGCCGGGCGCGACGCCCTGGCCGCCGCCATCCTGCGGCATGGCGGGCTGCTCAGGTTCGGCCAGGCCTACCTGAGCGACGTGGAACCCGCGTCCACCAGCCACCCCTCCGGCCCGCAGACCCTGTTCGAGAAAATCGTGCAGCGGCATCTGCTGGCGACGCCGGTGACGCCGGAGCGCCCGCTTGCGGGCGACGGCATTTTCGTGCGGGCCGACTGGCGCTTTATCCACGAGTACTACACCGGCATGTGCGCCCACATGCTGCACGCGGCGTTCGGCAAGCCGCTGCAGCTCAGGGATGCGGACCGCATCGTGGTGTTCGAGGACCACACCTCCTATGTTGGCGAAAGCCCGGCCCACGTGCGCGGCGGGCTGGTCGACAACGTCGCCCGCATGTGCGCAGCGCAACGCGACTTCGTGCGTGACTACCAGCTCCGGTGCCACCGCACGCTGACCGAGGACGAGTCCCGCGGCGCCGCGGTCGCGCGTGCGGCCGGCATCTCGCACGCCATGATGGCCGAGCGCTATGCCCTGCCCGGGCAAGTCGTGGTCGGCACCGATTCCCACACCCCGCACAGCGGCGCGCTGGGCTGCGTGGCGTTCGGCGTCGGCACCACCGACATGGCCAATGCCTTCGTGACCGGCGCGGTGCGCATGACGCTGCCGCAATGCCTGCTGGTGCGCCTGGATGGCGCACTGGCGCCGGGCGTCACCGCCAAGGACGTGGTGCTGCATCTGCTGGCCCGGGCCGACATCAAGGCCGGTGCCGGCGTCGGCAAGGTATTCGAGTTCACCGGACCGGCGGTCAGCGCGATGTCGATCGACGAGCGCGCCACGCTGACCAATATGTGCGCCGAACTGGGCGGCTTCACCGGCATCGTCGCGCCCGACGCCGAGACCGTGCGCTTCCTGAAGGAACGGCGCGGCATCGATTTCGAGATCGAGCCCTGGATGCGCAGCGATGACGGCGCCGCGTTCGCCGACACGCTCGACATCGACTGCGGCACGCTCGAACCCATGGTGGCCCGCCCCGGCGATCCGGGCAACGGCATGCCGCTGGCCGCGCTGACGCAGCGGGTGTCCGTCGACATTGCCTACGGCGGCTCCTGCACAGCCGGCAAGCGCGAAGACTTCGACTGGTATCACCAGGTCCTGCACTGGGCCGTGCAGCGCGGCCTGCGTCTTGCGCCGCAAGTCACGCTCTACCTGCAGTTCGGCACCACCGACGTGCGCGACTATTGCATCCGCCAGGGCTACCTGGAGACCTTCCAGGCCATCGGCGCGCGCATCCTCCAGCCGTCGTGCGGCGCCTGCGCCAACTGCGGCCCGGGATCGTCGGAGCGGCCGGAGCAGGTGACGGTCAGCTCGATCAACCGCAACTTCCCCGGGCGCTCCGGTCCGGGACAGGTCTGGCTGGCCAGCCCGCCAACGGTGGCGGCCAGCGCAATATGCGGGGAGCTGGTGTCGTTCGAGGAATTGCAGCGGCGTTATGCCAACGGTGCGGCCTAGGGGCACTCCTGCCGGCATCAGCCACCCGGACCCGTTTTTGAATAATCCATGCCGAAGTCCGCCAGGCAGTGCAGGTCCTGTGCCCGGATCGCCTCTGTCATGAAGTCGACGAACACGCGGATGCGCGACGGCAGGTGCTGCCGGCTCAGGTAGCAGAGATAGTGGCCGCGATCGTCTGGCGCATGCCGGCCCAGCGCGGTGACCAGCGCACCGCGGGCGATCGGCTCGCACACCTGGTAGCCTGCCATTTGCGCCAGGCCCAGTCCGTCCAGCACCGCCGCCAGCACCAGGTCCGGGTCGTTGAAGGTCAGCCTGCCGGCAGGCAGCAGCTTGCGCAGGTGGCCGTCGACCTTGAACTCCCATTCCAGCACGCGCGCGCCGCCGACCCGGGTATGGATGCATTCATGCCTTGCGAGATCGTCCAGCGTCAGCGGCAAGCCGTGCCGCGCGGCATACGCCGGCGACGCGCACACCGCCATCTGCATCGGGATCAGTTGCCTGGCGATGATGCTGGAATCCTCGATACGGCCGTTGCGGAACGCCACGTCGATCTTTTCCGTCGCGAAATCCAGCGGGCGGTCATCCAGCAGCAAGTCGAGCGAGATCTCCGGATAGGCTGCCGAGAACCGCGTCAGCAGCGGCGCCACCACCTTGCGCCCGAAGCCGGTAGCGGCGCTGATGCGCAGCAGGCCCCTCGGCGGGCCCTGGCGCAGCGCCAGCATATCGTTCATGGCATCGACGATTTGCGCCACGCCCTGGTGGCAGTTCTCGAAGAAGCGCTCGCCCTCGCGCGTCAGCCTGGTTGAACGCGTGGTGCGCAGGAACAGCCGGGTGCTGAGCTGCGCTTCCAGCTTCTGCACATTGCGGCTGACCGCGGAGCGGCCGATGCCCAGCCGCTCGCCAGCCCTGGAGAAGCTGCCTTCAGTGGCGACCGCCATGAAGGCGATGATGCCGGCATAGCTGGCGGCGAAGCTGGCGGACAAGCCGTCCGCGCGGTCGGTGGCGCGGTCAGAAGCGCGATCGTGCGCACCCTCGCGCCGCCCGTGCTGCTGCCCCCGTTGCAACAGGCCGGGTGTGCCCGTGTCCGGGCCAGCGCGCCTGGCGGGGGACGCCGGACGGAGATCGGGTACGACGATGTCCATGTCTATGCCTTTCGGCGCAATGCCAGGGTTCAGGTCCACGCTGCGTGGCGCATGACCATGCCGGGATCTTAATGAGCCGCCGCGCGCCGGGTAAATGCCAGATGCCCCTCGATTTCTGCCAGCCGGCGGCTGCGGCACGCAACAATGCAGACATGGCGATGCGCCAGGCCTGGCCGCAGCCGCGTCGTGCCGCAGGCGCCGCACGACGCGCGACAGCGGCCGTCGCGCCTTGCCGCGGATCGCGCGCCTGGCATAACATCGACCGACTTTCGCGATCCTTGCCATGGCCCCTTCCGCCTCCGCGCCCGCCGCACACGACTCTGCCCTGCCGTTCGACCACCACCCGCGCGGCCTGCTGTTCGTCGCCTTTCCCGGCATGAGCGTGCTGGACCTCACCGGGCCGCAAACCGCGTTCTGGGCGGCGTCGCGCTACGCGCGCGAACGCGGCCTGGCCGGCTACCGGATTTACCTGGCCAGCGAGCATGGCGGCCTGACCGCCTCGGCCGAAGGCACGTCCGTGGATACTTTGCCGCTTGCGGCCATCGACCTGCGGCGTATCGACACCATCGTCCTGCCCGGCGCGCCCGAGATGCTCACCCTGCTCGACAGCGCCACCTCCCTGGTCGCCTGGTTGGAGCAGGCCGCCGCCCAGGTGCCCCGCGTCGCGTCGGTCTGCAGCGGCGCCTTCCTGCTGGCGCAGGCGGGCCTGCTCGACGGCAAGCGCGCGGCCACGCACTGGGCCATGCACGAGGCGTTCCGCGCGCGCTTTCCCGCGGTCACGCTGGACCAGGATGCCATCTTCGTGCGCCAGGACCGCATCTGGACCTCGGCCGGCGTGACCACCGGCATCGACATGGCGCTGGCGCTGGTCGAAGCGGACTACGGCCACGACATCTCGCTGAGCGCGGCGCGGGAACTGGCGGTGTTCATCAAGCGCCCCGGCGGCCAGCCCCAGCTCAGCGAAATGCTGCTGACGCAGAGCCGCCAGGTGCCGTTGTTCGAGGCCCTCCATCTCTGGATCGTCGAGAACCTGTCGCGGGAAACGCTCTCGGTCGAGCAGCTTGCCGAGCAGGCCGGCATGAGCCCGCGCAACTTTGCGCGGGTGTACAAGCAGCAGACCGGCCGCACGCCCGCCAAGGGGGTGGAGCATTTCCGGCTGGAAGCCGCGCGGCGGCTGCTGCAGGACCCGCACCGGCCGGTCGACCAGATCGCCAGGCAGTGCGGCTTCGGCAGCGAGGAACGGATGCGGCTGACGTTCCAGCGCCACCTTGGCCTCTCGCCGAGCGCGTACCGCGCCGGGGTGACCGGCTGAAAACCTCCTTGCCGCAGCCTGGCGACGATTGGTGCGGGACGGGAAACAGCGTGCATCCGCCCGCGGCGCTACCGCGTCGATCCTCGCTCACCTAGCATGGGACATGGGTCGACGGCCCATCCCTTCCAACCGAACCGAGGTGCGTGATGAAGATCGTTGTGATTGGCGGTACCGGACTGATCGGCAGCAAGGTCGTGGCCCGGCTTGCCGCGCAGGGCCATGAAGTGGTGGCGGCATCGCCACAGACGGGCGTGAATGCGCTGACCGGCGAAGGCCTCGGGCAGGCGCTTGCCGGCGCGAAGGTGGTCGTTGACGTGGCCAATTCCCCGTCGTTCGCCGACGATGCCGTGCTGCATTTCTTTGAGACCTCGGGCCGCAACCTGGCGGCGGCGGAGAAAGCCGCGGGGGTCGGGCACCATGTGGCGCTGTCGGTGGTCGGCACCGACAAGCTCGCCCAAAGCGGCTACTTCCGCGGCAAGATCGCGCAGGAAGCGCTGATCCGCAACGCCGGCATCCCCTACACCATTGTCCGTTCCACGCAGTTCCTCGAATTCCTCGGCGGCATCGCCGAATCGGGCGCCGACGGCGACGCGATCCGCCTGTCGTCCGCATCGATCCAGCCGATCGCTTCCGACGACGTGGCCGAGGCCGTGGCCGACCAGGCGCTTGCCGATCCCGCCAACGGCATCATCGATATCGCCGGGCCGCAGCGCTTTGCGCTGAGCGAGCTGGTGCAACGCTATCTCGAAGCCACCGATGATCCGCGCAAGGTGGTCGTCGACGCCGGGGCGCGCTACTTTGGCGCCGAGCTGGACGATGGCACGCTGGTCCCCGAGGGCCCCGCGCGGCTGGGCAAGACCAGCTTCGAGGCATGGCTGCGACAGCGCCAGCAAGCGCGCGCCTGACCCCAGGGCCGGCCCATGGCGAACCGGAAGCTGCAAGCCCCGCCGTTGAGCCTGCTCGACAAATACCGCGGGCCTGGCTTCGATCCGCTCTACACCACCACCGTCACCGTCACGGGCGGCGAAACCGGACACGGGCGCGCCTCCGGCGTGGCCCGCTCCGATGACGGCAACCTCGTCATCGACCTGCGGCTGCCGGCCGCGCTGGGAGGTCCGGGCAACGGCACCAACCCGGAACAGCTGTTCGCCGCGGGCTATGCCGCGTGCTTCCACGGCGCCCTGCACTTGCTGGCCCGGCGCGCCGGCCTCCACATCGACAACATCGCCGTGGAAGTCGAAGTCGCCTTCGGCCGCGACCCCGTGGACGGCGCCTATGCGCTGTCCGCGGATGTCCGCGTCAGGATGCCGGGCGTGGCCCGCGCGCTGGCCGAAGAACTGGTGCGCAATACCGAGCGCTTCTGCCCCTATGTGAAGATGGCCCGGCAAGGCATTGCCAGCGTCGTGGCGGTGGTGGACTGACGCAGCTGGTCCGATACCTGCCGCCACGACTCGCCGGCAGTACCTTAGTCGGCAATGGCTTCCAGCGCCCTGCCGCGGGTTTCGATGCCGAACCGGAGCACGATTGCCGCCGCGGCAAGGAAACACAGCGCGCCCAGGCAGAACACGCCAGCTTGCCCCGCGACGGGCAGCACCACGCCCACCAGCGTCGGCCCCAGCAGCGAGCCGATGCGCCCCACCGTCGAAGCCATGCCACAGCCAGAAGCGCGAGCGCGCGTGGGATAGAGCTCCGGCGTGTAGGTATAAAGCACTGCCCACATGCCGAACATGAAGAACTGCATCATGCCGCCGGAGAGGAATAGCGCAAGCTGCTCCGACGCCGAGCCAGCGACCCGGCCATAGATAAAGACCATGCACGCCCCCCCGACCAGCGTCGCCACGCAGGCAGGCTTGCGTCCCCAGCGCTCCACCACCCACGCCGCCCAAAGGAAGCCCGGAATCCCGCCGATCGAGATATACACCGTGTACAACACGGACTTGGTCACATCCAGCCCGGATTGCTGCAGCAGCGCGCCGATCCATGTATTGAGGCCATAGAACCCCAGCAGGGCAAAGAACCACAGCCCCCAGACAGTCAGGGTCCGGCTGCGGTATGCGCGCGACCACAGCACCCGCAATCCCGTCGCCTCCGGCTCCGCCGCCGCAGCCGCCGCGGTGACTTCCGGTAATGCATCAAGCTTCATCCGCCGCATCACCGACTGCTCGATACGTTCGACGATCGCTGCGGCTTCCGCATGGCGCCCCTGCGATTCCAGCCAGCGCGGAGACTCGGGCACGAAGCGCCGGACCACGATCAGGAAGAGCGCCGGCACCGCACCAAGCAGGAACATCGTGCGCCAGGTATAGGCGCTCAGCACGTAGTACGACATCAGGCCAGCGCAGATGAACGCGATCGGCCAGTTGCCGTCCATCAATGCCAGGTACTTGCCGCGCTGCCGCGCCGGAATGAACTCCGACATCAGCGTCTGTGCCAGCGGCAGTTCCATGCCCATGCCGATTCCGAGCAGGAGCCGGTATGCGCCTAGTTCCATGGGGTTGCTCGCGGTCGAACAGAGATAGCTGCCCACGCCCCAGATGATCATGCTGACCTGGAACACCGGCTTGCGTCCGAACCTGTCGGCAAGCATTCCCGAACTGAGCGCACCGACGGCCATGCCGACAAAGCTGGCGCTTCCCAGCATGCCCGCTTGCGCAGCGGTCAAGCCAAACTCCGTGCGTATCGAACCCAGCAAATACGTCATCATGGCCAGGTCGAGATTGTCGAAGAAGAAGGCCAGCGCAATGATTGCAAACAGAAGGCGGTGATACCCGCATACGGGCAGCCGTTCCAGCCGGTCGCCGGTGCGCACGCGCATCAGCTCGAGAGGGGTGTGCTTCATCTTGTCTCCAGTCGTTCTAGTGCCAGTGCTCTATGGCACTGGCGGCAAGCGATAACGCGTGGCTGCGCTATCGTTCGCTACTGTCGCTTGCGGGCGAGTGCGCTACGCGCGCCGGAACGCCAAGGTCTGTCTCGCAGGCGCCAAGGCATTGGAGGCGCTTGTCCCAAGCCACCGGACATAAAAAAAGAGGTGCCGAGGCACCTCTTCATGTCATGCGATGGCGAACCCTACTTCGCCGCAAACCGATGGGGATCGAACGCTTCCGGCGGCAGACCGGACAGCGTCGCACCGGACTGAAACGGATAGCGCAGGTACGGCGCGCGTGGCTGCCCTGGCGGCGAATACTGTCCGTCAGCCAGGATGCGCTTCTTCGCGCTCAACTCGCGGATCTCGCAGCGATAGGCCACGATCTGGCTGGCCGCGCCATCCTCGATCGGCGAGTAGTCCTTTTCGGGCCGGAACTTGTCCAGCGCCTGGTACTGGTGCGCGCGCACTTCATCGGTACTGTCACGCAGCCGGACTTCACAGCGCGCGATGACGCTGAAATACTCGAGGCTGGTGTTCTGGCCCTTTGGCGCCTTCAACAAGGCCACCGGCCGATCGATTTCGATCGTGACCAGCGGGTTCGCCCGGATCGCCGCGGCAAGCTTGCCGAACCTGGAACTGTGGATCAGGAACGCGTCTCCGGTAAAGGTAAAGCTCTGCGCGGTGATGTAGGGGTAAGGCTCGTCATGCACCGCAACCCGGCAGATCAGCTCGTTCTTCAGGAAGGCTTCAATGGCCGGCCAGTCGGTCCAGGCCAGGTCGGTCCGGCGCATCTCGCTGCGCAGGTAGGCAGGGGTCGTGCTTGTCATGGTGTGGTCTGCTGGGTGGGTTCAAGAAGCCGCATCTGCGTGCGTTCCGGTCCTAGTCCGATGCCGCGCAAGGGTCGGCCGATCGCCTGCGCCAGCCATTCGAGCAGCACTTCAAGCTGCGGGGGCAGCGGCGAGGCGGCATCCGTCGGTATGGCGTCCTGCGCGAACGCCGGAAATTGCAACACACGCTGGCTTGCGCTACCGGCGCTACCGGCCTCGCCAGCGACGACTGGAATGCAACCCTCGGGCGTATGGGAAAAGGCGGCCAGGCTGTCGCATTTGTTGAGATACACCTCGTCGACACCGGCCTGCTGTATCGCGAGCCGCAGTTGCGCAACGTCAAGCAGGCCCACGCGCCGTGGCCGGCCGGTGCCGGTGCCGTACTCGTTCGCCAGCATCCGGATAGCCATGCCGGTCGAGAATGCATCCGCTTCGGCGAGCAACTTCAGGGGATCGTGGCTGGCCGCTTCCTCGGCGCGGCCGCGGCCCGCATGCGCCGCCGCGGCGCAGTAGGCCTCGGAACGCTGCCCGCCCAGTTCGGTCGGCAGCGGGCCGTTGCCGACCCGGGAGACGATGGCCTTGGCCACGCCGATGGTCTTGCGGTGATACCGGCACGGCAGGTCTCCGCCCACGTAGGCATAGGCGGGCAGCGTATGGCTGGACGTGACCCACGGCTGGACGCCATGAACCACATCGAGCATCACCGACTGTGCACCCTCGAACAGTACCCTTGCACCGGCCTCGACCCGCCGCAACAGCGCGACAGCATCATTCGTCACGAACGGCCGAACCACCCTCCACGCGCGGCGCATGCCGTCCACCATCGCCGCTATGGCCTCGTCATCGTCGTCGGCTTGCGATGCCAGCCGGGTCATCAGTTCGAACACGCGCTCCTCGTCACACCACAGGTCGCGCAACTGGAACGCAACGCGCTCGGCGCCCTGTATCCGGGCCGCCATATCGGCGTAGCACGGACCGATGCCGTTGCCGGTGGTGCCGATCCGCGCGCCATCGCGGCGGTCCGCCAGCACATGCCGCGGCTGAACCAGCGGACACCTGTCGCTGATTGTCAGCCGTCCCTCCATGCTGATACCTTGGGCCGCCAGCATCGCAATCTCGGATGCCAGCTGCTCCAACCCGACCACGCAGCCCGAGCCGATGTAAAGCGCAACGCCAGCGTGCAGCACCCCAGAAGGCACTTGCCGCAGCCGCAGCGAACCGGCGGGCGTGGCGATGGTATGTCCGGCGTTGGCCCCGCCATTGAAACGCGCAATCACGTCATACCCGGCAGCGAGGTGATCAACGATTCGGGCCTTGCCCTCGTCGCCATATTGAAGGCCCACCAGGACGTCGGCGTAGCCGGCCCTTGTCGCGGCGCCCATCGCCTAGGCGTCCAGCGCAAAGGTTGCCTCGATCTCGACCGGGGCACCGAACGGAAGGCTCGCCACGCCGAGCGCAAGGCGGGCGTGGCGCCCCCGCTCGGCAAAAATCCGGTTGAGAAGCTCCGACGCGGCGTTGATCACCAGCGGCGCATCGTTGAAACCCGGATCCGCTGCAACGTAGCCGCCTACCCGCACGATGCCCCGGATCCGTTCGAAATCGCCATCGACCGCGGCGGCCACCCAGCCCAGCAGGTTGGCCAGGCAAAGCCGTGCCGCCGCCTGCGCCGCTTCGACGCTGACAGTGCCAGGCACCTTGCCGACGAACATGGGCTTGCCGTCCTGCAGCGGCAGTTGGCCTGATACCGTCAGCAAACCATGGTGCAGCGTGTACGGGACATAGAGCGCCCTGGGCATTTCCGCGGTTGGCAGCACGATGCCTACCGCCTGGATACGATCCATCACTGACATATTCACTCCTCGACATGAACAAATGCCGACGGAGTGAGCACGGTGCTGGCGATCCGTCGGCACCTAGACTGTGCCGCACGGACCTGCCGTCGATTCGCGCCCGGACGCCAGTTGATGTCGCGCAGATGCCAACCAGCGAGAACCGCGCCTAGTCGCCGGTGCTGTCGCGGAAATATTCGGTGGGAGTCATGCCAAGCGCCCGTCTGAACATGGCGCTGAATGCGCTTGGACTCTCGTATCCAAGCTGCAGTGCGATGTCCGTGACATGGCAGCCCTCGGCAAGCAGGCGAACCGCGGCCATTAGCCGCGCCTGCTGCTTCCAGCGGCTGTATGTCATCCCCGTTTCTTCCGGAAACAGACGGATGATGGTCCGCTCGCTGGCGCCAACCGAGCGGCTCCACGCTTGCACCGAGGTCTCGTCCGAGGGATCGTCGAGGATCTTCGCGCAGATCTTGCCCAGGCGTGGGTCCCGGGGCATTGGCAGATGCAGCGGGACCACCGAAAGCGGACGCAACTCCTGCAGCAGAAGCTGCACCACCAGGCCGTCGCGGCTGCCTTCGTCATAGGCCAGCGGCATGCGCACGGCGGCCGAGATCAGCTCGCGCAGCAGCGGCGGGACCGCGACCACGCAACAGCCGTGCAACTCGCCCGGCACGGCATCTTCGCGGACGTAGATGGTGCGCATCTCGACATCGCCGCACGCCTGCATGGCGTGCTTGATGTTGCAAGGCACCCAGACGGCGCGCTGGGGCGGCACCACCCACGAACCGAAGTCGGTGGTGACCAGGATAGCCCCCACGTAGGCATAGATCAGTTGCGCGCGCGGATGCGAATGCGGGGCGATATAAAACCCATCCTTCAGCTTGCGCGCCATGCCGCCGACCGGCTGCGCTATCGCCTGGTAGTCATCGCGGTTTTCGCTCTTTCCGAACATGGCGTCTTTGCGATAGTGGTTGTCATCCAGCGGCGCGCGCCGCACAACGCGGATACGTATCTTTGGCCTGACGCGACAAGCGTCGCAACGACCCAATGGAATCGAAGCATCGATCCCAACGTCTGGAGCCAAATTTAATGTCAGTGTATCGAAACTTCAACCAGGAAGAACTGGACCAGCAGTACAACGTCAGGGCTGGAATCCCCGGGTTCCAGGACATCTTCAAGCGATGGGACGACACCAGCGCCGCGTTCCGTCGCAACCATCTGGTCAAGCCGGATCTTGCGTATGGTGCACACGCTTTGCAGGCGCTCGACTTCTTCCCGGCAGCCACCGCAAAGCGCCCGCTGCTGGTCTTCATTCATGGCGGTTATTGGCAATCGCTGGACAAGTCCGACTTCAGCTTCGTTGCCGCGCCCTACCTGCAGCGCGATATCAACGTCGCGGTGGTGAACTACCGCCTGGCACCGGATGTGGGCATGGCCGAAATTGTCCGCGACAATCAGGAGGCAGTGGCATGGCTCTACCGGCATGCCGACGAACTGGGATTCGATCCGGATCGCATCTTCTTGTCCGGCCACTCAGCCGGCGGCCATCTCACCGCCACGCTGGCGGCAACGGACTGGGCTGCCTTCGGCGTACCGGCGGATATCCTCAAGGGAGGTTGCGCGATCAGCGGCTTGTATGACCTGGAGCCGATCCGGCTGTGCTACCTCAACCAGGTGATCGGGCTGACCGAGGCGGACGTTGCCCACTACAGCCCGATCCATCATGTCCCGAAAGCCAAACTGCCCATGATCCTGACCGTCGGCGGCGATGAATCGCCGGAGTACCACCGGCTGCAGCGCGAATACCAGGCGCTGCTGGGCGAATGCGGCTTCGCCGTGCAGGTGGTGGTGCAGGAGCGCGGCCACCATTTCGATGCGGTCGACCTGCTGGGCCAAGCCGAAGGTCCACTGGCCGACGCGGTGTTGCGGATGATTGCGCGCGCCTGAGGCATCGGCCGGAGATCGCGGCACAAGCCAGCAAACGCGCCATCAGCTTTCACGGCTGCGACAGCGCGAACTCGTAATCCGAAGTATCCAGCCTGGAGACGCGGTACTCGACGCGCTCGTTCTGGTAGGACGACGCCACCCGCAGTATCTTCAGCATCGCGGTGCCGACGGGGATGCCCAGAAGTTCATGGTCTTCCTCGTCGGCCAGCGCGGCGCGCAGGCGCTCTTCGGTGCGGATGATGTTGATGCCGAAGACGTCCTGGTAGAAGTTGTAGAGTGTGTTCGGCCGCTCGCGCAGCAGCTTCTCGGTCAGCGTCTTGAAGCGTTCCGCCGGGACGGTGATGGCGTCGATCATGACCGGGCGCCCTTCCAGCGACAGCACGTTGGTGAAGCGGAACACGGCTTCGCCGAGCGGCAGACCCAGCGCCGCGGCTTCTTCCTTGTCGGCCTTGGCGCGTCGGAACTTTGCCAGCTGCACCGTCGGGAACTCCCGATACCCGTCCTGGCGCACGATGCGGAAGAAGCGGAAGAAATGGTCTTCCTGCCGGTGCGTCGCGACGAAGGTTCCCCGCCCCTGGTGGCGGATCATGATGTTCTCGGCCACCAGTTCGTCGATGGCCTTGCGCAGCGTGCCGATGGAGACGCCAAAGCGCTCGATCAGCTTGCGCTCCGACGGAATCGCCTCTCCCGGCTTCCACTCGCCCTCGGCGAGGGCGGCCAGGATGGCGTGCTTGACGTCCTTGTACAGCACGCCGCCGATGGCTGCGCCGGCATCGAATCTGGAACCCACGTTAGTGTCCTTTGCAACGCCGCCTGCGGGGCGGCCGGCCGATCCATGACTGACTCATATAGATAAGACGAATCATACTAAAGCCAACCGCCGCCACCGCAGGGCAGCCTTTCCCGGCGCGGCGGCCGGGACGCGGTGCTATTCGACCCGGATGTTCTTCTCCTCGATCAGCCGGGCCCAGCGCGTCACCTCGCCGCTGAAGTAGTCGGCAAACGGGGGCCCGCCGGCCGCAGGGCTGAAGCCCGCGCTGACGATGCGCCCGCGCACCGACTCGGTGACCAGCATGCGCGCGACCGAAGCCGCCACCTTGTCGACGATCGGCCGGGGCGTGCCGGCCGGCATCATCAGGCCGGTCCAGTTCTCGACGATCAGCTCCGGATAGCCAGCCTCGGCCACGGTGGGCACGTCGGGCAGCAGCGGATGGCGTTCGCGCGTGGTCACGGCCAGCGCGCGCAGCTTGCCGCCCTTCACATAGGCGAGCGACTCGGGGAAGTTGGAGAACACCACGTCGATCTGGCCGCCGATCAGGTCGGTCATCGACGGCGCGCCGCCCTTGTACGGCACATGGGTGAAGCTGGTGCGGGTCTGGCTTTCGAACAATGCCAGCGTCAGGTGCGGCGGCGTGCCGTTGCCGCTCGAGCCGGCGTTCAGCTTGGCTTTCTGCGCCGCCGCGGCCAGGTCCTTCATCGACTTGATCGGCGAGCTGGCAGGCACCACCACCATCATCGGCGACGAGGCGATGCGCGCCACCGGCACCAGGTCTTTCTGCATGCTGAACGGCAGCTTGGGAAACAAGGTCACGTTGGACGCGTGCGTCAACGTGACCGCCAGCCAGGTGTAGCCGTCGGGCGGCGCCTTGGCGACCTGCTCGGCGCCGATATTGGCATTGCCGCCCGGCCGGTTGTCCACCACGATGGGCTTCTTCCACTCTTCGGAGAGCTGGTGGCCGACCATGCGCGCCATGATGTCGGTCAGGCCGCCGGCCGCGAACGGCACCACGTACCGGATCGGCTTGCCCGGAAAGTCCGCGGCGGCGGCATCGCTGCCGCCCTGCGCGGCGGCAGGCCGCGGCGCCAGCGCAGCAAAGGCCGATACAACTGACAAGGCAAGCAGCACGCGGTTCAGGTGCCTGCGCGCGCCGCACATCAAGCGTCGATCCATGGTTTGTCTCCGGTAGTTGTAGCCGGCCCATCTGAGCGTGGGTCCGTTGTGAGGAAATCAATGCGGTGCGCCAGCCTCCTCGCCCGCAAGCGATTGCAGTTCGCGCCAGAGCGCGTCGGACACGTCAATGCCGTGCGCGGCCGCCTGCGCCTGCGCGGTTTCACGGCGGGCGCCCGGCACGCGCGTGCCTTCGTCGTCCAGCATCGCCGCCAGCAGCGCTTCCACGCGCGCGGCGTAGACCTGCGAGCCGGCGAAGGCGCCGGGGTCCAGCACGAAGAACAACTGGCCGATGCGCGGCCGGTTGCCGGCATCGCTGAAGAAGGAATCGGCCTCGGCGCCGAACTGCGCGCCGGCCAGCGACGTCACCAGCAGCTCCACCAGCAGCGCCAGCATCGCGCCCTTGACGCCGCCCGCCGGCAGCATCGAGCCGCGCAACGCGGCCTGGGCGTCGGTGGTCGGCTGGCCGGCCTCATCCAGCGCCCATCCGAGCGGAATCGGCTTGCCCTGCTTGGCCGCCACCATGATCTTGCCGCGCGCGACTTCCGACAGCGACAGGTCGATCACCACCGGCGCGTGGCCCTGCCGCGGGAATACCGCCGCAACCGGGTTGGTGCCGAACAGCGGCCGCTTGCCGCCCCACGCCGGCATGGCCGCGGGCGAATTGCCCATGGCGATGCCGACCATGCCGGCGCGCGCCACCGCCTCCAGCGGCAGCGCTGCGGCACCGAAGTGATGGCTGTTGGTGACCGCGGCCACGCCGACGCCGGTTGCGCGCGCACGTGCCACGGCTTCGGCGATGGCCAGGTCGCACGCCGCGAAGGCAAAGCCGCAGCGCGCGTCGACCAGCACCGCGCTGGCGCGCGTGCCCTGTACCGTCGGCTCGGCATTGCCGTCGACCCGGTCATGGCGCAGGTGCGCCACGTACATCGGCACGCGCGAGACCCCGTGCGACGGCAGTCCCGCGGCATCGGCCCGCACCAGCGCCGCCGCCGTCGCCCGCGCCTGCAGGGCGCTGGCGCCGGCCCGGCGCAGGCCCGCAGCGGCCACGCGCTCCAGTTCCTGCAACGCAATCCGGCTCATGGCATCTGCTCCAGCGATTGCCGCACCTCGCGGGCGATCATCATCGATACGCGCGCATTGGCTTCGCGCGTCACGCCAGCGACGTGCGGTGTCAGGATCAGGTTGGGCACGCCCCGCAGCGCGCTGCCCGCGGGCAGTGGCTCGCTGTCGAACACGTCCAGCGCGGCGCCGGCGAGGTGGCCGGCCCGCAGCGCATCGGCAAGCGCCGCCTCGTCGACCACGCCACCGCGCGCGGTATTGATCAGCACCGCGCCGGACTTCATCGCCGCCAGGCGGCCGACATCGATCAGGTTGCGCGTGGCGGCCACCAGCGGCACATGCAGGCTGACCGCGTCGGCCTGCGCCAGCAGCGCGTCGAGCGGCACGCGGGCCACCCCGGTGGCGGACCAGACCGGATCGTCGGCCGGCAGCATCGGATCGCTGGCAATGACCTCCATGCCGAAGGCGCGCGCCAGCGCCGCGGTCTGCCGGCCGATGTCGCCAAAGCCGATCAGGCCCAGGGTCTTGCCCAGCGCCTCCCGGCCCTCCGACAGCCTGGCCCGCGGCCATTGGCCGTCCGCCACCTCGGCGCTGGACAGGTAGGCGCCGCGCAGCAGCACGGCGGCCGTGGTCACCACGTACTCCGCCACCGAACGCGCATTGGCCCCGGCCGCGGGAATCACGCGGATGCCGCGCTCGCGGCAGGCGGCCACGTCGATATTGTCTAGCCCCACGCCGAGCCGCCCCACCACCCGCAACGCCGGCGCGCTGGCGAGCAGCGCCGCATCCACCTGGGTGCGGTTGCGCACCACCAGCGCGTGCGCCCCGTCCAGGACCTCGAGCAGTTCGCCGCGCCTGTCCACCCAGCCCGGCTCGTAGCGCAGGTCGAAGCCGGTGCTCAGCGCCTGCACCGCGGCCGGGTCCATGAACTCGCTGATGCAGATGCGCTTCATCATGCCGACTCGTGGATGCGGGTCAGCACGAACTCGCGATGGCCGAGCGCCTCGGCCGCGGTCCAGCGGCCGTTGATGGTGGCCAGCATGCATTCCAGCAGCTTGTCGCCGGTCTGGTCCAGCGTCTGCTCGCGCTGCAGCAGGCCCGAGCAATCGACGTCCATGTGCTCGCTCATCAGGCGCACGGTGCGCGGGTTGGCGCACAGCTTGATCACCGGCACGATCGGGTTGCCGATCACGTTGCCCTGCCCGGTCGGGAAGAAATGGACCACGTAGCCGGCCGCCGCGCACAGCGTGACCATCTCGGCCGCGGCCGAAGACGAATCCATGAACCACAGCCCCGGATGCGTCGGCGCCTCGGCCTTGTCGAGCACGCCGTCGACGGTGCACTTCTTGCCGATCTTCTGGATATTGCCCAGCGCCTTCTCTTCGATGGTGGTCAGGCCGCCGGCGATATTGCCCTTGGTCGGCTGCGACTCGGACAGGTCGGAGGTCTTCCAGCGGTCGATCATGCCCTGGTAGCGCTCGAACATCGCCATGAACTGGTGGCGCACGTCGTCGTTGGCGCAGCGCGCCGCGACGATATGCTCGCCGCCGGTCAGCTCGGAGGTCTCGCCGAACACCAGCGTGGTGCCCAGCGGATGCAGCTTGTCGAAGGCATTGCCGACGGTCGGGTTGGCGCCGCAGCCCGAGGTGGTGTCCGATTCGCCGCACTTGGTCGACACCCACAGCTCGTTGATCGGGCACTCCACGCGGTGCAGCGCGGTGGCGTACTGCACGAACTCGCGCGCGGCCCTGGAGGCGCGCATGATGGTGTCATGGTCGCCGTGGCCCTCGATGCCGAAGCCGACCACCGGCTTGCCGGTCTGAGCGATGCCATCGACCACTTTCTTGGTCCAGCCCTCCTCGATGCCGATCACCACCACCGCGGCGACGTTCGGGTTGCTGCCCGCGCCGATCAGCGTGCGGAAATGCAGGTCCAGGTCCGGCCCGAACTGCAGGCGGCCGTATGGGTGGGGAATCGCCATGGTGCCCTTGATCGCGGCGGCGACGGCCTCGGCGGCGGCATTGGACAGGTCGTCCAGCGGCAGGATGATGACGTGGTTGCGCACACCGACGCGGCCGTTGTCGCGGCGGTAGCCCCAGAAGGTGGTGTTTTGGTCGATCACGGACATGACGTGGATCCTTTGGATGCGCGATGGAAGCGGAGTTGAAGCGGAAGGAAGTCGAATGGAACCGGGACGTGGCGCGCCCGGCTTACCAGCGCTTGGTCTTGATGTTGTGGACGTGGGCGTGCTGGCCGGCCTTGATTGGCGCGACCACCTTGCCGATGTCGATGCCGTACTTGTAGACCGTCTCGTTCACTTCCATGTCGCGCAGTGCCACCTTGTGGCCGATGGGAATCGGCTGCAGCGCGGTCACCGTCACGATCTTGTCTTCGTCCATGATCCAGGCATTGAGCTGGGTGCCGGGCTGGATCCCTTCCACCACGGCCACCGCGACGGTGTCCCTGGCGTCATGAAGCACTACGTGAATCATCGTTGTCTCCTCTCTGTGGGTCGTGCGTGAAATTCATGGTAGGCGCTGGATTCATCCATGTCAACCAACTCATATATATGAATTTCGATTGACCATTCGGGTCTGGCGCCTATGGGTATATGGCGACTCAAGGGCACAGTCACATAGTGATCGTCCGCAGAGCGGATGAGCGACAATGTCGGCACTGCACTCGGGCTAGTGTCGCGGGGAGGCGAAAGTGGAAGACGTGCCGCGGCCTGCCTTGGGTGTTCAACCCGAAACGGAGACATGACTTGACGATGAAAAACCGATTCGCGCTGGGCCTGCTGGCAGCGTCGGCCCTGTTCGTGGTCACAAACGCCAACGCACAAGACCCCTGGCCCGCAAAGACCATCCGCTTCGTCGTGCCGTTCGCCGCGGGCGGCGCCAACGACCTGATGGCACGCGCGGCCGCCGAAGGCGCCAGCAAGGTGCTGGGCCAGACCGTGCTGGTCGAGAACCGGCCCGGTGCGGGCGGCACCGTGGGCGCCGACCTGGTGGCCCGCAGCGCGCCGGATGGCTACACCTTCCTGATCAGCGCCGCCGGCGTGATCTCCAACAGCATGATCAAGAAGTCGATGCCGTTCAAGGACGACGCGCTGGTGCCAGTGGCGATGATCGGGCTGGCGCCGTCGGTGATCGTGGTGCCGAAGAACGCGCCCTACAAGGACCTGCGCGACTTCGTCGAGGCTTCGAAGAAAGGCAATGGCTTCAATTTCGCCACCGCCGGCACTGGCAGCACCCCGCATTTCGTGGCGGAGATCCTGAACGTGAAGTACGGCGCAAGGCTGCAGCCGGTGCCCTACAAGAGCGGCTCGGAAAGCACCACCGCCGTGCTGGGCGGTCAGGTCGAAGGCACCTCCGAGGCCAGCATCATCGCACTGCCGCATATCCTGCATGACGGCAAGTTCAAGGCGTTGGCCACCACCTGGACCCAGCGCATCTCTGCCTACCCGCAACTATCCACCGCGGTGGAGCAAGGCTTTCCGGACCTGCAGATCGCGCACTGGGCCGGCGTCCATGCGCCGAAGGGCACGCCCGACGCCATCCTCGACAAGGTCGCCGCGGCGGTCGACAAGGCCATGAAAGACCCCGCCGCCGCTGCCAAGCTCAAGCAAGTGGGCATCGAGCCGATTGGCGGCACGCGCGCGGACTTCATCAAGTTCGTCGACGCGGAACGCCGGCGCCTGGGCGAGATCGTCAAGGCGGCAAAGATGCAGGAGAAGTAGGCGGGGTTGCTGCCTTGCCACGGCTGGGCGGGGGCACATTGCGGCGGCCCCAGTTCTCGGCCTGCCGCTCCAGGTGCTGGCGGATAAAGTCCATCAGCGTGCGCGTGGCCAGGGTCGGAAAGCGGTTGGGCGCGGTCAGCATGTAGACGCTGTCGCCCACGCCTTCGGCTTCGCACTCGGCCAGCACCTCGCGCATCTGCCCTGATTGCAGTTGCCGCCAGACCGCATAGCGCGGCAGCAGTGCCACGCCCAGCCCGCCCATGACCGATTCGAACAGGAACGGATAGTCGCCTGACTGGATCCGCGGCGACACCCGCAACGTCATCGGCGTGCCGGCCAGCCATACCTTCAACGTAAAGCGGCGCCCCAGCGAAGCCGGCGCAATCATGTCGCATCGTTCGAGGTCGGCCACGGTACGCACCGGCCCGTGGCGGTCCAGAAACGATGCCGATGCGCACAGGCACCAGCCCACCTCGCAGATGCGCCGGGCCACATGGTCGTCGGGCGGCTGCGAAGTGATCTTCAGCGCCACGTCGACCTCGGCCGGAATCAGGTCGCCAATGCTGTCGTTGATCACTACGCGCAGCGAAATCTGCGGATAGCTGCGCGCGAATTCCAGCAACAGCGGCGTCAGATAGAGGTGGCCCAGTCCGGTAGGCAGGCGGATCCGCACATCGCCGCGCACCACCTTGCCAAGGCTGTCGATGGCGGTGTGGGCGGACTGCAGCTCATCCAGCATGCGCAAGCCATGCGCATACAGCAACTGCCCCGCTTCGGTCAGTTCGACATGGCGCGTGGTGCGGCGCATCAGCTGCGCGCCCAGATGGTGCTCCAGCAGCTTCAGCCGGCGCGACACGTTCGAGCGCGTCATGCCGCTGCGCTGCGCCGCCGCCGTCAGCGTACGCGACTCGACCATGGTGACGAAGAGCCGCACCAGGTTGAGATCGAAATCATTGTCAATCATCAGTCAACACCATTGGCACAATTCGAGGGATTGTTTCGGCGGGAGGCCAACCCTAGCATAAAGCTCCTGTTTATCCCTGCCGACGACCTCATGCCCCCACCCTCCACCACCAGCCCGGACGACACCGACCTGCCCTTTGCCGGCCTGCGCGTGCTGGACATCAGCCAGGGCATTGCCGGCCCGTATTGCGCCCACATCCTGTGGCAGCAAGGCGCGGAAGTCATCAAGATCGAGCCGCCCGCGGGCGACTGGGGCCGCAAGGTCGGTGTCGTGCGCGGCAATACCAGCGCGCTGGCGTTGGCCTATAACGGCGGCAAGCGCAGCGCCTGCCTCGATGCCACCACCGATACCGGCAAGGCAGTTCTGCTGGCCCTGGCGCTGCAGGCCGACGTGCTGGTGCAGAACTTTCGCCCGCAGGTGGCCGAACGGCTGGGCGTGGGTTATGCCGCGCTGGCCGCGCAACGACCTGAGCTGGTCTATGTGTCGATCAGTGGCTATGGCCCGGACGGTCCGTATGCCGACTATCCGGCGTCGGACTCTGTCATGCAGGCGGACTCCGGATTGATGTTCGCCAACCGGGACGCCGATGGCAGCGCGCGCCGCATCGGCATGCTGCTGGCCGATGCCGCCACCGGCCTATACGCCGCGCAGGCGTGCGCCGCGGCACTGTGCCGGCGCTATCGCAGCGGGCGCGGCGGCCATGTCGAGCTGAACCTGTTCGAGGCCTGCTGCTCGCTGCAGGCCAACAACCTGCTCGAGCATGCCATCGGCGGCCCGTCCGCCGCGGGGCCAGTCAGCGCGCCCAACGGCGTCTATGCCAGCAGCGACGGCAGCCTGACGCTGCTGGCGCTGAACGACGCGCAGTTTGGCAAGCTGTGCCGGGCGCTGGACCATGCCGACTGGCTCGCAGACCCGCGCTTTGCCGACAACGCTGCACGCATGGCTCATGCCGCGCTGCTCAACCAGCTGGTGGCGCGCTGCATCGCCACGCGCACCACCGCGCAATGGCAGGACATCCTCAGCCGGCATGACGTGCTGCATGCCCCGGTGCGCACCTATGGCGACGTGCTCGCGCATCCGCAGGCCGCGCATCGGCAAACCTTCCAGGCCATCTCGCAGCCCGGGCTGGGGCCGCTGCCCTTTGCCGGCATCCCGGCGCGCGGCTTGCGCCGGGATGCCGGCCCGGCGCCGGCCAACGGCGAACATACCGTCGAGATCCTGCGCGAGGCGGGATTCAGCCAGCTGGCCATCGACGACTGGCTGCGCCAGGGCGTGGCGCTGCAGGCCCCAGCGGCCAGGGCAGGTGTCCAATGAAGGCGCTGGTGTGCGAACAATTTGGCAGTGTGCACGACGTCGCCGTGCAATCCATTCCCGAGCCGGCGCTGGCTGACCCGCATGCGGTCACGATCGCGGTCGAGTATGCCAGCGTAAGCCACGCCACCGGCCTGATGATTGCCGGGCAGTACCAAAGGCGCCCGCCGCTGCCTTTCGTGCCGGGGACCGAGGCTGTCGGCCGCGTGGTCGCCTGCGGCGATGCCGTCACGCGGCTGCGCCCGGGAGACCGCGTGGTGGCGATCGCGGACTGGGGCTGCTTTGCCGAACGGGTCACGGTGCCCGAATACACGGTCTATCGCGCGCCGGACGCGCTGCCCTCGACGGTCGCGCTGCCGATTCCGATTTCGTACGGCACGGCCTATTGCGGGTTGGTGTGGCGCTGCGCGCTGCGCCCCGGCGATACCGTGCTGGTGCTGGGCGCCGGCGCGGGCGTGGGCCTGGCCGCGGTGGAGATTGCGCGCGAGCTCGGCGCCACCGTGATCGCCTGCGCCAGCACCGAGGCCAAGCGTGCCGACGCGCTGCGGCGTGGCGCCACGCACGCGGTGGCGCCGGCGGACCTGGCCAGCGCGGTCAAGGCCCGGACCGGCGGCCGCGGTGCCGACGTGGTGGTAGACCCCGTCGGTGGCGAGCTGTTCCAGCAGTCGCTGCGCGCAGCGGCGGCCAACGCCCGCATCCTCAGCATCGGCTTTGCCAGCGGGACCATCCCGCAGGCGCCCGTGAACCTGCTGCTGGTCAAGAACCTGACGCTGCACGGATTCTTCTTTGGCCGCTATATCGGCTGGACGCCCGCCAACGAGCGCGCACAGCACGCCGCGGCGCTGCAGGACGTCATGGCAACGCTGTTCGAGTGGGCCGCGCAGGGCAAGCTGGCGCCGACCGTGTCCGCGACATATCCGATCACCGGCCTGGGCGATGCCCTGGCAGCGCTGGAATCCCGCCAGGTGGTGGGCAAGGTAGCGATAAAAATCAAGGAGACAGAGACGTGAACACCCGATATCCGAAACCACATGCGATATGGACGCGGCTGCGCGCGGCGCTGGTGCTGTCGGCAGCGAGCGCGCTGCTGCCCGCTGCCGCCGGCGCGGAGGAATTTCCGCAACATCCTGTGCGTATGGTGCTGCCCTACCCCGCCGGCGGACCCACCGACCTGCTGGCGCGCGTGGTGGCGGTCAAGATGGGCGAAAGCCTGGGCCAGGGCGTGGTGGTCGACAACAAACCCGGCGCCAGCGGCATGATCGGCGCCGAAGCGGTGGCGCGCGCGGCCCCCGACGGCTACACCATCCTCGCCAATGCCTCGCTGCACGTGATCAACCCCAGCATCCAGCCGAAGATGCGCTATGACGCGTTCAAGGACTTCGTGCCGATCACGCAGCTGGCCGACGTACCGCTGGTGCTGGTGGTCAACAACGCCTCGCCGGTGAAGACCGTGCAGGACCTGATTGCCTATGCCAGGCGCGAGGGCGGCGCGCTCAACTTCGGCTCGGCGGGCAATGCCTCGGCGCAGCACCTCGCCGGCGAATCATTCAAGCTGGCGGCCAAGGTGCCGATGCAGCATGTTCCATACAAGGGTAGTGCCCCTGCACTGACGGACCTGATGGGCGGCCAGATCCAGCTGATGTTCGATTCCATGCCGTCGGCCATGCCCTTCATCAAGTCAGGCAAGCTGCGCGCCGTGGCCGTTACCACGCCGCGCCGTGCGAGCGCGCTCCCGGACATTCCGACTGTCGCCGAGTCCGGCCTGCCTGGCTTCGACATCAGTACATGGTATGGGCTGTGGGCACCGCGCGGCACCCCGCCGGCAGTGGTGGAAAAGCTCGCCTCGCACGCGGCGGCCGCGCTGAAACGCCCGGATGTGCGGCAGCAATATGCCGACATGGGCGCGGAGGCGGTCGGCTCTTCACCAGCCGACTTTGCCCGCTACAACGCCACGGAAGGCCGGAAATGGGCGGAAATCGTGCGCCGGTCGGGGGCAAAGGCGGACCAGTAGGGACATCTGCGCTCCTCGCGGCCGGTCATGCCGCCATCGCGTGCCGCCACCCTCACCGCCTGAACCACAGCATCGACAACCCGCACGCCAGCGCCAGCAACACCACCGCCCCTGCGGCGAACAAGGCACCCAGCTCGGTTTCCCTGCGCTCCAGCGCAAAGCGCGCGCTGAGCTGGCGGTACACCTGGCTCAGGTCGGCAGCCGAGCCGGCGTGGAAGTATTCCCCGCCGGTAATGTTGGCGACCGCACGCAGCGCCGGTTCGTCCAGCTGCATGAAATACGCAAGGCTGGATTCCGGTGCGCTCGTGACCTGCTGCGAGCCAAAGCCGACGGTGTAGACGCGCACGCCGCGCTGGGCGGCCATGCGCGCGGCGTCGAGCGGATCCGGGCCGGTGGTGCGCCGGCCGTCGCTGAGCAGGATCACCGCGCCGTGCGGGTACGAGCCGGGCTGCGCCGCCTGCTGGTTCTGTTCGCGCCGGCGTGCGGCGTCGGCCGCGGCGGCCTCGTCGAGCGAGGCGCCGCGTCCGGCACGGTCAGCGCGGCTGCCGAACAGGATCACTTCGAGGTCGATGCCATCTTCGGGAAACAGCACCGCCAGCGCCTGGAACAGGCCGCTGCCGGTGGCGGTGCCGCGCTGCAGCTGGAAACGATCGATCGCGTCGAGCATGTCCTGCCGGTTGTCGGTGGGCGGCAGCACCACCGCCGCGGTGCCGGCGAAGGAGACGATGCCCAGCCGCACGCTGGCCGGCAGCCCCACCACCAGATCGCGCGCGGCCTGCTGGGCGGCGCTGATGCGGTTGGGCGGCACGTCGGCGGCCTCCATGCTGCGCGAGGTATCCATCGCCAGCACCAGGGTCACGGTGTCGGCCGGCAGCGTGATGGTGGCGCTGGGGCGCGCGCAGGCCAGTAGCGCCGCGGCCAGCGCGAAGAAGAACAGCAGCGGAGGAATGTGGCGCCGCAGGCGTTGGCGCGGGCCGAGCGCGGCGCGCGGCAATGCAAGGCTTGCATACAGCAGCGCGGCCTTCTTGCGCCGCGCGAGCAGGTACAGGTAAGCGGCTGCCAGCACCGGAAGCGCAAGCAGCAACCAGAGCATCTGCGGCCAGAGAAACTGCATGCCCTGCTCCTTGGCGCGTGGGTAAGAGGATGGTACTGTATTTTTTAAGGCGGGACGGGACCTCGGGGGCTGCGATGAAACGGGTGACGATCTACGGATGGGTCTCGGCGACCGTCGCGCTGGTTCTTGCCGCCGGCGTGGGCTCGGCGTGGCTGTTGCAGCTCAAGCCGCGCGCGCTCACGCAGAAGGACATCGATGCGGCCGTGTTGCACACGCTCGAGACCAAACCCCTGCCCTCGCGCACCGCCATGGCGGCCGAGGCAGTGCGGGAATCGGTGGTCGAGATCCGCAACTTCCCCGCCCCCCAGAAAACCGCCGATGCGGCTTCCGCGCCGCAGGCCGGGCGTGACGTCCCGGCCACGCCGCCCGAAGCCTCACCGTCGACTCCCCCCGCCCCGACCGCCCCGCCACTGCCCAACGAACGTCCGCCCGGCAACAGCGCGGAGAACAAGCCGGAATCCCGCCACATCGGCTCGGGCGTGGTGGTGACCGAGCGCGGCGTGATCCTTACCAGCCTCCACGTGATTGCGGGAGCGCGGCGCCTGGAGCTGACCTTCCACGACGGGCACACGTCAGAGGCCACCGTCCTGCAGACGATTCCCGAGAAGGACCTGGCGGTGATCCAGGCCAAGTCGATACCCGACGACCTGCCGGCGGCGACGCTGGGTTCCAGCCGCGACCTGATGCCCGGGTCCGAAGTGGTTGCGGTGGGCTTTCCGTTCGGCATCGGGCCGTCGGTATCCGCCGGCGTGGTGTCCGGGCTGGACCGCGAGTTCGTCGCGTCGGACAGCAAGCGGAACCTGGACAAGCTGATCCAGTTCGACGCCGCGGTCAATCCGGGCAACTCGGGCGGCCCGCTGGTGAACATGAATGGCGAGGTGGTGGGCATCGTCACCGCCATCCTCAACCCGGGCAACAGCGGCACCTTCATCGGCATCGGCTTCGCCACCACGATCGAAAGCGCCGGCGTATCCATCGGAACTTCTCCTTTCTGACGCGGGGACCTATGAACGACCAAGCCAGGGGCGCAGCCGACAGCGCCAACTTGATGGAACGCCTGCTGTACGAGGTGAAACGCGTGGTGGTCGGGCAGGACCACTTTCTCGAACGGGTGCTGGTGGCCATCCTGTCCGGCGGCCACCTGCTGGTGGAGGGCGTGCCGGGGCTGGCCAAGACCCTGACCGTCAACACGCTGGCGCGGACCATGAGCGGCACCTTCAAGCGCATCCAGTTCACGCCGGACCTGCTGCCGGCCGACCTGGTCGGCACGCGCATGTACAACCAGGGCACGGGCGAGTTCTCCACGGTGCGCGGCCCGGTCTTTGCCAACCTGCTGCTGGCCGACGAGATCAACCGCGCGCCGGCCAAGGTGCAGAGCGCGCTGCTGGAAGTGATGCAGGAAAAGCAGGTCACCATCGCCGGCGAGACCCATCGCGTGCCCGCCCCGTTCCTGGTCATGGCCACGCAGAACCCGATCGAGACCGAGGGCACCTACCCGCTGCCCGAGGCGCAGGTCGACCGCTTCATGATGAAGGTGCTGGTGGGCTATCCGTCGGAAGAGGAAGAAGTGGTGATCGTCAACCGCGTCACCGGCCCGCGCATCAGCGTCAGCCCGGTGGCCACGCCCGAGCACCTGACCGCGCTGCAGGAGGCCTGCCGCAAGGTGTATGTCGATCCCAGCCTGGTCCAGTACGCGGTGCGCGTGGTCGCGGCCACGCGCAAGCCGGGCGACTATGGGCTGGCGGACCTGGACCGCTACGTGTCGTTCGGCGCCAGCCCGCGCGCCACCATCGGCCTGGTCGAAGGCGCGCGCGCGCTGGCCTACCTGCGCGGCCGCCACTACGCCCTGCCCGAGGATGTGGCCGACCTGGTGCCAGACGTGTTGCGCCATCGCCTGTCGCTCTCGTATGAGGCCATGTCCGACGGCGTGACCGCCGACCAGCTCATCTCCCGCATCACGCAGGCGCTGCCGGTTCCCGAGCGGCCCATGGAATCCCATGTTCGGGCGGCGGACTAGGCGGCGCGAGCCAGACAGCGGGCCCGGCGCCACACCTGGCGCTCCCGCTGTCGCGCTTGCCGGCGTCGGCGCAAACCAGACCGACGCCCTGCTGCGGCGCCTGGAATGGACCGTGGTGCGCCGCCTCGACGGACTGCTGCAAGGCGACTACCGCACGCTGTTCCGCGGCTTCGGCCTGGACTTTGCCGACCTGCGCGAGTACCACGCCGGCGACGACGTGCGCCATATCGACTGGAACGTGACCGCGCGGCTGCAGACGCCGCATGTGCGCGAGTACCAGGAAGACCGCGAGGTCGCGGCCTGGTTCTTGCTGGACCTGAGCGGCTCGATCGACTTCGGCTCGGGCAGCGTGCGCAAGCGCGACCTGCTGAGCGACTTCACCACGGTGATGGCGCTGCTGCTGACGCGCTATGGCAACCGGGTGGGCGCCGTGCTTTATGGCGGCGCCGCCCATGCCGACCCCACGGTGGTGCCGGCGCGCGCCGGGCGCCGCCAGTTGCTGCACCTGCTGCACCGCATGCGCGCCACGCCCGCCGCATCGCCGGGCGACACCCGCCTGCGCGACCTGCTCGAGCGCGCCCGGGCGGTGGCAAGGCGGCGTTCGGTGGTGTTCGTGGTGTCGGATTTCATCAGCGCGCCGGGCTGGCAGGCATCGCTGGGCATGCTGGCGCGGCGGCATGAAGTGGTTGCGGTGCGGCTGGTCGATCCGCTCGAAACCGCGTTGCCGGACCTGGGACTGGTGGTGCTGCAGGATGCGGAGACCGGCGAGCAGTTGTTCGTCGATACCCATGACCCGTCCTTCCGCAAGCGCTTCGCCGCCGCCGCCGAGGCGCGCGAGGCGGAGCTGCGCCAGGCCTTCGCGCGCGCCGGGGTGGCGTGCCTGACGCTGTCGACCTACGCCCGGCTCGACCTGGCGCTGCTGAGCTTCGCGCGCCAGCGCCGGCGCCAGCAAGGCAGCGCCAGGGCCGCCAACATTGCCGGGGGGGCCGCATGATCGATGCCATCAGCCGCCTGCCCGTGTTCAGCTTCCTGTGGCCAGGCATGCTGTGGCTGTTCGCGCTGGTCGGTGGGCTGGCGGCGGGCTATGTCTGGCTCGACCGGCGCAGGCGGCACGCAGCCGGGCATTACCCGGCGCTGAAGACCGCGGGCGTGGCGACGCGTGGCGGCAGCGGCTGGCGCCGCCACGTGGCGCCGGTGCTGATCCTGCTGGCGCTGGCGGCGCTGATCGCGGCGATCGCGCGGCCCCAGGCCGTGATGATGCTGCCTTCGCGCATCGAGACGGTGGTGCTGGTAATGGACCTGTCCGGCAGCATGCGCGCCCAGGATGTCAAGCCCAGCCGCCTGGGCGCCGCCCAGCAGGCCGCCACCACCCTGCTGGAGGCGCAACCCGCGGGCGTCAGCGTCGGCGTGGTTGCGATGGCTGGCACCGCCGCCGTGGCGCAGGCGCCGACCCGCGCCAGGGAGGCCGTGGCGACCGCGATCGAGCGCCTGCAGCCGCAAGGCGGCACCGCGCTGGGCAACGGCATGCTGATTGCGCTGACCACGCTGCTGCCGGAGCTCACGCCCGATGCCGAGCGGCTGATGAACGACGACACGCCGCCGCCAAGAAGACCGCGGCCGCTGGCCAATCCGCCCGCCGACAGCGAGCCGGTGCAGCCGGGCTCCTATACCGCCGGCGCGATCGTGCTGTTCTCCGACGGCGAAAGCAACGCCGGCCCGGCCGCGATGCGCGCGGCC
Organism: Cupriavidus phytorum; assembly: GCF_003254285.1. Classification (NCBI taxonomy): domain Bacteria; kingdom Pseudomonadati; phylum Pseudomonadota; class Betaproteobacteria; order Burkholderiales; family Burkholderiaceae; genus Cupriavidus; species Cupriavidus phytorum. Next base: position 282,484 of record NZ_QKZN01000007.1, read on the forward strand.
CAGCTTGCCGCCGAGCACGGCGTGCGCATCTATACCGTGGGCGTGGGCACCCCCGAAGGCGTGGTGCTCTCGGTCGACGGCTGGTCGGCCCGCGTCAGGCTGGACGAGAAGGTGCTGAAGGAAGTCGCCGATGCCACCAGCGCCGAGTACTTCCGGCTGGAGGATGCCACCGAACTGAAGCGGGTGTACCGGGCGCTCAACGCGCGGCTGGCGTTCGACAAGCGCAGCCAGGTCGAGATCACCGCGCTGTTCGCCGCGCTGGGCGCGCTGCTGGCGGCGTGCGCGGGGCTGTTGTCGCTGTGGTGGTTCGGGCGCGTGATGTAGCGGACGGCCACCGGCAACTCAGCGCGCATTGCGCGGCGTGACCGAGATCGCGATCGCCTCGGTGTAGACCGCCTGCACCTGCTCGCCGGCGCGGACCGCCTTCAGTTGCTTCGGGTCGGCGACATGCACGTCCACCATCCGGCCCTGCGGCCCCTTCAGCGTGACCATGCCGGTCTTGGTGTCGACCGCCACCACGTCCGCAGTGACCGTGACCTCGCGCCCGACCATGCCGCCCGGCTTCGCGCCCGGCGCGGCGCGCTGCGTGATCTCGCGCTCGCTGCTGGAGCGGATGCCGCTCTGGCGGTTCAGGCTCACCGACAAGGCCTGCGTGTATTCCGCCGTGACCGCATCGCCCACGCGCAACTGCCCGAAGTTGCGCACATCGTCGCCGACCTGCACGTCGGTAAGCTTGCCCTGCTCGTCCTTGAGGGTGATGGTGCGCGTGGCGGCATCGATGGCCGCCACCGTGGCCGTGGCCTTGACCGTGCCGGTGGTGCGCGACGCGCCCACGCCGGAAACCGAGTCGACGCGGGTCTCGGGTTGCGCCATCGCCATGGCGGGCGCGAGGGACGCGGCGGCAAGCGCCGCCGCCACCATGAGCTTGCCGGGTTTCATGCCGTTCTCCCTGGTTCCAAGGTTGCCGTGCTGCACCGCGCGCGATGGCGGCGAGGGGCCGGCGCGCGTGACGGACAGGCCTGTTAACCATAGCAGAGGGAAAGGCAGTCTGTTGGCGGCGGCCGGGTCAGGCGAGCCAGCCCCTGATCGTGTCCGCCATCACGTTCGCCGAAATGCCGTAGCGGTCGTGCAGCGTGGGCAGCGCCCCGGCATCGAGGAAGGCATCCGGCAGCCCCACCTGCCGGAACGGCACGCAGGCGCCCGCGCGCATCAGCGTGGCGGCCACGGCTTCTCCCAGGCCGCCGATGACGCTATGGTTCTCGGCCACCACGACCAGGCGGCCGGTGCGCCGCGCTTCGCGCAGGATGGTTTCGGTATCGAGCGGCTTGATGGTCGGCACGTGCAGCACCGCCACGCCGATGCGGTCCTGCTCCAGCGCCTTGGCCACCTCCAGCGCGCGCATGGTCATGATGCCCGACGAGATCACCAGCACCTCGGCGCCGTCGCGCAGCAGGCTGGCCTTGCCGAGCTCGAACTTGTAGTCGTACTGGTCCAGCACCACCGGCACGTTGCCGCGCAGCAGGCGCGCGTACACCGGGCCATTGTGCGCGGCGATGGCCGGCACCATCTGCTCGATCTCGACCGCATCGCACGGGTCGATCACGGTCATGTTGGGCATGGCGCGCATCAGCGCCAGGTCTTCGGCGGCCTGGTGGCTGGGGCCGTAGCCGGTGGTCAGGCCGGGCAGCGCGCACACGATCTTCACGTCGAGGTTGTCCTCGGCGATGGCCTGGTGCATGAAGTCGTAGGCGCGGCGCGTCGCGAACACCGCGTAGGTGGTGACGAATGGCTGCGCCCCTTCATGCGCGAAGCCGGCGGCGGCGCCCATCAGCAGCTGCTCGGCCATGCCCATCTGGAAATAGCGCTCGGGGAACGCCTGCGCAAAGATATGCAGGTCGGTGTACTTGCCCAGGTCGGCGGTCATGCCGATCACGTTCTGCTTGTGGCGGCTGAGCTCCACCAGCGCGTGGCCGAATGGCGCGGAGCGGGTGGCCTGCCCTTCGCCGGCGATGGAGGCGATCATGGCCGAGGTCTTCAGCTTCGGCTTGGCGGTGGTGGTGGTGGTGGTAGCGGTGGTGCTCATGCTTGTCTCCCGGCTTCCAGGGCCTGCAGCGCGAGTTGCCATTCGTGGGCATCGACGCGGATAAAGTGGTTCTTCTCGCGCTGCTCGAGGAACGGCACGCCGCACCCCATGCGCGTATCGCAGATGATCATGCGCGGCTGCGCGCCGCGGTGCTCGCGCGCCGCGCGGAAGGCGGCGGCGACGGCGTCGATGTCGTTGCCATCGACGCGCTGGGTGAACCAGCCGAACGCTTCCAGCTTCGGCACCAGCGGCTCGAACGCCATCACCTGCGTGGACGGGCCGTCGGCCTGCTGGTTGTTGACGTCGACGATCGCGATCAGGTTGTCCAGCTTCCAGTGCGCGGCGGAGAGGATGCCCTCCCAGATCGCGCCCTCGTCCAGCTCGCCGTCCGAGAACAGCGTGTAGACGAAGTTATCGGAGCCCTTGTGCCTGAGGCCCAGGCAGCGGCCCACGGCGATGGTCAGGCCCTGCCCCAGCGAGCCGCCGGACATTTCCATACCGGGCGTGTAGCTGGCCATGCCCGACATCGGCAGGCGGCTGTCGTCGCTGCCATAGGTCTCCAGTTCTTCGGCGGGCAGGATGCCGGCTTCCAGCAGCGCCGCGTACAGCGCGATGGCGTAGTGGCCGTTGGACAGCAGGAAGCGGTCGCGCCCTTCCCATTGCGGATCTTCGGGGCGGTAGCGCATGGCATCGAAATAGGCCACGGCAAGCACGTCGGCGATATCGAGCGCCTGGCCGATATAGCCCTGGCCCTGGACCTCGCCCATCAGCAAGGCGTTGCGGCGGATGCGGTAGGCGCGTTCCCGCAAGGACACGGCCTTGGCGGTGGTGGCTTGTTGCATGATGTCTCCAGCAATCGGTTGGATCAGCATTTCAGGAAAAGGAAGCGGCCTCAGCGGTTCACCGACCTGGCCGGCACCATCAGCACCAGCACGGCACCGAAGACCACGGTGGCCGAGATGAACACCAGCCCCGCGGTGGACTTGCCGGTCAGGTCGTTGAGCCAGCCCACGATGGCGGGCGAGAAGAAGCCGGCCAGGTTGGCCACGCAGTTCACCGCGGCGATGCCGGCGGCGGCGGACATGCCGCCCAGCAGCGCGGTCGGCAGCGCCCAGAACTGCGAGGACGAGGCCAGGATGCCGGCGGCGGCGATGCACAGGCACACCAGCGACGCGCTCACGCTGCCCAGCAGCGGCAAGGTGGCAAAGCCGGCGGCAGCGACCACCATCGGCACGATCAGGTGGAAGCGGCGCTCGCGGCGGCGGTCGGCGCTCATGCCCACCAGCGGCAGCGCGACGATGGCGCACAGGTATGGCAGCGCGGTATAGATGCCGACCCACAGCGGGTCCGCCACGCCGGCCTTGCGGATGATGGTCGGCAGCCAGAAGGTCAGCCCGTACTGGCCCAGCACCACGCAGAAGTAGATCGCTGCCATCAGCCACAGGCGGCGGTCGGCCATGAAGGAGCGGATCGACATGTGCTCCATCTTTTGCGCGTTGTCGCCTTCGATATTGCGCTTGAGCAGCGCCTTTTCTGCGTCGGTCAGCCAGTGCGCCTCGTCGATGCCGTTGTCGAGGTAGTACAGGATCGCAACGCCCAGGCACAGCGACGGCAGCGCCTCGATCAGGAACAGCCACTTCCAGCCGGCCAGGTCGCCCACGCCGTGGAAGGCATGCATGATCCAGCCCGACAGCGGCCCGCCCACGATGCCGGCCAGCGGGATCGCCATGAAGAACATCGACAGCGCCTTGGCGCGCCGCTCCGACGGGAACCAGTACGTCATGTAGAGGATCACGCCCGGCGCGAAGCCGGCCTCGGCCACGCCCAGCAGGAAGCGCAGCACGTAGAACTGGGTCGGCGTGGTGACAAAGGCGAAGCACGCCGAGATCACCGCCCAGGTCAGCATGATGCGCGCCAGCCAGCGCTTGGCGCCGACCCGGTGCAGGATCACGTTGCTCGGCACTTCGAAGATGAAGTAGCCGAGGAAGAAGATGCCGGCACCGAGGCCATAGACGGTTTCGCTGAACTGCAGGTCGCTCAGCATCTGCAGCTTGGCGAAGCCGACATTGACCCGGTCCAGGTAAGCGCCGAGGTAGCACAGCATCAGGAACGGGATCAGCCGCTTCACCACCTTGGCATAGGTGCGGGTCTCGAAGGTGGCGGCATCGGCGCGCAGCGTCGCTTCGCCGCCAATGGGCGAAGCCGCGTATTTGGTCTTCATCGCTTGTCTCCTGCCGGGCAGCGCCGCGCTGCGGCGCACCGGCTGTTCTGGGGTCCCGCCTCGTCCGGGCGGCTTGGTTCGAATTCAGTGGATCAGCATGCCGCCGTTGACGTCGAGCGTGATGCCGGTCAGGTAGGCGGACATGTCGCTGGCCAGGAACACGCAGGCGTTGGCGACGTCGGCGGCGTTGCCCAGCCGGCCCAGCGGGATGCCCTTGATGATCTCGGCGCGCATCTCGGGGGTGAGCTTGTCGCCGGTGATGTCGGTCTGGATCAGGCCCGGCGTGATCGAATTCACGCGGATGCCGTCGGGCCCGAACTCGCGCGCCATGGCGCGCGCCAGGCCCAGCACGCCGGCCTTGGCGGCGCTGTAGTGCGGCCCGCCGAAGATGCCGCCGCCACGCTGCGCCGACACCGACGACATGCACACGATGCTGCCGCGCTGCTGCGCGCGCATCTGCGGCAGCACCGCCTGCGACATGTACAGCGTGCCGCGCAGGTTGACGTCGAGCACCGCATCGTAGTTGGCCGCCTGGATGTCGAGGGTGCGCACCGGCTGGGTGATGCCGGCATTGTTGACCAGCGCGTCGATGCGGCCGTAGTGCTGCAGCACGGCCTGCGCCGCGCGTTCGCAGGCGGCCTTGTCGGTCACATCGCAGGCCAGGCCGAGGTGCTGGTCGCCCAGTTCACCGGCGGCGGCCTGCGCGTCTTCCAGGCGCAGGTCCAGGATGACCACGGTGGCGCCCTGGGAGGCGAACGCCCGGGCGGTGGCCTTGCCGATGCCGCGCGCCGAGGCGGCGCCGGTGATGATGACTACGTTGTTCTCGACCAGCATCTTTGTCTCCTGCAATTGGACTTGGGATGTGTCGAGTTTTGTCGCTGGCGGCCTGGCGATCAACGCGGTCTGCCTCAGCTATTGCTGAGAAATTTTCAAACGTCGGCGGCAGGCGGTCTCAACGGGCGCCGCTCCGGTCACTTTGCCGGCCCTGCCCCGGCTGCGCGCGTTCAGGGCGAAGCCGGCAACTGGCGCTCGAGCCAGGCCAGGAAGCGCGCCACGCGCGGCAGTCCGGCGTTCTGGGCCGGGCAGACCACGTGGTGGCTGCCCACCTCCAGCGCATGGCTGTCGTCGAACACCGGCACCAGCGCGCCCTTGCGAATCTGCACCGATGCCAGCAGCGTGCTTTCCAGCGCCACGCCCAGCCCCAGCGCGGCCGTCTCCAGCGACATGTAGGAGCGGTCGAAGCTGAAGTCGAAGGTCTTGTGCGCAGCCGGCACGCCGAAGCGCGCGAACCATTGTTGCCACTGCACCAGCGGCGTTTCGGAATAGATCAGCCGCTGCGCGAGCAAGTCCTCCGGTGTTCGGATCGGATGCTTTTCGAGATAGGCGGGAGAGGCCAGCGGCGTGATGGTCTCGCGCCGCAGCGTCTTCACCTGCAGGTCGCGCCAGTGCGCGTAGCCATGCCGGATATCGACGTCGTAGTAGCCGCTGGTGAACGACACGTCCTCATACGAGCACGACAGGTTGAGCTGGATGTCGCCGTTGTCGGCCTGGAACGATTCCAATCGCGGCAGCAGCCACATCAGGCCAAAGCTAGGGCTGGAATGCACGCGCAGGATCTCGATGCTGGCCGGGCTGGAAGCCCGCTCGGTGGCGCGGTTCAGGTCCGCCAGCACGCCGGTGACATCGCGCAGGTACTGCTGCCCCACCGGCGTCAGCGCCAGCCCGCGCCCCTGCCGGAAAAACAGCGCCTGCCCCAGCGCCTCTTCCAGGTTGCCGATCTGGTGGCTGACCGCGGATGCCGTCAAACCCAGCTCCTCGGCGGCGCGACTGACGCTCTTGGTTCGGGCAACGCTTTCGAAGGCGATGATCGCCTTCACCGGTGGAATTCGCATGGGCGGCAAGGATCGGCGCGGGAGCGCGCCGAGACACCCTCCATCCCGATCGCGGTCAGGAACATGCCCGGATTCTACTTCGGCGGCCCGCGGGGGGCCGAGGGTTACGCTACTCCGCCCGCAGGGTTCTGACCGCGGTGCGCGCGTATTGCATGAACGCCGCAACCGCCCCGCCACGCAAGACCGGATCGTCCGGCCCGCCCGCCAGGTACGCCGCCCGCGCCGCTGCCAGCAGCGGCCGATGCGAATCCGGTACACGCTCCAGCGCCCACGCCGCGGCCACGTCCTTCGGCGCAATCCGGCCGGTGGCGGCGCTGTACCAGATCCGCGCCATCGCCAGCACGACGTTGCGCTCGTCGCCGGCCCAGTCGCTTTCGGTCCGCCATTGCGCGACGGTATCGGCGAGGGCAGCGATGAAGTCCTGCCGGGGCACGGGTTCGAAGCAGGCCGTGGCCGGCGGGCCAAGCAGCGCGACGCCATGCTGGCGCACCTGGGTCAGCAGGATGGCGAGATCGTGGTCCGGCATCCGGTCCGCGAACACACCGGCCTCGATGTCCTGGCGCAGCCATTCGCCGAACTGCAGTTCGCGCGTGGCCGGATAGCGCCAGGGCACCACTTCGCCGTGCGCCACCACGGTGACCTCCAGCGGCCGCCAGGGCGCACCGCTGCCTGGCGGTGCCGATACCTCCAGCAGGTCGCGCAGCAGCGCTTGCCGCGCGGCGTCGCCGGGCACGTTGCGCGTGGTCACCAGCAGGTCGATATCACTGTGCGGCCGCAGCCCGCCATCGAGCGCCGAGCCGAACAGGTGGACGCCCAGCAGTGTCCCGGCCAGGTGCCGTGCGATCACGGCCTGGGCCAGACGGACTTGCTGCGCGATGCCAGCGGGCAGGGATGGGGCCGCCCCGCTCACAGCGGCCCCGGCAGCGTCTTCAGCCCCAGCCAAAGCACGCCGATGACAACGTTGACCGGCACGCACAGCGCGCCGGGCACGTAGAACAGCGCCGACAGCGCCGGCGCGGACAGCATCAGCTCCACCGCGCCGCCCAGCGCGTAGAAGAACACGCCGCACCAGAGCCAGCGCCGCATGTAGGTCAGCAGCCAATGCGCGCGCGCCTGGTTGAAGTGCCAGGCGCGCGTGCGTTCGGCGCGATTGCCGCGGCTGGCGTCCCGGAACAGCCAGCCGAAGAAGAAATAGCGGTACAGCAGGGCGCTAAAGCTCAGCTCTTGCATGATCACTCCTTTGGCCGCTGCCAGCCGGAGGAGTGCGGAAGTCACGCACGCGCGGGGCGCAAGCAGCGATGGCAGCGGCAGGCATACCACCAGCGTACCAAAGAAGCGGCGCTAACCCGAGCCCGAGGATGCCCCTGCATGGCTGGCCGCACTAAGACAGTGCAGCCGATCGCGCGGCGATGGCACGCTGAATCACTGCACGCCGATCACTGCAGGCTGATATCGAGCTGCTGCACCACGCGCTTCTCGCGCTCGAACTGTTCGGCCGCGAACCTGGTGTAGTCCGCGCTGTTGAGGTGGACCGGCTCCAGGTCGATGGCCTCGAGCGAGCGCAGGTAGGCCGGGTCCTGCGCGGCGCGGAAGAACGCGTCGTGCAGCTTCCTGACCACCGCCGGGTCCATGCCGCGCGGGCCGACGATGCCCACCAGCGAGCTGGCGGTGATGTCGTAGCCCCGCTCCTTCAGCGTCGGCACATCCTTGAAGCGCGCAAAGCGCGTGTCGCCGACGATGGCCAGCGGCCGCACCTTGCCGGCGACGGCGAACTGTCCCCAGCCCGGGTCCAGCACCGCATCGATGTCGCCGCCCATCAGCGCCATCATTTCCTCGGCGCCGCCCTTGTAGGGCACGAAGGTGAATCTGGCGCCGGCGGCGCGGCCCAGCTTCTCCATCGAGATATGTCCCGAGCTGCCGATGCCGACCGCACCGTAGGTCACTTTGCCCGGGTTCGCCTTGGCATAGGCAAGGAATTCTTCCAGCGTCTTCCAGCGCGCGTCGGCGCGGACCACCAGGCCATAGCGGTAGTTGGTCAGGCCGATGATGTAGGTAAAGTCCCTGAGCGGGTCGTATGGCGTCTTTTGCAGGTGCGGCATGCGGAAGATGTTGGCCGCGACCATCGACAGCGTGTAGCCGTTCGGCGCCGTCGTCTGCGACATCACCTGGGCCGCCAGCGTGGCGCCCGCACCGGGCTTGTTGATCGGCACCACGCGCTGGTCCAGCTCCTTGCCGGCGGCTGCCAGCAGCGTGCGCAGCGAGCCGTCGGTGGGACCGCCGGGTGGGAACGGAATCCAGAACTCGATGGGCTTGGCCGGGAAATCGCCCGCCGCGGTCGCGGCCGGCGCTGCCGCCGTGCACATCGCCGCTGCCGCCATGGCCCTGGCCACGACCGATAGCAAACGCCCTCCCATTCCACGCCTTGTGATAGCCATGCGCTGTCTCCTGGTTGTCGTTCTGGTATTGCCGCCCGGTGTGCCGGCCGCGGTCGTTTTCGACAGACGTTAGAGCGTTGCGCCAGGCGGGCCAATTGCCGTTCTGCTCAATGTCATTGGCAGAAACGCCCGGCATGCGGGGCCGGACGCACCGGCCGCTTCAGGCCATCGCGGCAAGCACCGTGCCGAGCACGCGCACGCCCTGCTCTATCTGCGCGATGGTCAGGCTGGCGTAGCCCAGCACCAGGCCGGCCGTGCGGGGCCGGCCCGCCCCATGCGGCCGGGCATACAGCGCCGAAACCGGATACACGCCAACGCCGGCGCCGCGCGCGGCGGCCACCAGTGCCGGCTCGTCCCGCGGCCGCAGCGACGGCAGCCACAGCACCACGTGCAGGCCGGCGGCGGTGCCGCTGACCTCGGCATCGCCTGGCAGGTGGCGCGCAATGCCATCGAGCAGCGCCGCGCGGCGGCGCTCGTTCTCGCGGCGCATGCGGCGCACGTGGCGCTCGTAGGCGCCGCTGTCGATCAGCGCGGCCAGCACGCGCTGCTCCAGCACGGGCGCATGGCGGTCGGCCAGGCGCTTGGCCTGCCGGAACACCGGCACCAGCTCCGGCGGCAGCACCAGGTAACCGAGCCGCAGCTGCGGTGACAGCGCCTTGGAGAAGGTGCCGACATAGATCACGCGGCCATCGGTGTCGATCGCGCGCAGGGTGTCGATCGGGCGCTGGCCGTAGCGGAATTCGCCGTCGTAGTCGTCCTCGACGATCCACGCGTCATGGCGCCGCGCCCATTGCAGCAAGGCCTGCCGGCGCCCGATCGGCAGCACGCCGCCCAGCGGGAACTGGTGCGACGGTGTCACATAGGCCAGCCGGACCCGGCCGGCCGCGGGCAGGCTGGCGGTATCCATGCCATGCCCGTCCACCGGGACCGGCAGGCACGTCGCGCCGGTGGCCTCGAAGCAGCGCCTGGCCATCAGGTAGCCGGGGTCTTCGAAGGCAAAGGTATCGCCGTCGTCCAGCAGCAGCCGCGCGCACAGGTCGATGGCCTGCTGCGAGCCATGCACCACCACGATCTGCCCGGCATCGCAGGCCAGCCCGCGCGCGCGGCGCAGGTAGCCCTGCAGCGCGCGCCGCAGCGATGCCTCGCCTTCGGGGGCGGCATAGGACAGGCTGTCGTGCTGGCGCAGCAGCTCGGCCTGCCAGGCGCGCCGCCACGCCAGCGCCGGGAAGTCGCGCCAGGCGACCGCGCCGTACAGGAAATCGAAGCGCACCGGCTCGGCCGGCGGCGCTGCCGGCAGCGCCAGTGCCGCCACGCGACGGCCGAACGGCGACAGCGCCGGTACCCTGGCGCGCCGCGCCGCATCCGGCCGGGCCGGCGTGGAAGGCGCCAGCGGGCTGGCGATGCGGGCCGCCCGTCCCCGCGCCGTGACCAGGAAGCCCTCGGCCGCCAGCTGTTCATAGGCGGCCGTCACGGTGGTGCGCGATACCCCCAGCTCGGCCGCCAGGCCGCGCGTGGACGGCGCCGGCGCGCCCGGGGGCAGCGTGCCGTCGGCGATCTGGGCGCGCAGCAGGTCATAAATGCGGCGTCCCGCGCCCGTGGCGCCGGGCCGGGGGCCGGGGGACTGATCGAACTGGCCCATTCAAATTCCCGGAAACTGGACCTTCCGATTGTGCCAGTTGTCGGCGACAGTATCGAGCATCCGATCGCCCCGAGCCCCAACGATGTACGTCCCCGACCATTTCGCTGAGACCCGCCCCGACGCCCTCGCCCGCATCATCCATGCGTATCCGCTGGGCATGCTGGTCACGAACAGCCAGCACGGCCTGGATGCCGACCACCTCCCGTTCGAATTCGACCCCTGCGCCGGCGGCCACGGCGTGCTCACCGCGCACGTGGCGCGGGCCAACCCGGTCTGGCAGCGGTGCCCGACCGGCACGCAGGTGATGGTGGTGTTCCGTGGCGCCGAGGCTTATGTCTCGCCGAACTGGTACCCAAGCAAGCATGAGACGCACCGCCAGGTGCCGACCTGGAACTACGAGGTGGTGCACGCGCACGGCATCCTCACCGTGCGCGACGACGAGCGCTTCGTGCGCGGCCTGGTCGCGCGCCTGACGCGGCGGCACGAGGCCACCGAGGCCCGGCCGTGGAAGATGGGCGACGCCCCGCCCGACTACCTCGACGCCATGCTGCGCGCCATCGTCGGCCTGGAGATCGCCGTGACGTCGCTGGTCGGCAAGCGCAAGCTCAGCCAGAACAAGGACACGCGCGACCGCCTTGGCGTGGTCGACGCACTCGAGGCGCGTGGCTGCACGGAACTGGCGCAATCGATGCGCAACGCGGTCTGATCCGGCATCGCCGCAATCCGCGCGGGCGCAGCCGCAACCCTGCCTCATCAACAAGGAACCTGAACCATGTCGCTGATCCCCTTCCTGGTCGCCGCAGTCGTGCTCGCCATCACCCCCGGCCCGGCCATCGCCTATGTCGTCGCGCGAACGGTTGCAGGCGGACGGTCGGAGGGCCTGGCCTCGTGCCTGGGCACCGGCCTCGGCGGCTTGCTGCACGTGCTGGCTGCGGCCGCAGGCCTGTCGCTGGTCATCGCCCAGTCCGCGGTGGCGTTCAGCGTGCTCAAGTACCTGGGCGCGGCCTACCTGGTGTACCTGGGCGTGCGCATGCTGGTGCGCAAGGACCCGCCCGCCACGGTCGCGGCCGTGCCGTCCCGCGGCGCGCGCCGCGCGCTGGTCGAAGGCGTGGTGGTCGAGGTCCTGAACGTCAAGACCGCGCTGTTCTTCCTGGCGTTCCTGCCGCAGTTCGTCGCGCCCGGCGCAGCGGCCGTGACGCAGCTGGCGCTGCTGGGCTGCATCTGCGTCGCGCTCAACACGCTGGTCGATGTGGTGGTGGTCTTTGCCGCGCATCGCCTGCTCAGGTCCGGGGCCGCGAGCGCGGCACGCGCGCGGCTGATGACCCGTGCCTCCGGTGTCACGATGGTGGGGCTGGGCACCTTCCTGGCGCTGGCGCGGCGCGAAGCATAGCGGACCTCGCACCGCTGCCGCCCTCATCCGGGCTGGAAGGGCCTGCCCATCGGCTTGAGGCGGATGCCCGGGGCCAGCCTGGTCCACGGCAGGTCCGCGGGATCGGCCGTCATCGGGCCCGGCGCCTTGGCCACCAGCACGGCATGCGCGATGCCCTGGAAGTCGGCGCGGAAGTGCACCGAGCTCTTGTTGACCAGGATCTTCATCGCCTCGGGCTCGACCCCGCCCACCCGGAACAGGTTGCGGTCGAGCATCTGGGCCTTGCCGGCACTGACCACCACCTGCACTTCGTCGATGCGCAACAGTGCGACCGGGCCGACATCGGCCAGCATGCCGTGCATCATCGGCCCGCCGTAGCGGCATACGCCATCGGACAGCTTCAGCACCTCGAAGCGGCCCTGCAGCGGCGCATCGCCAGGCACCCCCGATACACCGCCGAGCGCCACCTCGATGGTCGCGCCCACGCCCGCACGGTGCGCCGCGGCCGCCGCGGCCGGGTCCCAGATCAGCCCGATCGCCGCCTGCCGCGCACCGTGGCGCAACAGTGCGCGCAGCATGCCCATGGTGTTCGAATCGCCGCCGGCGCCGGGGTTGTCCTGCGTGTCGGCGATGACCACCGGGCGCGTGGCCCCCGCGGCCAGCCGCATGGCTTCGCGCACGGCCTCGTCGGGCGAGAGGAACGGTACCTCCCACGCGGGCTCGTCGGCCAGCATCCGGTCGTACAAGGCCTGCACCGCCGCTTCGGCCGCGCCGGCGTCCTCGCCATAGCCCCAGATCACCGGCCCGCATTCCGGAAAATCTGCAGCCGGAAAGCCCGGCGCGAACGACAGCGACACCACCTCGCCGTGCTCGCGCTGCTGCAACAGCGCGTACATGGCGCGCGCCGGCTCCAGCAGCGTGCACATGCCGTTGATCGGGATCAGGAACGGCAGCCGCCGCACCGCGCGGTGCAGCGGCCCCTTGCGTTCCAGCAGGCGCTGCAGCAGCGCCGCGGCGCGCGCGCCGGTCTCGGCCATGTCGACATGCGGGTAGGTGCGGTAGGCCACCAGCGCGTCGGCCGCCTGCAGCATGGCCTGCGTGACGTTGGCATGCAGGTCGAGCGAGGCGACCACCGGCACCCCGGGGCCCACCGCCGCGCGGATGCGCGCGAGCAGCGTGCCCTCGCCGTCGTCGGTGTGCTCGGCCACCATGGCGCCGTGCAGGTCGAGATAGACCGCGTCGAAGCCGCCCGCGCGGGCCGCGCCGACGATCTCGCCGGCGATGCGCTCGTACGCGTCCTCGGTCACGTGCGCGGACGGGCTGGCGCCGGCCCAGACCACCGGCAGCAGCGTCCAGCCGTGCCGCTCGGCGGCGGCCATGAAGCCGCCGGCCGGGATGTTGACGTTGCGCAGCGCGCGCATGTCGTCGCCGCGCACCATCGCGGGAAAGCCTTCGCCGCGCTCGAAGCTGGCGTAAGTCGCCTTTGACGGGGCAAAGGTATTGGTCTCGTGCTGGAAGCCGGCGACCAGGATCCGTGTTGCCAAGGTTCTTCTCCGTGAAACAAAAGTCCGGCGTCAGGCCGGCGACACCGCGCCCTGCGGCGACGGCATCCGGTTGGCCACCAGCACCGCCGCGCCGGCCATCAGCAGCACCACCATCACCAGCAGGCCGGCCTGCATGCTGCCAGTGGCAGTGCGCACGGCGCCGATGATGGTAGGGCTGAGGAAGCCGCCGACCAGGCCGATGGTGTTGATCAGCGCAATGCCGCCGGCCGCGGCATCGCCCTTCAGGTATTGCGACGGAATCGCCCAGAACACGGTATAGGCGGCCCACATCATCGCCGTGGCGATGGTCATGCACAGCAGCGACACCGGCAGGTTGCCGCTGGACTGCGTGGCCACCGCCAGCGCCACCGCGCCGGTAAACGCCGGCACCGCGCTGTGCCAGCGGCGCTCGCCGCGGCGGTCCGAGCTGCGGCCGATCACCAGCATGGCAATCGCCGCGGCAATATAGGGAATCATCGAATACAGCCCGATCTGCATGGTGTCGGTGACACCGTCCGCCTTCAGGATCGACGGCAGCCAGAAGCTGACCGCGTAGATGCCGCAGATCATGGTGAAGTAGGCAAAGGCCAGCAGGTACACGCGCGGATCGCGCGCGACCTGGCCGAACGAGTGATGCCCGCCCGCCGGTGCCTGCAGCTCGGCAGCCAGCATGCGCTTTTCCGCGTCGCTGAGCCACTTCGCCTCGGCCGGCCGGTCTGCCAGCACGCGCAGCGCCAGCGCGCCGAGCAGCACGCATGGCAGCCCTTCCACCAGGAACATCCATTGCCACCCCGCCAGCCCGTGCGCGCCCGACAGCGCCGTCATCAGCCAGGTCGACAGCGGCGAGCCGAAGATGCCGCCGATGGGCCCGGCCAGCATCACCACCGCCATCACCCGGGCCATGCGTTGCTGCCCGTACCAGTAGGTCAGGTAGAAGATCATCCCGGGGGCGAAGCCGGCCTCGAACACGCCAAGCAGGAAACGCAGCACGTAGAACGTGGTTTCGTCGCGCACGAACATCATGCCCGCCGAGGTCAGGCCCCACAGCACCAGGATGCGGCTGATGGTCTTGCGCGCACCGATCCGGGGCAGCAGCAGGTTGCTCGGGATCTCGAACAGCACGTAGCCGAAGAAAAAGATGCCTGCGCCCAGCCCGTACACCGCGTCGGAAAAACCCAGGTCGCTCTGCATCTGCAGCTTGGCGAAGCCGATGTTGACGCGGTCCAGGTAGGCGAAGGTGTAGCACAGCAGCAGGAACGGCAACAGGCGCCAGTTCAGCTTGCGGTACAGCGCCTGCTGCGCGGCGGCTTCCGTTGGGGTGCGTGGGGGCAGGGTTGCGGACATGTCGATCTCTCCCGTGGTGGTCGGCTCTTGTGGACGCGATGTCTTTCGCTGGCAGGCTTTGATCGTCTGGCATCTGAAAAAACAGAGCAAGAGCAACTTAAGTCGGCTATCGTTGCCCTGCCGGCAACGCCACGACACGCCGGCGCCTTCCACGCCAGACAACGAGGTCCGACATGCGCGAACTGAACCAGCGCAGGCTGCGCTATTTCCACGAGGTACTGACGCACGGCTCGATCCGCGGCGCGGCCGACAGCATCAACACCTCGCCGTCGGTGATCACGCGCCAGATCCGCCTGCTGGAAGAAGAAGTGGGCGCGCCGCTGTTCGACCGCCATGCGCGCGGCGTGCAGCCGACCGAAGCGGCGGTGCACCTGCTGGAATACTGGCGCGGCTGCCGCGCCCAGCAGGAACTGTTCGAAGACCGCCTGCAGGCCTTGCGCGGGCTGCAGCATGGCCAGGTGCGCATCGCCACCAGCGAGGGCTATGTCGACGGCCTGATGGATGAGGTGCTGACGGATTTCTGCGCGCGCTATCCCCGGCTTGACGTGACCGTCGACATCCTGCCGGTGAACAACGTGCTGCAGGAGGTGGCGGAAAGCCGTGCCCATATCGGCCTGGCCTACAACCCGCCCGGCCATGCGGACATCGCGTGGGTGGCCACGTCGTCGCAGCCGGTGGTGCTGCTGGTGCACGCCGGGCATCCGCTGGCGCGCCGCGGCGGCAAGGTCCAGGTGCAGGAACTGGCGGACTATCCGCTGGCCATGATGCCGCCGGCATTCGGCCTGGGACAGGTGGTGCAGATGCTGGCGTACGCGGAGAACATCCAGATCCGCCCGACGCTGACCACCAATTCGCTGGCAGTGCTGCGCCACTTCGTCAAGCGCCATGACGGCATCACGCTGATCGGCGGCTTTGCGGCCTACCGGGAATTGCAGTCCGGCGAACTGGTGACCTTGCCGATCGCCCATCCGCTGTTCGAGGCCGCCAAGGCGCGCCTGCTGGTCAAGGCGGGCCGGCCCATGGGCGTGGCCGCCAATACGCTGCTGGACTGCATCCTGCGCGACATGTCGATGTTCGCCGGCGCGCGCCGGCGGAGGAAGCGCTAGCCCCGGCCCGCCCGCTCCGGTGCGCGGCTACTCCGGCACGAAGCCAATCGACCGCAGCAGTTCCGCCTGCCGCTCATGCGCCGCGCGCGCTTCCTTTGACAGCGCCTCGCTGCCGAGCGGCTGCCCGTTGTCCATGCCCATGTCTTCAACGTGCTTGCGGTAGCCGGGCTGCTGCATGATCGCCAGCGTGGCGTTGCGGATCTTTTCCTGCACCGCCGCGGGCACGTCCGGCGGCAGCCACAGGCCCATCCAGCCGGGCTCGGTCATTGCCGGGAAGCCCACCTCGGCGAAGGTCGGCACGTCCGGCAGCGCGGGAATGCGCTTCGGGTAGGCCACGGCATAGGCCCTGAGCTTGCCGGCCTTGATCAGAGGCAACGAGGTGGCCAGGCCGTCGAACATCAGCGGCACGTGCCCGCCCATCACGTCCTGCAGCGCGGGCGGCGAGCCCTTGTAGCCCACGTGGCTCATGTTCACGCCCGCCAGCCGGTTGAACTGGACCCCGAGGGTCTGTCCGCGCATGCCGGCGGCGTAAGAGGCGTAGTCGACCTGACCCGGCTTGCTCTTGATGTAGGCCAGCAGCTCGCTGAAGTTCTTCGCCGGCAGTTTCGGGTTGCCGACCAGCACCAGGCCGGTGCGCGCAACCTGGACAATCGGTTTCAGGTCCTTGAACGGGTCGAACGAGACCTTCAGCGCCAGCGGCGTCTCGGAAACGATGCCGCCCTGGATCAGCAGCACGGTATGCCCGTCGTGCGGCGCCGACAGCAGCGTGCCGACCGCGATCGCGCCGGCACCGCCGGGCTTCTGCTCGACGATCACTGGCTTGCCCAGCGCTTGCGCCAGCCCCTCGGCCAGCAGGCGCGCGAGGATGTCGGCGGTGCCGCCGGCAGGGCCGCCGACCACGATCCTGACGACCTTGGTCGGCCACGCCTGCGCATGGGCGGGCGCGGGGAACGCAGCCGGCAGCGCCAGGCCGAGCATGCATGTCAGCAACGCCCTGCGGCGCGCCGACGGTTGTGCTTGCTTCATGGTTGTCTCTCCGTATATGCGAGGGTTCGGGGCAGCCAGCTGCCACCCCTGCCCTTCTGCGGGCCGCATGCCAGTGGCAGCCGGCCCGGTTCAGGCGGCCTTGCGCAGGAAGCCCTGGTTGCCGCCATTGCGGTTCGGCGCGAAGCCGTTGGCCGCCAGCGTCTCTTCGACCGTGTCGTAGAACACGCCGATCCTCTGGATCTCTCGCGCTTCCTGCGCGGTAGCGACCTTGCGGCCGAACTCGCCGGCGATGCGCACCAGCTGCTCGATCTGCTTCACCGTGCTCATCTTGGCCGTGCGCGACTGGTTCCACAGGCAGTCCTCGGTGCCGCAGCGCACATGCAGCCCCAGCGCGATGCCCATCATGTTCACCGGCAGCACGTTGCGCACTGAGCTTTCGACGGTCAGCACCGCGCCATCCGGCACCGCACGGACCATGTTGGCCAGGTTGAACACGCTCGGCGCATCCATGCCGCCGCTGATCGCAACCCAGTTCATCACCAGCGGGCCCTTGTAGATGCCGCGCCGGATCAGCCGCTCGACCGATTCGAAGCTATTGATGTTGTAGCACTGGAACGCGCTCTGGATGCCGGCGGCCGACAAGCGGCGGATATGCTCCTCGACCCAGCCGGGCTGGGCGGGCACCGTCATTTCCTTGTACGCGTTGAAGATGGCGGGGTTTTCGCGCGAGGTGCCCCGGAAATCCGCCAGCTCGGCATGCTCGGTCACGTTCATCTGCGAGGTGTTCACCGTGACCGTGACCTGGTCCGGCACCGGATCGAGTTCGGCCAGCATGTGGCGCGTGTCGTCGGACAGCCACTTGGCGGCATCGCCCTCGTTTTCCGGGGCGAAACTGATCGATCCGCCGACCTGGATCACCATCTCCGGCACCGCCTTGCGCACGCCGGCGATCAGTTCGTTGAACTTGGACAGGCGCTTCGAGCCCCTGCCGTCGAGTTCGCGCACGTGCAGGTGCAGCACCGTCGCACCCGCGTTGTAGCAGTCAACGGCCTTCTGGATCTGGTCTTCCATCGTTACCGGAATGTCCTCCGGAAAATCGGAAGGCAGCCAACCCGGCGCGTAAGGTGCCGCGGTGATGATCAGCGGCTGCTGGTTTTCGGGGAACAGGGACCCATCTAGGTAATGCACGGCATGTCTCCATTGATCGTGGCGCTGGCCAGGCCGGGCCTGGCGGCCGGCGTGCTTCAGAACGGCTTGTCGCCGATGATGGCGGCGCGCTCCATCTTGCGCGGCGCCGGCCAGTAGTCCTGCACCGCGTAGTGCTGGGTGCAGCGGTTGTCCCAGATCGCCACGCTGTTGGGCTGCCAGCGGAAACGCACCTGGTACTCGGGAATCGCCGCCTGGCTGATCAGGTAGTTCAGCAGATGGCTCGCGCCCGGGGTCTTGTCCTGTCCGTAGCGCACGTTCTCGGGCGTGTGGAAGTTGACGAAGTGGGTGGAGAAGCCGCAGACATAAAGCACCTTTTCGCCGGTCTCCGGATGCGTGCGCACCACCGGGTGCTCGACCGCGGGGTACTGCGCCGCCAGCCTGGCGCGGTTCTCCGGGCTCATCGCCGCGCCGAAGGAATGCTCGATGCCGTGCTTGGCGCGCAGGCCGGCGATGCGCTGCTTGATCTCCTCGGGCAGGTGCTCGTACGCCGCGGCCATGTTGACCCAGATGGTGTCGCCGCCGACCGGCGGCGACTCGATGCAGCGCAGCACGCAGCCCATCGGCGGGCATTCGCGCCAGCTGCCGTCGGTGTGGTAGCTGTTCTCGTAGTTCTCGCGCTTGTCGCTGCGATAGATCTGCACCAGGCCGGGATGGTCGGGATCGCTGCCCGCCACCGGATGGTCTTCCAGTTCGCCGAAGCGCCGCGCGAACGCCACGTGATCGGCGCGCGAGATCTGCTGGTCGCGCAGGAACAGCACCTTGTGCTCGAGCAGCAGCGACCTGATCTCGGCAAACAGCGCCGCATCGCGCGCGCCATCGGCCAGGCTGACGCCGCTCAGTTCGGCGCCGATGCTGCAGGTAAGTGGTTGGACTCGCATGAAGACGCTCCTTTACAGCACGAAGATCGAAGAGCCGGTGGTCCGGCGCGACTCCAGGTCGCGGTGGGCCTGGACCGCTTCCTGCAGCGCGTAGCGCTGGTTGATGCCGATGCGGAGCCGCCCCGCGGCCACGTGGCCGAACACTTCCGCGGCCAGTTCGGCCTTCTCGGCGGGATCGGCGATGTAGTCGGCCAGCGCCGGACGGGTCAGGTAGAGCGAGCCCTTCCGCGCCAGCAGTTGCGGATCGAACGGCGGAATCGTGCCCGAGGCGGTGCCGACGCAGACCATCAGCCCGCGCCGCCTGAGCGAATCCAGCGAGCCCTGGAAGGTGCTGCGGCCGACGCTGTCGAACACCACCGACACGCCCGTGCCGTCGGTCAGCTCGCGCACCCGCGTTGCCACGTCCTCGCGGCTGTAGTCGATGACGTGGTCGCAGCCATGCGCGCGCGCCAGCTCGGCCTTGGCTTCGGTCGAGACCGTGCCGATCACGGTCAGGCCGAGCAGCCTGGCCCATTGCGAGACGATCAGCCCCACCCCGCCGGCGGCCGCGTGCAGCAGGATGGTCTCGCCGCCGCTGAACGGATAGATGCGGCGCATCAGGTAGGCCGAGGTCAGGCCGCGCATGGTCATCGCCGCGGCGGTCTCGAAGGAAATCGCATCCGGCAGGCGGATCAGCGGCGCGGCGGGCACCAGGCGCTCGGTGCAGTAGGCACCCAGTGTGTTGGTGAAGCCGGTATAGGTGACGCGGTCGCCCTCCACGATGTGGGTCACGCCCGGGCCCACCGCCTGCACCACGCCGGCCGCCTCGACCCCCATGCCGCTGGGCAACGGCACGGGGTAGGTGCCGTTGCGGAAGTAAGTGTCGGCATAGTTGAGCCCGACCGCGACGTGGCGGATTCGTACCTCGCCCGGGCCCGGATCGCCGACTTCGGCGTCCTCGTAGCGGAGGACTTCGGGGCCTCCGGTCTCATACATGCGAATGGCTTTGGCCAAGGCTGTCTCCTGATTGTGGTGTCCTGCCCGCGCCGCTATCATTGGCGCGGCGCAGTCGATTGTGAGACAGCCGGGGCGCAGCGCCCTTGACCGATCGCGCCACGATTTGCCATTTGACGACGGCCACGACCGACGCCCCCACCCCACTCTCGCGGCAGCCCCCATGACCGTCCTCGTTCGCAGCGCATCGCTGACCAAATACCTGGGAATCGCCCGGGGCGCGGGCCTGGATCCGGTGCGGATGGTGGCCCGGGCAGGCCTGGACCAGGCGTGCCTGTACACGCCCGACCTGCGCATTCCGGAGCAGCGCCTGGCGGAAGTGCTGGAGGCCTCCGCGCGCGAGACGGGCTGCCATTCGCTGGGACTGATGGTGGGGGAATCGTGGCGCCTGTCGGACTTCGGCCCGGTCAGCCTGCTGTTGCAGCACCAGCCCACGCTGCGCGACGCCCTGGCCGAGATCGAGCGCTACCGCCACTGGCTCAGCGACTCCATCGCCATCCTGGTCACCGAGCATCCCGGTGTCGCGGTGCTGCACGTGACGCTGCAAACCGGACGGCAACAGCCGGGCAGGCAGGCGATGGAGCTGACCGTGGCCGCATTGCACAGCCTGATCCGCGCCATCCTGGGCGAGTCGTGGATGCCGCACAGCGTGCATTTCGCGCATGCGGCGCCGGCCGACCTGCGCCTCCACCGGCGCCTGTTCGGGCCGCGCATCGAATTCGGTTCGGACTTCGACGGGCTGGTGCTTGCCAGCGGTGACCTGGACCGCGTCAATCCGCTGGCCGATGCCAGCCTGGCCGGCTACGCGCGGGGTTTCCTTGACCTGCAACCGGGCGCCGGCAAGCCATCCATCGCCGCGGACGTGCGGCGCACCCTGAACCAGCTGCTGCCGCGCGGACGCGGTGCGGTGGAACAGGTCGCGCAAAGCCTCGGCACCAGCCCGCGCACCTTGCAGCGCCAGCTGGAACAGGATGGCCTGACGTTTTCCACACTGGTCAATGAGGTGCGCCGCGAGCTGGCGCAGCGCCATCTGCAGGATCCGGCGCGACCGCTGGCGCAGGTCGCCACCTTGCTGGGATTTTCGGAACCGAGCGCCTTCTCGCGCTGGTTCGCGGCGCAGTTCGGCAAGTCGCCGACGCGCTGGCGCCAGGACGGCGCCTGAGGCGGGCCGCTTACTTCAGGTACTTCATCGTGGCGACACCGGTGGCCACCAGCAGTTCGCCATCCAGCCACACCTCGGCCCGCGAAAAGAAGATCGAACGCCCGCGGCGGTCGACCATCCCCTTCGCCGTCAGCAGCTTGCCGGTCCCGTTGCTGAGGAAGTTCGACGTCAGCGACAGCGTGACCGCATGCCGCGGGCTCTCGCCCGGCGCCGAGTAGAGACCGGCATAGCCGGTGGCGGCATCGAGCAAGGTGCAGATCGTGCCGCCATGCACGACGCGGCTGCGGTTGAGCATATTGGGCGCCAGCGGCAGTTCCAGCTCGACATGGTCGTCGCGCCAATGGGTGATCCTGACCCCGATGCTTTCCAGTGCCGGATTGTCGAGGCCGTAAGCCTGGTCCTTGCCTTCCACGATTGCCGCGTCCATCGCCCGGATGTTCCTTTGCCTGATCAAGCCTCCTTTGTGCGCGATCCGCGTGTTTCCGACAATCTGTATTTCGCAAACCGGACCTTCCGCCCGCATGAATCCACGCATGCGCCGCGGCATGCGCGGCTTTGACTCGGCATGCAGAACGACCTAGGCTAAGTAGGCTTACCGCGCACTCGGCCACGCGTCAGGTGACGTACCGGCGATGTCGCGAGGTCCGCCAGGACCAGGGAGGGGCTCACCATGAACATGCGGCCAGATCCGACGTTTCACGCCTCGCCGGAGCTTGCGATCCACGCGCCAGCGGAATCCTTTGCCTACACTGTGCTGCTCAGCCCTGACGGCGCGCAGCCCGACGCGCTCGCGGTGATCGACGTCAAGCCCGGATCGCCGACCTACAGCCAGGTGGTGCATACCGTGCCGATGACGCACAAGGGCGACGAGTTGCATCACTTCGGCTGGAACGCCTGTTCGTCGGCACTGTCGCCGCTGACCGGCCATGCGTTCCTGGAGCGGCGCTACCTGATCATCCCGGGAATGCGCTCGTCGCGCCTGTATATCGTCGACACCAGGCCGCATCCGACCCAGGCACGCATCCACAAGATCGTCGAGCCCGACGAGATCTTCCGCAAGACCGGCTATTCGCGGCCGCATACCGTGCACTGCGGCCCGGAAGGCATCTATGTCAGCACGCTGGGCGGCAGCGGGCCGGATGGCACCGATGGCCCGCCCGGCATCTTCATCATGGACTGCGAGACCTTCGAGGTGCTGGGCCGCTGGGAGATCGACCGCGGCGAGCAGCAGAAGCACTACGACTTCTGGTGGAACCTGCCGCGCGACTACATGGTGTCGAGCGAATGGGCCCTGCCCCCGCAGTTCGAGAACGGGCTGGTGCCCGAGGATCTGCTGGGCAACCGCTACGGCCACAAGCTGCATTTCTGGGACCTGCGCGCACGGCGCAACGTGCAGACCATCGACCTCGGCGCGAATCACCAGATGGCGCTGGAAGTCCGGCCCGCGCATGATCCGGTGCGCGAGTACGGCTTCGTCGGCGTGGTGGTCGACACCACCAACCTGGAAGGCTCGATCTGGACCTGGTGGCGCGAAGACGGCAAGTTCCACGCCGAGAAGACGGCGACGATCCCGGCCGAGCCCGCCGATGCCAGCCAGTTGCCGCCGCTGCTGCAAGGCTTCGGCGCGGTGCCGCCGCTGGTGACCGATATCGACCTGTCGCTGGACGACAAATTCCTCTACGTGTCGTGCTGGGGCACGGGCGAGATGCGGCAGTACGACGTCACCGATCCGCGCAAGCCCCGGCTGGCCGGCTCGGTCCATCTCGGCGGCATGGTCCGCCGCACTCCGCACCCCAACGGCAAGCCCTTCGCCGGCGGCCCGCAGATGGTGGAGATCAGCCGCGACGGCGAGCGCGTCTACTGGACCAACTCGCTGTATTCCACCTGGGACCAGCAGTTCTATCCCGACGGCATTCCAGGCGCGCAGGTCATGGCCCGCGCCGGAGCGGACGGCGGCCTGGAGCTGGCCGACGACTACTGGGTCGAGTTTCCCGAAGGCTACCGCGCGCACCAGATCCGGCTGGAAGGCGGCGACTGCTCGACCGATTCGTTCTGCTATCCCTCGGCCAGGGCTTGAGCGGGCACGACTGGGAACAGCTGGGCCTGTGGTCGGCGGTGCTGGCCAGCGGGCTCTATCACGGCGTCAACCCGGCGATGGGATGGCCGCTGGCGGTATCGAATGGCCTGCTGACGCACAGCGGCCGCGCCCTGCTTGCGGCGCTGGGGTATCTGGCGGCGGGGCACGCGCTGGCGGTGCTGGCGGTGACGCTGCCGTTCGGCATGCTGGCCGCGCTGGTCGCCTGGCAGGCGCAGATCCGCATCGGCGCCAGCCTGCTGCTGATCGCCGGCGGCATCGCGCTGCTGCTCAGGCGCGGCCATCCGCGCGCACTGGTGCGCATCGCGCCGTCGCGCCTGGCACTGTGGTCGTTCGCGGTGGCGATCGCGCATGGCGCCGGGCTGATGCTGGTGCCGATCTATCTTGGCCTGTGCCGAACCGATAGCGAGCCGGGGCACCAGGCCGCGGCCACGCTCGCCGGTGCCAACCTGGGCATGGCGCTGGCGGTCGCGCTGCTGCATACGCTGGCCATGTTTGCCATGGGCGGCGGCATGGCATGGCTGGTCTACCGCTACCTGGGGCTGCAGTTCGTCTCGCGCAGCTGGTTCAACCTGGAGGCGGTCTGGGCCCTCAGCCTCATGCTGGTCGGGATGCTGGCGCTGGGGCTTGAAGCCTTTGGCTAGGCGCCAGGCTCAGCCGGCCAGCCGCGCCATCAGCCGTCCGCGCGTGATGGCCGCGATCTGCGCCAGCGCCTCGTCCAGTTCCTGCTGCGTGCTGCGGCCGATGCGGCGCTCGAACGCGGCAAAGATGCCTTCGCGAGTGTAGTGGCGCACGCAGATGATGAAGGGGAAGCCGTGGCGCGCCTGGTAGTCGGCGTTGAGCTGGTCCAGCGCGGCCTCCTGCTGCACCGACATCGCATCCAGTCCGGCGCTCTTCTGCTCGGCGTTGGAATCCGCCGTCATGGTGCCCGCGCGGATATTGCGCGCCGACAGCTGCGGGTGCAGGTTCAGGAAATCGCACTGGCGCGGCGCGTCGAGCTTGCGCACCACGTCCATCATCGCGCCATGCAGCGCCGCCACCGAGGCGAACGGCCGCTGCGCCCAGGCGCCTGCCGCGGCCTGCGGAAAGTGTTCGAACACGCTGCCGAAGGCCTCGGCAAAGGCCGCTTCGTCCAGGGCGTTGACCGACGCCAGGTCGAGGGGGTGAGACATGGAGGCTTCTCCCGTAGGGATCCCGCGCAAGGCGGATCGTTGGATACGGGGCCGAGTATAGGAACGCCCCGCCGCAGCGGCGAGAGCCCGCGCCCTATAGATCGCATAACAGAAACCGATACCGCTAGCGATGCATGTCGCGCAGGTCGCGCAGTTCCTGCGAGGCCGCGCTCAGCATGCCGCGCAGCCAGACATGGGCGGCGGAGCGGTGGCGCGACGGGTGCCACAGCTGGTAGAAGCGCATGAAGGGGAACTCGATCGGCGGCTCCAGCACCGCCAGCGGCACATGCTGCGCATGGTAGTTGGCGAAATGGCGCGCGGTGGTCAGGATCAGGTCGGTGCCGGGGATCAGGCTGGGCGCGAGGTTGAAGTAAGGACAGCTGATCCGGTTGTCGCGGTGCACGCGCATGGTGCTCAGGCCTGCATCCACCAGCCCGCGCTGGTCGCGCGAGTACGGCGTCGGCACGATATGCGATGCGCCCAGGTAAGCCTGCGCGGTGAACTTGCCCGGCTGCGCATGCACGCTGTCCTGCGCCACCACGCACACCACCTCGTCCTCCAGCAGCACTGACAGGTGCAGGTGCTCGGGCGGATTGGGCCAGTTGCCGATCACGATATCGACCGTGCCCGCCGACAGCGCCTGCTCATAGTCGAAGCTGGTCCCCAGCGGCAGCGCCGACAGCCGCGCATGCGGCGCGGCGCGGCGCACGGCGCGCACCACGTGCGCAAAGAACGGCGGCGCCAGGTAGTCCGGCATCGCCACCACGAAGCTCTGCTCGGTGGTGGCCGGGTCGAAGCGGTCGTCCGACACCAGCAGGTTGTCGAGCGCGCTGAGCGCGGCCTGCGCGTTGCGCGCCAGCTGCAGCGCGCGCTCGGTCGGCACCATCACGTTCTTCTCGCGCGTCAGCAGCGGGTCGTTGAAGATCGCACGCAGGCGCTTGAGCGCGGCGCTGATGGCCGGCTGCGACTGGTTCAGGCGGATCGCCGTGCGCGACACGCTCTGCTCGGCGATCAGGATGCACAGCACGCGCAGCAGGTAGGTGTCGAACGGGTCGTCGGCGCGAATCATGTTGGGTCCGTGGCAGGGGAATAAAGGCGGGAACAAAGAAAGCATGGCGGGTGCGGCTGCCGCCGCTCGCGGCGGTGCCGGTATGCCAGGCCATGGCGACTTTGTAGCGTGTCGCGCACCGCACGGCAACTGGTGGAACCCGGACAGGCGCCGCCGCGCCGCGTGCGCGGCATCCCAGCAGCGGGCCGATCAGGGTAATCCATAGGTCTACACGTGGCCGCCGCGGATTCCCGCAAACCCGCCACAGGCAAGGGATAGCGGCCCATATCGGCGCTGCTATGGGGCCTATACCAGCCCCCTCGTTTCGCATCGGCGGGCCATTCATATACTTGCTCCCAACCCGGCGGACCGCATGCACCGCCACCAGGCCCCGGCCTGGCAGAACACCACAAGACAGGAGACATCATGTCGATCACGAAACAAGGCGTACCGGTCTTCGCCGGCACCGCCGAAGACGCCGAGGACAGCGTCTACCGCAAGGTAACCTGGCGCCTGCTGCCCTTCCTCGGGGTGCTGTGGGTGCTGGCGTGGCTGGACCGCGTCAACATCGGCTTCGCCAAGCTGCAGATGCTGGACGCGCTGCGCTTCAGCGAGGCCGTGTACGGCCTTGGGGCGGGCATCTTCTTCCTGGGCTACTTCTTCTTCGAAGTGCCGTCGAACATGCTGCTGCAGAAGATCGGCGCCAAGAAGACGATCATGCGCATCACCATCTGCTGGGGCGTGATCTGCATGCTGCAGAGCTACGTCACCACGCCCACGCAGTTCTACATCCTGCGCTTCCTGCTGGGCGCGTTCGAGGCCGGCTTCTACCCCGGCGTGATCCTGTACCTGACCTACTGGTACCCGTCGCAGCGCCGCGCGCGCGCCTTCGGCACCTTCATGTCGGCGTCCGCCATCGCCGGCGTGCTGGGCGGCCCGCTGGCAGGCTGGATCATGACCGGCATGGCGGGGGTCAACGGCATGCACGGCTGGCAGTGGCTGTTCATCCTGGAGGGCATCCCGTCGGTGCTGGCCGGCATCTTTGCCTGGTTCTACATGACCGACAAGCCCGAGCAGGCACGCTGGCTGTCCGACGCCGAGAAGCGCGTGGTGCAGGACGCGCTCAAGCGCGACAATGCGGCGATGGGCGAGCGCGGCCACGACTGGCGCACGCTCTTCACCAACCCCAAGGTCTGGCTGCTGATCGCGATCTTCTTCTGCCTGCTGTGCGCCAACTCGACGCTGACCTTCTGGATCCCGACCATCATCAAGGACGTGGGCTTCACCACGCCGATGGCAGTGGGCTGGATCGCCGCGGTGGCGTACCTGTGCGGCGCCGCCGGCATGATCCTCAACGGCGCGCATTCCGACCGCCGCAACGAAGTGCGCTGGCATTTCAGCGGCGCGGCGCTGGTCGGCGGCGGTGCCATGGCCGTGCTGGCGGTGCTGCTGGGCGCGCAGGTGCTGTCGCCGGTGATCGCGCTGCTGGCAATGACCGCCGCGCTGGTGGGCACCATGAGCGCGATCCCGGTGTTCTGGCAGCTGCCCAACCGCTACCTGGCCGGCAGCGCCGCCGCGGTGGGCGTGGCGCTGATCAACTCGGTGGCCAACCTGGCCGGCTTCGGCGCCCCGTACGTGATGGGGCTGGTCAAGAACACCACCGGCAAGCTGACCTCCGGGCTGTACCTGGTGGCCGTGATCGAAGTGCTGGCCGCGGTGCTGGTGCTGGTGGGCATCCGCCAGCTGCGTGGCAAGCCTGCCCGTCAAGGAGCCTGAGATGGACGACCATACCTTTGATCCCGCGCGCCGGCGCTTCGCGCTGCAATCGATGACGCTGGGCGGCGGCGCGCTGCTGGCCGGCGCCAGCTGGGGCGCCACGCCGGACGCGCCCAACCAGACCGCGGCGCCGGTGCAGCAAGGCGGCCTTGGCCCGCGCCTGACGCTGCATGCGCTCGACACCTACCACGGCACGCCCGCGGCCGGCATGCGCGTGGAGATGTTCCGCATCGACCATGGCCAGCGCGTGCCGCTGCAGACCGTCACGCTGGCCGCCAACGGCCGCAGCGAGCCGCCGCTGCTGATCGGCGACAGCTACCGCACCGGCACCTACGAGCTGATCCTGCATGCCGACGAATACTTCGCCGCGCGCAAGGCCAGCCTGCCGCAACCGTCGTTCCTGTCGAAGATCCCGCTGCGCGTGCGCGTCACCGACGCCGGCCAGCGCATCCACCTGCCCGTGCTGTTCGGGCCGTGGAGCTACAACTACTACCGCGGCAGCTGAGCGCGCGGCCAAACCCGGAGAGATCGCATCATGGCAGGTATCAGCACGCACGTGCTCGACGTATCGCTGGGCCGCCCGGTGGCCGGCATGCAGGTCGAGCTGTTCGACGTTGCGGTGCAGCCGCCCCGGCTGCTCGCGCGCACCCGCACCAACCACGACGGGCGCACCGACGCGCCGATGCTGCCGCCGGCGCAGGCGCGCACCGGCGAGTTCGAGCTGCGCTTCTGGGTGGCGGATTACTTCCGCACCCCCGACGTATTCGCCGACATCGTGCCGGTGCGCTTCACCATCGCCGACGCCGCGCAGCACTACCACGTGCCGCTGCTGTGTTCGCCGTGGAGCTTCGGCACCTATCGCGGCAGTTGAACGCCAGGGCGCAGGCCCGCGCCTAGCGCGGCTTGCGCACCTCCGCCTCGTCGTGCGACAGCACCTTGCCGTCGCCGGCGCGCGGCATCATCGGCGGCACCGGCTTGCCGGTGCGCTTTTCCACCAGTTGCGAGCGGCGCTCGCCGCGCGCGAACAGGTGGTGCTCTCCCCACTGGCGCAACGCCACCACGATGGGGAACAGGCTCTCCCCCATTTCCGTCAGCACGTACTCCTGGTAGGCACTGCCGTCCGAAGCGGGCCGCGTCGCCAGGATGCCGGCTTCCACCAGCCGGCGCAGGCGGTCGGACAGGATATTGCGCGCCACTGCCAGGCTGCGCTGGAAGTCGCTGAAGCGGTGCATGCCGTCGACGGCATCGCGCACGATCATCAGCGACCAGCGGTCGCCGACCAGCGCCAGCGCGCGCGCCACGGGGCAAGTGTCTTCGCTCGGATCCTTGCGGGTGACCATGTCTGGCTAGCCTTGGGCGCATCGCCCGCTGTCAAAGTGGTTGCATTTTAAAACTAGCAGGCTTACGCTTCAACTGGTTTTGATTTGCAACCACATGGAAGCGATATGGAAGCCTGCTCGCGCGCGCCGGCCCCGGCAGCGCCCACCCCCCATCCCGCGGCCTTGCCCGCACCGCTGCCGCGCGCCGCGGTGCTGCTGTTCGCCTGCGCCAGCGGGCTCAGCGTGGCCAACGTCTATTACGCGCAGCCGCTGCTGGACGCGCTGATGGCGGACTTCGGCATCGGTGCCGCCGCCATCGGCGGCGTGGTCACCGCCACCCAGGCCGGCTGTGCACTGGCACTGCTGTTGCTGGTGCCGCTCGGCGACCTGCTGCCGCGCCGCCGCCTGATGCTGGCCCAGGTGCTGGCGCTGGCCGGCGCGCTGGCCATGGTGGCGCTGGCGCCATCGGTCACGATGCTGCTGGCGGGGATGCTGCTGACCGGCCTGTTCGGCACCGCCATGACGCAAGGACTGATCGCGTATGCGGCCGCTGCGGCGGCGCCCCGGGAACGCGGGCACGTGGTCGGCACCGCGCAGGGCGGCGTATTTGCCGGCTTGCTGCTGGCGCGCGTGGTCGCCGGCGGTGTCAGCGACCTGGCCGGATGGCGCAGCGTCTATGTCTGCGCCGCCGCGGCCATGCTGGTGCTGGCCCTGCTGCTGTGGCGCTCGCTGCCGGTGCTGCCCGGTCCCGCGCAGCGCATGCGCTATGCCAGCCTGGTGTGGTCGATGTTGGCGCTGCTGCGCAGCGACCGGGTCCTGCAGATCCGCGGCATGATCGCGCTGCTGATGTTCGCCGCGTTCAATATCTTCTGGAGCGCGCTGGTGCTGCCGCTGAGCGCCCCGCCCTACCAGTTGTCGCACACTGCCATCGGCGCCTTCGGGCTGGTCGGCGCGGCCGGTGCCCTGGCTGCTGCCCGCGCGGGGCGCTGGGCCGACCAGGGCCTCGGCCAGCGCACCACCTTCGCGGCCCTTGTGCTGCTGGTGGCGGCGTGGTTGCCGCTGTCATGGCTGGGCGCCTCGCTGTGGCCGCTCGCGCTCGGCATTGTGCTGCTCGACCTGGGCGGCCAGGCCATCCACGTGACCAACCAGAGCATGATCTTCCGCGCCGACGCCACCGCGCACAGCCGGCTGGTCGGCGCCTACATGCTGTTCTATGCGACCGGCAGCGGCCTGGGCGCGCTTGCCACCACGGCGACCTATGACGTTGCAGGATGGCGCGGCGTGTGCATGCTGGGCGCAGGGGTCAGCCTGCTGGCGCTGGCATTCTGGGCCGGCACGCGGCGATGGATGCTGGAGCGGGCCACGTCATAGCGTCGCCTCACCCGTTCAGGCGAAAGCGGCGCGAAAGCGAGGAAGAGTCCGGGCAAGAAGGCTTTAGAATCTCGCATCCAACACCATTCCAAAACGTGAAAGCCTTTTCCCGCCTCAACATGAAGCAGCTCTCCCTGCTCTGCGCCGCACTGCTGGCCACCGTTTCCGTCCACGCCGCCACCACCGCGGCCCAGCCCGAGCCGGCCGGCAATACCGCGGCGCCGCTGGGCCTGGAACTGGGCAAGGCCAAATGCTCGCGCCTGTCGCCACCGCAGAACCATGCCAGGACCGGCACCTCCGAGTGGGCCGGCGGCGATACGGTGGAACTGAAGCACCTCGAGCGCTTCCATCTGCCTGGCCTGTCGCGCGTGGTGCTGAACTGCGATGCGCAGGATGCGGTGGCGCTGGTCACCATGACCTTCGAGCGCCCTGCCATGGAAGAGGTGCGCAGGAAGCTGGACGAGCGCTATGCCGCCGTGCGCAAGACCGAAGGCGCGGCGGAGAACGGCTATGCCGAATGGAGCGCCGCCAATGGCAGCCTGGAGTTGCTCTACGGGCGCGACAGCAAGCACTTCACCGTGGCTTACTGGGCCAGGGGCGCCAAGGCCAGGTACTTCGCCTACAGCGGCGGCGGCAAGAAGCCCGCGGCCGCAGCCACCGCGGCACCGCCCCAGCCTGCGCCGCTGTAAGCGGCGTGCCGGCGACGCGGACTTGCCAGACCGCGTCGCCAGCGGCTTCCAGGCGTCGAGATCATCACTGCAAGCGCTGCATCGGGTGGCGCGGAGCATTGCGCAATGCTTCTCGATTCCCCTGTATCGAAGCCGCCGTGTCGCCTATGCTTTCCAATGCGACGGATAAAAATCCGCGCAGCATTCGCATGAACTGAACAACAACAAGGGGCAAGTCCCCCAAAGCGGGGAAGCGCGCTGCCGGCTGGCGCCTTCCGCACGTTGCCTTGGCCTGGTCACGGGGTGAGTCGATCGCACACGAGCATGTGGGGGCTCGTGGGCGCGATACGCCGTTGACGACAACATGACAGACCAATTCCTGTTTAGTAAGCCGTTCACGTTTCTCGCCTGCGCCGGCATGACAGAAGTCAGGGACGGCATCGAGGCACTGGAAACGCTTCCGGGCCACCTGTTCTGGCTGGAGAACGAGGACTTCATCCGCCGGGTCTACGTACCCGATTTCCTGGAGCAAAGCCGTGCCGCGCTCGAGGCCGCGATGCCGGGCGGGCCGGAGCTCGTCGACGCCCTCGCGCCCGAGATCCGCCGCAGCACGGCGGTGCTGCCGGCACTGCGGCAGCTGTCCGCGGAACAGGCTGAGCTGGCCCACTCGTACTGCTACTGGGGCTATTGCGCCGATGTGGTCGGGCGCGCCCAGGGCATCCCGCGCAGCGCCATCGCGCGCCAGTTCGAGCGCGCCGTCGCCCCGCGCGACGGCGCGCACAAGCTGCAATGGCTGTGCCCATGCTGCGGTGGCCGGGCGCAGTACCAGGTCGATGGTTTGCTGGCATCGCAGCGGCCGGGGCGCCAGGGCGGCTTTTCGCTCGAATGCGCGCATTGCGGACACCAGGAGCGGCTCTATGCCGGATTCCTGCACGCGGGCCGGCTCGAATGCCGGTGCGCGCTGTGCACCGGTTTTGTCCAGTCGCTGGGGGGCCAGCTGGCCCGCGCGGCGCGCAAGCTGTGCGCCAGCCTGGAAGACTATGCATGGATGCACGCGGTCGACACCGCCGCGGAAATCGGCGAACTCAAGGATGCCTCGCTGCAACGGATTGCACATGGGGACAGGCCTTCCGCCAACGCGATGGCATTCGCGGCGGCGGCACAGTCCGGCGAGGTGCGCACCATGCCGGAACTGCTCGCCCGCATCGACCCCACGCTGGAAAGCCGGCTCGACAAGAACCCCAGGGCCTGGGCGCTCTTGTGCGAGCTGCTGCGCGAAGGCGTGGTCGATAGCGAATGCACCATCTACGACCACGACGGCCGCAAGCACGTGGCGCTTGAAATTGCCCTGCTCGACGATGACCCGGCGCTGGACGGCGGCACGGCGCAGGACTATCTCGCGACCCTGCTGCGCGGCTACCAGCCGGCCGAGCCCGAGGCCTTCGTCGGCTGGCTGAAAGCGCTGAAGCGGCTGCGCCTTTGCACCGGCCGGTTCAATGCGGCCGTCGACGTGTCGTGGAAACCCAACCTGGAGCACTGCCGCATCCTGACCGCGCGCTGGCTGCAGGACACGGCGCCGCTGGCGCCATTGGCCACGCACGGCAGCGCCCCGTGGCCGCCGCCGGCGCAGCGCGCGCGCACCCCGGAACGCCCGGTGTATCTCGACGCCGAACTGGAAGCCGTGCAGCTGCTCAAGTCGCTCGGCTATATCCTGCTCAGTCCGGAGGACATCCGTTCGCAACGGGATCCCGCCGAGTCCGCCGGGCTCGACTGAGCGCATCCGCCGCGGCGCTGCCCGCCGCCTGCCACGCATATCGAAGCGCGGATTTATTCGTTGGTGCGCGGACGCGGCACGCGTACGTTCGGGGATTCCGATATCGAACACCCGAACACCCCGAACGCCATGACAGCTTCCCGACGCCAGTTCCTGCGCCGCGGCGCCGCCGCCACGGCCGCGCTCGCCTCCGGCCCCCTCCTCACCTTCACCCCCTTCGCCGCCGGCGATGCGCGTGCACAGGGCCGCCCGGTGCTAAAGGCCGGCGACCAGAAGGGCGGCCTGCGCGCACTGCTCGAATCCGCCAACGCGCTCGAGGGCCTGGCCTATGACATCCAGTGGACCGAGTTCCCCGCCGCGGCACCGCTGGCCGAGGCGCTCAACGCGGGCGCGGTCGACAGCGGCCCGATCGGCGATGCGCCGGCCATCTTCGCGCTGGCCGCCGGCACGCGCATCCGGCTGATCGGCGCCAACCGCTCGGACCCCTACGGCACCGCGGTGCTGGTGCGACCCGACTCGCCCCTGCGGCAGGCGGCAGACCTGAAAGGCAAGAGCATCGGCACCAACCGCGGCTCGATCGGGCACCTGATCGCGCTCAAGGCGCTGGAATCGGCCGGACTGAAGCCGGACGATGCCAACCTGCGCTTCCTGCCGCCCGCGGATGCCAAGCTGGCGCTGAGCAGCGGCTCGATCGATGCCTGGGCCACGTGGGAGCCCTATACCGCGATGGCGGAAACCAGCCAGCACGCGCGCGTGCTGGTCAGCGGCCGCGGGCTGTGGTCCGGCCTCAGCTACCTGGCCGCGACCGACGCCGCGCTGGCAAGCAAGCGCGCGGTGCTGCAGGACTTCCTGCACCGCGTGGTGCGCGCGCAGCAGTGGTCCTACCAGCATGTGCCGGAGTTCTCGGCGACGCTGGCCCGCATCATCGGCATCTCGCCGCAGGCAGCGCGGCTGCAGTTCGAGCGGCGCCGCACGCAGTGGCGCAGCATCGACGCGGCACTGATCGCCGAGCAGCAGCGCACCGCGGACTTCTACCTGAAGGCAGGGCTGCTCAGGCAACGGCTCGATGTGCGGCAGACCTTCGACTCCGGGTTCTCCCTGAGCGCCTGAGCGCGACGAGCCCGCGGCGTTGACGCCGCAAGCGGCGCAGGCGAGGCCCTGGCGCCCGCCGCGGCCGGTACAGGAATTCCATGATTGACGCAGCCCAGCGCCACCGCTCCCCGCGGCCCGGCGCGGCCTGCGCGCGCGCGGCCGCTTCTGGCCCCACCGAATTCCGGCAACTGGTCCTATAGGCCCGGAATCGGGCTCACCTATAAAGCCGTGACCCCCAAACCCATTTCTCATCCGAGGAGCACAACCATGCGGTGGATCAAGCAGATCGCGATGTATTTCGCCCTGGCGGCGGCGCTGGCGCCGGCCGCACAGACCGTGCAGGCCCAAAACAAGAATGTAGTGATTGCTTACCAGGACATGGTCGTGCCCTGGCGCTATGCGCAGGACATGAAGGAGCTGGAAAAGCAGACCGGCTACACGGTCTCGTTCCGGCAGTTCGGCGGCGGCGGGGACGTGATCCGCGCCATGGCGTCGGGCCAGATCGCCATCGGCGAAGCCGGCACCTCGCCGATCGCCTCGGCGCTGTCGCAAGGACTCGATGTCGAGCTGTTCTGGATCCTGGACGACATCAACGCGGCCGAAGCCATGGTCGCGCGCAACGGCAGCAAGATCGCCAGCGTTGCCGACCTGAAGGGCAAGCGCATCGGCGTGCCGTTCGTGTCGACCACGCACTACCACACGCTGGTCGCACTGGAGCGCGCGAAGATCAATCCGAAGGACGTGCGCATCGTCAATATGCGCCCGCCCGAGGTGGCCGCCGCATGGGAGCGCGGCGATATCGACGCCACCTTTATCTGGGACCCGGTGCTGGCCAAGCTCAAGCAGTCGGGCACGGTGCTGACCACCTCGGGACAGATCGCCGCCGACACCGGCAAGGCGACCTTCGACGGCATGATCGCCAACAAGAAGTTCGCGCGCGAGAACCCCGAGTTCATGGTCAAGCTGGTGCGCGTGCTGGCCGCGGCGGACGAGAACTACCGCAACAACAAGGCGTCGTGGACCGCGGATTCGCCCATGGTGAAGGCCGTGGCCAAGGTCTCCGGCGCCAAGCCCGAGACCGTGCCCGCCAGCATGGCGCTGTACAGCTTCCCCACGCTGCAGGAGCAGGTGTCCGAGCGCTGGCTCGGCGGCGGTGCCGCGCGCGCGCTGCAGTCGGCGGCGCAGTTCCTCAAGGAGCAGGGCACCATCCAGACCGTGCTGCCGGACTACGGTCCCGGCGTCAACGCGGAATGGGCCAAGCGGGCGCTGCGCTGACCACGCACCCCAGTCGCTGAAGCTGGCCGCCGCTCCCCCCTGCTTTCATGCGGCGGTCCCGTCGATCCTGTTGCGGAAGCCGATCATGTATCAACTCGAAATCGATAATGTCAGTGTCAACTACGGCACGGCCGGCGGCGCGAAGACGCTGGCACTGTCGCAGGTCAACCTCACCATGGAGCGCGGCGATTTCGTGGTCGCGCTGGGTGCCTCGGGCTGCGGCAAGACCACCCTGCTGTCATGCATTGCAGGCTTCATGGAGCCGTCGGAAGGCGAGATCCGGCTGAGCGGCAAGCCCGTGCACGGCCCCGGCGCCGAGCGCGGCGTGGTGTTCCAGAAGCATGCGCTGATGCCGTGGCTCAGCGTCGAGGACAACGTCGCGCTGGGCCTGCGCCTGCGCGGCGTCAACCGCGCCGAGCGGCTGCGCATCGCCCATGAAAAACTGGCCGCGGTCGGGCTGGAAAGCGTCGCCGCCAAGCCGGTCTACCAGCTCTCAGGCGGCATGCAGCAGCGCGTGGGCATTGCCCGCGCGCTCGCCTGCGATCCGGCGGTGATGCTGATGGACGAGCCGCTGGGCGCGCTCGACGCGCTCACGCGCGAGTCGATCCAGGCGCTGATCCTGAAGCTGTGGGCGCGCGAGCAGAAGATCGTCTTCTTCATCACCCACAGCGTGGAAGAGGCGCTGTTCCTGGCCACGCGGCTGATCGTGATGACGCCCTCGCCCGGGCGCATCGCCCACACCTATGAACTGCCGTTCGCGCGCCGCTTCATCGAATGCGGCGACGCCCGCGCGGTCAAGTCCGACCCGGAGTTCATCCGCTACCGCGAAGAGATCGTCGATCTGATCCATGCCACCGCCTGAGGAGAAGCAGATGTCCGCTACCGTCCAACGCATCGAGCCGCCGCCGCATGCCGGCGCGGCGCCCGCGGCCCCGCCCGGCCGCCCCATGAAGACCGTGTCGGGCTACCGCCTGCCTGGCGAAGGGTCCAGCTCGCGCATTTCCACCATCACCGTGGTGCTGCTGCTGGCGCTATGGTGGCTGGCCAGCCACCTGCGCTGGCTGCCGCCGCTGTTCCTGCCCACGCCCGAGTCGATCTTCACCGCCTTTATCGATGCCTGGCAGGGCAACCTGCAGGGCGGCCAGCCGCTGACCGAGCATTTCGCCGCCAGCATGCTGCGCGTGTTCGGCGCCTTCGCGCTGGCGGTCGCCACCGCGGTGCCGATCGGCGTGATGATGGGCGTGTCGCGCATCGCGCGCGGCATCTTCGATCCGCCGATCGAGTTCTACCGCCCGCTGCCGCCGCTGGCCTACCTGCCGCTGATCGTGATCTGGTTCGGCATCGACGAGACCTCGAAGGTGCTGCTGATCTTCCTTGCCTGCTTCGCGCCGCTGGCGATGTCGGCGCAGGCGGGCGTGCGCTCGGTCACGATCGAGCAGATCAACGCGGCGTACTCGATGGGCGCGAGCCCCTGGCAGGTAGTGCGCCATGTGGTGATCCCGGCGGCGCTGCCCGATATCCTGACCGGCATGCGCATCGCCATCGGCTTCGGCTGGACCACGCTGGTGGCCGCCGAGATGGTGGCGGCCACGGCCGGGCTGGGCCAGATGGTGCTCAATGCCTCCAACTTCCTGCGCACCGACGTGGTGATCATGGGCATCGTGCTGATCGGGCTGATCGCCTACGTGTTTGACCTGCTGATGCGCAAGCTGGCCAAGTGGCTGGTGCCCTGGAAGGGACGGATGTGATGCCGGCGGCCCTGCAGCAAGCCTGCGGGGCCGGTTGCGCTGTAACATGGCGGGCACTTCGCCGGGCCGGGCCCGGCGACTCCTGCAAACCCGCCATGCACCGCTGTCCTTCCCTCTCCCTCCTCGCCCGCCTTGGCGTGGCCTTAGCCGGCGTGATCTGCCTGGGCACCGCCCGGGCCACCGATATCGATTGCGACCCGTCCGCCAGACCGGCCGTCGCCACCCAGGCGCAGCGGCTGGTCTGCGAATCCGCGCTGTTTTCCATGGGCTACCAGCGCATTTACGCCGACCAGCAACGGCTGCTCAAGGCGGGGACCATCAACGAGACAGATATCGCCGCGTTCCGGAACAAGCGTGACCGTTGCGACACCGCCGCCTGCCTGGATGCCGTGTTCCGCGAGTGGCGGACCTTCGCGGCCCAGGCCCGGGCCAGGCCGTAGGCGCCGTGTGCGCCGCCCGCTGCGGAAGCCACCCGATGCCGCGGGGTATGCCAGCTGCCCGGCCTTGATACAATCCCGGTTCACACAACGGCAGACATCATGGGCTTCGAACAACTGGCAGCACTCAGGGACCAACTCGCCAAGAAGGCGGCCGCCGAATCCAGGAAGGGCGAGCGCAAGGGCCCGCGCAAAGGCGCGACCAGCGGCACGACCGGCGACGCGTCGACAGGCACGTCCAAGGGCGCATCCAAGGGCGCGCCGAAGCGCCCCCGTGACGGCGAACGTACCGGCGCGGGTGCGGACACGCCCGCGGGCGCCAAGGGCCGCCGCGCGGCGCCTGCCGCGGCGCCGGCCAAGCAGGTCGATCCGGTGGTGCATTCCATTGCCCGGCTGCAGAAGCACTTCCCCAAGGCCTTCCCCAAGAACCCGGCGCCCAAGGTGCCGCTGAAGATCGGCACCTTCGAAGACCTGACCCAGCATGCGGCAAAGCTCGGCCTGGACGAGGCCGAACTGCGCGAGGCGATCCGTACCTGGTGCAGCGGCGCGCGCTACTGGTCGTGCATGGTGGAAGGCGCCAAGCGGCTGGACCTGGACGGCAACGAGGCCGGCGTGGTCACGCTGGCGGATGCCAAGCGCGCCCAGCAACTGAAGGCGCGCCGCGCCGGCGCCGCACGCCAGAAGGCCAAGGCTGCCGCGCCTGCAGTCGCTGCGGCGCCCGCCGCTGCGGACGCGGCGGAAGCAGTCGCGGCGCCTGCCGAGGCACAGGCACAGGCACCGGCAACGCCGGCTACGCCTGACACCCCCGAAACGGCCTGACCCGCGCCGCTGGCCTTCCGGCGGCCCTACCCCAGCACCGCGCGCGCGATCACCGTCCGCTGGATTTCCGACGAGCCCTCGTAGATGCGCAGGATGCGCGCATCGCGCACCAGCCGCTCCAGCGGCATTTCGCGCGTGTAGCCATAGCCGCCGTGAATCTGCAGCGCGGCATCGGTGACGAACCCCACCATCTCCGACGCATAGAGCTTGGCCATCGACGCCTGCTCGGTAAAGGGCTCGCCGTCGCGGCGCCGCGCCGCGGCCTGCAGCGTCAGCAACCACGCCGCCTCCAGCCGCGTGCGCATGTCCGCGAACATCCATTGCAGGCCCTGCTTGCGCGCCAGCGGCTCGCCGCCCACCTGGCGCTGCCGGGCCCAGTCCACCGCGCAGGCCAGCGCCGCCTCGGCAATGCCAAGGCTGGTGGCAGCGACGTCGAGCCGGCTGTTGTCGAGCACCTTCATCGCGGTGCGGAATCCCGTCCCCTCCGGCCCCAGCCGGTTGGCGGCGGGCACGAAGCAGTCGAGCGCCACCTCATGGGCCGGCGCGCCGTGGATGCCCATCAGCTTCTCCGCCGGCGCCACCTGCACGCCGTCGCTGCGGCGGTCGACCACGAAGGCGCTGATGCCGCGCGTGCCCGCGGCCGGGTCGGTCTTGGCATAGACCACGATAAAGTCCGCCGCCTCGGCGTTGGAGATGAAGTGCTTGACCCCGCGTAGCCGGTAGCCCTCGCCTTCAGGCGTGGCGCGCGTGGCCATGTCGGCCGGGTTGGAGCCGGCGCGCGGCTCGGTCAGCGCAAACGCGCCCAGCCGCGTGCCGGCCGCCGCGTCGGGCAGGTAGCGCGCACGCTGGCTGTCGTCGCCGCCGATCAGGATGGAATCGGTGGCCAGGTAGTGCGCGCCGAGCATCGATGACGTCGAAGCGCAGGCTTTGGCAACCTCCACCAGCGACAGGATCAGCGCCACCGGCGAAGTCTCCGTGCCGCCCCAGCGTTCCGGCAGGTTCATCCCCATCAGGCCGAGTTCGGCCAGTTGCGGCACATAGCGCGTGGTGGACGTCTCCGCGCGGTCCACTTCGGCCGCCTTCGGCGCCAGCTCGCTCTGCGCGTAGCGGGCGATGGCATCGGCGATTTCCAGGTCGTCCGGCTCGACGCCCAGTCGCTTGAGCATATTAGGCATGTTGTGTCTCCTTGCTGAAATCGTGCGCGGCCAGGATGGCCCCGGTGTGCTGCCCCAACTCGGGCGCGGGCGTGACACGGTTGGGGCCATAGCCAGAGAACTTCACCGGCTGCGACGGCAGCCGCACGGTGCGTCCATCCGGCCCGGCCACTTCGGTCAGCAGGCCGCGATGGACGGCATGCTCGCTCTCCAGCGCCTGCCTGACATTGCGGATCGGCGCGACCGGTATGCCCGCCGCGCCCAGCCGGCGGTTCACCTCGGCGACGGTCAGGCCTGACGACCACGCTTCCAGCCCGGCGCGCAGCGCGGGCTCGAAGCGGCAGCGCGATTCGTCGTCGGCAAAGCGCGGGTCGTGCGCCATCTCCGGGCAGCCGATGGTCTGGGCCAGCGTGTGGAACAGCTTGTTGTTGAGCACCGCCACCACGTAGAACCCGTCCGCGGCGCGGTACACGCCGAACGGCGCGGACGACGGGTGGCGGTTGCCCACCCGTTGCGGCGCCTGCCCGGTGGCGGCATAGCGCGCCACCAGCGTCGCGCTCAGGCTCAGCGTGGCGTCGAACATCGACACATCGACATGCGTGCCGCGCCCGTTCTTCTCGCGCGCCAGCAGCGCCGCCAGCACGCCCCATGAGGCAAAGAGCCCGCTGACCGCATCGGAGACCGCCTCGCCGAGCATGGTCGGCGCACCGTCGGGCGCGCCGGTGGCATCCATCAGCCCGCACATCGCCTGCAGGATGATGTCGTAGGCCGGCCGGTGCGATTCCGGCCCGGTCTGGCCGAAACCCGACACGCTCGCGTAGACCAGCGACGGATTCAGCGCCCGCAGCGCCTCATAGCCGATGCCGAGCTTGTCCGCCACGCCCGGGCGGAAATTCTCCACCACCACGTCGGCGCGCGCACATAGCGCGCGGGCCAGCTCCAGCCCCGCCGCCGTTTTCAGATCGATGACGATACTCTGCTTGTTGCGGTTCATCGCCGAGAACAAGCCGCTCCTGCCGTCAACGAAGGGCCCGACGGCGCGGTAGTCGTCGCCGCCCGGCGGCTCGACCTTGATCACCTCGGCGCCCAGGTCGCCCAGCAGCGCCGTGCAATAAGGGCCCGCCAGCACCCGCGAAAAATCGATCACGCGGATGCCGGCCAACGGCAGGTCGGAATGGGTGGAATGCGTGGAATGCGTGGAATCGCTGAAAGGATCCAAGGCTTGCTCCTCGATGGCTGGCAAGCCGCATGGCTTGCGTTTCAGTGGCTCGATTCTGCGCAGCGCAAGCTATCAAGTAAAATATGGAATTCGACTAGCACCTATAGGATTTCCTGATGCCTGTTTCCCGCATCTCGCTGCGGCGGTTGCGCTATTTCGCCGCGACCGCGGAAACCGGCAGCACCACGGCGGCTGCGCGGCTGCTGAACGTGTCGCAGCCGTCGATCTCCGTCGCCATCCGCGAGCTGGAGACGCTGTTCGAGGACGCCCTGTTTGCCCGCGACGCCGGCGCGCGCATGACCCTGACCCGCTTCGGCGTGCGCAAGCTGGCCGAAGCGCGCCAGATCCTGGGTGCGGCGACAGCGTTTGAAGTCGACAAGAGCGGCGACGGCGCGGCCGGCGAAGTGCAGATCGGGGTGTTCCGTACGCTGGCACCGGTCTACCTGCCGGTGCTGTTGCGCCTGGCGCGCGAGCGTTATCCGAACCTGGCGGTGCGTTTTGTCGAGGGTGACCTGGCCCAGCTGGAGGACTGGCTGCACGGCGGCCAGATCGAGCTGGCGCTGAGCTACGACGTCGGCATGCCCGACGACCTCGAGCGCGAATTGCTGGCCGAGCTGCGGCCCTACGGCCTGGTGCCCGCGGGCTCGCGGCTGGCACGGCGCCGTGGCAGCATCTCGCTGCACGAGCTGGCGCAGGAACCGCTGATCCTGATCGACCTGCCGCACAGCCGCGAATTCCTGATGGCGCCGTTCTGGCAATACGGGCTGCAGCCCGAGGTGCGTTACCGCGCGACCTCGCTGGAACTGGCACGCGGCATGGTCGCCAACGGCCTGGGCGTGGCACTGCTGATCACGCAGGCGCCCGCTTCATCGCAGATCACCGCCGTGGTCGAGAAACCGATCCGCGAAGACACCGTGCGCCAGCCGCTGGTGATCGCGCGCGCGGCGCGCGCCACGCGGTCCCGTGCCGCGGAACTGCTGGCCGACTGCGTGCGCGCCGCGGTGGCGGAGGCAACCGCCGCCTCTGCCCACGCGCGCCCACGCGCTACCTGAGTTCCGTTATCGCCAGCGCCACTGTGGTAGCGTGGCGCTTTCCGCTTTGCTTGCTCCCATGACCGACTTCGACGCCGACGCCCTGAAACGCCTGGTCACCGTCACCATGCCCTTTGGCAAGCACAAGGGCACGCTGATCGCCGACCTGCCGGGCAACTACCTGAACTGGTTCGCGCGCGAAGGCTTTCCGCCGGGACAGATCGGCGCGCTGCTGGCGCTGATGCATGAACTGGATCACAACGGGCTGGGGTATTTGCTGAAGCCGTTGCGGGGACACGCATCGCGCCAGTAAGCCCAGCCTTCAAGTCACCGGCGCCGGATTGAACAACACCAGCGCATTGCGGATCTTCCAATGCTCCGCCCATGACTTCTTGCCGCTGGCCACGGCCAGCAGCGTGTGGAACAGTTCCCAGCCCACTTCCTCGATGGTGGCTTCGCCGGTGGCGATGCGGCCGGCGTTGACGTCCATCAGGTCGTGCCAGCGCCGCGCCAGGTCATTGCGGGTGGAGACCTTGACCACCGGCACTTCGGCCAGCCCGTACGGCGTGCCGCGGCCGGTGGTGAAGACGTGGAGATTCATGCCGGCGGCCAGCTGCAGCGTGCCGCAGACAAAGTCGCCCGCCGGCGTGGCGGCGTAGATCAGGCCCTTCTGCGTGACCTTTTCTCCCGGGCCGCTGACGCCGTGGATCGGGCCGGTGCCGGACTTGACGATCGAGCCCATCGCCTTTTCGACGATATTGGACAGCCCGCCCTTCTTGTTGCCGGGCGTGGTGTTGGCGCTGCGGTCGACCTTGCCTTTCTCGAGGTAGGCGTCGTACCAGGCCATCTGCTTCATCAGCGCCTCGGCCACTTCGGGCGTGGCCGCGCGCGCGGTGAGCTGGTCGATGCCGTCGCGGACCTCGGTTACCTCGGAGAACATTACCGTGCCACCGGCGCGCACCACCAGGTCGGTGGCAAAGCCCACCGCGGGATTGGCCGTAACGCCGGAGAAGGCATCGCTGCCGCCGCACTGCACGCCCACCACCAGGTCCGATGCGGGACAGGTCTCGCGCCGGCGCGCGTTCAGGCGCTGCAGGTGCTTCTCGGCGGTGGCCATGATCGAATCGATCATCGAGGCGAAGCCCACGTGCTGTTCGTCCTGCAGGCACACCACATCGGGTTCGCCCGCCTTCTGGATCGGGATGGTGCCGGCTCCGATCAGGCGCGCCGGCTGCAGCTTCTCGCAGCCCAGGCTGACGATCATCACCTCGCCGCCGAAGTTGGGGTTCAGCGCGATATTGCGGATGGTGCGGATCGGGATGCCGGCATCGGGCGCGTCGATGGCCACGCCGCAGCCATAGGTGTGCTCCAGCCCGACCACGTCGTCGACGTTGGGGTACTTCGGCAGCAGTTCTTCCTTGATGCGGCGCACCGCGAACTCGACCACGCCTTCGACGCACTGCACCGTGGTGGTAATGCCCAGGATATTGCGCGTGCCGACCGAGCCGTCGGCATTGCGGTAGCCCTCGAAGGTATAGCCGTCCAGCGGCGGCAGCGGCGTCACGCGCGTGCCGACCGGCAGGTCCTCCAACCCGGGTGCGGCCGGCATGCGGATCACCCGCTCGTTGACCCAGCTGCCGCGCGGCAGGTCCTTGAGCGCGTAGCCGATCACGACGTTGTAGCGGATCACCGCGTCGCCTTCGCGCAGGTCGGCCAGTGCGACCTTGTGGCCTTGCGGGACGGCTTCGGCAAGCACCAGGCCGCACGGGAAGATGGTGCCTGCTGGCAACCCCCCATCATTGGCCACGATGGCGACGTTGTCGTCCGCATGCATCGTGATGTAGAGGGGTCGCGATGCCTGCGCTGCCGCTGTAGGGGTCACTGCCATGTCTTCTCCTGCCCATTCAAGCCAACCAGGGCATGTGTTACGTTGTCTGACAACATTTTACCGACTTCATCGCTTGCGGGGGTGCGGGTTATCCCTAAATCGGGCCAGATTCGAGAGAATTGAGTCGTACATTTCGCCAATGTTGTACGACAACATATAAAGATGACGCTGCCCGGCGATGAGACGACAGCACCTTTGCTGCGCCGCAAAGTGACCGTTCCCTGCGATATGGCCTATAAGAGTGCAACCGGTTTCATGCCACATGGCACCGGCCAATCCATGCGCCGGCCCTACGCAACATCCCGCCCGGCTCCGAATTCCATTCCGCTGGCCGTTCCCGCGGCCGGCCACACGACAGGAGGCATGACCCATGCGCTGGAAGCAACGTCCGCAAGGTTCCAACTGGGGCGACTTCGGCCCTGACGACCAGCTCGGCCGCATCAACCTGATCGGGCCCGAACAGGTCATCAAGGGCGCGCGCGAGGTGCAGGCCGGCCTGAGCTTCTGTCTCTCACTGCCGCTGGACTACCCCGGCGGCAACAAGCTCAATCCCCGTCGTCATCCGCCGGTGCTGCGGCCCACCTTCCGCGAAGACTCGCCGTACACCAATTTCCCGTTGGCGAAGGTGGATCCAGCCGCAACCGATGTGATCAGCGACGACCAGGTGTTGATGTGCCTGCAGTACAGCACGCAATGGGACGCGCTGGCGCATGTGGGCGCGCTCTTCGACGCCGACGGCGATGGCCGCGCCGAGCGGGTCTACTACAACGGCTACCGCGCCAACGAGCATATCGTCGGCCCGGTCGACTACGCCGAGGACGACAACTTCGCGCCGCACCCGTGCGGCCACGACCACAGCGCGGCGCACGCGCTCGGCATCGAGAACTTCGCGGTCAAGGGCATGCAGGGACGCGGCGTGCTGGTGGACCTGGCGCATGTGTTTGGCATGGACTTCCGCAACGTCGGCTACGACGACCTGATGCGCGCGATGGAAGCCGGCAAGGCGGAAGTCGAGCGCGGCGACATGCTGCTGCTGCGCACGGGCTTTGCCGAAGTGGTGCTGTCGATGCGGCGCGAGCCCGATGAGGCCGTGCTGCATCACAGCTGCTGTGCGCTCGACGGGCGTGACGACAAGCTGCTGAACTGGATCACCGACGCGGGCATCGCGGCGCTGATCGCGGATAACTATGCGGTGGAGCGCTACCCTGCCCGCCCGGCGCCCGACGGCGAATCGCACCATCCTTTGCTGCCGCTGCATCACCATTGCCTGTTCAAGCTGGGGTTGCCGCTGGGGGAGCTGTGGTATTTGCGGGAGCTGGCGGATTGGCTGCGGGGGAATGGGCGTACGCGGTTTCAGTTGACGGCGCCGCCGTTGAGGTTGCCTGGCGCCGTGGGGTCGCCGGTTACGCCGGTTGCTACGGTTTGAGTGTTTGAGATTCGTTGGAACTGTGGTCGGTGGTCGTGCTTGACTGGCGTGGCTGTTTCGCCGGCGTAGCCGGCGACCTCCTTTCTGTCCGAGCGACAGAAAGGAGGCAAAGAGCGCGTCGCCTGAGCGGCTGGCTAAGGCGGTGTTGGCGGTTCCCAGCGGTGGTGACTCGCGGTTCTGCGATGGGTGGGTTCCACCCTGCTGACGCTACCTGGAGGTGCCTGGCGTTCGGGGGCGGATGGACGAACC
Source organism: Cupriavidus phytorum (assembly GCF_003254285.1). NCBI lineage: Bacteria > Pseudomonadati > Pseudomonadota > Betaproteobacteria > Burkholderiales > Burkholderiaceae > Cupriavidus > Cupriavidus phytorum. The sequence goes on from NZ_QKZN01000007.1 coordinate 326,907, forward strand.
CGACTTTAGGCCGGTGGCCGCCTACTAACGGCGTTATTGGTGGGACGCCTTCGGCTGCACTGCGCGCGCTCCCTATCTCAGGTCTGCTGCTCGGGCACGGAGTGCGTCGCTGCGCTCGCACGCGTTATCGCGGGCGACCTTCCTGCTTTTCTTGTCCGCTTGTTTTCTCCCCTCTCCCGCTTGCGGGAGAGGGGCGGGGGAGAGGGCCGGAGCATCGACGAAGTCGGGCGTCCAAATCCGGGCAGGTCTTTCAACGTTTGCTGTCCGCATTTTTGTGTGCAAGGCGTTTTGAATTCAAAGCACAGCACTCCCGCCATGCCAATGCCAACAAGTGAGAACGGCCAGCCTCAGGAAACAGGCAACTCTTCTTCCAACACCCGTTCCAATTGCGCCTTCACCAACCCCAATAAGCAAAACGCCCCGAAAGCCCCCTCTGACCATTCACTCTGCTGCTCTAGCAGTGCAAGCACGGCGTCTATTCCCGCTGCCACTGCCAAAAGACTGTACCGCGCCGTTGATAGATCGATTTCCGACATAGGACCCTCCAATCGTTACCTGAAGGTCCACCGCACAACGCTGGCGGAGGGCGGCGGGCCTGACGACGAGGGTGGAAGACCGATGCAAACACCAAGCCGGCCAGCCTTGCGGCTGCCTCGTGTCGGCCCGCCATGGGGATGACAAGCGCGTATGCGGAGACAGGCGGCGTCGAAGACGCCGACCTGTGGTGCTTGCAGTTCGGGCTTCCACGCCCGGCCACCGTTGTGTGCGATGACCGTGTCAGTCTCCCGCATCAGAGTCAGGAACTCGATAGGACAGTTCCCATTCCTGAGCGAACGCGGCATCGTGCCGTCGCTGCGCCTGTTCGCAAATAGCCGATCTCCGAAACGAATCCTCAAGACATGCCTTGGCCGGTGAAGTGGCAGATTTGCAGTCGTGACTTCGTGGAGGCTCCCGCCCTCTCCCCCGCCCCTCTCCCGCAAGCGGGAGAGGGGAGTGTGGTGGTCCAATTTCCTCAGACAGGTCGATAGGTGGAAAATCACCATCGATGAGGAAAGCAGATGACAAAGCAACGCCGTAAATTTGATGCCA
>NZ_QKZN01000008.1:0-134063 GCF_003254285.1 Cupriavidus phytorum
CGGCCGATGCCGGTGATGATGCCGGCGCCGGGCGCGGCATCGTCGTACATGTCGTACGCGGCCAGCTGCGACAGCTCCAGGAACGGCGTGCCGGGATCGAGCAGCTGCTGCACGCGCTCGCGCGGCAGCAGCTTGCCGCGCGCCAGGTGCTTGTCGCGCGCGGCCGCGCCGCCGCCTTCGGCCAGCTTCGCGATCTTCGCCTTGAGGTCGGCCACCAGCGCCCGCATGGACTCGGCATTGGCCTTGAAGGATTCGGAGCGGGCGTTCAGTTTGCTTTCGAGCGTGGGCATCTCGGAGTCTCTTGCCAGATTGGGTTGTGCGCCGCCTGCCGCCGTCCTGCCGCGGCCGGCCTCAGCCGGCTGCCTTGGGCAACGGGTGCCCGGGCATCAGCTCATACGGATGCTTCCAGCCCGGCAAGGCGCGAAAGCGCTCGGTCCACGCGTGGATATGCGGATATTCCTTGCGCCAGTGCACGCCGATCTCGTCATCGAAGAAGACGTAGCCGGCCAGCGAGAAGTCGGCGATGGTGGGGCGCTCGCCCAGCACGAAGTCGCGTCCGTCCAGGTGTGCGTTCAGTACGTTCCACGCGCCTTCGCAGCGCGCGCGGAAGAACTCCAGCACGGCCGGATCGGGCGACCTGGCGAAGGTGCGCATGAAGCGATAGGTGGCGGTGTACGAGGTGAACTTGTGGTTGTCGAACAGCAGCCAGCGCAGCACCTCGGCGCGCTCGACTTCGTTGCGCGGGCCGAACGCATCCAGGCGCTTGGCCAGCGTCTCGAGGATGGCGCCGGACTGCGACAGGCGCTGGCCACCGAACTCCAGCACCGGCACCTCGCCCATCACGTTGATGGCACGGTATTCCGGGGTGCGGGTCTCGCCGTTGAAGAAATCGACAAAGCGCGCCCGCCACAACGGCTGGCCGCGCTGCACGCCGACGGTTTCCAGCAGCTGCGCCACCTTGTAGGCGTTGCCGGACTGGGCAAAGCAATACAGCAGGTACTCGGGCTCGTTCTGCTTGTCGGTGCTCATGGTCTCTCCCCGATGATGTCGCCATCCACATAAAGCCAGCGCGGCGCCTCGCCCGGGGCGCGCGCCTCGCAGACAAAGCGGCTGCGCTCATGCAGCCGCCAGGCGCGACCGCCTACCTTGTAGCGCGCCACGAATTCCACTTCGGCATGCGTGTCGTCCTGCTGCGCATGCGCCTTGACCGCCAGGCCGAGCCAGCGCGTCGCGGTGTCGGGCACCAGGTCGGCCGGGCAGGTGGACGCATGCCAGGTCTGGCGCAGCCAGTCGATATCGTTCAGCACATAGGCGCTGTAGCGCGAGCGCATCAGCGCCTCGGCATTGGGCGGCAGCGCCTCGCCGCGGTGAAAGCGGCCGCAGCAGGCGTCATAGTCAGCGCTGCCGCACGGGCACGGCACCGGGCCGGCCTTGGGCAGGCGCTGCGCCGCCTTGGTTGCCTTCGCCGCCCTTGCGCCCGTCATCCCACCAGCTCCGGCAGCTCGCGCATGTCGGTGAAGATGATGCGCGCGCCGGCCTCGCGCAGCTGCGCGGCATCGTTGCGCGCGGCGTAGCCGAACACCGTCATGCCGGCCGCCACACCCGCGGTCACGCCGGTCGGGCTGTCTTCCACCACGGCGCAGCGCGCGGGCTCGACGCCCATGGTGCGCGCGGCCAGCAGGTACACGTCCGGTGCCGGCTTGCTGCGGGCCACCTCGGTGGCCGAGAAGATATGCTCGCGCTGGTCCTGCTGGAACAGCTCGACCAGCCCGGTCTTGGTCAGCTGCAGCTTGACCTTGACGCGGTCCGCGCCCGACGCCACGCACACCGGCATGCCGGTAGCGGCGACCGCGCGGATGGCTTCGCGCACATGCGCCACCGCCGCGACCTCTTCTTCCAGCACCGCATTGCGGCGCGCCAGCCAGGTTGACAGCCAGTTCTCGGGCAGCGGCGCGCCGCGCATGCGTTCGATCATGTCAAGTTCTTCGCGCACCGCGCGGCCCAGGAACAGGCGCGTGGAGTCTTCCAGCGAGATCTCGATGCCGAGCTCGTTCAGCATCTGGTTGAGCACGCGGTTGACGATGGGCTCGCTGTCGACGAGCACGCCGTCGCAATCGAAGATCACACAATCGAAGCGGCCGGAATGGCCGGGGGTTGCTGCAGTCATGCGGGTTTCTTTTCCTTGGTTTCGGGGTTGGGCACGGCCCTGAGCTCGGTCTGGCGGCGGCTCTTCAGGTGGGCCTCGACCTGGTCGAAGCGGTCGAAGCCCCAGAACGGCTCGCCGTCGACGATGACGAAGGGCGAGCCGAACACGCCCTTGGCCATCGCCACTTCGATCTCGGCCTTGAGCTGGTCCTTGATCTGGTAGCTGGTGGCGCCGGCATCGAGCGCCTGCACGTCCACGCCCAGCGGCTCGGCCAGCTTCATGATCTCGGCCGGCTCGGCGATGTTGATATCGTCGACGAACAGCGCGCGGTACACCGAGCGGGCAAAGGCCGCGGCCAGGTCGTCGCCGTGATGGTTCTGCAGCCACAGCATGGCGCGCGCGGCATGCGTGGTCGGCAGCGGGAAATGCGTGGGGCGCTTGTAGTCGATGCCGTGGAAGCGCGCGGTGCGCTCGAAGTCGCGCCAGCTGTAGTCGCCCTTGAGCGGCAGCTGCGGCAGCGGCGACGCGCCGGTGGTCTTGAACACCACGCCCAGCAGGATCGGATGCCAGGCGACGTTGCGCCCGTACTTCTGCGCCAGGTCGTCGATACGGGTGCTGGCGAAGTAGCCGTACGGCGAAGAGAAATCGAAGTAGAAGTCGATCGCTGCGGTCATGTCGGGGCCCTATTCTTGTGGTTGCAGGTCCGGTTGCGGGGGAAAACGTGACGCGGGCGTGACGCCGGCGCGGCACGCCTGCCCATCGTACGCGCAAATGGCGGCGCTAGGCCAGCGCGCGCGCGATCAGGATCTTCTGGATGTCGCTGGTGCCCTCGTAGATCTGGCACACGCGCACGTCGCGGTAGATGCGCTCGACCGGGAAGTCGCTGACATAGCCGTAGCCGCCGAACACCTGGATCGCATCGGAGCAGACCCGTTCGGCCATCTCGCTTGCGAACAGCTTGGCCATCGCCGCCTCCTTCAGGCACGGGCGCCCGGCATCGCGCAGCGCGGCGGCGTGCCACACCATCTGGCGCGCGACGTCGATGCGCGTGGCCATCTCGGCCAGGCGGAACTGCACCGCCTGGTGCTGGAACAGCGGCTGGCCGAAACTCTCGCGTTCCTTGGCATACGCAAGCGCCGCTTCAAACGCGGCGCGCGCCATGCCGATGCTCTGCGAGGCGATGCCGATGCGGCCTCCCTCCAGCCCCGACAGCGCCATCTTGTAGCCGCCGCCCTCGTCGCCGAGCAGGTTGGCGGCCGGCACGCGGCAGTCCTCGAACAGGATCTGCGCGGTGTCCGACGAATGCTGCCCGAGCTTGTCCTCGAGCCGCGCCACCACGTAGCCCGGGGTCGAGGTCGGCACGATGAAGGCGCTGATGCCGCGCTTTCCGGCGGCCTTGTCGGTCACCGCCAGCACGATCGCCACGTCGGCGTTCTGGCCGCTGGTGATGAACTGCTTGACGCCGTTGAGCACGTAGTGGTCGCCGTCGCGGACCGCCGTGGTGCGCAGCGCCGCGGCATCGGAACCGACGTGCGGCTCGGTCAGGCAGAACGCGCCCAGCATCTCGCCGCGCGCCAGCGGCACCAGCCACTGCTGCTTCTGCGCCTCGCTGGCGAACGACATCAGCATGCTGCACACCGGGCAGTTGTTGACGCTGATGACGGTCGAGGTGCCGCCGTCGCCGGCCGCGATCTCTTCCAGGATCAGCGCCAGCGACAGGTAGTCGAGCCCGGCGCCGCCATACTGCTCCGGCACCGCCACGCCATACGCGCCCAGCGCTGCCAGCTCGCGATGCACGTCCTTGGGGAAGGTCTTGTCGCGGTCCCACTGCGCGGCCTGCGGCGCGATCACTTCCTGCGTGAACTGGCGCACGGCGTCGCGGATCATTTCCTGTTCGGGGGTCAGCAGCATGTCGGTTCGGTGATGAAGTGTGCGGGCCGCCCTTACCAGGGGATGGGCGTGCCGTCGTAGTTGTGGAAGGTGCCGTTGTCGCGGCGCTTGACGCCGGCCAGCACCTGGCGCATGCCCTTGACGCTCTGCTGCACGGTCAGGTCGGCTTCCTGGCCGCCCATGTCGGTCTTGACCCAGCCCGGATGCAGCGCGACGCAGGTGGCGTGGCGCGCATCCAGCGCCACCGCGCGCAGCGCCGCGTTGGCGCCGGCCTTGCTGACGCGGTACAGCCAGCTGGTGCTGTGCTCCATCGCGCCGATGCTGCCCATGCGCGACGACAGCACCGCCAGCACGCCGCCATGGCCCGACTGCCCGGCCTCGACATAGGGCAGCAGCAACGGCAGCGCCATCATCGGCCCGAGCACGTTGACATGCATGACGCGGTCGAACTCCGGCGGCGTGACCGGTTGCGCGCTCTCGGTGCGCGGCCCCATCACGCCGGCGTTGTAGATCGCCACGTCGAGCGCCTCGCCATCGAGCTTCCAGCCCAGGCCCGCCACCGCGCCGGCATCGGACAGGTCGGCCTGGTGCGCCTCGGCGCCGAGCGCCTCCAGCGCACCGACGCCTTCGGGCGTGCGCGCCGCCGCGATGACGCGCCAGCCGTCGGCACGGTACTGGCGCACGAATTCAAGGCCGATGCCGCGCGAGGCACCGAGGATGAGGGCGGTTGGCAAGGTGGGCCTCCTTTTTCTGGTTTCGCTCCCCTCTCCCATTTATGGGAGAGGGGAGCAAACAAAGCGGGAACGGATCGCGTTACAGGATCTCGATCCCCACCGCCGTCGCCTCCCCGCCGCCGATGCACAGGCTCGCCACGCCCCGCTTGCCGCCGGTCTTGCGCAGCGCGCCGATCAGCGTGGTCATGATGCGCGCGCCCGAGGCGCCGATCGGGTGGCCCAGCGCGCAGGCGCCGCCGTGGATATTGACCTTGTCGCGCGGGATCTTGAGGTCGTGCATGGCCGCCATCGGCACCACGGCGAAGGCCTCGTTGATCTCGAACAGGTCGACGCTGTCGGTGTTCCAGTCGAGCTTGCGGTACAGCTTGGCGATGGCCTCGACCGGCGCGGTAGTGAACCAGCCCGGTGCCTGCGCATGAGTGGTGTGGCCCAGCATGCGCGCGATCGGCTGCAGGCCCAGCGCCTTCGCGGTCGAGGCGCGCATCATCACCAGCGCCGAGGCGCCGTCGTTGATCGACGACGACGAGGCCGCGGTGATGGTGCCGTCCTTGGCAAACGCCGGCTTGAGCGACGGGATCTTGTCGAGCTTGATGCGGCGCGGGCCCTCGTCGGTATCGATCACCGTGTCGCCGCCCTTGCCCGATACCGTTACCGGCGCGATCTCCCAGCGGAAGTCGCCGTTCTCGGTGGCCTGCTGCGCGCGGCGCACGCTTTCGATTGCAAATTCGTCCTGCTGCTGGCGCGTGAAGCCGTACTTGGCGGCGCAGTCCTCGCCGAAGGTGCCCATGGCGCGGCCCTTGTCATACGCGTCTTCGAGGCCGTCCAGCATCATGTGGTCGTAAATCATGCCGTGGCCGATGCGATAGCCGCCGCGACCCTTCGGGATCAGGTACGGCGCATTGGTCATGCTCTCCATACCGCCGGCGACGGCAATGTCGAACGAACCGGCGACCAGGCCGTCATAGACGGTCATGGCCGCGCGCATGCCCGAGCCGCACATCTTGTTGACGGTGGTGCAGCCCGTGCCCAGCGGCAGGCCCGCGCCGAGCGCCGCCTGGCGCGCCGGGGCCTGGCCCTGGCCGGCGGGCAGCACGCAGCCGAACACCACTTCCTCTACCTGCTCGGGCTTGAGCCCGGCGCGCTCGACCGCCGCGCGGATGGCCACGGCGCCGAGCTGCGGCGCGGTGACGCTGGCGAATTCGCCCTGGAACGCAGCCATCGGCGTGCGCGCGGCTGAAACGATGACGATCTCTTCCATGTCGGGTCTCCTGGATCGGTAGCTAGGTATCGGTGGTGGCGGATAGATGGTTTAGCGAATCGAGGCCTGCGGCGGCTCGCCGTACTGGCGGTAGGCCGCGGCCAGCTGCTCGTGCAGCTCGTCGTTGTTGCTGGCGGCCATGCCGAGGTCGCGCAGCAGGCCGTCGGACACGCCGTAGATCCAGCCGTGCACGGTGATGGCCTGGCCGCGGGCCCAGGCGTCCTGGATCACGGTGGTCTGGCAGACGTTGTTGACCTGCTCGATCACGTTGAGCTCGCACAGCCGGGTATGGGCGTCTTCCTCGCGCAGGATGGTGCCGAGGTAGGACTCGTGCTTGTCGGCCACGTCGCGCACATGGCGCAGCCAGTTGTCGGCCAGGCCGATGCGCTCGCGCTTGAGCGCCACCTTGACGCCGCCGCAGCCGTAGTGGCCGACCACGGTGATATGGCGCACCTTGAGCACTTCGACCGCGAACTGGATCACCGACAGCGCGTTCAGGTCGCTGTGCGCGATCACGTTGGCGATGTTGCGGTGGACGAACACCTCGCCCGGTGCCAGCCCCAGGATCTGGTTGGCCGGCACGCGCGAATCGGAGCAGCCGATCCACAGGTATTCCGGCGCCTGCTGGTTGGCCAGGCGGGTGAAGAAGGCCGGATCTTCCGCATTGACGCGGTCGACCCAGTCGCGGTTGTTGCGGAACAGCTGGGCGATGGCGTCATTCATGCGACTCTCCTTGCAGGGCCGGCAGCGGGCTGTGGGTGGGGGTGTGGGCCGGGCTGATCGACGGACGGCTCGGCGCCGTAGCGGTGAATGAATCGCTCTGAAGCGTGATAGGCAAAAAAGTCATGGACATGTCCGGCCAGCAGCCGGTCCTTGTGGCTCTGCCACATGGCAGGGTCAAAAAAATCCGCATGGTGGCGCAGGAACGCCGCGCCTACGCGCGGATCGCCCAGCAGGAAGGTGCGGAAGGTCTCGGGAAAGATGTCGTGCGGACGCACCGTGTACCAGACTTCGCCCGACATCTCCTCTTCCTCGTTGCGCGGCTGCGGCACGTGGCGGATGTTGCAGTCGGTCAGGTACTCGATCTCGTCGTAGTCGTAGAACACCACGCGCCCGTGGCGCGTGACGCCAAAGTTCTTGTACAGCATGTCGCCCGGGAAGATGTTCGCCGCGATCAGCTCCTTGATCGCGTTGCCGTACTCGATCACGCCGTGCTCGACCTGCGCGTCGGAGCCCTCCTGCAGGTAGATGTTCAGCGGCGTCATGCGGCGCTCGATATAGACGTGGCGCACCACGATCTCTTCGCCGCCGTCCTTGGCGCGCTGGTATTCGATCATCGATGGCGCGTGCTGCTCGAACTCGCGCACCAGCGCCTCGTCGAAGCGCGACAGCGGGAACGCCACGTCGGAGTATTCCAGCGTATCCGCCATGCGGCCGACGCGGTCGTGCTGCTTCACCAGCTGGTACTTCGACTTGACCAGCTCGCGCGTGGTTTCCTTGGGCGCCGGGAAAACATCGCGGATCACCTTGAACACGTACGGATACGACGGCAGCGTGAACACCAGCATCACCAGCCCGCGGATGCCGGGCGCGACGATGAACTTGTCCGACGAATGCTGCAGGTGGTGCAGGAAATCGCGGTAGAACAGGTTCTTGCCCTGCTTCTGCAAGCCCAGCGAGGTATAGATCTCCGCGCGCGGCTTGCGCGGCATGATGTCGCGCAGGAAGGTCACGTAGGCCGACGGGATCTCCATGTCGACCATGAAGTAGGAGTGCGTGAACGAGAACAGGATCAGCAGCTGTTCCTTCTTCAGCAGCACCGTGTCGAGCACCAGCTTGCCCGACGGCCCGTGCAGGATCGGGATCGCCAGCGGGAAGGTGCGGTCGCCGTTGACGATGCGGCCGATGATGAAGGCCGCCTTGTTGCGGAAGAACAGCGACGACAGCGTATGGATCTGGAAATTCGGCGCGATGCGAAGGTCGCCGAAATGCTCGCCGACGGCGCGCACCACGTAGCCGATGTCGCGCTGCAGGTCCTCGAACGGCCGCTCGAGCTGGAAGTTGTGGACGATGCGCTCGAAACACGCAGCCATGCCCTCGCGGCTACCCGGATAGTAGGCGCGGAAGGTCGGGCGCGTCGGCGATTCCTCATTCTCGATGTACTCGGTCGAGATCGCCGGGCGCACGAAGATGAAATCGTTGTTGAAGTACGAGCGGTGCAGGATGCGCGTGCACACCGAGTTGAAGAAGGTCTCGGCCAGCTCGGGCTGGTGGTGGTTGGTCAGCAGCCCGATGTAGTGCAGCTTGATCTGCTGCCAGATCTCGTCCTCGATATTCTCGGCGTCGTACTCGTCTTCCAGGATCACGCTGGACTCGCGCACGCGCTCGTTGTAGAAGGCGATGCGGTCGCGCTGGATCTGCTGCAGCCCGTGCCAGTCGCCGGCCTCGAACTTCAGCTTGGCCTGGTGGCTGACCTCGCGGAACAGGCGGTAGTGCTTGTCGAACCCGTCGAGCATCGTTCTCGCCACATCGTAGGCAATCTGCGAGGAGAGCAGTTTGGGGAAGTGGGACATGGGTCGACGGGGACGACTGCGTGACGGTCTTGCGACGGGTAGTGAGATTGTAAATGGGTTCCGGGCCAGCGCCCCGGATGTCCGGGGGCGCCGGAGGTGATTCCGGCGTCCCCGCGCACCGTTACATCGTTTCCGCGAACAGCTCGCGCCCGATCAGCATGCGGCGGATCTCCGAGGTGCCGGCGCCGATCTCGTACAGCTTGGCGTCGCGCCACAGGCGGCCGGCCGGGTACTCGTTGATATAGCCGTTGCCGCCCAGGATCTGCACGGTCTCGCCCGCCATCCAGGTGGCCTTTTCCGCGGTGTACAGGATCACCGCGGCGCAGTCCTTGCGCACCTGGCGCACGTGGTCGCTGCCGAGCGCGTCCAGGTTCTTGCCGACCGTGTACAGGTAGCTGCGCGCCGCCTGCAGCGTGGTGTACATGTCGGCCACCTTGCCCTGGATCAGCTGGAATTCGCCGATGCTCTGGCCGAACTGCTTGCGGTCGTGGATATACGGCGTGACCACGTCCATGCACGCCTGCATGATGCCGACCGGGCCGCCGGACAGCACCGCGCGCTCGTAATCCAGGCCGCTCATCAGCACCTTGGCGCCGCCATTCTCGGCACCCAGGATGTTCTCGACCGGCACCTCGACGTCCTCGAACACCAGCTCGCCGGTGTGCGAGCCGCGCATGCCCAGCTTGTCCAGCTTCTGCGCCACCGAGAAGCCCTTCATGCCCTTCTCGACGATAAACGCGGTCATGCCGCGCGCACCCAGCTCGGGCTCGGTCTTGGCGTAGACCACCAGCACGTCGCAGTCCGGGCCGTTGGTGATCCACATCTTGGTGCCGTTCAGCACGTAGCGGTCACCCTTCAGTTGCGCGCGCAGCTTCATGCTGACCACGTCGGAGCCGGCGTTGGGCTCGCTCATCGCGAGCGCGCCGATCCATTCGCCCGAGACCAGCCTGGGCAGGTACTTCGCCTTCTGTGCCGGCGTGCCGTTGCGATGGATCTGGTTCACGCACAGGTTGGAATGCGCGCCGTACGACAGGCCCACCGAGGCCGAGGCGCGGCTGATCTCCTCCATCGCGATCATGTGGGCCAGGTAGCCCATATTGGCGCCGCCGTATTCCTCGGCCACGGTAATGCCGAGCACGCCGAGGTCGCCCATCTTTTTCCAGGCGTCCATCGGGAACTGGTCGGTGCGGTCGATCTCGCCGGCGCGCGGGGCCAGTTCGGCCTGGGCCCAGTCGCGCACGGCGCCGCGCAGCATTTCGATGTCTTCGCCCAGATCGAATTTCAGGCCTGGCAGTTCAGTCATGATGGTCTCCTGTAGGAATCGGTGTGTCGGTGTGTCGGTGTGTCTATGGGTTCCGGGGTCGCCGGATCGATCGGTTCAGACGTGGCCCAGCGTCTTGACCACGCACAGCGTCATCAGCATGGTCGCCACCGGCTTGCGGCGGCCTTGCTGCTCGACGTAGACATCGCCCTGCGCCACGATCAGCGTGCGCCCGGGCTTGAGCACCCGCCCCACCGCCACCAGGCGTTCGCCCTGGGCGGGGGACAGCAGGTTGATCTTGTACTCGGCGGTCAGGCCCGCCTCTTCTTCGCCGACCAGCGTCAGCGCGGCATAGCCGCAGGCGCTGTCGGCCAGTGCGCCGACCACGCCGCCGTGGAAGAAGCCGTGCTGCTGGGTCACGCCCTCGGACCACGGCATTGCCAGTTCCACTTCGCCGCGCTGCACGCGCGCCAGCTCGGCGCCGAAGGTGCGCATCAGCCCCTGGCGCGAGAAACTGGTGGCAATGGCGTCGGCCCGCGCGGCGGACAGCGGTTCCGGTTCAGCGGGCACGGCATGGGCGAGAGAGGCGGTCATGGCGGGTTCCGGTGTGGGGGCCTGTCTGGATGGACAGCGCACGGCCAACGCGCTGTCCGGCTATTCTATTTACGTTTACGTAAACGTCAATGCTGGATCGCACGGAGGCATGCACAAATGCCGCTCAGGCGGCATGGCTCTGGTCCTGCGCGTCGTCGCCGCTCTGCGCCGCCAGCAACGCCCTGCACTGGCGCTCGTGCTGGTCGATCTCGGCCAGTTGCGCCTGCAGGTCTTCCATCTGGCGCTCCAGCGTGCGGCGGTGCGCGGCGAGCGCGACCAGGAACCGGTCCAGTTGCGGGGCGGTATCGCGCGGCGATTCATAAAGATCAAGGATCTCGCGGATCTCGTTGAGAGTAAGCCCCAACCTCTTGCCCCGCAGTGTGAGCTTGAGCCGGGTCCGCTCACGGCCGTTGTAGACGCGCTTGCGCCCGCCCGGCCCTTCGCGCTGCGGCGACAGCAGGCCCTGGTCCTCGTAGAAGCGGATGGCACGCGGCGTGACGTCGAATTCACGCGCGAGGTCGGTAATGGTGTAGGTGGCGGAAGCCGCCGCTGGCGTCGCTGACATGGCCTGACCAAAGAAAGTGAACGGTCGTTCGTTGCGAAGTCAAGTTTTCGCTTAAGATGGAAACGAACCCGTATGGTTGACGTTTACGTTAGCGTCAACCAGATCGGCTGGCAACCGGTGCTTGCACGCCCCCCCTCGCGCATGATCGGGGACGTGCCGGCAGAACGAGAAAGCCCGCGCGCCGCCGCCAGGCTTCGACCACGAGACTCCTCATGAACGCACTCGAACACCAGCTCCAATACCCGTTCGGCGAAACCATGCCGGCGCCCGGCACCAGGCAGGAAGTCGCCCCGGGCGTCTACTGGCTGCGCATGCCGCTGCCGTTCGCGCTCGACCATATCAACCTGTGGCTGCTGCGCGACCGCCTGGACGGACGCGAGGGCTGGACCATCGTCGACTGCGGCATCACCAACGACACCATCAAGGCGCACTGGGAAACCATCTTCGCCAACGAGCTGGAAGGCCTGCCGGTGGTGCGCGTGCTGGTCACGCACAGCCATCCCGACCACGTCGGCCTGGCGCACTGGCTGTGCCGGCGTTTCGACGTGCGCCTGTGGATGAGCCTGGGCGACTACATGAGCGCGCGCGTGATGGGCAGCGGCACCGGGGCCGGGTCGAGTGCCGGCGGCGAGGCCGCCGCCGCGCATTTCGCGCTGCATGGCCTGACCGATGCCGACAGCCAGGAGAAGCTGCGCGCGCGCAAGACCTATTACCCGTCGCTGGTGCCGGACCTGCCGACGCAATACCGCCGCCTGATGGAGGGCGACACGGTGCGCATCGGCACCGACGCGGCCACCTCCTGCTGGCGCGTGATCACCGGCTTCGGCCATTCGCCCGAGCATGTGGCGCTGTATAACGCCGCCACCAATGTGCTGATCTCCGGCGACATGGTACTGCCGCGCATCTCGACCAATGTCAGCGTGTTCGACATGGAACCCGAGGCCAATTCGCTGCAGCTTTACCTGGATTCGCTAAGCAAGTACGAGCCGCTGCCGCAGGACGTGCTGATCCTGCCGTCGCACGGCCGGCCCTTCCGCAACCTGCATACCCGCATCCTGCAGCTGCGCGAACACCATGCCGACCGCCTCGCCGAAACGCTGGAGGCGTGCCGCGAGAAGCCCTGCTGCGCGCACGACATCGTCAGCGTGATCTTCAAGCGCCAGTTCGACATCCACCAGATGACCTTCGCCATGGGCGAGTCGCTGGCCCACCTGCACTGCCTGTGGCACCGCGGCGAGCTGGTGCGCGCAACCGGCGACGACGGCGTGATCCGCTTCCGCGCCGCCTGAGGTCCTCAGTTGGCGGCCGCCAGCGCCGCCAGGTAGCGCACCCCGTCGACGGCGCGGCTGCCGTACCAGGACAGCATCTCGCCGTCGACCAGCAGCACCGGCTTGCCGAGCTGGCGCTCGAGCGCCTCGGCATGGTCTTCGGTAAAGCGGTAGGGCTCGGTCGACAGCAGCACCAGGTCGAGCTCGCGCACCAGCGCATCGCTCCAGCGGAAGGTCGGGTAGCGCTCGCCGGGCGCATTCGGACGGCTGCAGTTGCCGCCGTCGCAGGCCTGCATGGCGTCCGCGCCGCCGGGCCAGGTCTGCCAGTTGGCCAGCGCCAGCATGCGGCTGATATAGGTGTCGCGCGACACCGTCATCCACGGGTCCTGCCAGATCGCGTACAGCACGCGCCGTGGCGGCCATGGCCGCACGCGGATCGCATCCAGTTGCGCCTGCAGCGCCGCGCACAGCGACTCGGCCTCGGCATGGCAGCCGAAGATGCCACCCAGCAGCCGGTACAGCCCGAGGTTGTCTTCCGGCGCGCACGGATGGGTGACGATCACGTTGGGCACGAAGCCGCGGATCTCGTCGACCGTCTCGCGCCGGTTCTCGTCGATATTGACCACCACATGGGTGGGCGCCAGCGCGCGCAGCCGCGCCAGGTTGACGTCCTTGGTGCCGCCCACCTTGGGCACGGCACGCACCGCCGGTTCCGGATGGATGCAGAAGCCGGTGCGCGCCACCATCTGCCGCGCCAGCCCGAGCGCGAACAGCAACTCGGTCACGGACGGCACCAGCGAGGCGATCCGCACCACGCCGGTGGCGGCGGCATGCTGCTGGCCGATGGCGTCGCGCCACATCTCAGGGCTCCCGGGGTGCGTCGGCGCGGCGCGGCTTGCGCGGTGCGCCTGCGGCGAGCGCGTCGTACAGCCAGCGCGGCATCACGTGCAGCAGCGCCGCCACCACGCCCATCGGCCACGGGATCACGCGGAAGCGCCGGCCCGCCGCGATCACGCGCACGGCCTTGCGCGCGAATACGTCGGCATCGGTCAGGAACGGCATGCGGTACGGGTTGTGCGCGGTCATCGGCGTGCGGATATAGCCGGGCGCGATCGTGACCACGCGGATGCCGTGCCGGCGCTGCTCCAGCCGCAGGCTTTCGAGCAGCTTGATCACCGCCGACTTGGAAGCGCTGTAGGCCCCGGCCCCCGGCAGCCCGCGCACGCCGGCCACGCTGGCAATGCCCACCAGCGTGCCGCGCCGTCCGAAGTGGCCGGGCTCGCGCGCCTGCATCGCATGCAGGAAAGGCTGGAAGGTGGTCAGCACGCCGAACCAGTTGGTCTCCATCACCTGGCGGAAGGCGTCCAGGTCCTCGCGCTCGCTGGCGACAGTGCCGACCGAGACTCCGGCGTTGGCGATCACCACGTCCGGGCAGCCGAAATGGTCAAGGAAGTCCTGCGCCGCGCGCGCCATCGCCTCGGCATCGCGCACGTCGGCACCATAGACGCGCACCGCGCCGGGGTTGGGCAGCGTCGCCACGAATTCGCGCAGCGCGTCCTCGCGCCGCGCCACCAGGCCCAGGATGGCGCCCTGCGCGGCGTATTCGCGCGCAAGCGCCTGGCCCAGGCCGCTGGAGGCGCCGGTGAGGAAGACTTTGAGGGGACGCATGAGGGCGGGAACTCTGAATAAAAAAAAACGGCTGGTACAGGATACCAGCCGTTTGGCTTGCCACAGGTTCTTGCTCCTGGATGGGAGCAAACCCTCAGCCCATCACATCTTCTTCGCCTTGATCTGCTCCACCAGGTAATCCATGGTCTGCACCGCGCCCTGCTTGTTGCCGGCGATCGACGGCGAGGTCACGTACTTGCCCTGCACCACCACGGTCGGCACGCCGTCGATCTTGTAGGCGTCGGCGATCTTGTTGGCGCGCTGCGAATTGGTCGTCACCGTGAACGAGTTGTACGCATCCAGGAAGGCCTTGCGGTCGACGCCGTTCTTGGCCATGAAATCGGCGATCTCGTTGGTGTCGGTCAGGCGCTTGCGCTCCGTGTGGATCGCGCTGAAGACCTTGTTGTGCATGGCGTCGAGCTTGCCGATGGCTTCCAGCGCGTAGAAGATCTTGGTGTGCGGCAGCAGGTCGTCGCGGAACGCGACCGGCACGCGCTTGAACACCACGTTGCCGCCCTGCTTCTTGACCCAGGCTTCCAGGTCGGGCTCGAAGTCATAGCAGTGCGGGCAGCCATACCAGAAGAACTCGGTCACCTCGATCTTGCCCGCCGCGACCGGCTGGGGCGTCTTCAGGACCTGGTACTCCTTGCCTTCGGTGGGTGCCGCCTGCGACGGGGCGGACATCAGCAGGCCGCCCACGGCGGCGAACATGGCGAACAGTGCGGCGAGTTTTTTCATTTGAGAACGGCCTTGCGGTTTGGACGATGAGCGTATGACAGCGGCGGCGGCACCCGGTTCATCGGTGCGCCCGCCGCTTCTGGCGGGAACCTGTTGCTGCGGTGTTGCGGCGGTTACCGGGTATTAAGCGGTGCCGCCTACTGCTTGGTAAAGCGGATCACCGAGGCCTCGAAACCGGACGACTGCAGCCGGTCGCGTGCCTTGTTCATGTCTTCGATGCGGTTGAACGGCCCCAGGCGCACCCGGTACATCTTGACCCCGTTGACGTCACGCTCGGTGATGCGGGCCTCGAAGCCCTGCATCGCCAGGTTGGCCTTCTGGCGGTCGGCGTCGTCCGACGAGCGGAACGCGCCCACCTGCAGCAGATAGCCCACCTTGTGCGCGTCGGCCTGGGCGATCTCGGCGATCGGGTCCGACACCGGCTTCTCGGCCGGCTTGGTGGCGAGCGGCTTGTCGGCCGGCTTCTCGACGGGCTTGTCCAGCGGCTTGTCCACCGGCTTCTCCGCCGGGCGGGTCGCCACCGGCGGCTGGCCGTTCTGCTTGGGCTCGGGCTCCGGCGCCTGGCCCACCGGCTTGGCCGGGGTCTTGCTCCACAGCGGCTTGTTGGGGTCGCTCGGGCCTTCGTCGGCACGCTGGGCCGGGGCCGGCAGCTGGCTGGTGACGTTGCCGGGCTCGCTTGGCCGGGGGGCGTGTTTCTGCTGGAACGGCGTCGGCGACTTGGTGATGTACAGGGCGACCACCACGGCGATGGCCAGCCCGACGATCAGCCCGAGCACCAGGCCCAGGAACGTACCGCCGCGCTGCTGGCTGCGGCGGACATTGCGCGACTCGCGCTTGCGTTGCTGTTGCATGAAGTCCTCTTCGGTGATGCCGGGATTATAGAGCCAGTGCCGCCGGCGGCCGCACCGGATCGTCCCCGGGGCCGGCTGGCCCCGTGCGTCGCCGGCGGCCCGGGCCGGGCGCCGGTTGCGCGCTTACATGCGGCGCGGGGCGGACACGCCGATCACCGCCAGGCCGTTGCGCAGCACCTGGCGCGTGGCGGCCAGCAGCGCCAGGCGCGCACGCTTGACGACTTCGTCGTCGACCAGCACGCGGTCGGCGTTGTAGAAGGCGTGGAAGTCGCCGGCCAGGTCGCGCAGGTAGAACGCCACCGCGTGCGGCGCCAGTTCCGAGGCGGCGGCCGACAGCATGTCCGGGAACTCGGCCAGGCGCTGTCCCAGCGCCAGCGCCTGGGCGCTGGCCTCGGCGCCGGTCACGGCGGCCAGGTCGGCGCCGGCCAGCTCGGCCAGGCGCGTTTCCCAGTCCGCGCCGCCCCACGACTCGAAGATCGAGCAGATACGGGCATGGGCGTACTGGACGTAGTACACCGGGTTCTCGTCGTTCTGCTTGAGCGCCAGGTCGACGTCGAACACGAACTCGGTATCGGCCTTGCGCGACAGCAGGAAGAAGCGCACCGCGTCGCGGCCGCGGGTGAAGTGCGCCGGCCAGTCGGCCACGCCGCCGTCCAGGCAGCCGCGGATGGTCTCGTCGCCACCGTTGGACCATTCGATCAGGTCGCGCACGGTGACGTAGGAGCCGGCGCGCTTGGAGATCTTGACCTCCTCGCCGTTCTTCATCACGGTCACCATCTTGTGCAGCACGTAGTCGGGATAGCCCTGCGGGATGCCGATGTCCAGGCCCTGCAGGCCGGCGCGCACGCGCGCGATGGTGCCGTGGTGGTCGCTGCCCTGCACGTTGATGACCTTGGTGAAGCCGCGCTCCCACTTGGTGGTGTGGTAGGCGACGTCCGGCACGAAGTAGGTATAGGTGCCGTCGCTCTTCTTCATCACGCGGTCCTTGTCGTCGCCGTCGTCGGTGGTGCGCAGCCACAGCGCGCCCTCGCTCTCGTAGGTCTTGCCTTTACCGATCAGCGACTGCACCGCTGCGTCGACGCGGCCGTCGCTGTACAGCGACGACTCCAGGTAGTAGCGGTCGAACTTGACGCCGAAGGCCTGCAGGTCGATGTCCTGCTCGTTGCGCAGGTAGGTCACGGCGAACTTGCGGATCGAGTCGATGTCCTCGACGTTGCCCGACGCGGTGACCGGCTCCCCGTCGGAGGCGCTGACGGTCTTGCCGGCAAGGAAGTCGGCGGCGATGTCGGCGATGTAGTCGCCGTTGTAGGCGGCCTCGGGCCAGCTGGCATCGCCCGGCTTGAGGCCGCGCGCGCGCGCCTGCACCGACAGCGCCAGGGTCTGGATCTGCACGCCGGCATCGTTGTAGTAGAACTCGCGGTGCACGTGCCAGCCCTGCCACGACAGCAGGTTGGCGAGCGCATCGCCCAGTGCCGCCTGGCGGCCGTGGCCGACGTGCAGCGGGCCGGTCGGGTTGGCCGAGACGAACTCCACCAGCACCTGGCCATGCACGCCGCGCTCGCGCGCGCCGTAGTGGTCGCCCTGGTCCAGCACCGCGCGCAGCACCTCGGCCTTGGCCGCCGGCGTCAGGCGCAGGTTGATGAAGCCGGGGCCGGCGATCTCCATGGTCGCGACCAGCTGCTGCGCGCGCGCATCGGCCTGCACCGCGGCGACGATGCGCTGCGCCAGCTCGCGCGGGTTGCTCTTGAGCGCGCGCGCGACCTGCATCGCGACATTGCAGGCGAGGTCGCCATGGGCGGCCACCTTG
Organism: Cupriavidus phytorum; assembly: GCF_003254285.1. NCBI lineage: Bacteria > Pseudomonadati > Pseudomonadota > Betaproteobacteria > Burkholderiales > Burkholderiaceae > Cupriavidus > Cupriavidus phytorum. Next base: position 17,354 of record NZ_QKZN01000008.1, read on the forward strand.
GGCCGCTCGAAGGTGACCGCGGGCAAGGTGGCATCAGCCGGGGCGAGCGCGCGCACGGCATCGGTGAACGCGGCGGCAAGATTGGAGGTCTGAACAGGCAGCATGGATGTCGGAAGCCCTGTGGGCTGGTATTCAGGCGCAGGCCCCGCGGGCCGCGCCGGCGCCACGACCACGGCAAGTGACGGCGAATCAACGCCGCGCCGCGTGACAGGCATGGGAATCGGGAACGCGCAATTTTATCAGGTGCTATGCTGACATCATGCGCAAGGACGGCCACCGACCACAATCCGCCCCGGCGGCCGCGCCAGATCGTGCCCGAACCGGCGCGGCATCCCGCCCCGGGGACGCCGCCCACCGTTCTCCGTCAAAGGAAAAACCATCATGCTGATCACCTTCAAATCCCACGCCGCGCAGGACCTGATCATGATGAAGGACCTGGCCGTGACGCTCCTGGGCATCATCGGCAAGCATCTCGGGGAACGGGGGGTGATCACCGTCGAAGAACTGCCGCACGCGATCCACAAGCTCGAAGCGGCCGTGGCCGATGCGCGCCGCGTACATCCGGCCGACACCGCGGTCGAACCCCGGCCCGATGCCGACGAGGAAGAGGAAGAGCCGCTGCACCTGGGGCAGCGCGCCTATCCCTTCCTCGACATGCTGCGCGCCTCGCAGCGTGAAGGGGCCAATGTCCTCTGGGGGGTCTGAACATTCCGCGGGCCGCAAGGCGCTGAGCGCCGCTGCGGGCCAGTCCACCGCCCGCGGATAAAAAAACACCCGGCGTCACAACTGGCGGCCGGGCTTCCGGACGAGGGTTCCGGAAAGGGGGGAATTCCGGCGGAGCCCGGCTGGCAGGCCAACTGGATCTCCGCGTCAGGTGTTGTCGGCTAATCCGCGCGTTTATTCCTCATCGGCATGGTGCCGGCCGTTGGCCAGCAACAGCCCGATCACCGCGCCGACGGCGGCTGCGATCGCCACCGCCTTCAGCGGGGATTCGGCCACGCGGTGCTGGGCCTGCACCACCGCGCCATCCACGCGTTCGCGCGCGCGCATCATGCCGTCGGCAGTCTGGGCGCGCAGGCGATGCGCCATGTCGCTGGCGCGTTCGCGCAGGCGGTGGCCGGCCTGCAGGCTCTCGGCAGAGCCCTCGCGCGCCAGCACCTGGATGGTGTGCTCGAGCTGCGAGATCAGCGACTTGACTTCGCTGGACACCGGCGCCGCAGCCTCGCGCGTATCGCGCGCGGCATGCTTGATATGGCGGATCGCACTGTCGGCACTGTCGGACAGGTGGTTCAGTTCCTTCCGGACTTTAGGGTTCTGCGTCAGCATACGGTCTCCTCAGGTTCGGGTCGACGAGGGCGTGATGCCGGCTTGCGCCGGCCTTATCGTCCCCTGCGAACGAGTCCCATCACCGCGGCGACCAGCGCCACGACCAGGAAGATGAAGAACAGGATCTTGGCGATTTCGACGGCGCCGGCGGCAATTCCGCCGAAGCCGAAAATCGCGGCGATCAGGGCGATGACGAAAAATACGAGTGCATATTGCAGCATGGCTAGGCTCCCGAAGATTTCGGACCAGGCCAGGCGCACTGGCTGGGCCCATGTGAGGCTTGCGCCAACGGGTGCAAGCTCATAGCCTCATCGTAGAAAGCCACGCTTCGTGCCAATACCGACAGGCAGCCGATTCCACTGTCAGCCAAGTCCTACAACGCCTGCCGGGCGCCGCGCGGGCCCCGCGCAGCACGCGCAACCGGGCTGCCGTGCGGGCGCGAAGCGCGATGCGGAAGCCGGCGCCGGGTTGACCCATGGCGGTCGATGTGATTCCATGGGCCCTCCCTTGGCGCCGCGACGGGCGAGCGCGCCTTCTCGATAGGAATTGCCCCATGTTCAAGCAGTCATTTCTCCCTCACACGCTGTTGCTGGCGGGCGGCATCCTGCTGACCCTGGCAGTGCTGGTGGCGTCGGAAACCGGCAATATCCGCCTGCGCGAAAGCTATACCGACGTGATCCGCTCGCAGCGCCTGCAGACCGAGCTGGCCGCGCTCAACGGCGAGCTGGTCAATGCCGAGGCCGGCCAGCGCGGCTTCCTGCTGACCGGCAAGGAAAGCTACCTGGAGCCGTACTACAAGGCGCTGCCGCGCATCGCCGAGCTGATGGCGCAGATCCGCGCGGGCTACGCCAATGACCCCGAAGGCCTGAAGCAGTTCGGCGACACCTCCAAGCTGGTCAACAGCAAGCTCAACGAGATGGCGCTGACGCTGGTGTACGGCAAGCGCGACCTGGAAGTGGCGCTGGACCTGATCCGCACCGACTACGGCAAGCAGACCATGGACAACGCGCGCCGCGGGCTCGACCAGCTGCAGGCGCGCGAGGCCGGCGCGGTCTCGCACCGGCTCGAGGGCGCCGAGAACGACGTGCAGCTGTCGCGCTACGGCATCGGCCTGCTCACCGCCATCAACATCATCCTGCTGATGGCGGTCGGCATCGGCCACGCCAAGCGGCTGGCGATGGCCGAGGCGGTGCGCACCCAGCTGGAAGAGGAAAGCGTGCGGCTGGACCGCAAGGTGCGCGCGCGCACGCGCCAGCTGTCGGCGCTGGCGGGCCACCTGCAGCGCGTGACCGAAGACGAGAAGACCCGGCTCGCGCGCGAACTGCATGACGAACTGGGCGCGATCCTGACCGCGATCAAGCTGGACCTGCACTGGGTGCGCCGCAAGGTACAGGCGGACCAGCCGGTGGCGGCCGAGCGCCTGACGCGCGTGATGCTGCACGTGGACCAGGGCATCCAGATCAAGCGCCGCCTGATCGAGGACCTGCGCCCCACCGTGCTGCTCAACCTGGGCCTGCGCGCGGCAGTCACTCAACTGGTCGAGGAAGTGGGCGCGCGCAACAACTGGGAGACCGACGTCAGCGTGCCCGAAGACCTGCCAGCACTACGCGACGAAGCCGCGATCGCGCTGTACCGCATCGTGCAGGAATCGCTGACCAACGCCAGCAAGTACTCCGAGGCCCGGCACGTCGAGGTGTCGCTGGCGTGCCAGGGCGAACTGCTGACGCTGACCGTGCGCGACGACGGCAAGGGCCTGCCGCCGGACTTCGACGCTGGCAGCACCGCCGGCCACCACGGCCTGTTGGGGATGGAACAGCGCGTCACCGCGCTGGGCGGCAGCATGCGGATCGATTCGTCGCCGGATGCCGGGGTCCGGATCCGGATCGAGGTGCCGCTGACCGCATCGGTGCTGGCGCCCGCTGAAGAACCGGAGAGCCCGGAGCCGGCACGGGCCTGAACGGGCCTGAACGGGCCTGAACGGGCCTGACGCGTCAGGGCTGAAGCGCAGCGTGTTCCTCGATCACGCGGAACACCTGCTCCAGCTCGAGCGACTTGTCGAAGAAGTAGTCGGCGCCCGCCTCGGCGCACTGGCGCCGGTACATCTCGAGCTGGGCATGGTTGGTGTAGACGATGCGCACGGTGCCCGTGCCGGCGCGCTGCATCGCGCGCAGCACGTTGATGCCGTTACCCTGGCGCAACTGCAGGTCGACGATGGCGACGTCGTACTTGCCGGCGGCGAGCAGGCGCAGCGCCAGGGCTTCAGTATCGGCCCAGTCGACGTTCTCGATAAACGGGAAATCCTTCAGGTATTCGAGCAGCATGCCGCGCAGGACCGCCGAATCTTCAATCAGCAGCACGTTCAGCGCCCGGTAGGAAGTGTTCGAATCCTGCTCCGACATATTTTGTATTGCGGGTCCCTTCCGGGGCGGCCCGCGCGGGGCCGCGATTGAACTGCTATTCCACCAGGCCGTTCTTGATCGCGTAATAGGTCAGGTCGGCGTTGGTCTTCATGCCCATTTTCTCCAGGATGCGCGAACGGTAGGTGCTGACGGTCTTGACGCTGAGGAACAGCTCGTCGGCGATCACCGAGACCGACTGCCCGCGCGACAGCTTGCAGAAGATCTGGAACTCGCGCTCGGACAGCATCTGGTGCACCGGCTGCTCGGTCGGCTTGTCGAGCCCGCCGATCAGCAGGTCGGCCACCGTGGCGCTGACGTAGCGGCGGCCCTGCGCCACCGTGCGGATCGCCTTGACCAGGTCGTCGGGTGCGCTTTCCTTGGTCAGGTAGCCGGACGCGCCGGCACGGATCAGGTTGATCGCGTACTGGTCTTCCGGGTATGTCGACAGGATCAGCACCGGCAGGTCGGGCTTGCGCTGGCGGATCAGCTTGAGCACATCGATGCCATTGCGGTCCGGCATCGAGATGTCCAGCACCAGCACGTCGAACTCGGCATCGCGCAGCTGCGCCATGACTTCGTCGCCACTGCCGGCCTCGCCGGTCACCTGGATATCGGGTTCTTCGGAAATGAACTGACGCAGCCCGGCACGCACAATCTCGTGGTCGTCGGCGATCAGGACGCGGATCATGTGGGGCTCCACGGGTTTAACGGACCGGCACTTCGGCCCGGTGCACGTCGGGTGCAGGCGGAACCGCTTGCGATGTTGTCATTGTAGTGCCGCGCGCGCGCTCAGGCTGTCGGTGTCAGGCTGACAATGCGGCGTGGCGGCAAGGCCGGCGGCGGGCACGCCGCGGGCAACTTCAGGCTGCCGCAAAAGCAAAGCGGGACGGATAGGATCCGTCCCGCTTTGCTGCGGCGCGTCAGGCCCGTGCACTTCCCTGGAGGGGGCCTGGCGCCGCCGGCACCGGTAGAGGCTGGGGCTAGTACTGCAAGCGACTATCCGGGTGCTTACTGCGCGGGTGCTTACTGCGCGGGTGCTTACTGCGCGGGTGCTTACTGCGCGGGTGCTTACTGCGCGGGTGCTTACTGCGCCTTCGCGCCGGCTTCCGCGCCGGCACTGACGCCCACGTTCGCGTCGGCCTTCGACTTCTTGGTCGACTTGGCGGCGTGCTTGCCATGCTTGGCCTTGCTGCCAGCCTCTGCCTTGGCCGAGCCGGTGGCGTCGACGGCGGTGCCGGCGCTCTTGTCGACGGCGGCGCCCGCGGTCGACAGGCCCTTGTCAGCGGCGGTGCCCGCTGCCGACAGGCCCTTGTCGGTCGCCGCGCCGGCGGTCGACAGGCCCTTCTCGGCCGCGCCCGCGGCACCCGTGGCGGCACCGCCGACGGCGTTCAGGCCACCCTGTGCCGCCGCGGCGGGCGAGGGCGTGGTCACCGAGGCACCGACGTCGGCCTTGGCGCCGACGGCAGCGCCGGTACCTTGGGCCATGGCCAGCGAGGAAGCCGCGGCGATCGACAGGGCGGACAGGGAGAGCAGCAGTTTCTTCATGGACAGAACTCCTTTCAGGATGCCCCACGGCGAACAATTCGCCGCGGTGATCACGCTGGTGATTGCGTGTATCGAGCCCTCAGTCTAGGGAGCCGGGTTGCGGCGGTCTGTGAGCAGTTGAAAGGCACTGTAAGGAGTTGTGAGGCGGCCCGCACGCCACCCTGGCGGCGCCGTGCGGGCCATTCGCTCCGCTTTTCCTGCTGCATCAAAGGGCTGGCGGCGGAGCACCGCCGCCGCCGTTGCCGCCCGGGCGTCGCACCCGGTTACAGGTTGGGCGCGAGCGCGCGCGCCAGCGCGGCGCGGTCTTCGTGGCGGCGGGCCGCCATGTCGTCGAGCTGGTCCTGGCCGATCTTGCCGATGGTGAAGTAGGTCGACTCGGGATGCGCCAGGTAGAAGCCGCTGACCGAGGCCGCCGGCGTCATCGCCAGCGACTCGGTAATGCCCATGCCGATCTCGGCCGCGTCGAGGAATTCGAACATCGGCCCCTTGACGGTGTGCTCCGGGCAGGCCGGGTAGCCGGGCGCGGGACGGATGCCGCGGTACTTCTCGGCGATCAGCTCGTCGTTGCTCAGCGCCTCGGCGGCGTCGTAGCCCCACAGGTCCTTGCGCACGCGCTCGTGCAGGCATTCGGCGAAGCCTTCGGCGAGGCGGTCGGCCAGCGCCTTGAGCATGATCGCGCTGTAGTCGTCGTGGTCGGCCTCGAACTGGGCTTCCTTCTTGTCGACACCCAGGCCCGCCGTCACCGCGAACACGCCGACATAGTCGGCGATGCCGCTGTCCTTCGGCGCGACAAAGTCCGCGAGACAACGGTTGGGCCGGCGCACGCCGTCGACCACCGGGCGCTCGCTCTGCTGGCGCAGGTTGTGCCAGGTCAGCGCGACCTTGCTGCGGGTCTCGTCGGTGTAGATCTCGATATCGTCGTCGTTGACGGTATTGGCCGGCAGCAGCGCGATCACGCCGTTGGCAGTGAGCCAGCGGCCCTGGATCAGGCGCGACAGCATCGCCTTGCCATCCGAGAACACCTTGCGCGCCGACTCGCCGACGATCTCGTCGTTGAGGATGTCGGGGAATTTGCCGGCCAGGTCCCAGGTCTGGAAGAACGGGCCCCAGTCGATGTAGTTGGCCAGCTCGGCCAGGTCGTAGTTGCGGAACACGCGGCGGCCGATGAACTTCGGCCTCGGCGGCACGTAGCGGCTCCAGTCGATCGGCGTCTTGTTGGCGCGCGCCTGCGCCAGCGTCACCATCGGCGTGGCCTTCTTGTTGGCGTGCTGGGTGCGGATGCGCTCGTAGTCGCTCTTCAGCTCGTCCAGGTACCGGGCCGCGCCCTCGTCCGACAGCAGGCTCGACGCCACGCTGACCGAGCGCGATGCGTCCGGCACGTACACCACCGGGCCTTCGTAGTTGGGCGCGATCTTGACCGCAGTATGCACGCGCGAGGTGGTGGCGCCGCCGATCAGCAGCGGGATCTTCTTCACGCGGAAGTAGTCGTCGCGCTGCATCTCGGACGCCACGTAGGCCATTTCTTCCAGCGACGGCGTGATCAGCCCGGACAGGCCGACGATGTCCGCGCCCTCGACCTTGGCCTTGGCCAGGATCTCGTTGCACGGGACCATCACGCCCATGTTGACCACTTCGAAGTTATTGCACTGGAGCACCACCGAGACGATGTTCTTGCCGATGTCGTGCACGTCGCCCTTGACCGTGGCGATCACGATCTTGCCGCGCGCCTTGACGTCGCCGCCGGCCTCGGCCAGCAGGCGCTTCTCTTCCTCGATGTAGGGCAGCAGGTGCGCCACCGCCTGCTTCATCACGCGCGCGCTCTTGACCACCTGCGGCAGGAACATCTTGCCGGCGCCGAACAGGTCGCCGACGATGTTCATGCCATCCATCAGCGGGCCTTCGATCACCTCGATCGGGCGGCCGCCGCGCGCCGCCACCTGCTGCCGCACTTCCTCGGTGTCTTCGACGATAAAGGTGGTGATGCCGTGCACCAGCGCATGCGCCAGCCGTTCGGCCACCGGCACCGGCTGCTCGGGCGTGCCGCGCCAGGCCAGGTTCTCTTCCTTCTTCGCGCCGCCGCCCTTGTAGCGGTCGGCGATTTCCAGCAGACGGTCGGTGGAATCCTCGCGACGGTTCAGCACCACGTCTTCGACGCGCTCGCGCAACTCGGGATCGAGCTGGTCATATACGCCAAGCTGGCCGGCGTTGACGATGCCCATGTCCATGCCCGCGCCAATGGCGTGGTACAGGAACACGGTGTGGATCGCCTCGCGCACCACGTCGTTGCCGCGGAACGAGAACGACACGTTGGAGACGCCGCCGCTGACCTTGGCGTACGGCAGGTTCTGCTTGATCCAGCGCGTGGCCTCGATGAAGTCCACCGCGTAGTTGTTGTGCTCCTCGATGCCGGTCGCGACCGCGAAGATGTTCGGGTCGAAGATGATGTCTTCCGGCGGGAAGCCGACTTCATTGACCAGGATGTCGTAGCTGCGCTGGCAGATCTCGGTCTTGCGCGCGAAGGTGTCGGCCTGGCCCTGCTCGTCGAAGGCCATCACCACGGTGGCGGCGCCGTAGCGGCGGATCAGCTCGGCATGGTGACGGAACTGTTCCTCGCCCTCCTTCAGCGAGATCGAGTTGACCACCGGCTTGCCCTGCACGCACTGCAGCCCGGCCTCGATCACCTCCCACTTGGACGAATCCAGCATGATCGGCACCCGCGCAATGTCGGGCTCGGACGCGATCAGGTTCAGGAAGCGAACCATCGCGGCCTTCGAGTCCAGCATGGCCTCGTCCATGTTGATGTCGATGATCTGCGCGCCGTTCTCGACCTGCTGGCGCGCCACCGCCAGCGCCTCGTCGAACTGGCCGTTCAGGATCATGCGCGCGAAGGCCTTGGAGCCGGTCACGTTGGTGCGCTCGCCGACGTTGACGAACAGCGTGTCGTCGTCGATGGTGAAGGGCTCGAGGCCGGACAGGCGCATCGGGCGCGGGGGCAGTTTGTTCTCGCTCATGTTGTCAGGCTCTCGGGCTCAGGCGGCGTCGCGGTACTGGCCGGGCCAGCTGCGGGGTTTCTTGTCGGCCACGCGCTGGGCGATGGCGGCGATATGCTCGGGCGTGGTGCCGCAGCAGCCGCCCACCAGGTTGACCAGCCCGGAGGCGGCGAACTCTTCCACCAGCGACGAAGTGACCTCGGGGGTTTCGTCGAAACCCGTGTCGCTCATCGGATTCGGCAAACCCGCGTTGGGGTAGCACGACACCGCGGCGTCGCAGATCTTGGCCAGCTCGGCGATATACGGACGCATCAGCGTCGCGCCGAGCGCGCAGTTCAGGCCGAAGGTGACCGGCCGCGCGTGGCGCAGGCTGTTCCAGAACGCTTCGACGGTCTGGCCCGACAGGATCCGGCCCGAGGCATCGGTCACGGTGCCCGAGATCATCACCGGCACGCGTTCGCCGGTGTCCTCGAACAGCTGGTCGATGGCGAACAGCGCGGCCTTGGCGTTGAGCGTGTCGAAGATGGTCTCGACCAGGAACACGTCGGCGCCGCCCTCGAGCAAGGCCTTGCCCTGTTCGTAGTACGACTCGCGCAGCTCCTCGAAGGTGACGTTGCGCGCGCCGGGGTCGTTCACGTCGGGCGAGATGCTGGCGGTCTTGGGCGTCGGGCCGAAGGCGCCGGCGACGAAGCGCGGCTTGTCGGGCGTGCTGTACTTGTCGCAGGCAGCGCGCGCCAGGCGCGCGGCCTCGACGTTCATCTCGTACGCCAGCCCGGCCATCTTGTAGTCTTCCTGCGCCACGCGCGTGGCGCCGAAGGTATTGGTCTCGATCAGGTCGGCGCCGGCGGCCAGGTATTGCTCGTGGATCTCGCTGATGACCTGCGGGCGCGTCAGCAGCAGCAGTTCGTTGTTGCCCTTGACGTCGACCTTGTGGTCGGCGAAGCGCGTGCCGCGGTAGTCGGCTTCGCTCAGCTTGTAGCGCTGGATCATGGTGCCCATGGCGCCATCCAGGATCAGGATGCGTTCTTGCAGCAGCCGGGGCAGCTCGGCAGCCCGGGTGTAGGGGCGCGGTGCGGCCGCGCGGGAATCAGGGGCACTCATGGCGGGGAACTCTGGAAAGGCGGGGCCGGCGGAGCTTCGACGGTAGGCCGCGGTGGCCGATGGCGGCCAAAGAGGTGCGATTTTATCAGGTGTATCAAGGCCTTGCGGGCGCCGTCGGTTGCCTGCCGGACGCTCCGGCGCCTACACTGAGAGACGTAAACATCACCGTCCGGCGGCCTGCGCCGCGCCCCCTCCGTCCCGCTTCCGACCATGCAACACCTGTCCCCTACCGACGCCCACGCCTTGCTGGCGCAATCGCCCGAGACGCTCTTCATCGACTGCCGCAGCGAGATGGAATACCTGTTCGTCGGCCATCCCAAGGGCGCGCACAACGTGCCCTGGAACGACGGCCCGGACTGGGAGGTCAACCCGCATTTCGTGCAGATGGTGAAGAAGCTCGCCGGGCAGGCGTCGGCGCGGCCGGTGCTGCTGATCTGCCGCAGCGGCAACCGCTCGTCCGCGGCGGCCCGCGCGCTCGAGGGCGCGGGGTTCTCCAACGTCCAGTTTGTGCTGCACGGCTTCGAGGGCGACCTCGACGCGGAGCGTCACCGCAATACGCTCAACGGATGGCGCCACGACGGGCTGCCGTGGGAGCAGTACTGAGGCCATCGCGTTCGGCCGCAAGCAAGCAAAAGCCCGCCGAAGCGGGCTTGGTATTCGTCGCAAAACCGGGCGGGCGGCGGCTCGGGGCACCGGCCCGGCGAAGCCGCTCAGTGCATCACCAGCGGGTGCGTCATCACATTGTCGAACTTGCCGAGGAAGTCATCGACCTCCTCCACCGACGGCTCGCTTTCGATCAGCCGCTTGACGTCGGCACGGAAGCTCTCGGCGAGCTGGCCGCCAAGGAAAATCTCGCGCTTCAGGTTCTTGTCGACGATTTCGTAGCCGCCGAACTCCAGCGGCGCTTGCTCAACATCCGCACCGAACTCGACGATGCAGTAGTTGTCACTGTTGTAGATCATTTGCATGGCACACCTCCTGGGCGTCATGGATGGGCGGCTCGCCCTTGTGGTTCTTGCCTCAGTTGTTGCCATGAGGGGGCGCCGCGGCTTTACCTCCAAACTTGGGGTGACCGGCGGGATATCAAGTTATTCACAAGTTATTCGGTGCCTGTCACCACGTTGCCACGATTTTCTGCCTTACATGAATTGGGCATCGGCCAATGCAACAAGTTTCTTGAGCCTGGAACATCAGTGTGTTGCTTGTCACGGAACGTCGCACTGGCCCCCGCATGCGGCGCTCCCCAGGAAGGCGTCCAGCGCGGCGTGGAAGCGTTCCGGCTGCTCCACGTGCACCAGGTGCGCCGCTTGCGGCACTACCTCGAGCCTGGACCCGGAGATCGCCGCGGCAATGCTCTGTGCCATCGCCACGGTGGCGCCCTGGTCCTGCTCGCCCGCTACTACCAGCGTAGGACAATGAATGCGGGAAAGCGCGCCCGCCAGGTCGAAAGCCATGATGGCCTCGGCCACACCCACGTATCCACGTACCGGAGTCGCCACCAGCATGTCGCGGATACGCAACACTTCGTCCGGATGTGACGCATGGAACGCCGGCGTCAGCCAGCGTCCGAGGGTGGCGTCGGCCAGACCCGCCATGCCGTGGGCCTCGGCCTGGCCGATGCGGTTGTGCCACATCGGGTGGGCTTCCATCGGCGTCTGGCTGTTGGTCGCCACCAGCGTCAGTGACAGCAGCCGTTCGGGATGGCGCAGCCCCATGCTCTGCCCGATCATGCCGCCGACCGAGATGCCGCAGAAGTGCGCCTGCGGAATCTGCAGCGCGTCCATCACCGCGACCACGTCGTCGGCCAGCCGCGTCATGGTGTAGGGGCCGAGCGGGGCATCGCTGGCGCCATGGCCGCGCAAGTCGGGGCGCACCACGCGGTAGCGGCCGGCCAGGTGCCGGGCCGTAACGTCCCACAGGGTATGGTCGGCCGCCAGGGCGTGGGTCAGGATCACCCATGGCCCGTCGGCGCCGTCCAGGCGCACGTGCAGGTCGGCGCCGTCGGCATGGATGCGGCGGGTTTCGGTGGGCGGCGTGGCAACGGTCATGGCTGGGACTCCTTTCGGTCAAGCATGCGTTGGAAATGCGCAAACCTGCAGCGCTACGGTCCTTCCTTGCCGCGGTACACCAGGTCGATCTGGGTGCCGTCGGGCTCGGTCTGGCGCAGCCGCACCGGCATCCAGCCGAGCGACGGTGCCAGCCAGACCTCGACGCGGCGCCGGTCGTTGGGGCGGCGCGGCAGCCGCACAAAGTGCTTGGCGCGCACCACGCCCTGGCCGGTGTCGACCTCGACCTCTCCAACATACTGCACTTGCATCGGTTCCACATCCCGGGTGTCTGCCACCTGGAACGATTCCGTCACACCGGGCGTGACGTAGCGCTGCGGATTGCCGCGCACCAGCCCCACCAGCTGCAGGAAGACGCTGAAGCGGTCCTGCGCGCCGGGCGGGAACGGCGCCTGCGCGCCCGAGGCAAAGGCCACGGTGCCGGCCGCGGTGTCGATGCGCGAGGCCTCGACCTTGTTGCGGCGGCGCTCTTCGTAGCGCTCCGGCAGCAGCCCCTGCTCGGCCAGCGCGCCGCTGCTCTGGAAGGCAAAGCGGAACCACAGCACGCGGGTCTCGACCGCGAGCCGGTAGCGGCTGCCGTCCTGCTCCCAGCGGATCAGGCCGTCCGGGTTCTGCACGCCGTTGACGAAGCTGGCGTAATGCATGGTCGCCGACGGGGGCGCGCTGTAGCGCACGCCGTTGACGCCGCCCTGCGGGCCGCCGGACGGGGCCGGGGCGGCGGCTGCGGGCGCGGCCGCGCTGCCTTCGCCGCCACTGCCGGCGGCCATCTCGGTAGCGCCCTGCGGGCTGGTGGCAAGCGGCGGCGCCGGCTCGGGCGCGGGTGCGGGCACTTCCGGTTCGGGCCGCGGTGCCGCGGGCTTGGGCTGCGGGCGCGGGGCGCGCGCGATCGGTCGTGGCTTGGGTGGGGCCGGCGGCGCCGGCGGCGGCAGCAGCACGGCTTCCAGCGTGGGGGTATCGCTGACATCGACCGGGATCAGCGGCCCGGGCATGCGCACCAGGCCCACCACCGCCAGCAGGTGGACCAGCAGCACCAGCACAATCACAAAGATCCAGCGGCGCCGGCGCCAGACGCGGGGATCCGCGCCGCGCCGGGCGTCAGGTTCAGGCGTGGCCGGTTTGTCCGGCCGGCGTGGCGGCACCAAGGTAGCCGAGTTCCGATGAGAGCTGTTGGGCGATGGCGCGCACGCGGCGATCCATCGTACCGCCCCATTCTGCATCGAATATGCTTTGCGCGCCCAGCACGATCAGCCCCATGGCGAGATGGCCGTTGGCGTCGAACACCGGCATCGAGAACGCGTTGATGCCCGGCAGCACGCCGCCGAGCGTGCGCGCGGCACCGTGCGCACGCACCTCGGCGCAGATCGCGTCGTACTCGGCCAGCGTGCGCGGCATGTCGGGCACGCCGTCATGGCCGCGTGCGCCCAGTTCGCGCTCGATCAGCGGCAGGGTCTGCTTGCGCGGCAGGTAGGCGCCGTAGAGCCGCCCGGTGGCGGAGTTCAGCATCGGCATCACGTCACCCAGGCGCAGGCTGACCGTGACCGGGTGGCTGGACTCCTCCCAGTGCACCACCGTGGGACCATGGTTGCCCCACACCGCGATGCCGGCGGTCAGGTCCAGCTCGTCGCGCAGCTGCGACAGGATCGGGCGCGCCTTCTTGACCGGGTCGAGGCGGTTCAGCCCGGCCAGCCCCAGTTGCAGCGCGAACGGCCCCAGGTCATAGCGCCCGCTGACAGGGTCCTGCGCCACCGCCCCAAGCCGCATGAAGCTGACCAGGTAGCGGTGGGCCTTGGCCGGGTTCATGTCGGCGGCGGCGGCGAGGTCGCGCAGCATCATCGCGCGCGGCGATGCCGCCAGCGCCTGCAGCAGCCTGAAGCCCACCTCGATGGACTGGATGCCGGAACGCAGCTTGGCGTCTTCTTCTTCGATCTCTGACATGCGGGTGGCAGGGCGTGTGCCTGCTGGCTGGGGGAGGGAAAAATCCTAGGTAAATTTACTATAGCGAAATCGATTTACCAATTTTTAAGCGCTCGGTAGACTTTCTCCGCTACAGACCTGGCCGGCGGGCGCACGTGCAGCCCGCCATACCGGGCCCCCGTTTTACCATGGAGACCAACGATGCGCCCCCCTGGCTACTTCCGCCCCGCCCTCGCCGCCCTCTGCGCCCTCCCCCTGCTCGCCCTGCTGTGCGCCGCCAGCACTCCCGCGCGCGCCGACACCTGGCCGTCGCAGCCGATCCGCTGGGTGGTGCCCTACCCCGCCGGCGGCGGCACCGATGTGGTCGCGCGCACCGTGGCCCAGGCGATTACGCCGGGGCTGGGCAAGCAGGTGGTGATCGACAACCGGCCGGGCGCCGCCACCATCGTCGGCGCCGATGCGGTGGCGCATGCCAGGCCCGACGGCTACACCGTGCTGACCGCCGATACCGCCACGCTGGCCGCCAACCCGTCGTTGTACAAGAAGCTGCCGTACAACGCCGACAAGGACTTCGTCTATATCGGCCAGCTGGCGCGCTTCCCGCTGGTGCTGGTGGCCAACCCCAATTTCCCGGCGCGTACGCTCAAGGAAGCGATCGACTATGCGCAGAAGCACCCGGGCAAGGTCAACTTTGCCTCGCCGGGCGCCGGCAGCCCGCACCACCTGGCGATGGAGCTGTTCATGGACCAGACCCGGGTCAAGATGACGCACGTGCCCTACAAGGGCGCCGCGCCCGCGGTGCAGGACCTGCTCGCGGGGCAGGTCGACCTGATGTTCCTGGACCTGGCCTCGGGCCAGCAGAACGTGCAGGCCGGCAAGCTGCGGGCGCTGGGCGTGGCCACGCCCAAGCGGCTCACCGTGCTGCCGAGTGTGCCGACCGTCGCCGAAGGCGGCGTGGCCGGCTTCGAGGCCTACGCCTGGCAAGGCATGGTGGCGCCGGCCGGCACGCCCAAGGCCGTGGTCACGCGGCTGAACGCCGAGCTGGTCAAGGCGCTGAAGACGCCCGAGGTGCAGAAGAAGCTGGAAGGCGTGGGCGTCGAAGCGGTGTCGAGCACGCCCGAGGAATTCGCCAGCTACGCGCGTGCCGAGGCCGAGCGCTGGGGCAAGCTGATCAGGGCCAAGGGCATCACGGTCGACTGAGCGCCGCGCGCGCCGCGTTAGACTAGCGCCCATCGCGCCTGCCCGGCAGGCGCCCCCGATCCCTACCGCATCCCATGAAACTCGCAACCCTGAAGGACGGTTCGCGCGACGGCCAGCTGGTGGTCGTGTCGCGCGACCTGAAGACCGCGCACTTCGCCACCGACATCGCCGGCAAGCTGCAGACCGTGCTCGACGACTGGCAGTTCTACGCACCGCAGCTGCAGGACCTGTACGACGCGCTCAACGGCGGCCGCGCGCGCCATCCGTTCCCGTTCGCGCCGAAGGACTGCATGGCGCCGCTGCCGCGCGCCTACCAGTGGGCCGACGGCTCGGCCTACGTCAACCATGTCGAGCTGGTGCGCAAGGCGCGCGGCGCCGAGATGCCGCCCGAGTTCTGGACCGACCCGCTGATGTACCAGGGCGGCTCCGACGATTTCCTCGGCCCGCACGACGACATCGTCTGCGCCAGCGAGGCCTTCGGCATCGACTTCGAGGCCGAGGTGGCCGTAATCACCGGCGACGTCAGGATGGGCGCCACCCCGGAGCAGGCCGGCGAGGCCATCCGGCTGGTGATGCTGGCCAACGATGTGTCGCTGCGCAACCTGATCCCCGCCGAACTGGGCAAGGGCTTCGGCTTCTTCCAGAGCAAGCCGGCGACGGCGTTCTCGCCGGTGGCGGTGACCCCCGACGAGCTGGGCGAGGCCTGGCGCGAGCGCAAGGTGCACCTGCCCATGACCGTGCACTGGAACAGCAAGAAGGTGGGCCAGCCCGACTGCGGCACCGACATGGTGTTCGACTTCGGCCAGCTGATCGCCCATATCTGCAAGACCCGCAACGTGCGCGCGGGCAGCATCGTCGGCTCGGGCACGATCTCCAACGTCGACCGCAACAAGGGCTACTGCTGCATCGCCGAGAAGCGCATGCTCGAGACCATCGACGAAGGCAAGCCGGTGACCGAATTCATGAAGTTCGGCGACGCGGTCAAGATCGAGATGTTCGACGCGCAGGGCCACTCGGTGTTCGGCGCGATCGACCAGCTGGTGGCGGCCGCCTGAAGCACGCCGGGCCGGGGAACGCAGCCGCGCGCCGGATTTGCATATAATTAACCGACCGATCGGTTGGTAAATTTGATTGCAGTCACCTGCGTCCGGCGCCCGCGCTGGCGTCCACCTCAAAGGCCCCCATGACCACTCCTTCCGCTGACACCGCCGCCCTGTCCCCGCGCTACGCGCGCTACCGCGCGCTGACCCTGCGCCGCCACGGCCCGATCCTCGAAATCGTCATGGGCGCGGCCCAGTCGGCCAACCAGAAGCTGGCCACCGCCGACGCCAACATGCACCGCGAGCTGGCCGAAATCTGGCGCGACGTCTCCGCCGACCCCGAGGTGCGCGTGGCACTGATCCGCGGCGAGGGCAAGGGCTTCTCCGCCGGCGGCGACCTGGCACTGGTCGAGGACATGGCCAACGACTTCGACACCCGCACGCGCGTCTGGCACGAGGCGCGCGACCTGGTCTACAACGTCATCAACTGCGACAAGCCGGTGGTCTCGGCGATGCACGGCCCGGCCGTCGGCGCCGGGCTGGTGGCAGGCCTGCTGGCCGATATCTCGATCGCGGCGAAGACCGCGCGCATCGTCGACGGCCATACCCGGCTGGGCGTGGCCGCGGGCGACCATGCGGCGATCGTGTGGCCGCTGCTGTGCGGAATGGCCAAGGCCAAGTACTATCTGATGCTGTGCGAGTCGGTCAGCGGCGAAGAGGCCGAGCGGATCGGCCTGGTCTCGCTGGCGGTGGATGAGGACGAACTGGTGGCGCGCGCGTTCGAGGTGGCCAACCGGCTGGCGGCAGGGTCGCAGAGCGCGATCCGCTGGACCAAGTACGCCCTCAACAACTGGCTGCGCATGGCCGGCCCCGCGTTCGATACCTCGCTGGCGCTGGAATTCATGGGTTTTGCCGGCCCCGACGTGCACGAAGGCATGGCGAGCCTGCGCGAAAAGCGGCCGCCTCAGTTCAGGTAACGACGACGCAGCCGCGCTCCCGGAGGTCCGGGCACCGGGCTGCGCCGCACACGGAGCGCGCGACCATGTTCGGACAGATTCCCGATTTCACCAATGGCTTCGACTTCATGCGCCGGCTATGGGGCGGCGGCGCAGGCATGCCCGCCGGCCTGATGCCCGGCCTGCAGGCGATGACGCCGCCGATGGACCTCGAAGACCTCGACAAGCGCATCGCCGACCTGAAGGCGGTGGAAAGCTGGCTGCAGCTCAATACCAACCTGCTGCGCACCACCATCCAGGGACTGGAAGTGCAGCGCGCCACGCTGGTGGCGCTGCAGACCTTCGGCAACGCGCTGTCGCCCGAGGCGATGCAATCGGCGATGGAAAACGTCGCGCGCGCCGCCAACGCCCCCAGCGCCGAGGCGCCGCAACGCACCGGCGCGGATACCGGCGCCGGTACCAGTGCGGACACGGGCAGCGCCGCGCAGCCCGAGCCGGCGGCCGCCGAGCCAGCGCAGGCTGGCGCCAGCGACGCCGAGACCGCTCCGGCGCCCAACGCCGCGCTGTGGTGGGACATGCTGCAACAGCAGTTCAACCAGATTGCCAGCAGCGCCGCGGCGGCCAGCATGGTGCCGTTCGGCATGGGCGGCTTTGGCGCCGCGGGCGCCGCCACGCCAGCCGGCACCGCCCAGTCCGGCGCAGAGAAACCCGGGACCGCGGCAGCCGGCAAGACGCCTTCGGCTGGCACCGCCAGCCCTGCCGCGAAGAAGGCGCCGGCGAAAAAGGCGCCGGCGAAGAAAACGGCTGCCAGCAAGCCAACCAAGGCCAAGCCGGCGCGCGAGGCCGAAGGTGGCCATGGTGGCAACGGCAGCGGCAACGGCGGCAGCAACGGCACGGGCGGCAGCGTCACCAACTGAGCCTGCCGCTGCCTGACGCCCCCATCCCACCCATGCATCGCGATTCGCTGCCACTGCCCCCCGCGGCGCCCGCTTCCACGCCGAACCCCGCCGCCACCGCCCTGATCCTGATGGGCGGCGGCGCGCGCGCTGCCTACCAGGCCGGCGTGCTCAACGGCGTGGCGCGCATCGCCGCGCGCCATGGCAAGGCGCAGGCCGCGCTGCCGTTCGGCATCCTCGCCGGCACCTCGGCCGGGGCCATCAACGGCGCGGGGCTGGCCATCCATGCCGGCGACTTCGAGGCTGCCACGCAGAGCCTGGGCGCGCTCTGGCACAGCATCCATGCCGACGAGGTCTACCGCACCGATGTGCTGCGCGTGGGCGTGTCGGGGGCGCGCTGGCTGTCGACGCTGGCGCTGGGCTGGGCCACGCAGCGGCGCGCGCCGCGCGCGCTGTTCGACAACACCCCGCTGGGCAGCATGCTGGGCGAGCTGTTCGAGCCCGCACGGGTGCAGGCCAGCCTCGACAGCGGCGCGCTGCAGGCGTTCGCGGTCACGGCGCTGTCGTACAGCACCGGGCGCCACGTGACCTTCTACCAGTCGCACCACCGCATCCATCCGTGGCACCGCAGCCAGCGCATCGCGGTGCCGGCGCAGATCACGGTGGACCACCTGCTGGCCTCGTCGTCGATCCCGTTCCTGTTCCCGGCCATGCCGCTGGAACTCGATGGGCACCACGAGTGGTTCGGCGACGGCACCATGCGCCAGATGTCGCCGCTGTCGCCGGCGATCCACCTGGGCGCGTCGCGCATCCTGGCGATCGGCGCGGCCTCGCGTCAGCGCTCGGGCTGGTTCGACACCATGCCGGGCGGCGGCTATCCGTCGCTGGCGCAGGTGGGCGGGCAGGCGCTCGCCAGCATCTTCCTGGACGGCCTGAACGCCGACCTGGAGCGGCTGTTGCATATCAACCGGCTGCTGGCGCGCATGCCCGAGGTGGCCGGCGACCGCGAGGGCTGGCGCCCGGTGCAGGTGATGACGGTGGCGCCCAGCGAGCCGATCGAGGCCATCGCCGCCGAGCACCAGAAGCAGTTGCCGCGCACCGTGCGCGCGCTGCTGGCGCCGCTGGGCGGCACCGAGGCGCGCGGCGCCGCGTTTGCCAGCTACCTGCTGTTCGAGCCGGCCTTTACGCAGGCGCTGATCGCGCTGGGCGAGCGCGACGCCGAAGCCCAGGCCGACGAACTGGCGGCCTTTCTCTACGGCATCGTCCCAGGCACGGCGCCGGCCGCGCCCGACACCGGCGACCACGCGGCCGAGCAGGCAGTCTCTCCCTGAGTTGCCGCCGTCACATGACGGTCGCACAGGCGCTCGCGCTGGCACTTTGGCCCGCCGCCGCGGCGCTGATCGCCCGGAAAATGCAGAAGGCGCCGGCAAACCCCGCCCGGCGTTGCATATTTGCCCCGCTCCGGCCTAAAAAAGGAGAGAAGAGAATAATTCGCATCTGGTAGAATCTGCCCGTAATTTCAAAGGCTTACCATGCTCTACCCCGAACTGTTCAAATCGTTGGAAGCCGTCCGCTGGCACATGGACAAGGACATCCCCTGGGAGTCCTTCGACGCCAGCATGCTGACGGACGACCAGGCCAAGACCATTCGCATGAATGCGATCACGGAATGGTCCGCCCTGCCCGCGACCGAGATGTTCCTGCGCGACAACCGCCACGACTCTGACTTTTCGGCGTTCATGAGCATCTGGTTCTTCGAGGAACAGAAGCATTCGCTGGTGCTGATGGAGTACCTGCGCCGCTTCCGTCCGGACCTGGTGCCGACCGAGGAAGAACTGCACGCGGTGCGCTTCGAGTTCGACCCGGCGCCGCCGCTGGAAACGCTGATGCTGCATTTCTGCGGCGAGATCCGCCTGAACCACTGGTACCGCCGTGCCGCCGAATGGCACACCGAGCCGGTGATCAAGCATATCTACCGCACCCTGTCCCAAGACGAAGCCCGCCATGGCGGCGCCTACCTGCGCTACATGAAGAAGTACCTGGCGCAGTTCGGCGACAGCGCACGCGCGGCCTTCGCCAAGATCGGCGTGCTGATGGCATCGGCGCGCCGCACCGAGAAGCCGCTGCACCCGACCAACCTGCACGTCAACAAGGCGCTGTTCCCCAACGACACGGTGCAGTCGCGCCTGCCGGACCCGGACTGGCTCGAGAAATGGCTGGACGAGCAGATCCGCTTCGACGAAGGCTGGGAGAAGAAGGTCATCGAACGGATCCTGCACAATATGTCGCTGCTGTTCGAGCGTACCTTCGAAAGCGTGCAGGACCTGAACCGCTACCGCAAGGAGCTGAACGCCAGCCTGCAAGGCGCCGGCGCGGCCCGCCCGGCGCAGGCCTGAGCGGCCCGGTCCGGATAAAAAAAATGCCCCGCCGAAGCGGGGCATTTTTTTACCTTCGCGCATTCCCGACAAATGCGGCCCGCGGCGGCACGCCGGATCGTCCGGCCCCTCGCGGGTAGGGTGCTACGCCGTTTTCCTGTTCCCGGAAATACGGTGCCGCGGATGATAAGCGCGCCAGCCGCCGCGCAGGTAGTAGCCGGTTACTACATCCCTTGTCGCCATCCTCGTCGTGCTGTCGCCTGCGCCGTGCCGCGATGGCATCAGCCAGCGCGGCACGGAGCGCACGGCAAGAACAGGTACCATTCGGGCAAGCGCGCCGGCTCCGCCACGGTGCCGGCCTCCAACTTTCCCATGTCCCGATCCATGTCCGTACCCGCCTTCGAATCCAAGCTGACTCCCGCCGACGACACCGCCGCGCTGGCCGCGCGCATCGCCGCGCTGCCGCGCCCGCTCGTATTTACCAACGGCGTCTTCGACATCCTGCATCGCGGCCATGCCACCTACCTGGCGCAGGCGCGCGCGCTGGGCGCGAGCCTGGTGGTCGGCGTCAACAGCGATGCCTCGGTGAAGATGCTGGGCAAGGGCGACGACCGCCCGCTCAACCATGAGACGGACCGCATGGCGCTGCTGGCCGCGCTGGCGTCGGTCGACCTGGTGGCGATGTTCCGCGAACAGACGCCGGTGGAGCTGATCCGCCTGGTGCGTCCCGACATCTACGTCAAGGGCGGCGACTACGATATCGACACGCTCGAAGAAACCCGGCTGGTGCGCAGCTGGGGCGGCCAGGCCTATGCCATCCCCTTCCTGCACGACCGCTCCACCACCAAACTGCTGACCAAGGTGCGCCAGGGCGGCTGAGCCGCCGCGCCTGCATTATTTGGCCCGAACTAAGCGCCCGGCGCCGACGCCGGCGTGGCCGGCGGCGCTTGCAGCCGCATGCGCTCGCCCCGCACCTGCTGCTCCAGCCGGTGCGGCTCGCGCGGCGATTCGAACCAGCCCGACAGCGGCTGCGCGCCGAACGCGCCCAGCACCGCGGCCAGCAGCACCGCGTTGGCCAACAGCAGCAACAGCAATGCGATGCGCAGGGAGCGGGTGATCATGGGGGAATCGGATCGAGGTGGGGACGTGGCGCCGTTACGCGTCGGCCATGGCCATCGCATGCAGGCCGAGCAGCACCAGATTATCGTGCATCTCGAACGGCACCGCGAGCGCCCCTGCCAGCGCGCCGCGGGCGCCGCCTGACAGCAGGCAGCGCGGCGGGCGCGCAGCATCGCCGCGCTCGCCCAGCGCGCGCCAGGTGCGCTCGATGGCGCCGGCCTGCGCGGCCAGGCAGCCGGCGGCAATGGCGTCGTGGGTGTTGTCGGCCCAGCGCCGCTGCGCGCCCGCCACGCTGCCGGCCTCGCCCACATCCAAAGCCGGCAGCTGCGCCGTATTGCGCGCCAGCGTGCCCAGCATCAGCGCCAGCCCCGGCAGGATCAGCCCGCCTTCGAAGCGCGCGCCGCCAGCCTCCGTCACGGTGACGATATCGAGCGTGGTGGCGGTGCCGGCGGTGACCACCAGCAGGGTTTCGCGCGGCAGCCAGCGGTGCGCGCCAACCGCGCCGGTCCAGCGGTCGACGCCCAGCTGGGTCGGTTCGCGATAGCCGTTGGCAAGGTCGCCATGCGCGGCGGCGCTGCGTACCCATTGCACCGGCGCGCAGCCGCCGAAGGCATCGACCAGCGCGGCATCGACGGCGGCGGCGATGACCGACCCGGCCACATTACTGATCCACACCGACGGCATCGGCCCGCTGGCGCGCAGTGCGCGCAGCTCGGCGGCCAGCGTCCGCAGCGCGCCGTCGTCGGCATGCGTCACCGCGCCGGCGTGCTGCCACGGCGTCGGCAGTGCAGGGATGCCAGTGGTGGCAGGCAGCGCCGCACCGGCGTCGCACCACGCCCACTTGAGCCGGGTATTGCCGATATCGACCAGCAGGCGCGGCGCGTTCATGCGTCTCCTTCCTGGCCGGGGGCGGGCCGCAGCGACAGCTCGCCGCTGGCGATGCGCTCCAGTCCGGCGGGCGTTTCCAGCAGCAGGTGGCCGGCCTCGTCGACGCCGCGCGCCATGCCTTCGGCGATCACCTGGCCGTCGTGCAGCAGCCGCACCGGCTGGTCGCGGTAGGCGTCGGCGGCGGACCAGCGCCGCGCCATCGGCCCGAAGCCATGTGCGAGGAAGTCCGCGCGCATCGCCACCAGCCGCTCCAGCACCGCGGCCAGCAGGCGCGGCGCATCGCGCCCGGCATCGAAGCCCGGCATGGCCTCTGCCACGCCCGCCAGTTCGCGCCCCAGCGCGGCTTCCATCTGCGCATCGCGCACCAGGTTCAGGCCGATGCCGATCACCGCCCAGACCCGCTGCGGACCCGCCGGCACCGATTCGATCAGGATGCCGGCCAGCTTGCGACCGTCGATCTGCAGATCATTGGGCCATTTCAGCCCCACCCGCGCCCCCAGCGCCGGCGCCACGTCGCGCAGGGCCTCGGCCAGCGCCAGGCCCACCGCCAGGCTCAGGCCGGTCAGCTGCGCCGGCGCCAGCGCCAAAGGCAGCGCCACCGAGAAAGTCATGCCGGCCTGTCCCTGCCACGGCCGCCCCTGGCGTCCGCGCCCAGCGGTCTGGCGATAGGCCAGGCGCAGCGTGCCGGCGTCGGACCACGGCGCCTGGCGGCACCGCGCGGTCAGGTCGGCATTGGTCGAGCCGGTTTCCTCGACCAGTTCCACAGTCCAGTCGCGCAGCGCGGGCGACAGCATGGCGCGCAGCGCGCCTTCATCGATGCGCCACGACGTGGCAGTGGAAGGATCGGGCGGATTCGGAGGAACGGCGGACATGCGCGGCAATGGATGGGAATGGGCGGGGTCGCGGTCGGCACAGGCGGGATTCCGGCCTGCAACCGGCGTCCGCGGCAGATGCCGCATTGTAGCCGTGCCGCGCGCCAGGGCATGCGGCCGGGCACGGCGCGGTCGCGCCAGCCGGGCGCGTGGCTTAGAATCGAGACTCGGCCATCACATCGCTTGCCCTTGGAACGCCAGACGACGCCAGACTTCCAGATCACGCGCGGGCACGGAACCGTCAGCGTACAGCTGCGTGGCGACTGGACCGCGCTCGCGCTGGCCGGCTGCCGCCAGGCGCGGCAGCTGCGCGCGCAGCTGCACGAGTTGGCGCAGGCCCCGGATCACGCGCAATGGTCGCTGGCCGGCGTCGAGCGCCTCGACCATATCGGCGGGCAGTTGCTGTGGCAGGCCTGGAACGGCGCGCTGCCGCAACGGCTCGAGGCCAGCGAGGGCCAGCGGCGCGTGTTCGAGCGCATCGCCGCGGTGCAGGACGAGGGCTGGAAGAAGCACATGGTGGACCGCTTCAACCCGGTCACGCTGTTCGGCGCCAACGTGCTGTCGTTCGGCGCGCAGCTGGGCAACGGCATCACCATGCTGGGCCAGCTGGCGTTCGACCTGCTGCGCTTCGCGCGCATGCCGCAGCGCGGCCCGTGGCGCGAGATCTCGGCCAATATCTACAACGTCGGCTACAAGGCGCTGGGGATCACGGCGCTGGTCGGCTTCCTGATCGGCATCGTGCTGTCGTACCTGTCGGCCAACCAGCTGCGCACCTTCGGCGCCAGCACCTTCATCGTCAATATCCTGGGCATGGCGGTGATCCGCGAACTGGGGCCGGTGCTCGCCGCGATCCTGATCGCGGGGCGCTCGGGCTCGGCCATCACTGCGCAGATCGGCGTGATGCGCGTGACCGAGGAGCTGGACGCGATGCGCGTGATGGGCATCTCGCACGGCTTCCGGCTGATCATGCCGCGCGTGATCGCGCTGGCCATCGCCATGCCGCTGCTGGTGGCGTGGACCGACGTGATGGCGCTGGCCGGCGGCATGCTGGCCGCGCGCATGCAGCTGGGCATCAGCGCCACCTTCTTCCTGCGCGAGCTGCCCGATGCGGTGCCGGTGGCCAACCTGTGGCTGGGGCTGGGCAAGGGCGTGGTGTTCGGCATCCTGATCGCGCTGACCGCGTGCCATTTCGGGCTGCGCATCAAGCCCAACACCCAGAGCCTGGGCGAAGGCACCACCGCCTCGGTGGTGACCGCGATCACCATCGTGATCCTGGCCGACGCGGTCTTCGCCATCCTGTTCAAGGACGTGGGCCTGTGAGCGCGGCGCCAGTGAACCCGACCCGGCCAGGCGCGACGCAGCCGGCGCCGGAGCGCACTCCGGTGATCGAGGTCCGCAACCTGGTCAAGCGTTTCGGCAAGGCGGTGGTGCACGACCATGTGGACCTGGACGTCTACCGCGGCGAGGTGCTGTCGATCGTCGGCGGCTCGGGCAGCGGCAAGACCGTGCTGCTGCGCCAGATCGTCGGGCTGGAGCGTCCCACCTCGGGCACCATCAAGGTGTTCGGCGAGGATCCGGCGCGGCTGCGGCCGGCCCAGCTGCAGGCGCTGCGCAGCCGCTGGGGCCTGCAGTTCCAGCGCGGCGCGCTGTTCTCGGCGCTGTCGGTGATCGACAACATCGCGCTGCCGCTGCGCGAGCTGCGCGCGCTGCCCGACAACCTGATCTGCCAGGCGGCGCTGCTCAAGCTGCAGCTGGTGGGGCT
This sequence comes from Cupriavidus phytorum, assembly GCF_003254285.1. Classification (NCBI taxonomy): domain Bacteria; kingdom Pseudomonadati; phylum Pseudomonadota; class Betaproteobacteria; order Burkholderiales; family Burkholderiaceae; genus Cupriavidus; species Cupriavidus phytorum. The sequence continues at coordinate 41,803 of NZ_QKZN01000008.1, forward strand.
GTCGGCGCGGGATGCCGACAAGATGCCGTCGGACCTGTCCGGCGGCATGATCAAGCGCGTGGCGCTGGCGCGCGCGCTGTCGCTGGAACCCGAGCTGCTGTTCCTGGACGAACCCACTGCCGGCCTGGACCCGATGGCGTCCGACGACTACGTCGCGCTGATCCGCGAGCTGCGCCGCGAGCTGGGCCTGACCGTGGTGATGATCACGCACGACCTCGACACGCTGGTGGCGCTGTCCGACCGCGTCGCGGTGCTGGCCGACCACAAGGTGATCGCGGCCGCGCCGATTGCGCAAGTGGTGGAGGTGGACCATCCCTTTATCCGCGAGTATTTCCTGGGCGAGCGCGCCCAGCGCGCCCTGCAGGCGCTGCCCCAGCCCGGGCAGCCCGCGGCGCCGCCCCCTGGAGAAGCATGATGGAAAACAAGTCCCACGCCTTCCTCGCCGGCGTGTTCACCATCGGCCTGGCCGTGCTGGTGCTGTTCGCGATCTTCTGGTTCAGCAGCGACCACGCGGTGCGCGTGCCGTACGACCTGATCACCCGCTCCACCGTCAACGGCCTGGGCCCGCAGGCCGACGTCAAGTACCGCGGGCTGGCGGTGGGCAAGGTCGAGTCGATCAAGTTCGATCCGCAGGTGCCCGGCCAGATCATCGTGCGCGTCAACGTCAACCGCGAAACGCCGATCACGCGCACCACCTATGCCACGCTGGGGTTCCAGGGCGTGACCGGGATCGCCTACGTGCAGCTCGACGACTCCGCCGCGCACGACGGCACGACCGCCTCGCCGCCGCTGCCGACCTCGCCGCGCGCGGTGGCGCGCATCGCCATGCGGCCCGGCTTCTTCGAGGAACTGGAAAAGCGCGGCGATTCGCTGCTGACCCAGGCCGAGACCCTGATGGGCTCGCTCAACGACATGTTCCGCGGCGCCAACCGCGACGAGCTGATGGCGGCGATCCGCTCGGTGCGCAAGACCGCCGAAGACTATTCGCGCCTGTCCGATTCGCTCGCGCCGGCGGCGCAGCGCCTGCCGAAAGTGGCCGAGAACCTGAACGCGACGCTGGAATCGACCCGGCGCCTGACGCAGGAACTGGCCAATCCCAACGGCACCGTGATGCGCACCGTCGACAGCGTCGGGCGCGACCTGCAGGGGGCGGCCGCGTCGGTGCAGTCGGCCGCGGGCACCTTCAGCGAAGAGACCCTGCCGCAGCTCAATGGCCTGGCCCGCGACGCGCGCCAGACCGCGCGCAGCTTCGAGCGCGCCGCCGGCCAGTTCAACGAGAGCCCGAGCAGCGTGCTGTTCGGCGCCCCCGCACCCACGCCAGGGCCGGGCGAGCCGGGCTTCAGCGCGGCCCCGTAGCGCGGCCGCCCTGCGACAAAGCCCGCCCCATCGATCACGCCACACGCCAACCGCGAGAATCCGCCGTGAACCCTGCGACCGAGATGCCACGCTTGCTGCGCTCCGCACCCGCCCGCCTGCGCGCGGCCCTGCTGCTGTTCTGCGCCGGGCTGGCGCTGTCGGGCTGCGCGCTGACGCGCGGGGAACCGACCATCACCTATGACCTGGGCCCGGCCGTTGCCACCGGAGCGGCCTCCGGCAGCGGGAACCCTGCGCCCGCAGCGCTGCCCAAACTGCGCGTGGCGCAGACCGACGGGCCCAACTGGCTGGAAGGCAATGCGCTGTTCTACCGGCTCCAGTACGCCCAGGCGCAGCGCCTGCAGGCCTATGCCACGCAGCGCTGGGTGATGTCGCCCACGCGCCTGTTCGACGAACGCCTGCGCGAGGCCGTGGCCGCGCGCGGCACGCTGGGCTGGTCCGGCGACAGCAGCGTGCCGGCGCTGAAGGTGGACCTGCTCGAGTTCGACCAGGTGTTCGACAGCGCCACCACCAGCGAGGGCGTGGTGCGGCTGCGCGCCACCGTGTACCGGCACGGCATGCTCGGCCAGCAGACCTTCGAGGCGCGCCGGCCCGCGCCCAGCGCCGACGGTGCCGGCGGCGTCAAGGCGCTGGCCGAAGCCAGCGATGCCGTGATTGCCGCGCTGCTCGACTGGATCGGCACGCTGCAGCTAAAGTAAAGCAACAGGAGATTTGCCATGGAGCCGGCTCCCCCGCCGCTCTCCGCGCCGCCGCCGGCGGCTGTGCCAGCACCACCCGCGACCGCGCCGCAGCACTCGCCGCTGGCGCGCGTGGGGCTGCTCTGCTTCACGCTGCTGGTGATCTATGCCAGCCTGTACCCGTTCTCCGGCTGGATCGACAACGGCATCTCGCCCTTTGCCTTCGTCAGCGCGCCCAAGCCGCGCTATATCACCGACTTCGACCTGCTGACCAACGTGCTGGGGTATTTCCCGTTCGGCGCGCTGGTGGTGCTGTCGCTGCATCCGCGCGTGTCGGGCGGGCGCGCCACGCTGGTGGCGCTGGTGGCCGGCGCCTTGCTGTCGGCGTGCATGGAGGCCTTCCAGACCTGGCTGCCCAGCCGGATCTCGTCCAACATCGACCTGATCACCAATGCGCTGGGGGCACTGCTCGGCGGCGCCGTGGTGGCGCCGTTCACGCGCGCGCTGATCGATGACGGACGGTTGACGCGGCTGCGCCATGCCTGGTTCGAGCCGCATGCCAGCTTCGCCATCATCCTGCTGCTGCTGTGGCCGTTCGCGCAGGTGTTCCCGCAGGAGCACCTGTTCGGCATGGGCGGCATCGTGCGCGAATGGCTGACCGACCCGGAATCCTGGCCGATGCAGGTGCTGCAGATGGTGTTTCCGCAGCTAGAGGCGTGGCAGGACCATATCGGCCTGCGGCCCGAGGACATGCAGAGCCAGCAGTTGCTGGAATCGCTGGTGACCGCCAGCAGCTGGATCGGCACCGGCCTATTCGCCTCGGTGGCGATGCGCCGCAGCGCGCCGATGCTGCGCATCCTGGCGGGGCTGCTGGCGGCGGCGCTGCTGCTCAAGGCGACCGCGGCCGAGCTGCAGTTCCCGACCGAAAGCGCCTTCGTCTGGCTGTCCGAGGGCGGGCGCTTCGCACTGCTGACCAGTTCGCTGGTGCTGGCGCTGCTGCTGTACCTGCCGCGCTGGCTGCGCGCGGTGCTGGCGATGGCGGCGCTGATCGTGCTGGTGGCGCTGACCAATGTGCTGCCGTCCAACCCCTACGCGTGGATCTCCGAACAGGGCTGGCGCATGGGCCGCTTCATCCACTTCAACAGCCTGGCGCAGTGGCTCGGCTGGCTGTGGCCGTTCCTGGCATTCTGCTATGTGATCTGGCGCTTCGAGCAGGTCAGCCTGCGCCGCCATGCGATGAAGAAGGCCGCGGCGCGCCGCGAGGCGGCCGCGGCCAAGCTGCAGGAGTAAGCCGGCGCGGATTGCGCGCCGACATGCGCGCCGGGGCTCAGTGCAGCTGCCCGCCCTGTTCGCGCACGTCGGCGCGGGTCGACAGCGCCGTCGCCACCGCGGTGCGCAGGCCCTTCACCAGGGTCTCGTGCGCCAGGCTCGGCTGGCCCGGATGGCGCGTGGCCTGCTCGGGCAAATACGGAATGTGGATAAAGCCGCCGCGCACCGCGCCGTCCGGCTGCCGCGCCAGCCGGTGCATCAGCCCGTAGAACACATGGTTGCAGACGAAGGTGCCGGCGGTCTGCGACACCGCCGCCGGCACGCCGGCAGCGCGCATGTCGCGCACCATCGCCTTGATCGGCAGCGTGGCAAAGTAGGCGGCCGGGCCGCCGGCGACGATGGCGGTGTCGATCGGCTGTGCGCCGGCGTTGTCGGCAATGCGCGCATCGTCGACATTGATCGCCACGCGCTCGACCGACATCTCGGCACGCCCGCCGGCCTGGCCGACGGCAATCACCACGGTCGGCCGCAGCGCATCGAGCAGTTCGGCGATCGCATCGATCGCCGCGCCGAATACGCACGGCAGCTGGCGCGCGACGATCACCGCGTCGCCGACGCGTTCCCCGTCGAGCGCGCGCACGGCTTCCCACGACGGGTTGACCGGTTCATCCTCGAACGGCTCGAAGCCGGTCAGCAGCACGGTAGTCATGGCGGGTCTCCTGCGCTTACATCAGCCAGTACAGCAGCACGATATTGGCCGCCAGGATCGCCAGCGCGGTCGGCACCTGCGCGCGGATCACGGCGTTCTTGTCGTCGAGCTCCAGCAGCGCCGCCGGCACGATATTGAAGTTGGCCGCCATCGGCGTCATCAGCGTGCCGCAATAGCCCGAGAACATGCCGATCGCTGCCATCACCGCCGGATTGCCGCCGAACATGCCGACCAGGATGGGCACGCCGACGCCGCCGGTCATCACCGGGAAGGCAGCGAAGCCATTGCCCATGATCACCGTGAACAGCGCCATGCCGACGCAATAGACCGCCACCGCCACCAGCTTGTAGTCCAGGTTGATATAGGCGGTGGTCAGGTGCGCCACGGCCTTGCCCACGCCCGCGTCGGCAAACACCAGCCCCAGCATCGCCAGCATCTGCGGCAGCACCAGCGCCCAGCCCAGCGACTCGGTCAGCCGGCGCGATTCGCGCAGGCCTTGGGCCACGGTGTCGCGCGTAAGCCAGCACACCACCGCCAGCGAGATCAGGCAGCCGATCCCCAGCGAAACGAAGGTGACGTTCTTGGGATCGAGCAGCGGCACGCCGGCGATCCTGACATCCTTGAACAGCATGGTGCCGATCACGGTCACCAGCGGGATCAGCAGCGCCGGGATGAACAGCTTGTTGCCGAGGCGGCTGGCACTGGCACGGCGCTCGGCCTCGGGCAGGCTTTCGTGCTTGCCGTGGCCGACGCCGCCGAAGCCGGCGATCAGCGCCATCACCACCGCGCCGATGCCGACCGCGGCCGGCGGCAGCCGGTCGCCGGCCAGGAACACGATCGCGTACAGCAGCCAGAACAGGCCGGTGCTGAGGCGGCGCGGATGGGCGCGGTCGGTGAAGGTCATCAGCGCGGTGATGGCCAGCACCAGGCCGGCGAGCCAGTACAGGTACTCGATCGAAATGATCATGGCGCGCTCCTTACTCGGCGCTCTGCGCAGGCACGGCGGCGCGGGCGGCGTGGGCGGAGTTGCCGCCCAGCTCGCGCTCTAGCCAGCCGTCCAGGCGCTTGAGCCGCACGGCATGGATCAGGAAGGCGCAGATCGCGGTGGGGATGCCCCACACGGCGATATGCAGCGGCTCGACCTCGATGTTCGACGACAGCAGGAAGGTATGCATCAGCGCGATCGCGCCGAACGCGACGAAGATGTCCTCGCCGAAGAACAGGCCGACGTTGTCGGTGGCGGCGCAGAAGGCCAGCACGCGCTGGCGCACCGGCTCGGGCAGGTGGCCAAAGCGGTTCTCGGCCGCGCCTTCGGCCATCGGCGCCAGCAGCGGGCGCACCATCTGCGGATGGCCGCCGAGGCTGGTCAGGCCGATCGCCGCGGTCAGCTCGCGCACGCCCAGGTAGACGATCAGCAGGCGCCCGACCGTGGCCGAGGCAATGCGCGCGATCCACGCCTGCGCATGCTCGCGCAGCCCGTGGCGCTCCAGCAGGCCGATCACCGCCAGCGGCAGCAGGATGATCAGCGGCAGGTTGCGCGCCTTGACGAAGGCGGTGCCGATCGCGGAGAAGATCTGCATCAGCGGCATCGGCGCGGCGAGCCCGGTGGCCAGCGCGGCGAGCACCACCACCAGCATGGGATTGAAGCGCAGCACGAAGCCGACGATGATGACGCCGACCCCGACAAGGGGCCAGAGATTGACTGCCTGTTCCATGGAAACACCAAACGAAGATAGCGAAGGCGCGCGGACAGCAGCCGTCGTGACGCGTGACGGGGCAGGCCGCGTGGGGAGAATGCCGGCGTGAAGGCGGAAAAACGCGCTCAGTCGCCGGCGCGGATCGCGATGCCTTCAGCGCCCAGCCGTTCCCGGATGCGGCGCGCAAAGGCCAGCGCGTGGGCGCCGTCGCCGTGCAGACACACGGTTTCGGCCTGAATCGGTACCCAGGTGCCGTCGATGGCGCGCACGCGCTGCTCGCGCACCATGGTCAGGGTCTGGTCCAGGGCGACTTCCTCGTCCTCGTGCAGCGCGCCCGGCGTGCCGCGCTTGACCAGCGTGCCGTCGGGGTTGTAGCCGCGGTCGGCAAAGACCTCCTGCTTGACGCGCAGGCCGGCCTCCTTGGCCACGTCGATCATCTGGCTGCCGGCCAGGCCGAAGAACACCAGGTCGGCGTCGAAGTCGCGCACCGCGCGCACGATTGCGCGCGCCAGAGCCGGATCGCGCACGGCCTGGTTGTACAGCGCGCCATGCGGCTTGACGTGGTGCAGCACCGCGCCCTGCGCGCGCACGATCGCGGCGAGCGCGCCGATCTGGTACAGCACGTCGGCGTAGACGTGTTCCGGGTCGCGCTGCATCTCGGTGCGGCCGAAGTTCTCGCGGTCCGGATAGCTCGGGTGCGCGCCGATCGCCACGCCATGCGCCAGCGCCCACTTCACCGTCTGCACCATGGTGGCGGCGTCGCCCGCGTGCCAGCCGCAGGCGATATTGGCGGAGCTGATCAGCGCCAGCAGCGCCTCGTCATTGCCACAGCCTTCGCCAAGATCCGCGTTCAAATCGATCTGCATTGCCATTCTCCTGTGCGGCGCCCGGGCGCCTTGCTTATGCTGCCGCCCGCGTGCGGGTACGCCGCCGCGCGGCAATGGGCATGCCATCGCCCTGCCACCGCAGCGCCTGCTCGATCTGCCGCAGGTAGCGTGCCAGCTCGTCCTGCGCCACCTGCGCCTGCGCCAGCGTGACCTGCACGAAGCGCACCGGCGCGCCCAGCGGCACCTGCGCCAGCCGCCACAAATCCGCTTCGATCACCACGCCGATCTTGGGATAGCCGCCGGTGGTCTGCGCATCGGCCATCAGCGCGATCGGCTGGCCGCCCGGCGGCACCTGCATCACGCCCGGCATCACGCCGTGCGAGAGCAGGTCGGCGCTGCGCTCGGGGCGCCGCGCCAGCGCCGGGCCAGCCAGGCGCAGGCCCATGCGGTTGCTGTTGGGCGTGACGGTCCAGTCGGCCTGCCACAGCGCGGCCTGCGCGGCCGCGTCGAAATCCTCGTATTCCGGCCCCGGCAGCATGCGGATCGCCGTGGCCTTGCCTTCGACCGCGGCGGGCAGCGCCCACGCCGGCGCCTGCACGCCGATCCAGTCGGTCTCGGCATCCAGTCCCGGCCGCCCCGCGGGCAGGCGGTCGCCCTCCTGCAGCGCGCGGCCGCCCAGCCCGCCGAAGCCCGACTTCAGGTCGGTGCTGCGCGAACCCATCACCGGCTCGACCGCAATGCCGCCCGCCACGCACAGGTACACGCGCGTGCCGCCGCGCGTCGACGGCAGCGTCAGGGTCTCGCCCTTGTGCGCGTCGAACGCATGCCACGACCACACCGGCATGCCGTCCAGGTTGGCGCCGCATTCGGCGCCAGCCAGCGCCACGCGCATATCGGCATGGAAGCGCACGGCGGCGCGTCCCAGCGTGAATTCAATGGCGGCGCAGCCGGGCGCATTGCCAAGCAGGCGGTTGCCGACTTCCACCGCCAGCATGTCCATGGCACCGCAGCGGCCCACGCCAAAACGGCGGAAGCCGGTACGGCCCAGGTCCTGCACCGAGGCCAGCGCGCCCGGACGAAGGATCTCGATCACGCGATGATTTCCTCGGCGACAAAGCGCACGGTATCGCCGGGCGCGAACAGGGACGGCGGATCGCGATCCGCCACGAAGAGCTCGGCGTCGGTGCGCCCGATCAGCTGCCAGCCGCCCGGCAGCACCGCCGGATAGATGCCGGTCTGCTCGCCGCCGATGCCGACCGACCCGGCCGGCACCGCCAACCGCGGCTCGCGCCGGCGCGGCGTGGCCAGTTCCGGCGCCAGCCCGCCCATGTAGGCAAAGCCGGGCTGGAAGCCGAGGAAGTAGACCACGTACTCGCCCGCCGCATGGCGGCGCACCACTTCCTGCGGCGTCAGGCCGGTATGCGCGGCGACGTCGCCCAGGTCCGGGCCATGCTCGCCGCCGTAGCGCACCGGGATCTCGACCAGCTTGCCGGTCGCATTGCGCGCCTCGCCCGAGGCCCACGCCAGCTTCAGGTTGCGCTCGAGCGCGTCGACGTCGGCACTGCCGTCGAAGATCACGGTCAGGTTGTTCATGCCCGGCACCACGTCGACCACGCCGCGCCAGTCCGCGGCGCGCGCGGCCATGGCCCAGATGCGGCGCTGGACTGCCAGCGATGCGGGCGGTGCGACGCTGTACAGCAGCGCCTGCTCGGCAAGTCGGTGGACGGTGCAGTTCATGAGATTCCCGGTAGCGCACTTGCTAGCCAGTGTAGGCAGACAAGCCGGAATGTGACGTCTTTGTATTTCATCGATAATTTATCGATGAATTCATCATATCGAAATGGACCGGGCGGGGACAGTCGGGGTTGACCCTAGGAGGGCGCAGGTCGGCGGGTGGGCGGCGCTAATCGGCGGGAGTAGGATTAAATCCTACCGATGGGAGATCGTCATGCGAACCACGCAACAATTGAGCGTCACGCTGCCGACCGAGATGGCTCAGGCGGTCAAGGACAAGGTGCGGTCTGGCGAATATGCCAGTGAGAGCGAGGTCATCCGCGATGGCCTGCGTGCATTGCTGGCACGTGACCGGGCCGTGGACGCGTGGCTGCTGCAGCAAGTTGGCCCTGCCTACGATGCGCTCCAGACCGATCCGTCCCGTGCCGTGACCGCGGATGACGTTCGTGCTCGTCTGGCTGCCAGACAGGCTGGGAAAGCCAAAGGCCGATGAGAATCTTGACGACGACCAGTGGCGCCTGGCCAAGAGGCGGGCACGAGCGAAAACAAAAACGGCCGGGGAATCCCCGGCCGTTTCTTATTCCCAATCAACCTGCTCAGGCAAACCCGGCCTGATGCGCCTGCTGGTCGGCGTGGTAGGAGCTGCGCACCATCGCGCCCACGGCGGCGTGGGTGAAGCCCATCTTGTAGGCCTCTTGCTCGAACATCTTGAAGGTGTCGGGATGCACGTAGCGCAGCACCGGCAGGTGGTGGTTCGACGGCGCCAGGTACTGGCCGATGGTCAGCATGTCGATGTCGTGCGCGCGCATGTCGCGCATGACTTCCAGGATTTCCTCATCGGTCTCGCCCAGGCCGACCATCAGGCCGGACTTGGTCGGGACGTTGGGGTTGCGGCGCTTGAACTCCTGCAGCAGCTTGAGCGAGTGCGCGTAGTCGGCGCCCGGGCGGGCCTGCTTGTACAGGCGCGGCACGGTTTCCATGTTGTGGTTCATCACGTCGGGCGGGCACGCCTGCAGGATGTCCAGCGCCTTGTCCAGGCGGCCGCGGAAGTCGGGCACCAGCACTTCGATGCGGGTGCCGGGCGACAGCTCGCGGGTCTGCGAAATGCAGTCGACATAGTGCTGGGCGCCGCCGTCGCGCAGGTCGTCGCGGTCGACGCTGGTGATCACCACGTAGTTCAGCTTGAGCTGGGCGATGGTGCGGGCCAGGTTGCCCGGCTCGTTCACGTCGAGCGGATCGGGGCGGCCGTGGCCGACGTCGCAGAACGGGCAGCGGCGCGTGCACTTGTCGCCCATGATCATGAAGGTGGCCGTGCCCTTGCCGAAGCATTCGCCGATATTCGGGCAGCTGGCTTCCTCGCACACCGTCACCAGGTTGTTGGCGCGCAGGATGTCCTTGATCTCATAGAAACGCGAATTGCCGGTGGCGGCCTTCACCCGGATCCAGTCCGGCTTCTTGAGCTTCTCGGCCGGCACGATCTTGATGGGGATGCGCGCGGTCTTGTCGGCCGACTTCTGCTTGCGGGTCGGGTCGTACTGCTCCGCGGGGGACTGCGGGGCTTCGCTGGAAGCTGCGTTCGGGGCGATCAGTGCGTCGCTCATACATTTCTCCGCACGCGCTCGGCGTGCATTTCGCTTTTGACTAGGAGGCCAGGGCCGGGGCGGCAGCTTCTTCGGCCGCCAGCACGCGAGCTTCGTGCGCTGCCAGCACCTCGCACAATGCAGCCGCCAGGCGCTGTGCGATCTCGGGTTGTGTTGCCGCGGTCACGGGCACCGGGGCGCCGTCGGCATCCGCCACCGGGCAGGTGGCGCCCGCGCTGGCCATGTCGACCGTTTCCAGTCCGGCATAGCCGCAGGGATTGATGCGCAGGAACGGCGACAGGTCCATCTGCACGTTGAGGCTGACGCCGTGGTAGCTGCAGCCGTTGCGGATCTTGAGGCCGAGCGCGGCAATCTTGGCGCCCTGGTGCGGCCCGCCGGACAGGTAGATGCCGGGGGCGCCGGGCTTGCGTTCGGCTGCGAGATTATACGCCGCGAGCGTGTCCAGCACGGCTTGCTCGATGCCGTGCACCAGCTCGCGCACCATCAGCCGGCGGCGGCGCAGGTCCAGCAGCAGGTAGGCCACCACCTGCCCCGGGCCGTGATAAGTGATCTGTCCGCCACGGTCGATTTGCACCACGGGGATCCGCTCGTCCGGAGCCAGCAGGTGCGCGGGGTCGCCCGCCTGGCCCAGCGTGTAGACCGGCGGATGCTCGACCAACCAGACCTGGTCAGGCGTCTCGGGGGTGCGTGCGGCGGTGAAGGCGCGCATCGCGTCGAAGCACGGCTGGTAATCCTCTCGGCCGCGTTCGATGATCTGAATCGGATGCATGGCGAGAGTGTAACGAAAAGGGCCGGCTTGCGCCGGCCCCGAACCTGGCCCATTCAGCGTGCGCGCGGCGGGCAACCGTCCGATGCGTCACGCGACCAGACCAGGCGCAGATGGCCCCGGTCCCCGGGCGCTGCGGACGTTGCCTCGCCCGGCTCCGCGTCAGGAGGCGGTGACCCGGTCCTGGTTAGGCGTCCACTCCGTGCCTCGAACCAGGCGGCGCAGGCTGCGATACACCAGGTGCGGCAGGTCGGCCAGCGCCAGCGCCGGGCGGCGGGCCTCGGCAATCAGCGCCAGGCGCACCGGGTTCAGGGCGCGCGGGTCGATGCTGAGCACCACCTCGTCACCCGGGCGCAGCAGCAGGCTGCCGCCACAACGCAGCCAGTAGTCCTCCGAATCGTTCTCGCGGGTCAGCCAGACATCGGTGCCGCGGGCCTCGGCAATATGGAGGCGCTGGGCCGCATGCACCGACAGCGTGGTGACTTCGCCAGGATTCAGGGTGAACTCGGTCGTTGTGAGCACGGTTTTCATGGTGGTTCTCCGTTCAGCCGGCCCTGGCGGGGATACGCCAGACGCAGTACGGATTCGCGGCGGGACGCCGGAACTGGCCCGGCAAAGGGACCAGGCCAGTGAAATCCAGCGAATATCGTCGTGAGTAGGAGGCAACTGCGGGGGCCGGTGATGGAATATTAGTGATTGCCCGACCACTATCAAAACGATATATTTTCTTTGTTCTTGTTAGCCAATCTCACATAACCCCGATCGTCTGGAGGCGGCCATGGCCTGGAAAAGCGCCTGGGAGAAAGACCTGCCGCGCGGCTGGCACCGCGAATTGCCGCGCCTGCCGGCGCTGACCGCGCTGCGCGCGTTCGAAGCCGCGGCGCGCCACGAGAGCTTCTCGCGTGCGGCCACCGAGCTGTTCGTCACCCACGGCGCGGTCAGCCACCAGATCCGCGCGCTGGAAGAGGAACTGGGCATGCCGCTGTTCGAGCGCCACGGCAAGCGCGTGGCGCTGACCCCGGCGGGCCGGCTCTATGCCGAGCGCGTACGCGACGCGCTGCTGCAGATCGCCGATGCCACGCGCGCGCTGCAGGCCGGCAACCGCGACAAGCGCCTGACCATCAGCACCATGCCATCGTTCGCCGCGCGCTGGCTGACGCCGCGCATCGGCAGCTTTATCGAGCGGCATCCGGAACTCGATGTCGAGCTGCTGTCGTCGAACACACTGGTCAACTTTGCGCACGAAGAGGTCGATATCGCGCTGCGCATGGGCAGCGGCGACTATCCCGGCCTGTATGTGGAACGGCTGCTCGACGACGTGTTCTTCCCGGTGTGCAGCCCCGCCTTCAACGGCGGACGGCTGCCGGAGCGGCCGCAGGACATGGCGGGCATGCCGTTGCTGCGCGGCGAGGGCGATCCGTGGAAGCCGTGGTTCGAGGCCGCCGGGCTGGACTGGCCCGAGCCGCGCAAGGGCCTGCTGCTGGAAGATTCGTCGCTGCTGCTGCAGGCCGCCTCGGAAGGCCAGGGCATCGCCCTGATCCGCTCTTCGCTGGCGTGCAACGACCTGCTGTCGGGGCGCGTGGTGCGGCTGTTCGACGTCAGCATTCCGTGCCCGTGGCTGCTGTACTTCGTGTGCGCGCCGGGCTCGCTGAACCTGCCCAAGGTGCAGGCGTTCCGCGGCTGGCTGCTGCCCGAGATCGAGCGCTTCCGCGAGGTGCTGGCGCAGTGGGAGTGAGTCAGTCTTCCGGGGTGGCGTCGATCTGCCCCGCGCCTTCGGCGGCATCGACCGACGGTTTCGCACGTGCGCGGCCGGCGCGGGGGTGGGCCTTGTCGTAGACCTTGGCCAGGTGCTGGAAATCGAGCGCGGTGTAGACCTGCGTGGTCGAGATGCTGGCGTGGCCCAGCATCTCCTGCACCGCGCGCAGGTCGCCGGAAGACTGCAGCATGTGCGTGGCAAACGAATGCCGCAGCATGTGCGGATGGACGTCGGCCGGCACCCCGGCGCGCAGCGCCTGCTGCTTGAGCCGCAGCTGCACCGTGCGCATCGACAGGCGCCGTCCGCGCGGGCCGAGGAACAGGGCATTGGCGTCCTCGGGCGCTGCGCCCGGCCGCAGCAAGCCGTCGCGCACCGCGAGCCAGGCCTGCAGCGCGGCGACGGCCTTGCTGCCGACCGGCACCGAGCGCCGGCGCGAACCCTTGCCGGTCACGGTCACCTGGGCGCCGGCCAGGTCGAGCCAGCCGCTGGAGCGGTAGCCGTCGGCATCGGCATAGCGCAGGTCCAGCTGCACCAGCTCGGACAGCCGCAGCCCGCTCGAGTAGAACAGTTCGTAGACGGCCTGGTCGCGCAGCGCCTCGGCATCGGTGCCGGCAGGGTGCGCCACCAGTGCCACCGCGTGCTCGACCGACAGCGCCTTGGGCAACGCGTGCCCGGAGCGCGGCGCGCGCACGCCGTCGACCGGATTCACGCTCACGCCATGGCCATGGCGCGCCGCCCACAGATAGAAGCCGCGCCATGCCGACAGCGCGCGCCCGATGCTGGTGCCGACCAGCCCGGCGGCATGCAGCCGTGCGGCGAAATGGCGGATATGGTGGGTCTGCAGCGCCAGCAGCGCGACGCCCGGCGCATGCTGTGCCGCGTGCGCCTGCAGCACGCGCAGTTCGCGCGCATAGCCCGACAGCGTGTGCTCGGCCAGCTTGCGGCTGCCGCGCAGCCAGTCGAGGTAACGCGTGACCAGCGGGTCTTGTGGCGGCGCTTCGGCGGCGGCGGGAGTGGGCGGCGCGACCGCGTCGCGCGGCGGCCGGCGTGCAGTCATGGCGTCATGCTTGGAACCGCGGCTTCAGTCGCGCAGCCGCTTCAGCGCGGCACCCGCGACCTCGCCGATCTGCGACAGGTAGGCGGTGCCCATGCCGTCATGGAAGCGGCGGGGATCGGGCGAGCCCAGCACCAGCAGGCCAAAGGCGGCGCCGCGCACGTCGGCGCCGGCCTCGGCTTCGCCGGCGCGCAGCGGCACGCGCAGCGTCACCATCGCCAGCGAGGTGATATCGTCGCGCTCGAGCAGGCTGGCCGCCTCGAAGCCACTGTTGCTACCGCAGTACGGCGCACGCAGGCCCTCGGCAAAGATGCGCAGGTCTTCGCTGGCGCCCTGCGCGACTTCCATGTGCGCGTACTGTTCGGCGACATCCCACAGCCTGAGTGCCACCGCCGGCACGTCGAACACCTGCTGCAGGCCGTCCTGCACCGCATACGGCAGCGCGTGCGAATCGGCCTCGGCCAGCAGGCGCAGTTGCCAGTCGTGCAGGCGCTGCTGGGTGCGGTCGTTCTCGTGGCCATGGCGGACCAGGTCCGCCAGGCGCAGCTCCAGGCCCTTGTTCTTCTCGCGCAGGATTTCCATCTGGCGCTCCTGCAGCGACACGGCGCGATGGCTGTGCGGGCTGGTCAGCTGCACCGCGGCCAGCAGCTCGGCATGCTCTTCGAAGAATTCGGGATGGCTCTGCAGGTAGGCGGCGACGTCTTGGGCGTTCATGGGGCGTGGACCGGTAGAGGTAAAGTGGGTGGCAGTTTAGCAAAGCGGTCGTGACGGGCGCGGCGAAAACGCTCGAGCCCGCGCTGGCGGGCTCCCTCTCCCGCAAGCGTGAGAGGGGAGCAACCTTGCCTACGTCTGGATCAGCCGCTTCTGCCGCGAAATGCTCATCAAAATCCCGATGCCCGCGCCCAGCGTTACCAGCGCGGTGCCGCCGTAGCTCAGCAGCGGCAGCGGCACGCCCACCACCGGCAGGATGCCGCTGACCATGCCCATGTTGACGAAGGCATAGGTAAAGAAGATCAGCGTGATCGATCCCGCCAGCAGCCGCGAGAACAGCGTCGGCGCATTGGCGGCGATAAAGAGCCCGCGGAAGATCAGCAGCAGGTACAGCACCAGCAGCACCGCGTTGCCGATCAGGCCGAACTCTTCTGAATACACCGCGAAGATAAAGTCGGTGTGCTTCTCGGGGATGAACTCCAGGTGGGTCTGCGTTCCCTTGAGCCAGCCCTTGCCCTCGACCCCGCCCGAGCCGATCGCGATGATCGACTGGATCGTGTGGAAGCCCTTGCCGAGCGGATCGCTGGTCGGGTCCAGCAGCGTGCAGACGCGGTGCTGCTGGTAGTCATGCAGCACCGGCCAGTTCACGCCCGGCGCGCACATGTCGTTCTGGAACGTGATCAGCAGCGTGATGGCGACCACCAGGATCCCCATCAGCGGCAGGATCAGCTTCCACGACAGCCCGGCGAAATAGATCACGTACAGGCCCGCGGCCATCACCAGCAGCGCCGTGCCCAGGTCGGGCTGCTTGGCGATCAGGCCCACCGGGATCAGCAGCAGGCCCAGCGCGACGATGAAGTCGAACCAGCGGATCACGCCCTCGCGCTTCTGGAAGTACCACGCCAGCATCAGCGGCATCGAGATCTTCATGATCTCGGACGGCTGGATCACCATGCCGACATAGAGCCAGCGGCGCGCGCCCTTGCGGATCAGGCCGAACATGGCCACCGCGATCAGCAGCGCCACCCCCACCGTATAGATCGGCACCGCCACGCGCATCAGCGTCTGCGTCGGCAGGTAGGCGATCACGAACATCACCACGTACGACAGCAGGATGTTGCGCAACTGGTCCTCGACCCGGCCCGGCATGTCGATGGCGGCCGAGTACAGCGCCACGATGCCGGTGGCGAACAGCAGGAACACGATCAGCGAGAGCGGCTTGTCAAAACCGGTCAGCGCGGTCTTGACCAGGGACATGACGCGGCGTCGATCCATGCGCGTCTCCTTCAGCGAGTGGCGTCGGCCCCGCTGGCTGCCTTGGCAGCCACGGGCCTGACGCGTGGTTTGGGTGCGGGCGCCTTGGCCGGCACGGCCGCCGCCGAGGCCGGCGCGGGGGCCTGCGGCTTGCTGTGGCCCAGCGCCTGCAGCATGCGCTGGTCCAGCGTCTGCACCGCCGAGGCCGGGGCGATGGCGTCGGGGTCGAGCATCGCGGCGATCGCCTCCGGCGTCGGCACCTGCGCGGCCGAGGCCGCCGCCACCGCGCTGGCGTCGGCGCCGCTGGCCGGTGCGCCACCACTGGACATCACCGTGGCGCTGGCAATGCTGGCGGTCTGGCCGGTGGTGAACACGCTCGGCGTATCCACCGGCGCGCGGCCGGCGACACGCTCGCCTGCGGGCGGCGCGATCGCCTCGAGCTCGGCGGGCCACTTGCCGGTCAGGTAGTAGTCCATCACCTTGCGCGCGATCGGCGCTGCCACCGCGGCGCCGAAGCCGGCGTTCTCGACGATCAGCGCGATCGCGATCTTGGGGTTGTCGGCCGGCGCGAAGGCGGTGTACAGCGAGTGGTCGCGCTTGTGCTCGGCGAGCGCATGGTGGTTGTACTTCTCGCCCTTGGACAGGCTGTAGGTCTGCGCCGTGCCGGTCTTGCCGGCGGACTCATAGGCGGCGCCGGCAAACACGCGCGCGGCCGTGCCCGAGTGCGTCACCGCCACCATGGCGCGCTTGATCACGTTGATGTCGGCCTGCTTGAACGGGATGGTGTAGCTTTCCTTGGGCACGGTCAGCGTGCGCTTGCGCGTGACCGCGTCTTCGATGGCCTTGACCAGGTGCGGCTTCATCACCTTGCCGTCGTTGACGATCACCGAGGTGGCCTGCGCCAGCTGCAGGATGGTGAAGCTGTTGTAGCCCTGGCCGATGCCCAGCGAGATGGTCTCGCCCTCATACCACTTCTGCTGCTCGGGCTTGCGGTAGGCCTTGCGCTTCCATTCGGTCGACGGCAGGATGCCGCGGCTTTCGCCTTCGATGTCGATGCCGGTGATCTGGCCGAAGCCGAGCGGCTTCATGAAGTCATGGATGCCGTTGACGCCCATGTCGCGCGCCAGCGCGTAGTAATAGGTGTCGCACGAATGCACGATCGAGCTGTGCATGTCGACCCAGCCGTGGCCGCCCGGCTTGTCGTCGCGGAAGGTGTGGTTGCCCAGCGTGAAGTAGCCGGGGTCGGACATGCCCCACGCCGCGGTGCGCTTGCCGGTGGTCAGCGCGGCCAGCGCCATGAACGGCTTGTAGGTCGAGCCCGGCGGGTAGGTGCCGCGGAGGGGCCGGTTCAGCAGCGGCTTGTCGGGCGAGCCGTTGAGCTCGTTCCAGGTATTGGTGTCGATGCCCTCGACGAACAGGTTGGGGTCGAAGGTCGGCTTGGAGACGAAGGCCAGGATGTCGCCGGTGGACGGCTCGATCGCCACCAGCGCGCCACGGCGGTTGCCATAGAGCGCCTCGGCCAGCTGCTGCAGGCGGATGTCGAGCGACAGGATCAGGTTGTTGCCGGGCGTGGCGGGCGAGGTCGACAGCGTGCGGATCGGACGCCCGCCGGCGCTGACTTCCACTTCCTCGAAGCCGGTCAGCCCGTGCAGCTCGCTCTCGTAGCTCTGCTCCAGGCCGATCTTGCCGATGTAGTTGGTGCCCTTGTAGTTGTCGGCATCCTTGCGCGGGTCATACCTGGCGCCGTCGGCATCGTTGGCCACGTCCATGGCCTCGATGCGCTCCTGATCGCGCTGCGAGATCCGGCCCAGGTAGCCAACCACGTGCGAGGCCGACTCGCCCAGCGGGTATTGGCGGAACAGCCGTGCGCGCACGTCGACGCCGGGAAAGCGGAAGCGTTGCGCGGAGAAGCGCGCCACCTCGGCATCGGTCAGCTGGCTGCGGATCGGCAGGCTTTCGAAGCTGCGCGATTCCTCCATCAGCCGCTTGAAGCGGCGCCGGTCGCGCGGCTGGATCTCGACCAGGCCGGACAGGCTCTCGATGGTGTTGTCGAGCGTATCGGTCAGCTTGGACGGGGTAATCTCCAGCGTGTACGCCGAATAGTTGCGCGCCAGCACGATGCCGTTGCGGTCCATGATGATGCCGCGGTTGGGCTCGATCGGCGCCACCGAGATGCGGTTGTCCTCGGCCTTGGCCGAGTACTGGTCATGCTTGTACCACTGCAGCCACAGGAAGCGCGAGAACAGCAGGCCGAAGCAGATCACCGTAAACAGCGCCGCGGCCGCCACGCGGATGCGGAAGCGGCCGATTTCCAGTTCGACGTTGCGGATTTCGGTCATGGTACTGCGTGGCCTGGAGAAATCGGGGGTGGACGATGGCGGGCGATGGTAATGGCGAGGGCGGCGTCAGATCGGCCGGGTCTCGTCGACATCGGTCGAGCGGCGCTGCGGCGCCAGCAGCAGGCTGGTGGCGAGCGGCCACAGCAGTGCCTCGATCGCCGGCGCCAGCAGCAGCGGCCAGCCGGGCAGCGGCGCCCCCATGGCCAGCCTGATCAGCACCGGCACCGCGTGCGCGATGAACAGCAGCGGCAGCACGTGCAGCGCCTGGGTATAGACCGTGAACCACAGCACGCGGCGGTGGATGGTGATGGCGAAGTAGGCCAGCAGCGTGTACGCCAGCGCGTGTTCGCCCAGCAGCCGGGCATCGTGCACGTCCATCAGCAGGCCCAGCAGGAAGGCCACGCCCATGCCCACCTTGCGCGGCTGGTGGATATTCCAGAACACCAGCACCAGCGCCACCATGTCCGGGATCCACAGCGTGGTGCCCCACGGCATCAGGTTGAACAGGAACGCCAGCACGAAGCTGAAGGCGATGAAGGCCGGGTTGACCGGCCGCAGCAGGTATTGGGGATTGGTCACCGTGTTGCCTCCTTGGCGGGCGCGGCCTTGCCGGCCGCGGCGCTGTCGGCGGCGGCGCGCGCCGCGGCGGACTTGGCGCCCTTGACCGGCGCCTCCGGCCGGGCCTCGACCGCTTCGCGCGCCGGGATGGCGGCGTCGTAGCGCACCACCAGCAGCTGGCGGTGCGCGCGCACGCCGGCCACCGGCTCGCAATAGACGCGCGAGAACGCGGTATCGGCCTTGCGCTCGATCTGCACGATCCTGGCCACCGGCAGGCCCGGCGGATAGGTGCCGTCCAGGCCCGAGGTCACCAGCAGGTCGCCCTGCTGCAGGTCGGCGGCGGCGGCCATGAAGCGCAGGTCGAGGTGGCCGGCGCGCGCGCCGCCGAAGGCCACGCTGCGCAGGCCGTTGCGCACCACCTGCACCGGAATCGCCTGGTCCTTGTCGGTCAGCAGCGTCACCTCGGACTGGAACGGCGACACGCGCGTGACCTGCCCCACCACGCCGCGCTCGTCGATCACCGGGTAGCCGGCGCGCAGGCCGTGCTGGCTGCCCTTGTCGATCACGATGCGCTGGCTGTAAGGGTCGCGCGCGTCATACAGGATCTCGGCCGCCGTCACCGGCGTGGCCGACTGCTGCGCCAGCCCGAGCAGCTTGCGCAGCTGGTTGTTCTCGGCCTCGAGCTGCGCCTGGCGCACCGACGCCTGCGCCTGCTGCACCGCGTTCTGGCGCAGCTCGCGGTTCTCGGTGGCGAGCGTCGCCGACGACTGGGCGTAGTCGAACATGGTGCGCAGCGCGTCGCGCGGCGCCAGCACCAGGCGCTCGACCGGCATCAGCACGGTGGCGGCCACCTGCCGGCCCACGCGCAGCGCGTCGAAACGGGCGTCGACCACCAGCAGCGCCAGCGCGATGCCCACGTACAGGACCAGCCTGGCGACGGCCGAGGTGCCTTGCTTGAAGAGCGGCGGAGGGGAGTAATCCATTTACCCGAACAAAGGCCGGAGGCCACGCGGAAACGCCCCGCCGCCCGCCTTGCCGCACCCAGGCCCCTGGCGGGGACAGGCGCGGCACGGTCGGGCGGCGGGAGCTGCCAGGGCCGGGCCCCGGCGGATGCGGCGCCGCGACGCCGCCATGATCGGTCGATCCGGCAGGCCGCGCATCGCCACGTGAGCGTCCTTCTTACTCGTAGGAGAAGATGCTGCCGAGCTTGTCCATGCGTTCCAGCGCCATGCCGGAGCCGCGCACCACGCAGGTCAGCGGGTCTTCGGCGACCAGCACCGGCAGGCCCGTTTCTTCCGCCAGCAGGCGGTCCAGGTCGCGCAGCAGCGCGCCGCCGCCGGTCAGCATCATGCCGCGCTCGGCGATGTCGGCGCCCAGTTCGGGCGGGGTCTGTTCCAGCGCGATCTTGACCGCCGACACGATCTGGTTGAGCGGATCGGTCAGCGCTTCGAGGATTTCGTTGGACGACACCGTGAAGGCGCGCGGGATGCCCTCGGACAGGTTGCGGCCCTTGACTTCCATCTCGCGGACCTCGGAGCCCGGGAAGGCCGAGCCGATTTCCTTCTTGATCGCCTCGGCGGTCTGCTCGCCGATCAGCATGCCGTAGTTGCGGCGGATGTAGTTGACGATGGCCTCGTCGAACTTGTCGCCGCCGACGCGCACCGAGCCCTTGTAGACCATGCCGCCCAGCGAGATGATGCCGACCTCGGTGGTGCCGCCGCCGATATCGACCACCATCGAGCCCGACGGCTCCGACACCGGCAGGCCGGCGCCGATCGCGGCCGACATCGGCTCCTCGATCAGGTAGACCTGGCTGGCGCCGGCGCCCAGCGCCGATTCGCGGATGGCGCGGCGCTCGACCTGGGTCGAGCCGCACGGCACGCAGATGATGATGCGCGGGCTCGGGCGCAGCAGCTTGCTGTCATGCACCATCTTGATGAATTGCTTGAGCATCTGCTCGGTCACGGTGAAGTCGGCGATCACGCCGTCCTTCATCGGGCGGATCGCCTCGATATTGCCCGGCACCTTGCCCAGCATCTGCTTGGCTTCCTTGCCCACTGCCGTGATGGTCTTCTTGGCGTTGGGGCCGCCCTCCTGGCGGATCGCGACGACCGAGGGCTCGTCCAGCACGATGCCCTTGTCGCGCATGTAGATCAGCGTGTTGGCGGTGCCGAGGTCGATCGCCAGGTCGTTGGAGAAGTAGCTGCGGAGAAATCCGAACATCAGGAATCCTGTCTGTGATGGTGTTCGCGGGTAGGCGAAGCGGCCGGCGCCGCGAGCGGCCCGGCCACGAAATGGGTTGTGTTGCGTTGAATACGGAATGGTTCTCGGCTTCCCGCTCCGCCCGCCGCCCGGACCGGAGGCTGTCCGGCCGGATGGGAACGGGTTCGGCACCGCCGGCGCACCGCGCGCGCCGGCCCTACGGGAACCTTTGATTAGACCCCGCCGAAAAGTTCGCGGAAATGTGCAGGCGCCGGCGCATCATGCTGGCTGTCGCGCAGCATGCGGGGACCGGCGGCAAGGCCTAATCAGAGGACCCAGGTTTGCCCTTCGGGCGCCTTCGGACACCGGGCGCGGAGGCGCCGGCCGCAGGCCATGTGGCGTAGGCGTTGCCAAAGGTCGGTAACTCGCAATGATACCTTATAATTCTGGCGACTTCGGGCGTTTACAGCCTGAAAATACCTGCAATTCTGACGACTGCGGGGTGTCCTTCCGGCGCCTGCGGTCAGGCTGCGGGCCACACGACGCAGCGGCACCGCAAGCCAGCTGCCGGCGCAGCCCGCGCCGCCCTTCGTATCCCAGTATCCGAGCATCCGAGCATCGACCCACCACGCCATGGCCCTCGACCTATCCGACGTCAAGCGCATTGCCCACCTCGCCCGCATCGAAACCAGCGATGACGAGGCCGCCCAGACGCTTGCGCAGCTGAACAACTTTTTCTCGCTGGTCGAGCAGATGCAGGCGGTCGATACCACCGGCATCGAGCCGCTGGCGCATCCGCTGTCGGCGGTGCGCGACATGGTCCAGCGCCTGCGCGAGGACGTGGTCACCGAAGCCGACCGCCGCGCCGACTACCAGCGCCCCGCGCCGGCCACCGAAAACGGCCTGTACCTGGTGCCCAAGGTCATCGAATGACCCTTGCCCCGGCCCGTGCCGCCGCGCGCCACGGTCGCCCGCCAGTACCACACCCCTGATGCCAACCGACTGTCATGCCCTTTTCCGCTGATTCCGTGACTTCCCTGCGCCAGCTTGCCGACGCCCTGGCCGCGCGCACCGTCTCCGCCGAGGAACTCGCGCGCGAGTACCTGGCCCGCATCGAGCAGGCCGCCGCGCTCAACGCCTTTATCCACGTCGATGCCGAGCTGACCCTGGCCCAGGCCCGCGCCGCCGACGCACGCCGCGCGCGCGGCGAGGCCGCGCCGCTGACCGGCGTGCCGGTCGCGCACAAGGATGTGTTCGTCACGCGCGGCTGGCGCGCCACCGCCGGCTCGAAGATGCTGGGCAACTATGAAAGCCCGTTCGACGCCACCGTGGTCGAGCGCATGGCCGCCGCCGGCATGGTCACGCTGGGCAAGACCAACATGGACGAATTCGCGATGGGCTCGTCCAACGAGAACTCGCATTTCGGCCCGGTGCGCAACCCCTGGGACGCCAGCCGCGTGCCCGGCGGCTCGTCGGGCGGCTCGGCCGCGGCGGTCGCCGCCGGCCTCGCGCCCGCCGCCACCGGCACCGACACCGGCGGCTCGATCCGCCAGCCGGCATCGTTCTCGGGCATCACCGGCATCAAGCCGACCTACGGCCGCGTGTCGCGCTACGGCATGATCGCCTTTGCCTCGTCGCTGGACCAGGGCGGCCCGATGGCCCACACCGCCGAGGACTGCGCGCTGCTGCTCAACGCCATGGCCGGCTTCGACCCGAAGGACTCGACCAGCATCCCGCCCGCGCAGGGCGGCGTGGACGAGGACTACACCCGCCTGCTGGGCCAGCCGCGCGCCGGCGCCACCGCCGAGCGCCCGCTGGCGGGCCTGCGCATCGGCCTGCCGAAGGAGTACTTCGGCAAGGGCCTGGCGGCCGACGTCGAGCAGGCCGTGCGCGCCGCGCTGGCCGAGTACGAGAAGCTGGGCGCGACGCTGGTCGAGGTGTCGCTGCCCAAGACCGAGCTGTCGATCCCGGTGTACTACGTGATCGCGCCGGCCGAGGCCTCGTCCAACCTGTCGCGCTTCGACGGCGTGCGCTACGGCCACCGCGCCGCCGAATACCGCGACCTGCTCGACATGTACAAGAAGACCCGCGCCGAAGGCTTTGGCGCCGAGGTCAAGCGCCGCATCATGGTCGGCACCTACGTGCTGTCGCACGGCTACTACGACGCCTACTACCTGCAGGCGCAGAAGATCCGCCGCATCATCGCCGACGACTTCCAGCGCGCCTTTGCCCAGTGCGACGTGATCATGGGCCCGGTGGCGCCGACGGTGGCGTGGAAGCTGGGCGAGAAGACCTCGGACCCGGTGCAGATGTACCTGGCCGATATCTTCACGCTGTCGACCAGCCTGGCCGGGCTGCCCGGCATGAGCGTGCCGTGCGGCTTCGGCGCGGGCAACATGCCCGTGGGCCTGCAGCTGATCGGCAACTACTTCGACGAAGCGCGCCTGCTGCAGGCCGCGCATGCGTTCCAGCAGGCGACCGACTGGCACCTGCGCCGCCCGGCCAAGGCCTGACCATGACCCGCTCCCTACTCCGCCTGCTTGCCGCCGCCGCACTTGCCGCGCTGGTGGCGGGCTGCATCCAGCTGCCGATCATCGGCAAGCCCACGCCCATCGCCAGCCGCGACATCGACCTGGCCGGGGACTGCCGCCGCACCGAGGAAGACGGCTTCCGCGAAGACGCGCAGCTGCGCATTGCGGACAACAGCGTGCAGCAGTTGTCGTGGAAGCTGTGGGTCGGCAAGCGCGGCTCGTGCAGCTTCAACCTGGCGGATTTCCGCCAGGTCCAGAAGAAGCCGCATATCGAGCTGCGCGCCAACGATGGCAGCGGCTGCAAGCTGATGGTCTGGCAGGACCCGCGCCGCGTCACGCTGGCGCACGCCAACTGCCAGCAGCGCTGCACCCCCGGCATCTATGAAGAGGCCTGGCCGGTGATGTTCGAGCCGGGCACCGGCGCGTGCGCCCGCACGCGCTGAAGCTACTTCAGCCACCGAAGCCACAGCAGCCGGCCATGGTCCACGCCCACATCCCTCCGCAACACGCGCCGCGCGCCGCCCGTCCGGCGGGCGCGTGGCTGCGCGCCGCGGTGGCGCTAGGCCTTAGCGCGTGGCTGGCCGGCGCCGCGGCGCATACGCCAGACCTGCCGGCTCCCGCGCTGGACGCGCCGGCACCGCTGACGCCGGCGGGCGTGCTGGCGCCAAACGCCGTGAGCCGGGCCGCGCCCGCCTCATCGGCAGCCGCGGCCGCGGCAACCAAAGCGGCAATCGCACCCGTGCCCGCGCAACGGGTCCAGCTGCGCGGCGATGCCGCCACGCCGGCGCTGACCGCCTACTGGTTCCTGCCGCGCGAAGGCACCACGCCGCGCGCGCTGCCGGTGGTGGTGGCGCTGCATGGCTGCGGCGGCCTGCTGGCGCAGCGCGCCGCGCGCGACGGCAGCACCGCCGCAACGGGCACCGACACCACAGATGTTGCCGCGCTGCTGCAGCAACGCTACCGCGAATACGCGCACTGGCTCACCGAGCGCGGCTACGCGGTGCTGATGCCAGACAGCTTCAGCGCGCGCGGCAAGCCGCACGGCATCTGCGCCGAGCCCATCGACAACCGCGCCATCGACGACCGCACCCGCCGCGCCGACGCGCTCGCCGCGCTGCGCTGGGTGGCGCAGCAACCCGCCGTGGACGCGTCGCGCATCGTGCTGCTGGGCTGGTCGAACGGCGCGCAGGCGGTGCTGGCCACCGTCGACGCCAGCCGCCCGTGGCCGGCCGGCACGCCGCTGGTCGAGCGCGCGGTGGCGTTCTATCCGGGCTGCAAGCGCGCGGTGCAGCAGCACAGCTTCCGCCTGCGCTCGCCGCTGCTGCTGATGATCGGCGGCGCCGACGACTGGACCCCGGCGACCCGCTGCGCCATGCTGCAGAGCGCGGTGCAGGCGCGCCAGCCCGGCGCGCGCTTCCGGCTGGAGATCTACCCCGGCGCCTATCACGGCTTCGACGGCACCAGCGAGCTGCATCGGCGCACCGACGTGCCCGCCGCCGCCATGCGCAAGGGCCAGAGCGTTACCGTCGGCGGCGACGCGGTGGCGCGCGTGGCCGCGCTGGCGCAGCTCGACTCCTGGCTGGCCAGTCCCGACCCCTGACCGCCACGCAAGACCAGACAGAACACCGGGGCGGCGCTGCCGCTCCCTCGCAACAGACAACACCGAAAGAACCGAACAGGAATACCGCCATGCAATGGGAAGTGGTGATCGGCCTCGAAACGCACGCGCAGCTGTCGACGGCCTCCAAGATTTTTTCCGGCACCTCCACCGCCTTCGGCGCCGAGGCCAACACGCAGGCATCGCCGGTGGACCTGGCGCTGCCGGGCGTGCTGCCGGTGCTCAACCAGGGCGCGGTCGAGCGCGCGATCCAGTTCGGCCTGGCGATCGGCGCCACCATCGCGCCGCGCAGCGTCTTTGCGCGCAAGAACTACTTCTACCCCGACCTGCCCAAGGGCTACCAGATCAGCCAGTACGAGATCCCGGTGGTACAGGGCGGCACCATCACCATCCAGGTCGAGGGCAAGCAGGGCGAGTCCTACGAGAAGACCGTCAACCTGACGCGCGCGCACCTGGAAGAAGACGCGGGCAAGTCGCTGCACGAGGACTTTGCCGGCATGACCGGCATCGACCTGAACCGTGCCGGCACGCCGCTGCTGGAAATCGTCACCGAGCCCGACATGCGCAGCGCCGCCGAGGCGGTGGCCTACGCCAAGGCGCTGCATTCGCTGGTGGTGTGGCTGGGCATCTGCGACGGCAATATGCAGGAAGGCAGCTTCCGCTGCGACGCCAACGTGTCGGTGCGCCCGCTCGGCCAGAAGGAATTCGGCACCCGCCGCGAGATCAAGAACCTGAACTCGTTCCGCTTCCTGCAACAGGCCATCGAATACGAGGTGCAGTGGCAGATCGCCGAGATCGAGGACGGCCGCAAGATCCAGCAGGCCACCGTGCTGTTCGACCCGGATACCGGCGAAACCCGCGCCATGCGTACCAAGGAAGACGCGCACGACTACCGCTACTTCCCCGACCCGGACCTGATGCCGCTGGAGATCGACGCCGGCTGGATCGAGCGCGTGCGCGGCGAACTGCCGGAGCTGCCGGCGGCGATGCAGGCGCGCTTTGTCTCGCAATACGGCCTGTCGGCGTACGACGCCACCATGCTGACCGCGACCAAGGCCTATGCCGCCTACTTCGAAGCCGTGGTCGCCGGCGCGGGCAACGCCAGCGCCAAGCCCGCCGCCAACTGGCTGATGGGCGACGTGGCCTCGCAACTGAACCGCGAAGGCATCGCCATCGACGCGGCCCCGGTCACGCCGGCGCAACTGGCCAAGCTGCTCACGCGCATCGCCGACGGCACGGTGTCGAACAACACCGCCAAGAAGGACGTGTTCCCGGCCATGTGGGCGGGCGAGCACGGCGGCGACGCCGACGCCATCATCGCGGCCAAGGGCCTGAAGCAGATGTCCGACAGCGGCGAGCTGGAAAAGATCATCGACGACGTGCTGGCCGCCAATGCCAAGTCCGTCGAGGAATTCCGCTCCGGCAAGGAAAAGGCGTTCAACGCGCTGGTCGGGCAGGCGATGAAGGCGACCAAGGGCAAGGCGAATCCGGCGCAGGTGAATGAGTTGCTGAGGAAGAAGCTGGGGTGAGGCTCCAGTCCTGTCTATCCCGCTTGTTTGCTCCCCTCTCCCGCTTGCGGGAGAGGGGCGGGGGGAGAGGGCAGGCGCTGGCATACCACAAGCATGACTTCGTATGACGCTCCGGCCCTCTCCCCAACCCTCTCCCGCAAGCGGGAGAGGGAGCACGCCAACGGTCCACTAAGGCGTTGCATACACCGATACGCCCGTCACATCCCCGCCCTCCCCCTCACCGTCTCCTCCAGCAAAGACCTCAGCTTCGCCAGCGCCCCCGGATCCCCGTGGGCCGCGGAGCGTGCGTACCAGATCTTCGCCTGCTCGAGATCCCGGTCGACCACGCCGGGCTCGCCACGCTCATAAAAGCTGCCGACGATGTACTGCGCGCCGCCATTCCCCGCGCTCGCCGCGCGCTGGTACCACGCAAACGCCTGCGCGTAGTCGCGCGGCACGCCGCGGCCGGTGAAGTAGTTCGTCGCCAGTTCCATCTGCGCCTGCACGTGGCCGCCCTGCGCCGCGCGCTCGTACCAGCGATTCGCCTCTTCCAGCGATTTCGGCACCAGCTGGCCGCGCTCGTACAGGTCGCCCCAGGTGTATTGCGCGTGGGTCATGCCGTTGTCGGCCGCCTTGCGCAGCCACACCAGCGCCTCCTGCGGCTGCGCGGCAGTGCCCTCGCCGCGCAGCAGCATCATCGCGTAGTTGAACTGCGCGAGGCGGTTGCCCTGGCGCGCGGCGGTGGAGAAACCCCGCAGGGCCTCGTCGAAGCGGCCGGACTCGTAGGCTGCGACAGCGTCACGGGTCTGCGCCTGCGCCGGAGCGGGCGGCTGCGGTGCCGCGGCGGCGGGTGGCAACACCAGCCACGCGCAAAGCGCGCCGGCCAGCAAGGCGGCATGCGGGAAACGGGCTTTCGACATGGCGGACTCCGGCGCGGGGCCTTCTTTGCTTCAGTGTAGGAGTCCGCCGAGGTGCCCGGTAGCGACCGGATTATCTACGCGAATAATCAACCGGCGGAAAATTCCCGATCCGATCATTCGTCGCACCAATAAACCAAAACCCTGGCTCAGATCCACCCCGCGCGGTGCAGCCGCCGCCACAGCGCGCCGCAGGCCACCGCGGTCACGCCGATCACCGCCGGATAAGCGTAGTGGACCTTCAGCTCGGGCATGAAATCGAAGTTCATCCCGTACAGGCTGAACACCACCGTCGGGATCGCCAGGATCGCGCCCCAGCCGGCGAGCCGCTTGACCACTTCGTTCTGGCCGACGGTCACCAGCGCCAGGTTGACCTGCACCGCCGTGGTCAGCATTTCACGCACCACGTCGAGCGTGCGCACCAGCCGGCTGGCGTGGTCCTCGATATCGCGGAAGTAGGCGCGCAGCTCCTTCGGCACCAGTTCCTCATGCAGCCGGATCAGCTGGCCGCACATGTCCTCGACCGGGCTGACCGCATTGCGCAGGCGCAGCACCTGGCGCTTGACCTGGTACAGGCGCTCGATCGCGGCGCGGTCGAACTCGTCGCGGAAGATGCCCTGCTCGAGCGCCTCGAAGTTGTCCTCCAGGCGCGTGACGATGGGCAGGTAGTGGTCGACGACGAAGTCCATCAGCGCGTACAACACATAGCCAGGCCCGTTGGCCAGGCCGTGCGGATCGTGTTCGCAGCGCTCGCGCACCGGCGTATAGGTGCTGCTGGCCCCATGGCGAACCGAGACCACGTAGTTGGGGCCGACGAACAAGTGGGTCTCGCCGACCACGACTTCGTCCTGCACCAGCTGCGCGGTGTTGAGCACCACGAACACGGAATCGCCGTAGGCCTCGAGCTTGGGCCGCTGGTGCGCGTTGGTCGCGTCTTCGACCGCGAGGTCGTGCAGGCCGAAGGCCTGCTGCGCCTGCCGCAGCAGCGCCAGGTCGGGCTCGTGCAGGCCCAGCCAGACGAAGGTGCCAGGCACCGCCAGCACCGTCGGGATCTCCTCCATGCCCACCGTGCCGAGCCGCTTGCCCTGCCGGTAGGCCACGCAATTGACGATGGCGCCCATGGAAACTCCGCTGATCAGATGGCGCAATCGTAACAAGGCTTTGCACGATGCCCGCGCCGCGCGGTGCCGGGTCCCTGCAAGCCGCGCCGGCCACACTTGCGCCGCGCCACCGGTGCGCACATGGAGCCCACGCGCCACCTGCGGTACATATCGATCCAATTGTTACAGTTCGCGACAGATACAACGTTAGAATGTGGCATTTCCACGGTCACCCGGCTATGTACCAGAAGAAAACGCCACGCTTCGAGCTGCGCAGTGGCAACGTCGACGCCCTCCTTCTCGCCCTCCAGACCGCCGACATGGCTGCGCTGCGGGATGACCTCCTCACCCGCTTCGAAGCCACTCCCGACTTCTTCTCCAATGACGTGATCGCGCTGGACCTGCGCGCGCTCGACGACGACAGCGAAGTCGCGCTCGGCACCGTGATCGACACGCTGGCCACGCTCAAGGCCCGCGCCATCGGCGTGGTGGCCCGCGCCGGCCAGCGCGAGTGGGCCGAGCGCTTCGGCCTGCCGCTGCTCGACAGCCAGGCCCGCCGCAGCGGCGCCACCGAGCGCGCCGCCGAAGCCAAGGCCGCTGCCGCCGCGGAACAGGCCGCCGCCGAGCAGGCGGCGCGCGAGGAAGCCGCCCGCGCCGCGGCCCAGGCAGCCACCGACGCCGCCGTAGCCGCAGCCGTACGCCAGACCCAGACGCTGCTGATCGACAAGCCGCTGCGCTCCGGCCAGCAGGTCTATGCGCATGGCGACGTGGTCATCATGGACGTGGTCAGCTACGGTGCCGAGGTCATCGCCGAAGGCAACATCCATATCTATGCCCCGCTGCGCGGCCGCGCGCTGGCGGGCGTCAAGGGCAACATCGCCGCGCGCATCTTCAGCACGTGCATGGAGCCCGAACTGATTTCCATCGCCGGCATCTACCGGACCGCGGAGCAGACGCTGCCGGCCGATGTGCACGGCAAGACCGCCCAGGTGCGCCTGGCCGATGAAAAACTGATCCTCGAAGCGCTGCGGCTCAAGTAGCCGCGGCGCGCATCGAGACCGGATCATAGAGAGCGCAAGCTTCAACTTATTACTGGACCAAAGAGCCATGGCAAAAATCATCGTTGTGACCTCCGGCAAGGGAGGCGTCGGCAAGACCACCACCAGCGCCAGCTTTGCCGCCGGCCTGGCCCTGCGTGGCCACAAGACTGCCGTGATCGACTTCGACGTCGGCCTGCGCAACCTCGACCTGATCATGGGTTGCGAGCGCCGCGTGGTTTATGACCTGATCAACGTGGTGCAGGGCGAAGCCAACCTGCGCCAGGCGCTGATCAAGGACAAGAAGTGCGAGAACCTGTTCATCCTGCCGGCGTCGCAGACGCGCGACAAGGATGCGCTGACGCGCGAGGGCGTCGAAAAGGTGATCGACGGCCTGATCGAGATGGATTTCGAATACATCGTCTGCGACTCGCCCGCCGGCATCGAATCGGGCGCGCTGATGGCCATGTATTTCGCCGACGAGGCGCTGATCGTGACCAACCCGGAGGTGTCGTCGGTGCGCGATTCGGACCGCATCCTCGGCATCCTGGCGTCCAAGACCAAGCGCGCCAGCGAAGGCGGCGATCCGATCAAGGAACACCTGCTGATCACCCGCTACAACCCCAAGCGCGTGCATGGCGGCGAGATGCTGTCGCTGACCGACATCCAGGAAATCCTGCGCATCAAGCTGATCGGCGTGGTGCCGGAATCGGAAGCGGTGCTGCACGCCTCCAACCAGGGCACGCCCGCCATCCACCTGGAAGGCAGCGACGTGTCCGACGCCTACAGCGACGTGGTGGACCGCTTCCTCGGCAAGGACAAGCCGATGCGTTTCACCGACTACCAGAAGCCGGGGCTGTTCTCGCGCATCTTCGGCAACAAGTAACGGTCAAGGAGGGCTCACCCCATGTCGATCCTTTCCTTCCTGCTGGGAGAGAAGAAGAAGTCCGCGTCGGTCGCCAAGGAGCGGCTGCAGATCATCCTGGCGCACGAGCGCACCGGCCATTCCGCCCCCGCCGACTACCTGCCCGCGCTGCAGCGCGAGCTGGTGGCGGTGATCTCCAAGTACGTCAAGATCGGCGACCAGGACCTGCGCGTCAGCCTGGAACGCCAGGACAACCTCGAGGTGCTCGAGGTCAAGATCGAGATCCCGCAGCACTGAGCACGGGACCCGGCGACGCCGGGTCCATGCCCCCGCGGGGCTCTCTGCCCCGCCCCTTCTTGCGCCTTCCCGCCTGGCGCTTCCCATGCCCAGCCGCCGTGCCAGCGCGGTACCGAGGCTTCTCCGCTACGCTGCCGTATCACCCAAATGCAGAATTCTGTAGCGGCCTGACAACGGAATTGCACCAATTTCCTGCTTGAAAGCGCGGCTCCACGGAGTTTTGTGTCCTTGTTCCTTACGTTTTGTTAAATTTTCGCGGCGTTTACACGAAACGTAGACCTTATCCCCGCCGTGATCCGGCGAGGGGCACAGTACAAGACAGAAAAGGAGCACCATGAAGAAATCGGCCATCGTCCTCGCAGCCGGCAGCCTGTTGGCAGGTTCGGCTTTCGCACAAACCTCCGTCACCCTGTACGGTATCGTCGACCAGAGCATCCGCTTCCAGACGAACGCGAACGCCAACAATGACAACTCGTGGGAACTGACCAACGGCGCCGTCACCAACAGCCGCTGGGGCATCAAGGGCAGCGAAGCCCTGGGCAACAACCTGAAGGCGATCTTCCAGCTGGAAAACGGCTTCGATCCGGACACCGGCCGCGCCAACCAGAATGGCCGCCTGTTCGGTCGTCAGGCCTACGTGGGCCTGAGCGGTGACTTCGGCACGATCAAGCTGGGCCGCCAGTACACCGAAGGCTTTAATTTCTTCGGCGACTACGATCCGCTGACCATCGGCAACTACACCAACAACGCCTGGCCGTTCTTCCTGACCAACTTCCGTAACGACAACGTCATCAGCTACGGCGGCAAGTTCGGCGGCCTGGACGTCGGCGCCAGCTACGGCTTCGGTGAGCAGGCTGGCAGCATGAGCCAGAACCAGTACTGGGGCGCTCGCGCCGCGTACACCTTCGGTCCGTTCGGCATCGGCGGCGTGTACCAGGAAGTGCGTAATCTCACCGGCGAGAAGCAGCAGATGTGGGGCGCTGCCGGTAAGTACTCGATCGGGCCGGCCAAGGTGTTCCTGGGTTACATCGGCGGCAAGGACCGCACCGGTTCGGTGGATGCCTCGCTGAACTTCACGGGCGGCGCCACGCTGAACCCGATCCCGGCTGGCGGCAGCGCCGCAGCCAACCCGCGCAAGGACACCATCGGCTACATCGGCGTGACCTACCAGGCCACCCCGGCCCTGGCGCTGACCGGCGTGTTCTACGGTGACTACGTCGAAAACGTCAACGGCGTGAACGACAACAACGGCCGCCGCTACACCGGCGTGCTGCTGGCCGAGTACTCGCTGTCGAAGCGCACCCAGGTCTACGGTACGGTTGACTTCAACAAGGTTTCGGGCGGCACCATCACCGAAATGCCGGGCCGTAACAACCAGACCGGCGCTGCCATCGGTATCCGCCACATCTTCTGATCGATACCTGATCGGCAGTCCCTGGCAAAAGGCACCTTCGGGTGCCTTTTTTCATGGGCGCGGCCGGCGTCGGAGCCACAGGTACCAGCCGGCCTGCGCGGCTTCGCCCTGCATCGACTGCAGCGGCACCAGCAGCCCGCCATGGCGCGCCACCACGCGCTGCGCGCACAGCAGCGCGGGTCCGGGCCGGGCCAGTTGCGCGGCGCCCGCGTCATCGGCAGGCTGGAACACGATCGACAGCGCCACGCCACCGGCATGGCCGCGGCACGCGGTGCGCAAGGCCGTGCCCTGCGCCGCCGCGCCGATGGCACTGCTCAGCAGCCATTCCAGCGTAGCGGCGAGCATCGCCGCGTCGCCGCCCACGCGCGGCAGACGCCCGGCCGGGCGTTCGAGCCGGATCCCGGCCTCGCCGGCTTCGGTCCAGACCCGGTCCAGCGCTTCATCGAGCAGGGTTTCCATGACGATCCGCCGCATCCGGTAGGCATGCCGGGTTTCGCGCAGCAGCCGGTTCAGGTCATCGATATGGCGCAGTGAGCGGCGCGCATGGCCGCCCACCTGCGCCAGCAGCGCCGCATCGGCCTGCGAGCGGGTCTGGCGCAGCGCCAGCCACGCCAGCAGCGAGACATTGGGTTGGCGCAGGTCATGGCCCAGCACATGCAGCAGCATGTCGTGCACGGCGGCCGGGTCGCGCGCGTCGCAGCCGCTTGCTGGCGCCGGCATCGCAGCAGCGCTGCGGCTTCGTTGCACCAGCCGGCAGCCGCCCAGACACAACGCCGCGGCAACCAGCGCAAGGCGCAACTGGCGCGCCGTCATGCCGCGGCCCGTTCTGTGTGTGCCAGGCGCTCCAGCCGGTAGCCATGCGTATAGACCGGGGTCAGCCGCATGCCGTGCCCGGCCTGCAGTCCCAGCTTGCTGCGCACGCGCGACACGTGGGTATCGATGGTGCGCGACATCGGCGAGATCTCGCGGCCCCAGACCGCGGCGGTGATGTGGTCGCGCGTGACGATGCGGCCTTCGTGGCGGAACAGCAGCACCGCGAGGTCGAACTCCTTGGGCGTCAGGCCGATCGGCTGCCCGTTGCAGGTGACCCGGCGCAACGCGCAATCGAAGGCGTAGTCGCCCAGCCGCAGCGGCGCGTGCGGCGACGCCTGCGCGGGGTACGCGCGCCGCAGCAGGCAGTCGATGCGCGCGGCCAGCTCGGCCGGGCGGATCGGCTTGACCATGTAGTCATCGGCGCCGGCGGCGAGCGCGCTGACGATATCGTGCTCGGCATCGCGGCAGCTCAGGAACATGACCGGGATGCGCCGGTCCAGGTGGGTGCGCACCCAGGCCAGCACCTCGCGCCCGGACAGGTCCGGCATCTGCCAGTCCAGCAGCAGCAGGTCGAAGCCGGCGTCGCGCAGCGCCAGCAGCAGGCGCCGGCTTTCGCTGAAGCTGACGCATTCGAATCCCGCGCTGGCGACGACCTGGCGGATCAGCGCCGCATCCGCGGGCGCGTCCTCGAGCGATGCAATGCGCGATGCCGTTTTCTTTCCCATGTTGCCTCCGACGTAGCTGGCCATTAGCGGGACATTTAATCCGGTGTCGCGGCCCGCCCGAATAGGAAAGCGCTCAATCTCGCCTTTCAACAATCTTTTACTTCTCGCCTCAGCAGGCCGCTCCTACCATGGGCTTCGCTGCGGGCCGACCCGTACCCCGCAAAACCAGTTTGTCGAGCTGTGTCCATCCCGGCGGCGCACTGCGGTGCGTCCGCGCACAGGAGCCACATCCGTGAAGATCGCCGCGCTGCAGGCGGACCCCACCCTCGCCGTCAGCATCGAACAGACCCTGCGCCTGAACGGCCACCAGTGCACGCGCTACCTCAGCGGGCGCGCGCTGATCGGCGCGCTGCGCGGCCGGTCGTTCGACCTGCTGATGCTGGATTGCGATACGCCGGGCCTGCCGGCATTGGAGGTGCTCGCGTGGGTGCGCCGCACCTTGGGCCACGAGATGCCGGTGATGCTGACCGGAGCCTCGAACGAAGAAGGCTTTGTCGCGGCCTGCCTGGCGCAGGGCGCGGACAGCTACGTGCCCAAGCCGCTGCGCACCGCGGAACTGGCCGCGCGCGTGCTGGCGCTGCTGCGCCGCGCGCGGCCGGCGAGCGCGGACTGCGACCTGGAACACGGGCCGTTCCGCTTTGCCACCGCGGAGCGGCAGGTGTGGGTGCAGGGCAAGCCGGTGCTGCTGGCCCCGAAGGAATTCGACCTGGCGGTGCTGCTGTTCCGCAACCTGGGTTCGCTGGTGCTGCGCCAGACCATGGTCGATCAGGTCTGGCGCTATCACATGGACGCGGCCTCGCGCACCGTGGACAGCCACTTGTCGCGGGTGCGCACCAAGCTGGCATTGTGGCCGCACAACGGCGTGCGGCTGTCGTCGGTGTACGGGCTGGGGAGCCGGCTCGATGCGGCCTAGCGCGACCGCGGCGCCGGCACCCAGCGGGGCATTCAGTCAGCCTTGATGCCGGCTTCCTTGACGATGCGGGCGTTCTCGGCGGACTCTTCGCGGATGGCCTTGGCAAACTGCGCCGGCGTGCCGCCGGTCGGCACTTCGCCGCCCTTGAGCAGGCGCTCATGCACTTCCGGCTCGGCCAGCGCCTTGTTCAGCTCGGCGTTCAGGCGGTTGATGATGGCTGCGGGGGTCTTGCCGGGCGCGAACACACCGAAGGTGGAAGTCAGGTTGGCCTTGGGGTAGCCCAGCTCGGCCAGCGTCGGCACGGCGGGCAGGCTCTCCAGGCGCCTGGGCGCGCCCACCGCCAGCGCGCGCAGGCGGCCGGCCTGCATATGCTGGCTCAGCACCGGGCTGGCGTTGGTGCTCATCACCTCGAACTGGCCGCCGAGCGCATCGTTCATCTGCTGGCCGGCGCCCTTGTACGGGATCAGTACGATGTCGGCCTTCGACTTCTGCTTGACCTGTTCCAGCACCACATGGCCGACCGTGCCCAGGCCCGACGTGGCCCAGCGTACCGAACCCGGTTTGGCGCTGGCCTGGCCGACCACGTCGGCAAAGCTCTTGCCGCTGAACGCGGAAGTCCCGACCACCAGCACCGGCGAGTACATCACGCTCATCACCGGCGCCACGTCCTTGTGCGGATCGTAGTTGACGCGGCCGACGTGCGGATTCAGCGTCAGCGGGCTGGTGGCGGCGAAGCCCAGCGTGTAGCCGTCCGGCGCCGCCTTGGCCACCGCATCGATGCCGATGCTGCCGCCCGCGCCGGCCTTGTTCTCGACCACCACCGAGGTTCCCATCTGCGCCGACAGGCGCTCGCCGAGCGCGCGCGCGACGGTGTCGCTGATGCCGCCGGTGGGATAGGCGACGATCAGGCGGATCGGGCGGCTGGGATAGGCGTCGGCAGCGGCGGCACTGGCGGGGGCCACTGCGGCGGCACTGAATGCGCACGCTGCGGCCAGCAGCGACGAGCGGAAGGGAAAGGCCATGATGGGAACGCGGGAGAGAATCGACGGAAGCGGCCGCGCGGCGGCAACGGGCCGGCGCGGCGCGGAACAGCCGCTATCTTAGCCGATCATGCGGCGCGCTCAGCGCTCAGCGCTCCAGCGGCCGCTCCGGCACCCAGGAGACAAAGAGCTCGTTGGCACGGTCGTAGAGCCGCCAGCCCGTGCCGCAGTCGCGGCAACAGAACGACAGCATGCTGTACGGCACTCCGGCAGCACTCTGGGTGACTACCGGGGCCGTGCCGCGCAGCGCCAGGCAGGCGGGCGGCTCGCGCCGGCGCGGATCGTCGGCCAGCGCCAGGCAGCGCTCGCAGGGCGGCGTGGCGGGGGCGGCGGAAGGGTCTGGGACGGCTGGCATTGTCGGCGGCGTCGGCGGAAGCGGGGCAGGTCTGACTCGAGTGCCCGCCATGATGCCGCAAAATTCCGCGCGGCAGCAGCACCCTTCGCGGATGACATCAGGCCGCCTGCGCGCGCGCCGCCGTGGCGGGCGCCGCCGCGCGCTGGCCAAGCCACACGCTGGCCAGCACCAGCAGCGCGCCCGCCGCCTGCACCGCCGTCAGTGCCTGCCCCAGCACCAGGAAACCCAGCACTGTCGCGCTGACCGGACTGAGCAAGCCCAGCGCCGCCACCGCCGACGAGGGCATGCGCCCCACGCCGCGGAACCACAGCGCATAGCTGAAGCCGGCGCCGATTATGCTGAGCCACGCGTAGCCGAGCCAGTTGGCCAGCGTGAAATGCCCCGGCAGCGGCTCCAGCACCAGCGCGAACGGCAGCAGGAACAAGCCGCCCGCGCACAACTGCCATGCCGTCAGCACCAGCGGCGAGACCGGCGGCCGCCAGTGGCGCGTCAGCACCGTGCCCACCGCCATCGACACCGCCCCCGCGGCCGCCGCCGCCACGCCGACGGCATCGAGCCGCGCGGCCGGCCCCAGCACCAGCAGCGCCACGCCGAGCAGCCCGCCCGCGCCAGCCATCCAGGCCGCCGAACGCGGTCGCGCGCCCAGCCAGGCCCATGCCAGCACCACCACGATCAGCGGCTGGATCGCCCCTACCGTGGCCGCCACGCCGCCCGGCAGGCGGTAGGCGGCGATAAACAGCATCGCCTGGAAGAAGCCGATATTGAGCACCCCGAGCACCGCCGCGCGCCACCACCAGCCGCCCTGCGGCAACTGCCTGCCCAAGGCGAGCATCGCCAGACCGGCGGGCAGCGCGCGGATCACGCCGGACAGCAAAGGCTGCCCCGGTGGCAGCCACTGGCTGGTGACGAGATAGGTGCTGCCCCAGATCGCGGGGGCCAGGCCGGTCAGCATGATGTCCCTCAGGCCGGGGCCGGCTGCCCCGGTCGTGGAAGTGGCATTCGCCTTCATGTCGATATTCTTGACGTCAAGATAATTCACTTTACGAAGACGATCGGTTGATGTCAAGATACTTCGATCCGCTTCGTTCTGCCTGCCCTGCCCCGATGACTGTCCGCCGCAAATCCGAAGACACCCCCGACCATGTCGACGGCATCCTCGCCCAATGGGCGCGCGAACGCCCCGATCTCGATGCCTCGCCGATGGGCATCCTGGGGCGGCTGGGCCGGCTCAACCGCCATACCGGCCGGGCGATCGAAGCCGCGCTGGGCGCAACCGGGCTGCAGCCGTGGGAGTTCGATGTGCTGGCGACGCTGCGGCGGGCCGGGCCGCCCTATGCGCTGTCGCCGGGCGCGCTGATCGGTTCGCTGATGATCACCTCGGGCACCATGACCAACCGGCTCGACCATCTGGAACGGGCCGGGCTGGTACGGCGCGAGCCCAATCCGGACGACCGGCGCGGGTTGCTGGTGGCGCTGACCGACGCCGGGCGCGAGCGCGTCGACCACGCGGTGGAGCTGCACGTGGCCAACGAGCACCGCCTGCTGGAAGGGCTGACCGCGACGGAGCGCGCGCAGCTGGCCGCGCTGCTGCGCCGCTGGCTGCGCATGTTCGAGCCGCCCTTGGTCGATGGCGGCGATGGCGGCGATGGCAAGTCAGGATACTGAATCCGTCGACTGAGACGCGCATCAGGCGCGCTGCGGCCCCTCGCGCAGGTCCGGCAGGAACACCGTCAGCAGCCCCAGCAGCGGCAGGTAGGCGCAGTATTCGTACACCGCGCGGATACCGTGCGTATCGGCCATGCCGCCCAGCACCGCGGCGCCGATGCCGCCCATGCCGAAGGCAAAGCCGAAGAACAGCCCCGACACCATGCCGACCTTGCCCGGGATCAGCTCCTGCGCGAACACCAGGATCGCCGAGAACGCCGAGGCCAGGATAAAGCCGATGATGAAGGTCAGCACCGTGGTCCAGAACAGGCCCACGTGCGGCAGCAGCAGCGTGAACGGCGCCACGCCCAGGATCGAGGCCCAGATCACGCGCTTGCGGCCGATGCGGTCGCCGATCGGGCCGCCCAGGATGGTGCCGGCGGCGACCGCGAACAGGAACAGGAACAGGTGCAGCTGCGCGTCCTGGCGCGCCAGCGCAAAGCGCTCCATCAGGTAGAAGGTGTAGTACGAGGTCAGGCTGGCCATGTAGAAGTACTTGGAGAACACCAGCACCATCAGCACCACCATGGCCCGCACCACCACGCGCGTCGCCACCGGACTCGCCGCGGCGCCGGCCGCATTGCGCTTGCGCGTGCCCTGCGCCAGCTGGCGCGCGTACCAGCCGCCAATGCGCCACAGCACCACGATGCCCACCAGCGCGGCCAGCGAGAACCACGCCAGGCTGGCCTGCTGGTGCACGATCAGTGCCGCCAGCAGCGGACCCATGGCACTGCCGCCATTGCCGCCGACCTGGAAGATCGACTGCGCCAGCCCGTGCTGGCCGCCCGACGCCATGCGCGCCACGCGCGACGACTCCGGGTGGAAGATCGACGAACCGGTGCCGACCAGCGCCGCGGCCACCAGCAGCACGCCGTAGCTGGGCGCCACCGACAGCAGCAGCAGGCCGGCCAGCGTAAAGGCCATCGCCACCGACAGCGAATGCGGCCTGGGATGCTTGTCGGTGTACAGCCCCACTACCGGCTGCAGCAGCGACGCGGTGACCTGGTAGGTCATGGTCAGCAGCCCGATCTGGGTGAAGCTGAGGTTGAAGCCGCCCTTCAGCATCGGATAGATCGCCAGGATCAGCGACTGGATCATGTCGTTGAGGAAGTGGGCGAAGCTGATCGCGGACAGCACGCGGAAGCCGGTGCGTTCCGCCTGCGGGGACGGGGTAAGCGCGGGGGTCGCGGGGGCTGCGCCAGCCGGCGCGGAGTCGATGGTTGTGCTCATTGGCGGCTCTCGACAAACGGAAAGCGGCCAGCTGGGGCGCCGGCCGGGAAGGATCTGAGCATCGATGCTAGCTGGCACGCAGGCGCCTGTCCTGCGAGAATAGGTCCGCAACCTTGGAGAAAAGGACATGGCGCGCGCCCCCCGCCCTCTTTCCGCCGTGGCCCCCGCGAGTCGCCGGTCGCGGCAGCCGCTGCCCGACCCCACCCCCGAAACGCTGGCGCTGGGCGATACCTACGCCGATCCGCCGCCCTATTTCCGCTTCGACCGCAGTCCGCTGCCGGTCACCGCGATGGCGGCCGATTACCTGCCCGGCCACGTGACCCAGCCGCACCAGCATCCGCATGCACAGCTGATCCACGCAGTGCACGGCGTGATGGTGGTAGCCACCGCCGAAGGCCAGTGGATCGTGCCGCCGACGCGCGGCATGTGGATGCCGGGCGGCACCACGCACTGGATCCGCATGGTGGGCCGCGTGCAAATGCGCACCGCTTATATCCGCCCCGATGCCGCGCCCGACTTGCCGCAGCGCTGCACCGTGCTGGGCATCTCGCCGCTGCTGCGCGAGCTGATCCTGGCCGCGGTGGAGATCGCCCTGCCCTACGCGCCCGACACGCGTGACGCGCGCCTGATGCGGCTGCTGCTCGATGAAGTGATGCTGGTGCCGTCGCTGCCGCTGCACCTGCCGCGTCCGGGCGATGCCAGCCTGCGCCAGATCTGCGACACCATTGCCGGCGCGCCCGACACCGCGCTGACCCTGGCCGACTGGAGCGCGCAGCTGGGGCTGGACCCCAAGACCATCCAGCGCCGCTTTGCGCGCGAGACCGGCATGACCTTCGGCCAATGGCGCCAGCAGGCGCGCCTGCTGGCCGCGCTGGAAAAGCTCGCGGCCGGCAGCAAGGTGGTGGATGTGGCGCTGGACCTGGGCTACGACAGCCCGAGCGCGTTCGCGACCATGTTCCGGCGGCAGTTCGGCGTGGCGCCGAGCGCGTTCTTCCGTTAAGGCCCTGGAGCGCGGAACCCGCGCTCAGTTGCCCAGGTAGCGCTCCACCAGCCGGGTCCAGTAGGCCGCGCCGACGGTCAGGTTGTCGTCGTTGAAGTCGTAGCCGGCGTTGTGCAGCAGCGGCTGGTTGGCGCCGTTGCCCAGCCGCACGAAGCAGCCGGGGCGCTCTTGCAGGAAGTAGGCAAAGTCCTCGCTGCCGGCGATGCGCGCGGCCTGGTCCACCACCTTGCCGCCGCCGACCAGTTCCTCGGCCACCTGGCGCGCGAACTCGGTCTCGCGCTCGCTGTTGACCAGCACGGGGTAGCCGCGCACGTAGTCGATCTCGGCCACCGCGCCATAGCCTTCGGCGTGCGAGGTGGCGAGCTGGCGGATGCGCTGCTCCAGCGCGGCGCGCACCTCGGGGCTGAACGAACGCACGCTGAGCTCCATGCGGGCGCTGTCCGGAATCACGTTGGGCGCGTGGCCGGCGTGCAGCGTGCCGATCGTCACCACCGCGGTTTCGTTCGGGTCGACATAGCGCGACACCACCGACTGCAGCGCCATCACCAGGCTGCCCGCCACCAGGATCGGGTCGACCGACTGGTGCGGCCGCGCGGCGTGGCCGCCCTTGCCGCGGATGGTAATGGCGACGGTGTCGCACGCGGCCATGAACGGGCCCGCACGGAACAGGAATGTGCCCTGCTCCACGCCCGGATGGTTATGCAGGCCGAAGATGGCATCGCAGGGAAAGCGCTCGAACAGCCCGTCGGCCAGCATGCGCTCGGCGCCGCCGCCGGCGCCGATTTCCTCGGCCGGCTGGAAGATCAGGTGCACGGTGCCGTTGAAATTGCGCGTGCGTGCCAGCTGCCGCGCCGCGCCAAGCAGGATCGCGGTATGGCCGTCGTGGCCGCAGGCGTGCATGCGGCCCGCGTTGACGCTGGCGTACGGCAGCGCGGTGCGCTCGTGGATCGGCAGCGCATCCATGTCGGCGCGGATGCCCACGCTGTGGCCGCTCTCGCCACAGCGCAGCGTACCCACCACCCCGGTGCCGCCCACGCCGCGCGTGACCGCGTAGCCCCACCCTTCGAGCAGGGTAGCGACCAGGCCGGCGGTACGGACCTCGTCGAAAGCAAGCTCGGGATGCTGGTGGATATTGCGCCGGATGGCTTCGAGTTCGGCGCGGCTGTCGAGGGTATCGGCCAGCGCGCAGTATCGGTGCTGCAGCGGTGACTTCAGCAATGAGTCGGGGGACTGGAGGGTGGCGCCGAGGTAAGACTCGATTTCGGGGGCGTGCTCGGACATGACGTTTTGCTCTCTGGCGAAACCTGTATAACCAGTATTTCACGCAGAAAAGGCGAGCGAAACGTCAGGCCCCCGATTTCATGTAAAACCATGTAATCCGGCCGCTTTCCGCGCCAGAACTGTTGCCCTAATCGTACGCTTTGTGTGGAAACCCAACGCTTTGTATGAAAGCGTATCGACGGGGAACCCTTGCAGCGGCCACGATCAGCGCTCGCCGTACGCCACCACACGTTGCGACTGCTCGCCCAGCCCGTCCACGCCCAGCCGCATGGTGTCGCCGGCCTTGAGGAAGCGCGGCGGCTTGCAGCCCATGCCGACGCCGGGCGGCGTGCCGGTCGCGATCAGGTCGCCTGGCAGCAGTGTCATGAAGCGGCTGACATAGCTGACCAGCGTGGCCACGTCGAACACCATGGTCGCGGTGGTGCCCTGCTGCACGCGCTCGCCGTTGACCTCCAGCCACAGCCCCAGCGCCTGCGGGTCCGCCACTTCGTCGCGCGTCACCAGCCACGGGCCGGCGGGGCAGAAGGTATCGCAGCCCTTGCCCTTGTCCCAGGTGCCGCCGCGCTCGATCTGGAATTCGCGCTCCGAGACATCGTTGACCACGCAGTAGCCGGCCACGTGCTGCAGCGCCTGCTCGCGCGAGACGTTGCGCGCGGTGGTGCCGATGACCACGCCCAGCTCCACTTCCCAGTCGGTCTTGTGCGAGCCGAACGGCAGCATCACCGCGTCGTTGGGACCATTGAGCGAGCTGTTGGCCTTCAGGAACACGATCGGCTCGGCCGGCAGCGGCATGCCGGCTTCGGCAGCGTGGTCGGCATAGTTCAGGCCAATCGCGACGATCTTGCCGATACCGGTCCAGGGCACGCCAAAACGCGCGCCTTCGATGACAGGCAGGGTGTGCGGGTCGACCTGCGCCAGCGCCTGCAGCGCGGCCGGCGCCAGCTGCGCCGC
Organism: Cupriavidus phytorum; assembly: GCF_003254285.1. Taxonomy (NCBI): domain Bacteria; kingdom Pseudomonadati; phylum Pseudomonadota; class Betaproteobacteria; order Burkholderiales; family Burkholderiaceae; genus Cupriavidus; species Cupriavidus phytorum. The sequence goes on from NZ_QKZN01000008.1 coordinate 83,630, forward strand.
ATCGACATCGGGAATCACGCCGGACAGGTCGCGCACGCGGCCTGCCTCATCGATCATGCCCGGGCGCTCGGCGCCGGGGTTGCCTACTCGAACCAGTTTCATTGTCGTCGTTGGGTGGTGTGTGTTCTTGGAAGCGGTTCAGGCGGATTGCTTGAGCGCGCCGTTGCGCGCGTTGCCTTCGGCCAGCGTTTGCGCCACCACGGTCAGCACTTCCCGGGCGGTGTTCTCGGAATGGCTGCGCAGCACCTGCGCCAGCCGCGGCCGGCCGGGTTCGCGCAGCGCGGCCATGATGGCCTCGTGCTCTTCGTGCGACTCCTGCCAGCGCAGGGTATCGGCGTTGGCGGCGCCGCGCGCGCGGTGGACCTTGCTCATCAGCGCGGCGTAGACGCTGGCCAGCACCGGGTTGGCGGCGCCGTCGATGATCAGTTGGTGGATTTCCTGGTTGATGCGGAAGTAGTCGGTGCGCCGGCCCGCCGCATGGGCGTCGATCATGGCCTGGTGGCGCCGCTCCAGCTTGGCCATCGCCGCCGCACCGAGCCGCTGCGCCGCCAGTTCACCCGCCAGCGCCTCCAGCCCGTGCAGGGTCTCGAAGGTGGCGCGCAGTTCTTCCAGGTCCAGCGGCGCCACGCGGTAGCCGATGTACTGCCGGTGCAGCACCAGCCCCTCGGACACCAGCACCTTCAGCGCCTCGCGCAGCGGCGTCTTGGACACATCGAAGGTCTCGCAAAAGGCCCGTTCGTCGATGCGCGCGCCGGGCGGCAGTTCGCCCTCTTCGATCATGGTGCGCAGCCGCGCGGCGATTTCGGCCGACATGCCAAGCGTGCGCAGGCGCGCGGAAGGGGAAAGCGTTTGTGTCACAGACGTCACCAAAATGGGGAAATGCACCACAGCAAGGCTACCACACCCCTAAATTGTGCATCCGCAACATCGTAAAATCAATGACTTACACGCGTTGTAATTACAGATTACGTATCCTATACTCCGGCCTGTTGCGCGACACCCCATCAGAACTGCCTCAACCAAAGGACGAAAACAGGAGACGCCGTCATGCAGACGACAACGCGGGCAACAGCGATGACCGAGGCCAGGACCTCGGTGCGCTGGAAGATTTTTTTGATGATGCTGTTTCTTATCGCGATCAACTACATCGATCGCGCCTCGCTGTCGGTGGCGATGCCGCTGATCGCCAAGGAGTTCGATCTCAGCCCCGCCATGCAGGGCCTGATCCTCAGCTCCTTCTTCTGGACCTATGCGCTGATGCAGGTGCCGGGCGGCATGCTCGCCGACAAGTACAAGCCGCGCATCGTGATCGCGTGCGCCACCGTGTTCTGGGGCATCGCCCAGGCCGTGGCTGCCTTCACCACCAACGCCACCCAGCTGCTGCTGACGCGCCTGGGCCTGGGCGCGGCCGAAGCGCCGATCTACCCGGCCGGCGGCAAGCTCAACGCGATCTGGATGACGCAGAACGAGCGCGGCCGCGGCGCCACCCTGCTGGACGGCGGCGCCCCGCTGGGCGCGGCGCTGGGGGCGATCATCATCACCTGGCTGATCGCCGCGCTGGACTCGTGGCGCCTGGCCTTTATCGTCGCCGGCGTCGGCACGGTGCTGGCCGGCGTGGTGGCCTGGTACTACGTGCGCAACTCCCCGCGCGAACACCGCGGCGTCAACGAACTGGAAGCGCGCTACATCGAGGAAGCCCTGGCCAATGAACACCGCGCCGAGCCGGCCAACCTGTCGGGCCGCTCGCTCGACTTCTTCAAGTACCGCTCGGTGTGGTGCATGGCGATCGGCTGGATGTGCTTCAACACCGTGTTCTATGGCCTGCTGACCTGGATGCCCAACTACCTGAACAAGGTGCACGGCTTCGACATCAAGCAGATGGGCGGCGCCAGCTTCATCATCTTCTTCAGCGGCTTCGTCGGCGAACTGATCGGCGGCTGGATCGCCGACAAATGGAAGGAAGCCGGCGGCCGGCCCAACGTGGTGATGCGCACGCTGTTCGGCATCGCCGCGGTGGTGGCGACCGCGTCGATCTTCTCGGTGGCCTATGTCACCGACCCGGTGGTGGTGGTCGTGCTGCTGTCTTCCACGCTGTTCTTCCTGCGCTGGTGCGGCCTGTTCTGGTGCGTGCCGTCGATGCTGGGCACGCGCAACAAGGTCGGCTTCCTGGGCGGCGTGATGAACCTGGGCGGCAATATCGGCGGCATCTCGGTGCCGATCATCGTCGGCATGATCGTGCAGTTCACCGGCTCGTACTTCCTGGCGCTGATGTTCTTCGCCGCGGCGGGAGTGGGCCTGCTGCTGGCTTCCACCGCGATCGACTACGAGACTAAGATCCCCGTCTGAAGACCCGTCGGATCACCGAGTTCCGCAAACAGAAATCCCGCGACAGGCGCCGGCAACGTCCCGGCGCCCGCACTCACTCCTGAGACAGAACCACAATGACCAAGCAAATCCGACTCGGCATGCTGACGCCGTCTTCCAACACCGCGCTCGAGCCCATCACCAGCGCGATGGTGGCCGGCCTGCCCAATGTCAGCGCGCATTTTTCGCGCTTCACCGTGACCGAGATCTCGCTGCGCGACCAGGCGCTGGGCCAGTTCAACCTCGACAAGATCCTGGCCGCGGCGAGCCTGCTGGCCGACGCGCGCGTCGATGTCATCGCCTGGAACGGCACCTCGTCCGGCTGGCTCGGCTTCGACAAGGACGAAGCGCTGTGCAAGCAGATCACCGAAGCCACCGGCATCCCGGCCACCACCTCGGTGCTGGCGCTCAACGAGATCCTGGAAAAGACCGGCGCGCGCAACTTCGGGCTGGCCACGCCGTATCTGGACGACGTGCAGCAGCGCATCATCGCCAACTATGAGCGCAGCGGCTTCCATTGCGTGGCCGAAAGCCATCTGGACCTGCACGTGAACTACAGCTTCGCCGAAGTCGAGGAAGACACCATCCGCGAGATGGTGCGCGGGCTGGCGCAGCACCAGCCGCAGGCTATCACCACGTTCTGCACCAACCTGCGCGCCGCGCACCTGGCCGAGGAGCTGGAAGCGGAAACCGGCATCCCGCTGTACGACACCATCTCCACGGTGGTGTGGAAATCGCTGCGCCTGTGCGGCGTGGATACGCGCGAGCTGCGCGGCTGGGGCCGCCTGTTCCGCGAAGTCGAGTAAGCCAGTCCACTAAGCAGGAGCGCCATCGTCCTGTGCAGATCTGCAATGCGCGTCCGCAAGGACGCGCATTGCTGCATAAGGGGCCCGATCCTAGACTGGCTGCACGGCCGCCGCATGGCGTGGCGGCCCGGCAACCACCACAGGATCGCGATGAAGCTCTACTACACTCCGGGCGTCTGCTCGATGGCCGTCCATATCGCCCTGCGCGAAGCCGGCCTGCCGGTCATGCTGGCCAGGGTCGACCTGCACACCCACAAGCTCGCCGTGCCCGAGAACGGCACCGACGACTACTACACCATCAACCCGCGCGGCTACGTGCCGCTGCTGCAGCTGGACGACGGCTCGCGCCATACCGAGGTGGCGTCGCTGCTGCAGTACATCGCCGACCTCGTTCCCGAACGCCATCTGCTGCCCGCCGCCGGCACGCGCGAGCGTCTCGAAGCCACCGGCTGGATCACGCTGGTGTCGACGGAATTGCACAAGGTCTTCAGCCCGTGGCTGTGGCACAAGGAAACCGCGCAAAGCACGCAGGACGAATGCAAGGCGAAGCTGGCACGCCGCTTTGCGGAACTCGACCGGCACCTGCAAACCCGCCAGTTCCTGACCGGCGACACCTTCACGGTGGCCGATGCGTATTGCTTCACCATCGTCGGCTGGGCCCGCATCCTGAAGCTGCCGCTGAACGACTACCCGGCGCTGCAGCAATACCTTTCGCGCGTGGGCGCGCGACCTGCAGTCCAGGAAGCAATGCGGGCCGAAGGGCTGGTGCGCGACTGAGCCCGGCCGCACGGCGGATCGCTGCTCAGCGCGGCGCGGCGAGCAGCGATTCGATCTTCGCCACCAGCTCCTTGTCGTCCGGCGTGGTGCGGCTGCCGTAGCTGGCCACCACCTTGCCATCGCGGCCGATCAGGTACTTGTAGAAGTTCCATTTCGGCGCGGTGCCGGTCTGCTTTGCCAACAGCGCGTACATCGGGTTGGCGTCGCTGCCGCGCACATGCGACTTGCCGAGCATCGGGAACTTGACGCCGTAGGTGTTGTAGCAGAAGTCCGCGATCTCTTTCTGCGAGCCCGGCTCCTGCGAGAAGTCGTTGGACGGGAAGCCCAGCACCACCAGCCCGCGCGCGTTGTACTTCGCGTACAGTGCTTCGAGCCCTTCGTACTGCGGCGTGAAACCGCAATAGCTCGCGGTATTGACCACCAGCACCACCTTGCCCGCGTACTGGCACAGGTTCTGCGGCGCGTCGTCCTGCAGGCGCGGGAAGGTGAAGTTGAGCGACGCCGGGCACGCGCCTGCAGCGGCAGGGACGACGGCCGGCTTGTCGGCCGCGCGCAGCGGTGTTGGCAACAGTGCCGCGCTGGCGGCTGCCAGGGCGAGGGTGGCAGCCAGGGGAACGGACAGGCGGAAAGGCAGGGGGCGACGGCTCATGGCGACGGGGCTCCGGTGGTCGGCTCGCTGGTTCGGGTACGCGTTAGTTTACGCCGATGGCGGCCAGCCGGATGCGTCCCGCGTCAGTCCATCGCCAGCGTGGCGGCGTGCTCGGTGACGCTGCTGCGCAGCTCCACGTCCGGCATGCGCCGCACGATCAGCAGCGCCAGTACCGCCGCCGCCGCGCCCACCGCAAAAATCAGGTGGAAGCCGGACTCCACACCACCGGCCAGCACCGCGCGCACCGACGGCGACAGCTGCGCGAAGGCCTCGCTGCCATGGCGCAGCGCGCCCAGGTCCAGCGCCTGCGTCACCCCGGAAGCGGACAGCGCCTGGCGGAATTCCAGCGTCAGCAGCGTGCCGGCCAGCGCGCCGCCAAGGGCGCTGCCGAGCGAGCGCAGCACAAGCAGCGCGCCGGTGCCGGCGCCGGTATCGCGGCGCTCCAGCGCGTTTTGCACGCTCATCAGCGTTGCCACCATGGTGATGCCCAGGCCCACGCCGGCCAGCGACATCGCCGCCAGCACCACGGCCACCGGCACGGCCGGCGTCACCAGCGCCAGCACGATCAGGCCCAGCGCGCCGGCGATATAGCCCGCGGTCAGGATGCCGCGCATGCGGCCCACGCGCGGCGCCAGCCACGCCACGATAAAGTTGCCCGCCACCGTCGCCAGCAGGAACGGCATCACCAGCAGGCCGGAGGTCGACGCATCGGCGCCGCGCACCAGCTGGAAGTGCAGGGGCAGGGCGAAGATGCACAGGAAGATGTCGAGCGCGGCCAGCGCCGACGCGGCCACACCCAGCACATAGGCGCGGTTGGCGAACAGGCGCGGCGGCAGCATCGGGTCGGCCGCGCGGCGCTCCTGCCAGGTCAGCAGCAGCACGGCAGCGACGGCGGCCAGCAGCAGGGCGCCCAGCTCCGGCGAGAGCCAGTCATAGACATCGCCGCCCCAGCTCATCGCCAGCAGGAAGGCGACGATGGCCACCGCCAGCAGCAGCGCGCCCAGCCAGTCCACGCGCGCGCGCCCGCCGCGCGCGGGCAGCATGGCCAGCCCGCGGTAGCACATGAACATCGCCAGCAGCCCCAGCGGCACATTGACCCAGAACAGCCAGCGCCACGACATGTGGTCCGAGACCCAGCCGCCCACCAGCGGCCCGGCGATCGACGCCACCGCCCATACCGTGGCCAGGTAGCCCTGGTAGCGCCCGCGCTGGCGCGGCGCCACCACGTCGGCGATGGCGGCCTGCGCCAGCGACATCAGCCCGCCGCCGCCCACGCCCTGCAGCGCGCGGAACAGGATCAGCTGCCCCAGCGTCTGCGCCAGCGCGCATGCCACCGAGGCGCCGATAAACAGCGTGATCGCCACCATCAGCAGGCGCCGCCGCCCGAAACTGTCGGACAGCTTGCCGTACAGCGGCGTGGTCACCGTCGACACGATCAGGTAGGCCGTGACGATCCACGACAGGTGGCCGAAGCCGTTCAGGTCATTGGCGATCGCCGGCACCGCCGGGATCACCACGGTCTGGTCGAGTGCCGCCAGCAGGATGCACAGCACGATGCCGCCGATCACGCGCATCACCGCGCGGTGGTCATGGACGGGCAGGGCGTTGGCGGCAGAGGAAGCAACAGCGGAGACGGCGGGACCGGTGGAACTGGCGGAAGCGGGCGAAGACATGGGCAGCACTAGGCCGCAGCAATGTGCGGCAAAAGCAACGTCAAAAGCAGGGAATCGGGGCCGGGAACCGCGCGAGGACGGCGTGATGCCGGAGCGGATGGCCTAATTCAGCGAACGCATAATTATATGCGGCCAGCGAATATCGTGCTTGCGGAGGATCGCGATGGATTGCAAGGGACCGCGCGCGGCGCGGCCGCCTTGCCGTAAAAGGCAACGGACAAAGCGGGCCGCAACAAGGCGGCCCTGCTTCGGGCCTCAAGCGCTAGTGACCGCCGCCGGTGATGTAATGCTCCAGCTGCTCGATGATGAACTGCTGTTCCGAGATGATGTCCTTGACCAGGTCGCCGATCGACAGCATGCCGATCAGCTCGTCACCCTGCATCACCGGCAGGTGGCGCAGCCGGTGGCGGGTCATCAGCGCCATGCATTCGTCGGTGGTCTGGTTGGCGCTGACGTAGATCACCGCGGTGGTCATGATGTCGCGCACCAGCGTCTCGCGCGAGGTGCGCTGCATCAGGATCACCTTGCGCGCGTAGTCGCGCTCGCTGATGATGCCCTTGATCTCGCCATGCTCGATCACCAGCAGCGCGCCGATGCCCTTCTCGGCCATCAGCTGCAGCGCGGCGTAGACGGATGCCGTGGGCGGAATGCTGTAGATGGCCTGACTCGGCTTGGACTCCAGAACCTGGCGTGCGGTTTTCATCACCAACTCCTTTTCCGTCGAGAAAACATGCGGCTGGCGCTACCTGCCTTGCTGCCAATGGAACCAGAGTAGCAAAGGATCGCGCGGGCTTACAGGGTGACTTACGCTAATCTTTGTAAGCAAGGGTGTGGCGCCGCCACTACTGGCGCCGCCCGCACTACTCGGTCAGCATCCGCACCTTCACCTTCTTGCCCTTGACCTTGCCGGCGTTGAGCCGCTTCACCGCCTCGCGCCCGATGCTGCGCTCGACGGCAATATAGGTCGACATTTCCAGCACGTTGATCTTGCCGATCTGCTCCTTGGCAAAGCCCGCCTCGCCGGTCAGCGCGCCCAGGATGTCGCCGGGACGGATCTTCTCCTTGCGGCCGCCCAGCATCTGCAGCGTCACCATCGGCGCCAGCAGGCGCTCGGTGCTGGCCGGCGTCAGTTCGGCCAGCGGATGCCATTCGAACTCGCCGCCGTGGTGCTGCTCCAGGTTGCCCACGCGCCCCATCTCGTCCATGCTGACCAGGCTGAAGGCCCAGCCCTCCAGGTCGGCGCGGCCGGTGCGGCCGATGCGGTGCACGTGGACTTCCGGGTCGGGCGTGATCTCGACATTGATCACCGCCTCGAGCTGGGCGATATCGAGCCCGCGCGCGGCCACGTCGGTGGCCACCAGCACCGAGCAGCTGCGGTTGGCAAACTGCACCAGCACCTGGTCGCGCTCGCGCTGCTCCAGTTCGCCATGCAGCGCCAGCGCCTGGTAGCCCTGCGCGCGCAGCAGCTCCACCAGGTCGCGGCAGCGCGCCTTGGTATTGCAGAACGCCAGCGTGCTGGCCGGGCGGAAGTGGTCCAGCAGCCGCGCCACGGCGTTCAGGCGCTCGCTCTCATCCACCTCGTAGAAGCGCTGGCGGATGGTGCTGTTGTCGTGCGTCGCTTCCAGCTTGAGCGACTGCGGATTGCGCAGGAAGCGATGGCTGAGCTTGTCGATGCCGGGCGGGTAGGTCGCGGAAAACAGCAGCGTCTGCCGGTCGCGCGGGCAGCGGCTGGCCACATAGGCGATATCGTCGAAGAAGCCCATGTCGAGCATGCGGTCGGCCTCGTCCAGCACCAGCGTGTTGATGGCCGACAGGTCCAGGCTGCCCCGATCGATATGGTCCAGGATGCGCCCCGGCGTGCCGACCACGATATGCGCGCCATGGATCAGGCTGTCGACCTGCGGCCGCATCGGCGCGCCGCCGCACAGCGTCAGCACCTTGACGTTCTCCTCGGCGCGCGCCAGGCGGCGGATTTCCTGCGTGACCTGGTCGGCCAGCTCGCGCGTCGGGCACAGCACCATGGCCTGCACGTCGAAGCGGCGCGGATCGAGCCGGTGCAGCAGCGCCAGCCCGAACGCCGCGGTCTTGCCGCTGCCGGTCTTGGCCTGCGCCACCAGGTCCTGGCCGGCCAATGTGATCGGCAGGCTGGCCGCCTGGATCGGCGTCATTTCGTCATAGCCCAGCTGCGCCAGCGTGGCGAGCATCGCGGGCGACAAGGGCAGGGTGGAGAAAGCGGGGCCGGCTGGCGGCTGCGCGGGGGCTTGGACGGGGGTCGAGTTCATGCGGGATTATAGCGAGCCGGCGTCAGGCATCCGCGGCGGCGGGCGGGGTCCAGCCCAGCCGCTCCAGCAAGGCCTGGGCGGCGGCCGGCGCGCGTTCCTTGGCACCGTTGATGAAGAAGATAAAGACCTCGCGCTTGCGTGCCGCGGGCTTTCGCTCTTCGAGCAGCGGCAGGTCGTCCGGCTGCGCGCCCTGCGCCCACGACTGCGCACGGGCGGCCCATTCGTCGAGCGCCTTCGGACCATAGCCGGTGTTCAGCTTCGCGCTGCTTTCCATCAGTCGCGCGTAGACAAAATCCGCGGTCAGGTCCGCCATCGACGGGAATTTCTGCGCGTCGGTAAAGACCGTCGCGGCCTTGTACTTGCGCGCGAGCTTGAGATAGTCAGCCGACCTGAAACTGTCGTGCCGCACCTCCAGCACGTGGCGCAGTGCCACGCCTTCGACGGAGGCCGGCAGCAATTGCAGGAATGCCTCGAAATCTTCCGCGTCGAACTGCTTGGTCGGCGCGAACTGCCACACCACCGGCCCCAGCTTGCGGCCCAGCTCGGCAATGCCGCTGTCGACAAAGCGGGCGATCGAGTCGCCGGACTCCGCCAGCACGCGGCGGTTGGTGGCAAAGCGCGAGGCCTTCACCGCAAAGACGAAGTCATCCGGCGTCTCGTCGCGCCACTTGGCGAACGAGGTGCGCTTCTGCGTGCCGTGATAGGTGCTGTTGATCTCGATCGCGCTGAGGTGCCGGCTGGCGTAGGCCAGTTCGCGCGACTGCGGCAATTTGGCGGGATAGAAATTGTCGCGCCACGGCGCGTAGTTCCAGCCGCCGATGCCGACGCGCACCAGGCTGGCCGGCGCGGCGGCCTTGCGCGATGACGCGGCCGATGGGGATTTGGACGCGGCTTTGGTTGCAGCGCTGGTTGCGGCCGCAGAGGTTGCGGCAGGCGTGGATGCGGCCTTCGCCGCGGTGCGTGCTGGCATGGCGCGGTCTCCCTGAACGCGAGACTGGCAGTCTAGCGGGAAACCGCGTCATGCGGGTGGCGATGCGGCCAAGGCGATCGCCCATGAAAAAACCGGAAGAGGGCAATGCCCCCTTCCGGCCCGCTCCCCGATCCCCCGGGTTCAGAACGAGAAATTGAGCAGCACGTCCGCGATATTGACGTCCGCGGGCTGGGTCTGCACGGCTCCGCTGACGCTGGTGGCCTGGATGCTGTACTTGCCTGCCGCGGCGCCGTCCGGCGACAGCGGGATCGGCAGCGCGGCCTGGTAGGTGCCGACCACCGGCGCGGCCACCGGCAGCGCGGGTTCGGTCGCAAACAGGCTGTAGGCGCCGGTATCGCTGGCCGCCGCGGTCGCGGCGATTTCAAAGGTGCCGCCGTTGACCAGCTGCAGCGCGCGCAGCGTGGCCTCGGCCGAAGCCGGCGCCACCGCGCCCGAGACGCGGCGATAGGTCGATGCCGGCAGCGTCAGCGGCGCCGCGGCAGTCGAGATCGCCGTGGGCGTACCCACCACCACCGGCACGCCGCGCACGATGCCCGCCGCCTTGGCGTTGGCCGCACCCGGCACCACCACCACGTCGACCGGCCCGGCCGTGCTGCTTTGCTCGATCGGTGACAGGCGGAAGCTGCCGTTGGCATCGGCCACGGTCGACTTCACCACCACGCCGTTGCGTTCGGCATAGACGCGCGCACCCGGGGCCGCGGCGACTACGCCGTTGACTTCGCCGCTGACGGTCATCGGGATCGCGGTCACCACCGGCTTCAGGCCATAGGTGCCATTGCCGCGCGTCACCACCGACTTGCACGCGTCGAAGTCCAGCACCAGGTCGGTCAGCGTGTCGCGCGCCACCGTGAACGAACGATTGATCTTGATGCCCGACTGCACCGCGCTGGGCGTGTCGAGCGGCTGCTCGGCGCCACCGACGGGCACCACCGAATTGGCCAGGGCCGAGGCACCGCTGCCGCGGTTGGCGTCCAGCACCAGGCGCACCTGCTGGTAGTTGCCGGCCGGCAGGGCGGCCTGGCCCAGCACCGTCATCACGCCGTTGGTCAGCGACAGCAGGTCGATCCTGCGCGCGGGCACCACGTCGATATCGACCCAGCCCCCGGCGCTGGCCTCGGCGCTGGCGCTGCTATGCACGCGCACCTTGTTGACGGTGACGAAGACATTGTTGAAGCCGCAGGCCGGCGCATCGGTCATCGATACCTGCAGCGTGCCGCGCCCGGGGCCGTCATCGCCGCCGCCACCGCCGCAGGCGGCCAGTGCAAGCACGCCGCTCAGGGCCAGCAGTCGCAACGGTGCAGAAGGATTGGAAAGGACTGACACGGTGGGTCTCCGCATTGTTGTTTATGGGTTGATCGGAGCATATGTCGCAGTTCGCATATCCGTTGTAAATCTTTGTAATGCGTTGTGAAAAAGTTCGTGCCTTGCTTTGCATGGGCGCTCAGCAGATCGCAGACGATCCCAACGGTATGCGGTGCATTGTCTCGTCAACGCCTGACACCGCGCGCGAATGCATCACATCGCTCAAGTCGCGAGCCCACGCTCCGTATACAGCGGAGTGGAAATCCCACGCTGCAGATTCCTGCAAACGCCCCCAACGATTCCTTACGAAGGATTCCCCTTGATGTTCACTACCATCCGTGCGCGGATCGTGGCGCTGTGCGTCGCCATCGTGGTCGCCGCGCTCGCCATCAACACGGCACTGAACCAGTTCGTTGCCAATCGCCATAACGAAGACGCCATCGACAGCAGCCTGGCCGCGGTGCAAAGCGGCCACGCCAGCGCCATCGTCGACTGGGTGGCCTCGCACAGCCGGATGATCGAGTCGCTGCAGGACGCCGTGCTGCAGCCCGAACCCGATGCCGCGCTCAAACAGATCGCGCAGGCCGGCGGCTTCACCAACGTCTACGTCGGCTATGCCGACAAGACCGCGAAGTTCTCCAACCCGCAAGGCATCCCGCCCGGCTACGATCCCACCGGCCGCCCGTGGTACCAGCAGGCCGCCGCCGCCGGCAAACCCGTGGTCACGCCGCCTTACGTCGATGCCGGCACCGGCAAGCTGGTGGTGGCGTTCGCCGCGCCGGTGGTGCGCGACGGCGCGGTGCAGGCCGTGGTGTCCGGCGATGTGGCGATGGATACGGTGATCGCCAACGTCAAGGCGATCCACCCGTCGCCGGCCAGCTTCGGCATGCTGGTGGCCCGGAACGGCGACATCGTCGCCCACACCGACGACAAGCTCACGCTCAAGCCCGTCACGGAGCTCGTGCCCGCGCTGAGCGCCGACAAGCTCGCCGCATTGGCCGGCGCAAAGACGCCGCTGGAAGTCGACGTGCACGGCAGCACCAAGCTGCTCGGCGCGCGCGCCATCCCCGGCACCGACTGGCTGGTCATCGTCGCGCTCGACCAGGCCGAGGCCACCGCCGGCATGCGCTCCGTGCTGATCGCGTCGGTGATCGCGCTGGTGCTGATCGCCGCGGTGGCCGCCGCGGTGGTGTGGGGCGTGGCGACGATGTCGCTGCGCGGCCTGTCCACCGTGCGCGATGCCATGAATGCGATCGGCTCCGGCGATGGCGACCTGACCCAGCGCCTGCCCGCGCACGGCAGCGACGAGGTCGCGCAGATCGCGCGCGCCTTCAATACCTTCGCCGACAAGCTCTGCACCATCATGCGCCAGATCCGCGACGCCAGCGAATCGGTGCGCGCCGCTTCCGACGAAATCGCCGCCGGCAACATGGACCTGTCGCGCCGCACCGAGTCCGCCGCCGCCAGCCTGCAGCAGACCGCCGCGTCGATGGAACAGATCACCGCCACCGTCGGCCAGTCAGCCAGCTCGGCGCAGCACGCCAACGCATCCGTCGCCGCGGCCTCGCGCGTGGCCGGCGACGGCGGCGTGGTGATCGGCGAAGTGATCAGCACCATGGGCCAGATCGAGACCGCGTCGGTCAAGGTGTCGGACATCATCGGCGTGATCGAGGGCATCGCCTTCCAGACCAACATCCTGGCGCTGAACGCCGCCGTCGAAGCCGCGCGCGCCGGCGACCAGGGCCGGGGCTTCGCCGTCGTTGCCGGCGAGGTGCGAGCGCTGGCCCAGCGCAGCGCCCAGGCCGCGCGCGAGATCAAGACCCTGATCGAGACCACCGTGGGCAGCGTCGCCTCGGGTTCAGAGCAAGTCCGCCGCGCAGGGGACACCATGGGCGAGATCGTCAGCAACGTCTCGAAGGTGACCGGAATCATTAACGAGATCACTCACGCGACGATGGAACAGACCCGCGGCATTCAAGAGGTGAATATGGCGGTGAGCCAGCTCGACCAGATGGTGCAGCAGAACGCGGCGCTGGTGGAGCAGTCGACCGCGGCGGCTGCGGCGCTGCAGACGCAGGCCGGCAGCCTTGCCGGGGCGGTGGGGCAGTTCAGGCTGGGCTGAGATTCCCGTCCGTCATCGTGCCTTGGCGGGCGGCACGGGCGCCCGCTCGCGCCGCCCGCCGAGCGCGCCCGTGCCCGCCGCCTGCACGATGCGCCGGAACGTCGGGCATTCCATATGGCTGGGCGCCGGACACACCGACGCATGCCGCAGCCCGTCGCGCATCGCCGTCAGCTTGCGGATGGTGCGGTCCAGTTCATCGGCCTTGGCGGCCAGCATCTGGCGGTCGATGCGTGGCTGGCCCTGCGGCGAAAACATCCCCGCAATATCGTCCAGCGAGAAGCCGGCCGCGCGCCCCAGCGCGATCAGCGCCAGCCGCTCCAGCACCCCCGCGTCGAACACGCGCCGCATGCCGCGCCGGCCGATCGACACGATCAGTCCCTTTTCCTCGTAGTACCGCAGCGTCGACGCCGGCACGCCGGCCTGCCGCGCCACTTCCGCAATATCCAGGCTTTTCACCGCTTGACCTCAAGTCGACTTGAACTGGCACAGTGTAGCTTCCAGCCAAGCAAGGGGGTAAGACCATGGGTGAACATCGGCAAATCAGCGGCAACGGCGGCGAGCAGGCCGCACTGTGGAACGGCGCCTCCGGCCAGGCCTGGGTTGAACACCAGGGCCTGCTGGACGACATGTTCCGGCCTATGGAGGAACAACTGGTCCAGGCCGCAAGCCACGCCGCGGCACGGCGCATTCTCGACGTCGGCTGCGGCACCGGCAGCACCACGCTGGCGCTGGCGCGGCGCATCGGTGCGCAAGGCCACTGCACCGGCATCGACATTTCCGCGCCGATGCTCGCCGCCGCGCGCTCCCGCGCGCAACGCAAGGGCATCAACGCAAGCTTTGTCCACGCCGATGCGCAGGAGCACGCCTTCGCCCCGGCAAGCTTCGACCTGATCGTGTCGCGCCTGGGCGTGATGTTCTTCAGCGACCCGGTGCGCGCCTTCGCCAACCTGCGCTGGGCCGCGACGTCCGACGCCACGCTGCACTGCATCGCCTGGCGCAGCGCCGCCGAAAACCCCTTCATGACCACCGCCGAACGCGCCGCCGCGCCGCTGCTGGATCTGCCGCCGCGACAGCCGGGCGCGCCCGGGCAGTTTGCCTTCGGCGACCGCGAGCGCGTGTTGTCGATCCTGCAAGCGAGCGGCTGGGGCGATATCGAGATCAGTCCGACCGACGTGACGTGCACGCTGCCGGAGCCTGCGTTGGCCGGCTACCTGTCGCGGCTTGGGCCGGTCGGGCTGGCGCTGCAAGGCGCCGACGCCACCACGCGCGAGCGCGTCGCCACCATCGTGCGCGCCGCGTTCGAGCCTTACGTGCAGGGCGACGCCGTGCGCTACACCGCGGCGTGCTGGACCATCACGGCGCGCGCGACCGCGGCCGCGTTGCCCAATCGCCGGGACCCGAACCATGGCTGATCACACCACCACCATGCTGATCCACGCCACCGTCATCGGCACCGGCGCCACGCTGGTCATGGATGCGTGGGCCATGCTGCGCAAACGGCTGCTCGGCGTGCCTGCGCTGAACTATGGCATGGTCGGACGCTGGCTGGCCTGGCTACCGCGTGGACGTTTCCACCATCAACCCATCGCCGCCACGCCATCGGTGCGCGGCGAGCAGGCCATCGGCTGGATCGCGCATTACCTGACCGGCATCGCGTTCGCGGGAATACTGCTGGGGCTTTGGGGCCTGGACTGGGTACGCCAGCCGACGCTGGCGCCGGCCCTGATCGTCGGCATCGGCAGCGTCGCCGCGCCCTTCCTGCTGATGCAGCCTGCGATGGGCGCCGGCATCGCGGCCAGCCGCACGCCACGGCCGAACCTGGCGCGGCTGCATAGCCTGGTCACGCACGCGGTGTTTGGAGTGGGGATGTATGCGGCGGGTTGGGCGGCGCGGTTGATCGCCTATCCGGGTTGGTCCTTGGCGTAAGCCGCATCCGCCTGTGCCACTTACTCCGGCACCGGATACTTCCTCGCATTGATTTCCATCTTCGCCCGCACTGCGGCGTCGAGGTCCACGCCGAGCGCCGTCACCAGCTGGGCCAGATAGATGGTGATATCCGCAAGCTCCTGCTCCACGTGCCCGCGTTTGGGCGTGGACATGATGGCGCGCGATTCGTCCTCGGTCTGCCACTGGAAGATCTCGACCAGTTCCGAGACCTCGACGCTCAGTGCCATCGCGAGGTTCTTGGGGCTGTGGTACTTGCCCCAGTGACGGGCTTCGCCGAAGTCGTAGGCGGCTTGCTGCAGGTTCTTGATATCGATCAGGGGCATGGTGTTGTGGCGAATGCTTCGTCTGGCAGCACGCCGGCACCGGCGTGTATGCAATGGTTGGGTTGCCCTCGGGCAGTGAACGGATGGCTGCGGCGGCTCAAGCGCCGAGCAGCCGGCGCGCCAGCAAGGCCTGCAGGTCGCGCCGGCCATCCGCGATGACATAGATGATCACGCTGTCGTCGATCAGGCGATAGATCACGCGATACGGCTTGAACGCGGTCTGGCGATATTCCCGGATACCCAGCGCGCTCAGCTCGGCCGGGTAGTTTCCCTTCTCAGGGAAGCGCGAAATCTGGTCCACCGCTTCCAGCAACCGGTCCAGCACGTAGTCCGCGTTCTCGACACAGTCGAATTCCGCAATGTAGTCGTAGATGGACTCCAGGTCCTGTTCGGCCCCGGCGGTAAGCAGAACCTCATGGCGCTTGCCGCCCGCCGACATCAGCCGGTGGCCCGCTTGCTGCGCAGGCGCGCGACCACGTCCTTGAAAGGCTTGAGCTTGCCGGCGGCGATTTCCTGGTTGCCCAGCGCCAGGATCTTGAGCAGGGCCAGCGTTTCCTGCGTCTGCTCGAACGACGCAACGTCCTGCAGCACCGCGCGGGCCTCGCCGTTCTGGGTGATCACCAGTGGCTCGCGCCGCTCGTTGACCTGCTCCAGCACCTCGGCGGCATTGGCCTTCAGGTAGCTGATCGGCTTGACCTGGGAAGAGTAGCGCATGATGTGAGCCTGATTGTGCAATGGACCGAATATAGACTTTATTCAGTCCTGCAACAATCGCCGGCAGGCGGGCGAGTTTTCGCTAGCACGAAGCGGCGCCGCGCGCACCCCACCCATCAAATTGCCATTCACCAAGGGTTATCCCTAGGCGAGCATTCCCATTTTCCGGGACTGGTGGTTTTGATTTCCGGGAATCCGGTCCTATTCTTGGGCCCCATGTTGAATGCAGTCGACCCAACCATCGCCCCGCAGCCGGCGGCTCCCACGCCCGCCGAATCCGCCCAGCCCGCCGGCGGCGCCGATCGCGTGCTGTTCGTGCTGGCCGCGCTGGCGCACCATGGCGCCCCGATCACGGTGCGCGAGCTGGTGGCCCGGACCGGCCTGCCCAAGAGCACGCTCTACCGTCAGCTGATGCTGCTCAAGCGCTGGGGCTTCGTGCTCGAGTCCGACGGGGAATACGCGCCGGGCCCGATCAGCCTGCAGCTCGCGCTGGGGTTCGACATGGCCTCGCACCTGGCCCGCGAAGCGCTGCCCGATATGCGGCTGCTGGCACAGCAGTCCGATGAAAGCGTCGGCCTGGTGGTTGCGGTCAAGGACCACGCGGTGTGCCTGGAGATGGTGGAAAGCCGCCAGTCGCTGCGCTGCTCGTTCGAGAAGGGCCGCGGCGTGCCGCTGCGCGCGGGCGCATCAGCCAAGTCGCTGCTGGCCTTCATGCGCGACGATGCGCGCGAGCGCGTGGTCCGGGCGCAGTGTGAGCCGGCCGAAGCGGAACAACTGCTGGCGGAACTCGCTGCGATTCGCGCGACCGGCTATGCCGTCAGTGAGGGCGAAGTGGACCCCGGCGTGTGGGGCGTGAGCGCGCCGCTGTTCTCGCGGCGGGCCAAGGTCGACGCGCTGGGCGCGATCACGCTGATGGTGCCGGCCACGCGTCGGCAGGGGCGCGAAAGCGCGCTGATCGACATGACCGTGGCGGCAGCCATGCGGATTTCCGCGCGGCTGCAGTCTTACTGAAAACAGCCAAGCAATCTTTACCGCACCGTCCGCAGGCCTGCGCGACGGCAGATTTCCCGTTCCCGGAAAAAAGGAGACCCCCATGAACCTTCGTCGCAAATGCCTGATCGCCGGCCTCTCGGCCGTGGCCGGACTGACCTTCGGCGCCGCCGCGCATGCGCAGGACAGCAATGTGCTGCGCGTCGCCACCGACGCCACCTTCCCGCCGATGGAATTCATCGAGAACGGCAAGCGCACCGGCTTCGACGTCGAGCTGGTAGAGGCCATGGCCAAGACCATGGGCAAGCAGGTGGAATGGACCAACATCGACTTCAAGGGCCTGATCCCGGGCCTGGTCTCGCGCCGCTTCGACATGGCCGTGTCCGGTATCTACATCACCCCGGAGCGCCGCAAGGTGGTGGACTTTACCGAGCCGTACTACACCGGCGGCCTGGTGGCGCTGGTCAAGAGCGGCAACACCGCCATCAACAAGCCGGAAGACCTGAACGGCAAGAAGGTCAGCGTGCAGGTGGGGACCAAGTCGGTCAGCTTCCTGCGCGACACCTATCCGCAGGTACAGCGCGTGGAAGTCGAGAAGAACCAGGAGATGTTCAACCTGGTCGAGATCGGACGGGCCGATGCCGCCGTCACCGGCAAGCCGGCCGCGATGCAGTACGTGAAGACCCGCGGCGGCCTGCGCATGGTGGAGCAGCAACTGACCACCGAGGAATACGGCATGGCTGTGCGCAAGGACACGCCCGAGCTGACGCGCGCGCTGAATGCCGCGCTGGCCAAGGTCAAGGCCGATGGCACCTACGCCAAGCTGACCCAGAAGTGGTTCGGCACCGCCGCCAAGTAAGCCACGCGGACCTACACCATGGAACTGGATTTTTCTCCCGTCTTCGCCGGGTGGTCTGACATCCTGCACGGCGCCGTCATCACCGTGCAGGTAACGGCTTGCGCGCTGGTGCTGGGCTGCGTGATGGGCCTGCTGGTCGGCATCGGCCGGCTGGACCCGAAGCGCCGCGTCATCTACGGCATCTGCACCGCCTATGTCACCTTCATCCGCGGCACGCCGCTGCTGGTGCAGCTGTTCCTGCTGTTCTTCGGGCTGCCGCAGTTCAACATCCTGCTGCCGGCCTTTGTGTGCGGCGTGATCGGGCTGGGCATCTACTCCGGCGCCTACGTCTCGGAGATCGTGCGCGGCGCCATCCAGTCCGTCGACAAGGGCCAGATGGAAGCCGCGCGCTCGATCGGCATGTCGTCCGGCCAGGCCATGCGCGCGATCATCCTGCCGCAGGCCATCGTGCGCATGATCCCGCCGCTGGGCAACGAGTTCATCGCGCTGATCAAGAACTCGGCGCTGGTGTCGCTGCTGACCATCGCCGACCTGATGCACGAGGGCCAGAAGATCATCAGCGTGTCGTACCGCTCGCTGGAGGTCTACCTGGCGATCGCGCTGGTGTATCTGATCCTGACGAGCGCGGCCGGGCTGATCCTGCGCCGCGCCGAACAACGGCTGCGCATGGGAGGCATGGTGCAATGAGCGATTCCGCAATCATCCGGATCCGCAACCTGGGCAAATCGTTCGGCAGCCATACCGTGCTGCGCGGCATCGACTTCGACGTGGAACCGTCGCAGGTGGTGGTGGTGATCGGCCCCAGCGGCTCCGGCAAGAGCACCTTCCTGCGCTGCTGCAACGGCCTGGAGCAGCCCGAGGCCGGCACCATCGACATCGTTGGCAAGCGCCTGGTGACCGACGGCCAGCTGATCGACGAGCAGGGGCTGAACCAGCTGCGCACCGAAGTGGGCATGGTGTTCCAGTCGTTCAACCTGTTCCCGCACCTGTCGGTGCTGCACAACGTCACGGTGGGACCGCGCATGCTGCGCGGCGTTTCGCGCGATGACGCCGAGCGCAAGGCAATGAGCCTGCTGGAGAAAGTCGGCCTGGCGCACAAGGCGCACGCCATGCCGGCCAGCCTGTCCGGCGGCCAGAAGCAGCGCGTGGCCATTGCCCGCGCGCTGGCGATGGAGCCGCGCGTGATGCTGTTCGACGAGCCGACCTCCGCGCTGGACCCCGAGCTGGTCGGCGAAGTGCTGCAGGTGATGAAGGTGCTGGCCGCCGAAGGCATGACCATGGTCGTGGTCACCCATGAAATGGGTTTCGCCCGCGAAGTGGCCGACGTGGTGGTGGTCATGGACGGCGGCGGCATCATCGAGGCCGGGCCGCCGTCGGTGATCTTTTCCGCGCCGACGCAGGAACGCACGCGCGGCTTCCTGCAGGCGGTGCTGACGCGGGCATGAGCATGGCAGCAACGCAAAACCCCTGGCAGGGCCGTGTCGACCACGGCGAGCAGGGCGACACCACGCGGCTGTTCCGCATCGTGCAGGCGCTGGATACCGCGGACAACGCGGACACCGCGCCGCTGGAAAACGCGCCGGTCTTGCTAGGCTTCCGCTGCGATGCCGGCGTGCTGCGCAACCAGGGTCGCCCCGGCGCCGCCCATGGCCCCGACGTTATCCGCCAGGCGCTGGCCAACGTGCCGGCGCACGGCCTGCCGGCGCTGTACGACGCCGGCAATGTCAGCTGCGACGACGGCAACCTGGAATCGGCCCAGCAGGCGCTGGCCGGCGCCGTCCACGCGGTGCTGGCGCGTGGCGGCTTTCCGCTGGTGCTGGGCGGCGGCCATGAAGTGGCGTGGGGCACGTGGCAGGGACTGCGTGCGCACCTTGACGCGCAGGATGACGGCGGCCGCGTGCTGATCGTCAATATCGACGCCCACTTCGACCTGCGCACCAGCCGGCCCGCCAGCTCCGGCACGCCGTTCGACCAGATCGCCCATGCCTGCGCCGAGCGCGGCCAGCCGTTCGACTATGTCTGCCTGGGCGTCAGCCGCCTCAGCAACACGCCGGCCCTGTTCGGCCGCGCCGAGGCGCTGGGCGTGAGCTACGTCGAGGACGTCGACATGCAGGAACGCCACCTGGCAGAACGACTGGCGGAGTTGTCCGCGCGCATCGATGCCGTGGACCACGTGTACCTGACCATCGACCTCGACGCGCTGCCGGGCGCGGTGATGCCGGGCGTGTCGGCGCCCGCCGCCTACGGCGTGCCGCTGCCGGTGGTCGAGGAAGTGGCACGGCTCATCCGCCGCAGCGGCAAGCTGCGCGTGGCCGACCTGGCGGAGTACAACCCCCAGTACGACCGCGACCACCTGGGCGCGCGCGTGGCGGCGCGGCTGGCCTGGCGCGTGCTGCGCTGAAGCGCGCGCCATAGACCCTGCCGGCAGTTGGCAGCCGCCGCGCGCGGCGATAGTATTGCCCTTCGCTAGATTTAGCGATTCTGATCAGAATTGATAAAGCCAGGCAAGGGCAGTCCTGCGCCGACGCGGCCGTTGCCGCGTCCGGAGACCGCCGCTTGCCGTTTCTCGGGCGGAAGGGTCTGCGTGATCGAACAAATCGTCATCGTTGGTTTCGGCTGCATCGGCCAGGCCGTGCTGCCGCTGCTGGAGCGGGCCTGGCCGGGGGCAGCGATCACCGTGGTCGACCGCGTGCTGGACTGCGCGCGTCAGCAACTGGTTGCCCGCCACAAGCTGTACGCCATCCAGGCCACCGTCACCGCGGCCAACTACGAAACCACGCTGGCCCCGCTGCTGCGGCCCGGCGCCTTCCTGCTGAACCTGGCCCCGTCCGTCTGCAGCCGCGACCTGATCGCGCTGGCGCAGGCGCACGGTGCGTTCTATCTCGATGCTGGCATCGAGCCCTGGGACTACGCAGCCGATCCGCTGGCCTCGCACCTGAGCAACTACGCGCTGCGCCACGAGCTGCTGGCCTTCGCCCGCGGCCGCGAGACCCTGCCGACCGCGCTGGTGGCGCATGGCGCCAATCCCGGGCTGGTTTCGGTGCTGGTCAAGGCCGCACTGATGGCATTGGCCGGCAAGGCCGGATTGAACCAGCCGGAACCCGGCGATCGCGCCGCGTGGGCCGCGCTCGCGCGCACGCTGGACGTGCGCGTGATCCAGGTCGCCGAATATGACAGCCAGCAGGCTCCCGGCTACCCGCGCGACGGCGAGTTCGCCAACACCTGGTCCGCCGAAGGCTTTATCACCGAGTGCCTGCAGGACGCCGAACTCGGCTGGGGCAGCCATGAACCGCGCTTGCCGCCCAATGGCTACCGCCATGGCTACGGCAGCGGTGCGGCGATTGCGCTGGACCGGCCGGGCCATCGCACGCGCGTGCGCTCGTGGTCGCCGGTGCACGGTCCGTTCGACGCCTGCCTGATCACGCACAACGAATCGATCTCGATCGCCGAGTACCTGACCGACACCCGCGCCGGCCAGCCGCTGTATCGCCCCACCGTCTACTACGCCTACCGCCCCACCGCCGCCACGCAGGCCTCGATGCAATGGCTGGACGACCGCGCCGCCCCGCGCGTGCGCGCCGAACGCATCCTGCGCGACGAGATCCAGTGCGGCGAGGACGAACTCGGCGTGCTGCTGATGAGCGGCCGGCACGGTGCGGTCTGGCATGGCTCGCGCCTGTCGGTGCAGCGCGCGCGTGCGCTGGCGCCATACAACACCGCCACCAGCCTGCAAGTGGCATCGAGCCTGGTCGCCGGCATGCAATGGATGCTGGCCCATCCGTCGCGCGGCGTGGTGGAATCCGATGCGCTCGACTTCGGCCCCGTGCTGGCCGATGCCGCGCACTGGTGGGCGCCGCTCAGCATCGCCTTCACCGACTGGCTGCCTCGGCCCGGCGCCAACTCGCTCGCCTTCACCGACTTCCTGCTGGACGACACCACGGTCCGGCCCGATCCCTCCCTGCTGACACTCGCCTGCTGATGCAACGCATCCCGCAAACCCCGCGCCGCAACTGGCCGCGCGAACTCGAGAAGGTAGGTTTCCACTTCCATTCGCTGGACGAGTTCAACGTTCCGCGCGAAGTCGATGACCACACCTTCTTCTACTGGCGCGAAGACGCCGCCTACGCCTTCAGCAAGCAGGAAGTGGAAACGCTCTATGCCGCCGCGTACGACCTGAACCAGCGCTGCCTGGAAGCCGTGCAGCACGTGATCGACCACGACCTGTTCGCGCGCCTGGCCATGGACCAGGACTTCGCGCAACTGATCCGGACCTCGTGGGACCGCGACGAGCCCACGCTGTTCGGCCGCTTCGACATGACGCTGGACCAGCACGGCGTGCCCAAGCTGTACGAGTTCAACGCCGACACCCCGACATCGCTGATCGAATCCGCCGTCGCGCAGTGGTACTGGAAAGACGCCGTGCAGCCGCAGGCCGACCAGTTCAACAGCCTGCACGACGCCCTGGTGGCGCGCTGGCAGTGGCTGCGCAACCACTACCGTAACGCCAGCCTGCTGCACCTTGCCTGCATGTTCGACAGCCAGGAAGATGTCTGCAATACCGAGTACCTGATGGACACCGCGCTGCAGGCAGGCTGGTCCGTCAAGCTGATCGACCTGCAAGACATCGGCACCGACGGCCGCGGCAACTTCTACGACGCCGACAACGTGCCGATCGAAGTCGTGTTCAAGCTCTACCCGTGGGAATGGCTGGCCACCTCCGACTACCGCGACCAGCTGGCGCACAGCCCGGTGCGCTGGGTCGAGCCGCCGTGGAAGGCGGTGCTTTCCAACAAGGCCATCCTGCCGATCCTGTGGGAGCTGTTTCCCGGACATCCGAACCTGATCGAAGCCAGCTTCGACGCACGCCACTTCGCCGGCCGTCCGCACGCGAAAAAGCCCTTCCTGTCGCGCGAAGGCGAAAGCGTGACGCTGCTCACCCCGGAAGGCGACAGCGTCCACAACCCCGGCGAGTATGGCGAGGAAGGCTTCATCTACCAGGCCTACGAACCGGCGCGGCGCTTTGACGGGCGCTACACCACGCTCGGCGTCTGGATCGTCGACGACGTGCCCAGCGGCCTGTGCGTGCGCGAAGAGTCCGGGCCCATCGCCAAGAACACCAGCTTCTTCGTCCCTCATTACCTCACCCACGCGTAAGCCATGGCCAACAAGAAGAAGGGCACCAAACGCTCCAAGTACGGCAGCCCATACATGCCCGGCAGGGGCGGCTCCGGCGGCCCGTCGCCGCGCATCGCCGCCTACCAGGCCGAACAGAAAAAGCAGGGCGGTTCGCCCGCGCTGTGGATCGTCGGCGCCTGCGCCGTGGTCGCCGGCGTGGCAGTGCTCGGCTCCTGCAGCGACGACGCCGACGATGATCCCGGCGTGACGGTGCGCCGCGCCAGCTACGCCACACTGGAAGACTGCGAAGCCGACTGGAACACGCCCAACGATTGCGAAAGCGTGCCGATCGACGACCCCAGCACCATCTACAGCTCCAGCCTCAACGCCCCCGCCAGCGAAACGGCAGGCTCCGGCACCGCGCACAGCAGCAGCGCGTACTACGCACGCTGGTACGGTCCGTACTACACCGCCAGCGGCACCGTCTACCACCCCAACGGCACCCAGACCCAGCGCGATATGACGTCCGGCCCGCTGCGCCCGATGCAGGTCTACGACCGCAACGGCACGCCCACGCAGTCCTTCACCAACGCCACGCCACGCGCCGCCATGGTGGAAGAAGCCACGGTGCGCCGCAGTTCGCTAAGCGGCGGTCGCTCCATGGGCCTGACCATGCGCTCCGCCGCCGTATCGCGCGCACCGGTGGTATCGCGCGGCGGCTTCACCAGCCGCTTCGGCAGCTCCGGGCGCTCCGGCGGCGGCTGAACGCCCCTGCCGAACGCCATCCCGCACGCAAACCCAGACAACCGACAACGAGTCCATCCAATGGTCAATACCATGCACCCGGCGCTTGCCTACCTGATCTACATCGTCACCAGCTTTGCCATGCTGGGGCTGTTCCTGCTGGTCTATACGCGCGTCACGCCGCATCGGGAATTCACGCTGATCCGCGAGGGCAATATCGCGGCGGCATTGTCGCTGGGCGGGGCGGTGCTGGGGTTCTCGCTGACGCTGTCGTCGAGCATTCAGCACAACGCTACGTTTGCGATGTTCTTGCTGTGGGCGTTTGGGGCGTTTGCGGTGCAGGTGGTGGCTTACCTGGTGGCGGCGCGGGCCTTGGGCGGCGTCAGCCAGGCGATTGCCAGTGATAACCGGGGGGTGGGGGCCGTGATGGGGGTGATTTCGTTGTCGGTGGGGGTGGTTAATGCGGCTTGTTTGACGTGAGGCGGAACTGAGAGCATCAGAAGCCCTCCGACCAATATCGCCGCTCCGCACTAACGCAAACGCTTAGCTCCCAGGGCTCCCCGCCGGAGTCCCCTGGGGAGCGGCCACGCCGCTTACTTCGCCTTGACTACGTCGCCGGTGTAGCTCAGCGATGCCAGATCTGCCTTGGCCTTCTCAGGCGTCTCCAGTTCCAGCACGACGCGTCCCACCATCAAGCCCATCGACGGCGAACTGCGCACGTACTTCGTCTCGCCGGCGTCCAGCACGAAGCTCAGCGTCTTTTCGGTTTCGGTCGAAGCCGAGGCCACATACTTGCCGGCAGGGCGATCCACAAAGAAGAAGCCGCCGGGCTTGGACTCGCCCACTACCTCGTTGTTCAGACGCAGATCCGGTTGGATCGCCGCGCCGAACATCGATGCCGAGCGCAGGAAGTAGGCCCGGCCGTCACCCTGCTTCAGCGTCGGAATCGACGCCTCCATGTCGGCGTGTTTTACGCCGGAAGCACACCCAGCCAGCAGTGACGACACCGCCAGTCCGGCGAACAGCATGCGTGCGACCCGTTTCATTCTGATTCTCCCAAGTTCAAAGGTACTGCTGTGGATAGCAGGGAATAGTTCTGTTCCCCGGGCAAATAGAAGCCCACCAGGGTCTGGTTATGGATGACCAGGTAGGCTTCGTGTACCTGGCGGCCTTCGATGGTGAAGATGGTGCCGACAGGCCGGAAGACATCGCCCTGTGGAACGCGGCCTGCTTTCGACCAGACTGACTTTTCAGGCAGCGTGCGGGAATAGCCAGTGTCAAGTTTGATGGTTGTAGCGGTCAGGATCTGGATGCGTCGGGCGGCGGTGTTTGGTTGCGTGGCCTCGATGATTGATGGGGATGTCGCGACCATTGGGGCACAGGCGGCAAGCGCCAGGCAGCATGCTGCAGCGAGTCCATAGCACAAAAACTGGGGAAGCAATGATGTCTTCATTCAGGTAGCTATCAGTAGTCCAAATTGCGTCGCTCAAGGGCGCGCAGCAAAGGCAAAAGCGGCGCTCTCAATCCGGTAATCGTTTAAATCGATAGTGGCGGAGTACTTGGCTGTTTCCGTGGGAATCAATCCTACCGCAGGCTTATATGGATCTGCGTGTCCCGTTCAAGAATGAGGTTTCCAGAAGAAGCTATCCGTCCTTTACGATCCATTTTGCATTTAAGCTGCCCTTATCGAATCCGCTTGAACCGATACCTTGCAAAGTGCTTGACCGTTCCAGTAGGAATGGCACCAAGCAACATGTTCATGTGAATCTGCGTAGTCTTCTCATAGACCAAGTCACCATACTCGTCGAGGTAAAGCACAGCCATTGAATCGGACGTATTCGGTCCGAATTCGGAACGACCACCCTTGCTCGAACCACCCCATGCTATTTTTCCCTCAGCCCCAGTGCAAACGAAGCGACTCTTGTCCTCAAAGGAGAACCGTTGAACTTCAGTTTTTCCATTCGGGTACGTGAATCTACTTTGAAAGACGCGCTCACTGACCCGTGACACTTGTCCATAGTTTGGATATTGGAGGCGCCCCGTATCAGACCTAGAGGCCTTGTCGATTGCGGATACCTCATCCGCACTCACAAAGGGGAATACATTGTCTAAGCGCCTAGTCCTTGCCCAGCCTTGCGCAGTAGCATCACCGTCCAGAAGTTCTCCTCTTCCGGCATATTGACCAGTCAGATCGGGGCATGCTGCATCAACATAGTGAGATGGGTCGATGTTCGCACCGCCCGCACCGGGATAGTTTGGGGGAGCGTGGAAGCAGCCCGAACAGGCGATGGCTGACAGGAGAACGACGAATTTCACTCCACTCATTTTGCATCCTTCGATTGCTGGCTCTGATTGCGAAATTCAGACCAGTCCAGGCCGTATTGATTGAGCAATGTCACTCCAGCGAACGGCGCTGCCAGTGGGATGTCGATGTCAGTCTGCAGCTCGAACATCATTCGCTGAAATCTTGTCATCCCTTCCTTTAGATTTCCTAAACCATCGTATGCAGTCAAACTTCCTAGATAGTCATGTGGCCCAGCAAATGACTCCAACAGTTTGTCCCTGAATGTACCGGGAGGATAGGAGTGTTCAAAGAGGGTACCTGATAGCCCTTGGAATCCGCCGGTTAGACCGCCCTCCTTATTTAGGGCTTCGATCAGAGTCCATTTGTCATTCGTGTCCGGATTGATTCCAGTTCCGGTGAAGTCCCAAGCGCCATCTGGCCTCACAACAACGGTCCCGTACTTTCGCAAATCGTCAACGCTAACGCGCGTTCCGGCTAGCTTCACACCGTCTCCGTCAATGCCAGAACTGGGCCCAGTATCGTTCGACACCAGTCTTCCATTTTCATCCCTAGTATCGAAGACGCCGCTGAATCGCCGCGAAGACTCAATCTGATCCTGCCGCATCGCATTAGCCGCCCAAGCAACCGCTGCCGTCGCAAATCCCGTCATAGCTCCGGACTTGCAGTCGCCTCCCTGTATCGCAGCCGTGCCGCATCCCGCAAACCCGGACGCCAGGAACCGATCGACGCCGTAGCTGCCTCCAAAATATCCCGCCAGGCCTCCGGTCACGGCTCCTGCCAGGCCTGCAGTCGCCAGTTGATCGAGCTTGATCCTGCCAGTCATGCCAAGCTGAATTGCGGCACTGGAAGCAACGCTCCCTAAAGCCCCGGCAATAGCAAGGTTTGCCACGCCACCTGCAGCAAATACGGAACTCGCCAAAATCCCACCAGCGGCTGTTGCTTCCGCAAAGGATCCAGTGGCAATCAACGTAGCCATACCGGCTTCGACTGCGGTCACCTGCGCCGCCGCTAAGGTTGCCGCGGCGGCGCCGGCCGTCGCCACGGCCAGCGCTACAGCCGCCACGATCGCCACGATCTGTCCTAGCGGCCCAAAACCCTTCCTCTCCTTGATGAACTGCTGATGGATGTCATCGCTGATCGTGTCCTCGGTGTAGTTCAGCCCGAGGTTGGTCTTGAGCTTGGCCACCAGCGCCTCGGTAGCATCCACATCCACGCGTCCATCAGCACGGATCACGCGGAAGGCATCGTTGACCGCGTTAATGCTGTCGGCCTCGATGTCCATTTGGATCGCGGTCATGAACCCGCCTGGCTGCACGACCGTACCGGTGACCACATTCCAGCCACCCTGTGCCCGGTAGGCGGAGGTGCCGATGTCAACTACGTTGGGCGCGTTGTCGATGCTGCCGGCCTTCACCCCAAGGGTACCGGCGGCCAAGACCTGGCCGCTGTTGCGAATCTGTCCTGCAAAGTCGAGACTGACGTTGTCGCCAGCGATGGTGCCGCCGGTGGGCTTGGTCAGTCTCCGCGCATAGCCATCGGGGAGATAGACCTGCGGTACCAGCGCAAGGACGTTCGGACACACCATGCTTGCGGCGGTGTTGCAGTTCGGATCCGGCACCTGCTGCTGCACATACCAGAGCAAGGGCTTGTCGAGTTCGTTGATTTGCTGCTGCGTGAGCGCCGTGCCCAGCGCGATACTGTGCTCCTTGGCGTAGTCCGCCGCGTTCTTGTAGAGCACCAGCTTTTGCTGGTCGGTCACGGAGAGCTGGTATTCGTTGTCCCAGGCGAGGCCGTTGATGAAGGTGGCCTGGCCGGTCTGCTGCAGCGCAGCCTGCTGCAGCCTCTGGCCCTCGGTGTACGGGTCGTAGTAAAAGGACAGATTGCCCGGGCGAAGCTCCGGCGGCAGTTGCTTGAGCAGGCTGTCCGGCGTCACGCCGGCGAGTATTGCCGTCGCCGGGCTAAGGCTCACGTATTGCGCCCGATCGCTGTTGGCCGTCGGCCCGGTCACCGGGTTGCCGCCCAGGTTGGCATTGAAGTGCCAGCTCACCGCTGCGGACTTACCCGTGGTTGGGTCTTTGGGCGTGGCTACGATGACCGGATTGAACTGCCAGGGCTGGGTCGGATCGGCCGCAGGCGTGCCCTGCGGCAGGGAGCCAACCGGCACCGGCGGGGGGCCCAGCGGGATTACCTGCTTCGGGGTGGTGGATGGCGGCGTTGGCTGGGTAGGGATGGTGTAGCCGTTCGCCAACGCGGCACCGGTCAGGTCAACCGTCGCCCCCATCAGGTTGCCGGTATTCCGCACCTTGCCAGCCGAACTGACGGACAGCGTACTGCCTGCCTGGATGCCCGATTCCAGGCTGGCGATTGCGGCTGTGCCGCTCGTGTCGTGCCAGCGATCGCCGAATGTGCGTTTTTCCTGCCAGCGTCCAACCCAATCGGCGTTAAGCGGAATGCTGCTGTTGTCGACCGGACCTGCCATGCTGACCGTAGCATCGCGCCCGGCGGCAATCAGTGAACCCTTGTTGGTCAGGCTGGTGCCCGACAGGTAGACATCGCGGGCGGCCTGTATCACCGCAGCCGGCCCCGCGGCGTTGTCCTCGTCCGCCCCGCACTGGCTGTTGCCGTAGGTTCCGCCAGGGTTGCAGCCGGGAGCATAGGACGGGTTCTGGCCACCGTAGCTCTTGTGCAACTTGACCGGATCCATGGTCTTGTTGACCAGCGTCGGCGCGGAAATCGACACATCGCCAAGCAGCGACTGAATAGCGCCAGACTGGTTGGTCACGGTGCTGGTGGCCTTGAGCGTGACATCGCCCTGCGCGGCCAGCGTGCCATTCAGGTTCTCGATGCTCGCAGCGTTGACGCTCAGAGACTGGCCCGCTGCGATGGTGCTTGGGTTCTGCTGCCACGCGAGCGTATCCACGCGCGGGTTGTAGTCGCCCGGACAGTCAGGGGCGCCCGCCACGCAGCCGGGTGTGCTCTCCACTTTGGCACTGTAGGCCCCTTGGTTGGTAAACGTGCCTGGTGTCGTGATCGTGACCTTGCGCACTGCGGCAAGATCCCCGGCATTGGTCAGATCCCCGCTGCCTGCCAGGCTCAGGTCACCCCCGGCCAGGATCTGGCCGGCCTTGCCAAGTTGATAGCTGACGCTGGACTGGGTCGGGGCGCCACTGGTGCCAGTTGCGAGGCTGACCGGCGACCAGGGAGGAGGCGCCGGGCAGCTGTCGCAGCCGTCCATGCTGGGCGGCACGCCGAAGACCAGCGGACCCGGCTCGGATAGCTTCGGCCCGGAACGGGTTTCAGCGTAAGTGCGTAGTTGTGCCAGGAAGGCAGACAACTCCCCCTGATTGACGGTGTCGGTCACGCTGTTCACCAGCGTGGCCGAACGGCCGTTGTCCAGGCTGTCCACCTTGATCGTGACGTCCCTGGACGCCGAGATGACGCCCCCCAAATTGGAGAGCGACGCGGCGCTGAATTCGAGGCTGCCGCCGCTGATGATCTGGCCGGCTGTGCCGTCGGTCTGGCTGACGACGGTGCGATCGACGGTCGGCACGCCAGCAATGCCGGGCAGGCTGGCCAGGTATGGGACAGCAGCTGGATCGATGTTGGCAGGCAGCAGGTGCCAGTAATAGCCTTCCGCAGCCGAGCCTTCAGCCCCGACATAGATCCGCTCCGGACCAAACGCCAGCGCTATGCTGCCATCGTGCTTGCGCAGCACATCGGCCAACGTGATGGGCTGCAGCGGGCCAAGATCATAGGCCGCGCAGGTGTCACAGTTGCCTCCGGCCAGCCATGGCTGGTAGCTACCGATGATGGTCGAAGACAGCAATGCATCGTTCGTGGCCTTGCCGGTGGTGCTCCCCGCGTCGACTGGGGCCGTCCGGTCATTGATGACTGATGCGGCAGCGATATGCACGTTGCCCTTGGCGCCCAGCACACTGCCGAGGTTGTTGAGGGTGCCACTGATATCGAAGCGCAGATCGCCGCCGGCCTGCGTCGTGCCGCCGCGGTTGTCGTAGTCGCCGCCGGTCACCACCACCTTGCCCAGGGCCTCGACAGTTCCTACGTTGGCGACGTTGCCGGCGAGCGCCAGGCCGCCGTTGGCATGGATCACCCCAGTGTTGCTCAGGCTGCCGGCCGACAGCGAGACGTTGCTGCCGCCAACGATCTGGCCGCCGTTGTCCAGCGCGCCGCCGGTGGTCAGTGTCAGGTCGCCTGCCTTCTGGATCGTGCCGGTGTTCGTGATGCCCTGGCTCGCTGAAAGCACGACGTTGCTGCCCGGTACATCCCACGTGCCCGTATTGCGGATCGCCAGCGCGGCGAGCTTCAGCACGCCATTGGCGTTGAGCGTGCCAGTGGCCGCCCCCGACGGGTCGAAGGTCTGGTTCGGGGTATTGAGGGTCAGGTCGTTGCCCGCGAGCAGCTGTCCGGCAGCGTTATTGAAGCTGCCGTCGGCCCCTGTCACCGTGAAGGTCAGATCGCCCGTGGTCGGGTTTTTGCCGGAAAGGTCGCCGGCGAAGACGGTTCCGCCCTGGTTGCTGGTAAGCGCCGCAGCCGTAACGCTCAGGCTTTGCGCACCAACCAGCAGGCCATTCCCATTGTCCAGGCCGTTGGTGACATTCACCGTGACGGTCCTGCCGCCGAGCGTTCCGTGGTTTATCAGATCCGCAGCCGTGATGCTGGCCACGTTACCTGTCAGCGTGCCGGAATTCGAGATCGTACCGCCGTCTATCCGCAACTGCTGCAGGGCGACGGCTGTGCCCTGATTCGCAATGGTCGCGCCTGCTAGCTTCAAGTTGGCCGCATGGGTGTCTCCAGCCAGCGCCAGGCCGTTGGTGGCCGATGCGTCGAGCGTGCCCTTGATGGCGTTCGCCGTCTCCGGCACCGAACCCACTTTGATATCGGCGCCGCGCAGGATCGCGTCGCCGCCGACCCAGCCGAGGCCCGCCACGCTGAGTGTCTGACCCGCGCTCGCGCTCAGGTTGCCACCGGCCTGCACGCTGCCGGTAAGGGTGGCGTTCCGGCCCGCTGTCACTGAGGTATCGCCGATGCTCACAAGCGCACCGCTGACCGAAGCAGACCCGCCGGTGGCACGGATCGCGGTGTTACCGCCGCTGGAGATGCTCCCGGCTATGTTGGCGTCCTGCCCTGCCGTGATGGTGGCATCGCCGTCAGCGGTCAGCGCGCCGTGGATGTTGGCGCTGCCATCCGTCGCGGTGATGGTCGCGGCACCCGCGCTCTGGGCGTGGCCGCCCACAGTCACGTGCTGCCCTGCGGTCAGGGTCAGGTCGTCGTTGCTGCCGATGTCGCCGCTGGTCGTGATGCTCCCGGCATGCGCCGTAACCTGGATGGGGCCGCTGGCAAGGACCTTGCCGCCGAGATCCACGTTGGTGCCGGCCGACACGGTCAGCGTTCCGGGCGACACCACATTACCAGTTGTGGTCACGCTGCCGGCAACGCCGTTCAGCGTTACATTGCCGCCGGTACTGCCCGCTGCGCCGTTGATGGTGAGACTGCGCCGGGTGGAGAGGTTAAGGTCACCGGCAGACACCGCACTGCCGTCGATGGTGGTGTCGCGCGCCGCGTTGAGCTGGATAGCGCCGGGCGAAGTGACGTCTCCACCCAGGCGGATGTCGCCACGGCCGTCGTCTCCCGTGGCCGAGACCGTGATCTGGCTACCGGAAACCGCACTGCCCACATCGACGCTGCCGCCCGCGGCAAGCTTCACGGCTTCCTGCGCCTTGACGCTACCCGCGCCGTTGATCGAACCGGCCGCGGAGACGGTGACGCCCTTGCCGGATTCCAGCGTACCGCCAAGCGTTGCATCCCGGCCAGCGTTTACCGTGTAGCCGCCTTCGCCCTGGCCGTTGCCCGTGGCTGTGACATCGCCTGCGGCGTTAAGCGCCACCACCTGCCTGGCATAGGTGTTGCCCACCTTGAGGTTGCCGCCCGAATCGATGGTGAGATGGCTGACCGAGGCCGCGAGATTGCCATCCGCGCGCACACCCAGTCCAGCGGCGGTACTGATGATCCGGATCTGGCCGGCAGTCATCGCGCCGAAGGCCGTGGCATCAATGGCGAGGCCATCGGTGGCCGTGGTGTTGCTGACGGCGTGATTCGGCCCGGTGACCGTAGTGGTAAGCGTGCCGTCCACCGGCGCCACCATCTGTCGCCCAGCCACGAGATTGACCTGGTTGCCCGCGTACAGCGCCGCATCGACGCCGATCGTATCGGCGATCAGATTGATATTGCCGACGGTCCCCTCGATGCCAACGCCATTCGGATTGCCTGGGGCGGGATTGGCGATCTGCACGCGTCCGCCCTCCACCAGGAAGCCAGCGGCGGCCGCGGCGTCGAAACTGGTCGCCGCGCCGGCACTGGAAAGCCATTGCGGCGTACCGGTCGTAAGCGTGACCTGAGTGGTGTTCGTAAAGCCGGCCCCGCTGGTATAGACACCGCCGGGTGCGGCAACGACAAGCCCGGCAGGCGCCCCGAAGACTTCCACCGTGCCATGGATCCGTGCCGGGGTCTGGCCGGTGACCTGGTTGATGATCAGGTTCGCCGGGCCGCTGGTGGCCAGCTTAGGGTTCGCTGCGACCTGGCCGCCAAGGAAGGTACCGCCCCCGGTGGTGCTGTTGTTCATGATCAGGCCGACCGGGTCGACCACGAACGCGCGATACTGGTTCAGCGAGATGCCCTGAGCATTGGGCGTCGTGATTGTCACGGTGGGGACGCCACCCGCAGGCGCACCGGCGCCTGAAGTCGCGCCGATCGATGGCGTAAAGCGCACCGGCGCGTTCGGATCGGTAATGGGCGCGGCATAGGCCGCCACCGGCCCAAAGCTCACTGTGACGGGCAGATGGGCAAAGGCCCAGCGCAGCAGCCCTTGGCGCACCGCGCCGCTATGCACCGCCAGCGCATCGGTTGCCACCGCCCCGGCTGCGAGCACGCCGGCGGCTTGTCTGGCCTGCTGCAGGCCGACCTGTACCGGGCCAACCCAGATCAACGCCGCCACCAGGCCTGCCAGCCCCCGCACTAGCACGCTGCGGCGTCCGCGCTCCGCCAGCGACACAGCTGCCGGCGCCGCATGGACCGCGGGGAAGCCCTTCGAGGTGGCAGTGAAAAGTGTGGCTTGGTGGTCGCGATGCATGGCAAATCCTGAAGATGCTTGACGGCTTGCTGGTACGGCGCCCGGTAACGGCTAAAGCTACCGTCCGTGGGCATTACCCGCATCCCGTCGCCCGGTCACTGGGAGATCGTTGCCTTGGCCAGCAGTTGGATGACCAACGCGGCGGTGGCACGCTCAAGCGCCTGCGCCTGCAACGCTTGCTGGATGCCGGGCTTGACCGTGTCGTAGGCGGGCACCTGGGTCGGACGCGCCTCATCGACCTTTACGAGGAAGCTGCGGTTGTTCCAGGCGACAGGCTCGGCGCTCACGGCGCCGGCCGGCAGGCTGACGATGGCCTGGGCGATCGGCAACGGCAGGTTCTGCGTCTGGCCTTCCTGCACGGGCAGCTTGAAGCTGACCCAGCCGATGGCGCCGCCGCTGGCCTTTGACGGGGCGAGGCTCACTGCCTGCGCCACCTTGGCGAAGTCTTCACCACTCTTGATGCGCGTGAGCGCTGCATCCGCAGCGGCAGGATCGGCCACCTCGATCAGGCGCGCCTTGTACTCCTTCTCGCCAAGGCTCGCGACGATCGTGTCGTAGCGCTCGCGTACCTGCGCATCGGTCACTGGCGCCGGCTTGATGTGGTCCTTCAGCCAGGCCTGGGTAAGAACCTGGACTTTCGCGTCGCGCAGTGCCTGCTGTACGTCCGGACGGGATTCCAGACCCTTGTCCCTGACCGCCTCCTGCCGGAACAACTCGCGCGCAATCAGCTGTTGCGTGATCACGTTACGCGCCTGGGGCGTATCGGGCAGGCCCGATTGCTGCAGCACCGTCGTAATCTGCGCGTCGGTAATGGCAACCCCATTGACCGAGGCAGCGTGGGCGATGTGCAGGCCAAATGCGAGCACTGTAACGGCAATGAGACGTGCGACGTTGAGTTGCATGGGAGTGTCCTTGTCAGTACGACCAGTTGAGCGTCGCCAGCAGCAACGCCCGCTTGGGTCCGAGATAATTGGGTTGGGCGAGCGGCACGCCAGCGAGGAGCTCGCTGCTGAAGGCCTGGCGCGCCCATCGAGCCGACAGGCGCAAACCAGCACCGGTGCCAGCCACGGACTGCCAGCGGCGCGTGGCGACGTACTGGGTGCGACCGCCATCGATAAACAGATACGGCTCCAAGCGGACGCCAGCCAGCGCCGGCGCGTTGGCCCAGACAAACTCATTGCGCAGATAGGCGCCGCGATCGCCCGCGATCACGCCCTCACGAAAACCCCGCACCGTGCTCATGCCCCCGGCAAAAATCTGCTCCGAGCCGAACAGCGCCACATTGGTCCACTGCCCGACCAGCTGGGCTCGCCAGGCCAACAGCGCCCTGTCGAATGCCCGGGGCAAGGGCAGTTGCAGCGTGGCATTGCCATCCAGCTTGGTGAACTGCGCATGGGCCTCGTCCGGCCGGATGTCGGCGGGATCGTGCGTGGCATTGGCCGATGGCAGCCCGCGCGAGACACCGAACTCAGCCGTACCGTAGCCAGGCTGGCCGTTGGCTGCAAAACGCCGAAGCCCGCTCCAGGCCGCGCGCAGGACGGTCAGACGCTGTGGATCGAGCTGCAGGTTATTGATCTCGCGCTCGCTCTTGCGGCGGGTCAGGGTTACATCGAACGCCTGCCTTCCGGCCTGGCTGCGCGTGAGCACGTAATTCCAGCCAAGGGTGTGGCCGAAGGTGCGGCCATAGAGCAGGGCGGTGTCGCCGATGGCGTTCTGGTATTCGGAGACAGATCCGGTGTAGCTGATGGTGTGGTAGCCGAACGGCACCGCCGCCGCGATGACCGCTGCGTTGGTATCGACGGTGCCAACGTAGCTGCCGGACAGCGCTTCCAGGAAACCGAGCGCATTATCGGCATCGATGCCGAGGCGCGTGCGTGAGATGCCTGTGGTCTTGCTGCCGTAGTTGTCGATACCGGCATTGAAGCGGAAGCGATCGCCCGGCTGGTTGGCGAGCGCCACGACGGAACTGCCCGGCGTCTGCCCCGGCAGTATCTGCAACTCGGCCCGGTTGCGGCGCAGACGATTGAGCTGGTCGACCCCTTGCTCAAGGTCCGGCAAGCGCAAGGTGTCGCCCGGCGCGGGGAACTGCCAGCCGGTGCCGGCATCGGTCAGCCAACCGCCGCCTACGGTGTCGAACAAGCTCGTCTCGGCCGGCCTGATCGCGCGGTCATTCAGGCGAATCGATTCAATCTTGCCCGGGACGATTGTGATCACCAGCACGCCGCTGGCCAGGTTCTGTTCGCCCAGGTAAGCGCGGGTCGTGATGTAGCCGCGAGCAACAAAGGCCTCGGTAAAGCGGCGCAATAACAGTTTGATGCGGTTGGTACCGAGCGCGTGTCCCACGAACGGGCCGGTGATGGCTTCAACTTCCCGGTCGGACAACACGGTATTGCCCTGTACGGCAATCCGGTGGATTTCAAAAGTGGCCGAAGTCTCTGGCACTTCATCGACCGGCTGCTCGGCCGGAATGGCCGAAGGTGTATCGATCTTCACCGGCGGCAGCGTGGCCTCGCGCTCCAGTTCACGCTGGCGTTGCTCGCGCAAAAGGCGCTGGGCAGGGTCTTCAGGCGCAAGCAGCGGCAGAACGGGTGCTGATTGTGCGAGTACGGCCGGGGCGGCAGGCACCGCCATCGATATAGCCGCCCAGGCCACCAGGCGGAGACGGTCGTTGGCGCTCATGGATGGGTACATGGGCATCGCTTACCGCCAGAACCAGGACGTCAGTCCCAGATGGTTCTCGATGTTGACCGGGTCGCGCTGGCGCGGGCGAGAGACCGTGCTGGCGCCTGCAATGGCCACGTCTCCGTCGAAGCTGCCGCCGTCTGTCAAAACGTCGCCGGAGATCCGCGTATGCCCGGCAGCCATCCAGCTGCCGCCAACGTCCATCGCATAGAGGCGCGCCCAGCTGTCGCCGAAGAAGGCCTTGAAGCCGCGGTCGCGCGCAATGGCCGAGTAGCCGGTCACGCCGCTGGCAACGGTCAGGGGTGCATTGACCGTCAGGTCGCCGAGCGCCAGCACGCGCCCGCCCGCGTTGACGGCCATCTTGCCCGCCGTAATGTCGATATCGCCACCGGCCGACAGCAGCCCGCCGGTGACGGCGGTGTTGGCGGAAGCCGATGTGCGGCAGACAATCAGGCAGGTGCGGGAGTAGTGCGCGCTGCCGGTAGTGATGCCCTCAGTGCGGAAAATGTCGGTCGCACGGATCTTGATCGGCCCGTTGTTGGCGTAGATTTCGCCGCCAGCATTGACCACATTGCGTGCGGCGATTGTTGTGCCCTTGTCGGAAAGCAGATAGGCCGTCTGGCGGGTGCGGTCGATCTCGCCGAAATCGACATCGAAGCTGCTGGTACGCTTCTTCAGCACCAGCCAGCGCGTGCCGGATACATTCGCAATACTCGGCGTGCCACCGTTCACCCCGTCGGTCTTAGTGATCGCATTGACCACGTCGCCATTGGCCTGCATATCCAGATGGCCATTGGATAGCATGCGCGCGTACAGGTTGACCACATCGCCGCCTGCGCGCACCACCACGTCGTCGGCCACGCCAAAGAGAATGCCGAGATGATCCGGTGTCGATGTGTTCAGAACAGTCCCGCCAGCGCGTACCGTCACGGCGCCCGCTGACAATGGTTCATCGACGATGCGGGTGCTGCCCTGAATCAGGCTGCCGCTATTTGTCATATCGCCGTCGGACCGCACCAACACGCCACCGTTTTTGGCGATCAGCGTAGATTGCCGTGCGCCGGAACCGAACGTCACAGTGGCGGCGTGCAAGCGCACATCCGCGGCGGCAAGCACATCGCTGTCAGTCTGTACATAATGTTCGGCCGCATCGATGGTGATGGCCGCGCCCGAGGATTGGAGCCGGCTGTCCTGCAGCGTCAGATTGACCGCTTTGACCCCGGTGCCCGACACACCGTCCACATCGGCCGCTGCGAGGCTCGCCTCGCGCGCATGAATCGTGACGGTGCCCGCAGCGGTAAGCGAAGTTCGCTTGGCGTCTGCAGCCGTTGTCAGCCGCGGAGCCTCGATCAGGACATTGCCTCCCGCGCTTGCGTGGACACCGCTCAAGGTAGTGCCCGCCCCAGCATCGAAGAGGCCTATGCCGCCGCTGGCGGTGAGCGTCGTGTCGGTCAACTGCAGCGGCTGGCTATGCACCTGGCCCGCGGTGCCGATTACCAGATCACCAGTCGTGCCCGTGCCAGCCGCAAGTGTGCTTCTGGCAAGTGTGACTCGATCAGAATCAACCTGCAGGTGGCGACCAGCGCTGATATCGCCGGCTCCAGTGAGTCCGCCGCTACCGATCAGCACATCCTGTTTAGCCTCGATGCGGCCAGAAGCCAGGTGCAGGTCACCAGTGCCGGAAACCAGAAAGTCGCCCGCAATCGCATAGGCCGAACCGGCGTGGCGCACGCCCGCGCCCTGGTCGGTCACCATCATCTCAATCCGGCCGGAAGAAAGACTGCCCGCACCGGTGATGTCGAGCGCGATGCCTTGTGGAGAATTGGTGGCAGATGCGGAATAAGAAATCCATGGCGTCAGGTTGTCGGTGGGGGAGACGCTGGTGTCGATCTCCGCCCGGCTGGCGCCGGCCACGGCCCGCGCCCGTGCGTTCGGATCGCCGTACAGGTTCTCCACCTTGCCGTCCACACGGATGTGTCTGGCGACCAGTTCAAGATTCAGCAACGTGCCGGACAGGCCTTCCGCTCCGATGTCGATCGCACCCTGGCTGGTGCTGAGTACCAGGTTGCGCTGCAACTGGCCATTGGCGGTGGTGAAGTCGTTGAAGCTAACCTGTCCGGTAGTGAGGGCGAGATTGCCGACGTTCTGCACCACAAGGCCATTGACGCTCACGCCGTTCGGGTTGCTGATAACGACGTTCGCGCGTGCCCCCCGTACTGAGAGCGGCCCCTCCAACAGTGATGGGTTGGTGCTTGTGACCTGGTTCAGGATGGTGCGGGCGCGCGCCGCGTTGTTGTCCAGGTCGACACCGGCGCGAGGGACGTTGAACTCGCGGTAGGTATTGGAAGAGACGCCGCCGATGGGATTAGCGATGCCAACAGTGATGCGGCCATTGGCGCCGGTGGTGGCTGTGGTGGAAGTCCCGCCGTCGGGGACGACACCGGCGGCCAAGGCGGTCGCCGCCATTGACATGGCGTTGAGACCCAGAGCCATGATGCACGGCCATGCGGCTATGGCTCGCCCTGACGTTCCTTCGTGATACGTAGTTGCCCGTACTTGGCCCATTGTCCGCGCTCCCGCCTTGCTAATGGGCGCGGCCTAAGCTCCTGGTCGCTACGGAGACATCTCGACTACTTCAAGGTGTCCGTAGCGCTATTCGCCGCGCTAAGTTTGGGGCGAAAGTAACAAGCGGACTCGAGGGCGAATATAGGACGCTTCCTAATCCTTATCGCACCTTACATTTCGTTGGATGATTTCAACGGAATCTCGAAAAATTGCAGCATCGAAACGTATCAGCCGGAACTTTGATTTAGGCCATTTTTATAGCCCGCTGATATGGGTGAGAAGGCGGCATGGCTGACGCAGATCAGTCCTTCATCCCGGCACGCCCTGCCTTCGTACCGCGTTTCACAGCCATCAACGTAGCTTCCGTCCTCTCAGCTGTCTCCGTATTAACTAGCACCCCCGCCGAGACGATATAAGCCGCAGCACTTTCAATATCGCCTCGCAACGCAGCGCACGCCGCCGCACCGTCATGCTTGCGCAGCGCCTCAACCAGCTTGTCGTGATGCTTGACCGCCACCCGTTCCTCCACCCGTCGCGACCCTGAGCGCAGATCATGGTTCAGGATCGGCCCGATGCGCAGCCACTGTGACTCAATCATCTGCAGCAGGATCGGCATGCGCGCCGCCGCGTAGACGGCAAAGTGAAAGGCCTGGTTCGCGGCGATGACATCGGCGCCGTCAGGATTGCGCTTGGCCATCTCGTCGGCAAAGCGGCGGTGCAGCGCCTGTACCTGTTTCAGTTCCTCGTCGGTGATGCGCTCTGCCGCGGTCGCGGTGGCGAGCCCCTCGAGTTCGATCCGGATCTTCGTGATTTCCTCGAACTGGCTGACGCTCATGCGCGGCACGCGCAGCGCGCGGTTTGGCGTGAGTTCGAGGGCCTGTTCGGCGACCAGCCGGTGCACCGCCTCGCGCACCGGCATCACGCTGACGCCCAGTGCGGCAGCGATGTTGCGCAGGGAAATCTGCTCGCCCGGCATCATCTGGCCGCTGACCAGCAGCTCGCGCAACTGCGTGTAGACGTCGCGGCTGAGGGTCTGGCGGACGAGAGGCGTCACAAGGTCATTCAGGCTCATGCGGCGAAGCATAGCACATAGGGTTATTCTCTATATTTGATCTGTGATCACAGTTTTAATCTTCGTCCGGAAGGCGGGCATCGGCCTGCCCTGAGGAGATTGAGACCATGTGGAAGGATGAATCGCTCGCCGGCAAACGCGTGCTGGTCACTGCGGGTGCCAGCGGCATCGGGCTGGAAATTGCACGGGCGCTGGCCGAAGCGGGCGCCCGCGTCGCGGTCTGCGACGTGGCCGGCGACGGACTGGAGCGCGTCTGCGCCGAATTGCCGGGCGTGGTGGCCGTCAGGGCCGATGTGTCGAAGGAAAGCGACGTCGAGGCGCTGTTCCAGGCGGTGGACCAAGCCTTCGGCGGCCTTGACGTGCTGGTCAACAATGCCGGCGTTGCCGGACCGACAGGCGGCGTCGAAACGCTGTCGCTGGCCGACTGGGAACGCACGCTGGCGGTCAACATCACAGGCCAGTTCCTGTGCGCCCGCGCCGCGGTGCCGCGCCTGCGGCAGGGGCGCTCGCCGTCGATCGTCAACCTGTCTTCCGCCGCCGGGCATCTCGGCATGCCGGGTCGTTCGGCCTACTCCGCCTCGAAATGGGCGGTGGTGGGCTTTACCAAGTCGCTGGCGCTGGAACTGGGCGCCGATGGCATCCGCGTCAACACGGTGCTGCCGGGGGCGGTCGATGGGCCGCGCATTCGCGCCGTGATTGCCGCGAAGGCCGAGTCGCTGGGCAAGCCGCTGGAGGAAGTGACGCGCGACTACACCTCGCAGGCGGCGCTGGGCCGCATGGTGACGATGCGCGATATCGCCAACATGGTGCGCTTTCTGTGCAGCGACCAGGCCGCCAGCGTGCACGGGCAGGAGATGGTCGTCGACGGCCTGACCCAGGCGCTCAGCTAGCGCGCCCCTCGCATTCCTTGCACCGCGGGTTATCCGCGGTGCGGACCACCAACACCGACAAGGGAACCACCATGGCCAAGCGAGCCAAAGCCATCATCACCTGCGCCCCAACCGGCGCCATCCACACGCCCAGCATGTCGCCCCATTTGCCGGTGACTGCAGAAGAGATCGCCACCGCCGCCATCGACGCGGCGCGCGCCGGCGCCGCCATCCTGCACCTGCACGCCCGCGACCCCAAGGACGGACGCCCGTCGCAGGACCCCGAGCTGTTTCGGCCGTTCCTCGCGCGGATCCGCGCCGAGACCGACGCGGTGATCAATATCACCACCGGCGGCAGCCCGCACATGACCGTCGACGAACGCATGCTGCCGGCCACCACCTTCAAGCCGGAGCTGGCCTCGCTGAACATGGGTTCGATGAACTTCGGCCTGTTCCCGATGCTGGAGCGCTTCAAGGATTTCCGTCACGACTGGGAGCGCGAGCACCTGGAGAACAGCCGCCACCTGATCTTCAAGAACACCTACCAGGACATCGAGAACATCCTGCGCATCGGCAACGCCAACGGCACGCGCTTCGAGTTCGAGTGCTATGACATCAGCCATCTCTACAACCTGCGCCACTTCCTCGACCGTGGTCTGGTCAAGGGCCCGGTGTTCATCCAGTCCGTGTTCGGCATCCTGGGCGGCATCGGCCCCGATCCCGAAGACCTGATGCACATGCACCGCACCGCGCAGCGCCTGTTCGGCGACCAGTTCCGCTGGTCGATCCTGGGCGCCGGCCGCAACCAGATTCCGCTAGCCACCATCGGCGCGGCGATGGGCGCCAACGTGCGCGTCGGCCTGGAGGACTCGCTCTGGATCGGCCCGGGCCAGCTGGCCGCATCGAGCGCCGAGCAGGTCAAGCGCATCCGCACCGTGCTGGAAGCGCTGAACATCGACGTCGCCACGCCCGACGAAGCCCGCGGCATCCTCGACCTCAAGGGCGCCGCAGGCACCGCGTTCTGAACCACCGGGCCGCCATGGCGCGGCCCGGGCAGGCATCGATCACCGAAGACATCAACCAGGCCGAACGGGATGCCCGCGCCACGGGCGCGGCGCCGTATCCGCCGATGGAGACCACGCACATGCAGACCGTACCCGCCTCGGGCGCACCGCCGCTGGCTGCGCCGACCGACCGCCCGTTGACCGCGCTACTGTTCCGCAAGCTCATGCCCTTGCTGGTGCTGTCGTATGTGATCAGCTTCCTGGACCGCACCAACATCGCGCTGGCCAAGACCCACATCGCGGTCGACCTGAACATCTCGGCCGCGGCCTACGGGCTGGGCGCCGGCCTGTTCTTCCTCAGCTACGCCTTCCTGGAAATCCCGAGCAACCTGATCATGCACCGGGTCGGCGCCCGCTTCTGGATCACCCGGATCATGGTGACATGGGGCCTGCTGTCGGCGGCGATGGCCTTTGTCCAGGGCGAGACGTCCTTCTACATCATGCGCGTGCTGCTGGGCGCGGCCGAGGCGGGACTGTTCCCCGGCGTGATGCTCTACCTGACCTACTGGTTCGGCCGCGAAGACCGCGCGCGGGCGGTGGGCTACTTCCTGCTGGGTGTCTGCATCGCCAACATCGTCAGCGGCCCGCTGGGCGGCGCGCTGCTGGCGATGGACGGCATTTGGGGCTTCAAGGGCTGGCAATGGATGTTCGTGCTCGAGGGCCTGCCCGCCGTGTTCCTGGCCGCCGTGGTCTGGAAGAAGCTGCCCGACGGACCCGACAGCGCGCCATGGCTGACGCCTGCACAAGCCCAGGCCGTGCGCACCCGCCTTGCCGCGGAAGCAGCCGATGCCAGCACCGGCAAGGCGGGCCACTCCTTCCTTGGCGCCATGCGAGACCCGCAGGTGTGGCTGGCGATCTTCATCTACTTCTGCCACCAGATCTCGATCTATACGGTGATCTTCTTCCTGCCGGGCATCATCGGCACCTACGGCAAGCTGACATCCGTGGAGATCGGCCTGCTCAATTCCCTGCCGTGGATTGCCGCCGCCATCGGCGCCGCCTGGCTGCCCCGCCATGCCAACACCCCGGGCCGCGGCCGCCGCCTGCTCTGCGTGGGACTGGCCGTGATGGCTGGCGGCCTGCTGATCGCCGCCTTCGCCGGCCCGGTGATGGCGCTGGCGGGCTTCTCGCTGACCGCGCTGATGTTCTTCGTGGTGCAGTCGATCGTGTTCCTGTTTCCGTCGTCGCGGCTGAAGGGTGTGGCGCTGGCCGGCGGACTGGCGTTGATCAATACCTGCGGGCTGATTGGGGGATTTATCGGGCCGTCGGTGATGGGGCTGATCGAACAGGCGACCGGTAGCACGCGTAATGGACTGATCATCATGGCGGCGCTGCTGCTGGTGGCGTGTGCGGTGGCGCCTGCGTTGCGGCAGGGGCAGGAGCGATGACAGGCGTACCGGGGGACTTGCTCAGTCGCCTGCAGGTCGCCTACGTGTTTCGCGGTAGTACATCTTCCCGTTGCGTAGGCGCCCTGTCGTGATACTGACCCACTCGCCGTTCGTGTACTCATCCTTGCTGGAGACAAGCGTCAGCTTGCCACGCACGTAGCGATAGACCTCGGAATAATGGCTGCAACAACTGCCACGCTGCGCGCTGTGAACGGTTTGCGTCTTTGGGTCGATCCACAGCTGGGTCAGCTCCGACAATTCCCGGGAGAATCTGAACTGGCGCCACGCCGGGTCGTACAGGAACACGTTAGTCGTACTGTTAGGGCCAGCGCCGCCAGACATGCCGCCTATCGCAATATCCGGATGGCCGTCGAAGTTGGCGTCTATCACATCGATCGCTTCCTCGCCCAACACATAGCGGCCATCCGATTCGAAATCGCGTAGTACCTGCAGGCGCTGGCCGCCGTGCCGCGACAGCACTTCAATGGCAACCGGTTGAGGCTCATCCGTGTCGCTGACGCCAGGTACCACGCCTACGCGAAATCGGAAGTCACGGGTCGTGGCGCGCTGCGCCACCCACTGCACAGGGACGGCATCGTCGCGATCGATCCACCCATGGCGAGCATTGCCATGTTCGAAGTAATCGACCTCGAACCATTCAGACTGACGGTCAAGCACTGCGACGAATGTTCCGGCCTTCAGTTCGGTACGGTTACTCGCGCGTTCACGTGAAGCGAAAATTGGGACCGCGTTTTCCAGGAAGAGAATGTCCTGGTAAGGACGTACCTTTTCCAGCGTAAAGCGATCGGTACGGTAGGTGACCTCGACGCGCTGGATCCACTTGCCATAGGCGGCAGGGTCACATACGCCGAGCAGGCAGCCGACCCTGTCGTCCTGAGTGGGAGTACGTTCAGCCGGGATATGAATGCCGGCAAGATCGCGTCGCCGCGGCGGCTGGCGCAGGACAAAGCTAGCAAGGGTCCAGTCGGACAGCGCCTCCTCGCCAGCACAGAACGGATTGGTGGTCGAATAGTCGTTCCAGCCTGGCATGGCATAGGCAATGCAAGACCGTTCGCCACGCTCGGCCTTGTAGCCGTCCACCGTCAGGAACAGCACCCTGTTGCGCTCGGGCTCGGCATATCTCGCTTCGCGCGACACCACGGCATACGTGACACCGGCCGCTGCAGGGAAAGCATGCTCGAATCTCTCTTCGATGCGCTTATTGGGCCCGGCGTCAGCGCGCTGCACAGCGGTAAGGTAGGAACCGGCGTCTATGCGGTAGATGCCCGGGGTCAACGCGGCGCCATAGGCGTGCCCGGCAACAGCTACTCCAAGTATCAGCCAGGCAGTGGGCAGTTTCATGGATGAGATGTTCATTTTGTCTCCACTGGCTTGAACTCCTTCACATCCGTTACCCCATCACACACACATATCGTCGCCCATGTTGGCGCAGCAGGGCATAGGCAGCCAGGATTGGTTGTTCGACTCTCGAGGGACGGTGCCGTCCAAGAGCGACCGCACGTCTGATGTACCCTCGATGCGCTCCGACGAAAATGAAGTCCTTGCTTCCGCGCTTGCTGGTCGCGTAGCCAATCGTATGCTTGTTGTTTGCGCCCCCGGGGGTGAATAACTGGTAACCGGGTACAGTAACGTCGTCCATAAAGTCCGCCTCTCCCTCAATCTCGGTGATTGAGATCGAAGCGTCCGACGGCCTGTCGAAGAGCAGGCAGCTGTCTATGATGGCCGCCGGCATTCGTTCGGCATGGGCGCTAACGGAAAACGCAAGCA
The DNA here is from genome assembly GCF_003254285.1 of Cupriavidus phytorum. Classification (NCBI taxonomy): domain Bacteria; kingdom Pseudomonadati; phylum Pseudomonadota; class Betaproteobacteria; order Burkholderiales; family Burkholderiaceae; genus Cupriavidus; species Cupriavidus phytorum. Next base: position 128,168 of record NZ_QKZN01000008.1, read on the forward strand.
AGGAAGCTGCAACAGTTATCCAGTCTTGGCGCCAAGGGATCGTTCCTCGCACACGCGCTTCGTTTCGAGACGCACTACAAATGTCAGGCATTATGGCTCCAGGTTGGCTTCTCCGGCGCCCAGGATTAGCTAACATTGACTCGTGCATCCATAGGCTGAGCCTTAAAGTTTGTCTTCTCCATGTCGACGCCTTCACATCTCGCTGAAATCCTCACCCTCGCCGAAGTCCAGTCGCACACCGACAGCGGGACGTTCAAACGCGGCAAAGCCTATTTCCATGACGGCGCCGTGTCCCGCCTCGACGAACAGGATGGCGCTGTTCGCGCCACCGTAAGCGGAACGCACCGCTACAGCGTCGAGCTGGCCGTCTCTGTCAATGGCCGGCTTGCCCATGACTGCAACTGTCCCGTAGGCGACCAGGGTATTTTCTGCAAGCACGCGGTAGCCGTTGCACTCGCCTGGCTCGAAAACTCCGGCGCAGAGGTGTTCCATCCCGAAGAGCCTACCCGCGAGAAAAAACCACGCAATAAGCGCAAGACTTACGGAGAGGTGATCCGCGATTACGTGGCGACGCTGGACAAGGACGCGCTGCAGGAACGGCTGCTGGAAGCCGTCGAGCACGACCGGAGCCTACGCGACAAGCTGCTGATCGCCGCGCGTTCGGCGCAGGCGTCTGATTTGCCGAGCATGAGAGCCGCCGTGCGGCAGGCCACGCGCATTACCCGGCCACTGGACTGGAGAGAGGCCGACGACTATGGCAGCAACCTGATGTCCCTGGCAAATACATTGCGCCAGAGGCTTGCCGGGCCGCACGCCGCGCAAGTGGTCGAACTCACCGAACTGGCCATCGCCGGCGCGGAAAACAGTCTTAACCAGATCGATGATTCCGGCGGCGGCGTGATGCCGGGCATCATGGCGCTGGCCGATGTCCACCACGATGCATGCCTGCAGACCCGCCCCGATCCAGTGCAGCTCGCGGAGCGGCTGTTCCACCTGCAGATGAAAGGTGAGCGGGATACGTACTTCGATGTCTTGCCCGCTTACGCAGAACCTATGGGCGAGAGTGGATTGAACCGCTACCGCGAACTGGTGAGCGAGGCTTGGGAAGCCCTCCCGCCGCTGCCTCCTGGCAAGGAAGGGTATCAGCCAATCGATGCTGACCGGATGCGGATCGAGCACGCCATGCAAAGCGTGGCGGAGCTTGACGGCGACATCGATGCACTGGTCGGGATTCTCTCCAAGGACCTTTCGAGTCCGTACCGCTTTCTCCAGATCGCAGAAGCTTGCGTGAAGCACGGCCGACCGGACGAGGGCCTAGCGTGGGCCGAGCGAGGCCTTGGTGAATCGGGCAGGCATGTCGACCTGCGCCTGCTCGACTTTTGCATCGACGCATACCTGCGCCGCGGCGATTTCGACCAGGCCGCTACGCTCGCATGGCGTCGCTTCGAGATGCATCCCACGGCAGACAGGTTTGCCGTCCTGACGAAGGTCGCTACGGCCATCGGTCGGCATGAAGAGATCCGGGAGCGTGCACTGGAACATCTGTGGGCACTCGTCAAGAAGGAAGAGTCGCCCGGAAAATCGAAGCGCCGTGACTGGGAGAAGCCAACACGCACGGAACTCGTCAAGCTCTTCCTCTCCGAAGACAAGGACGATGCGGCCTGGGACGTTTTTATCGGCGGCCCGGTCGCGACGCAGTTGTGGCCGCGGATGGCGGAATGCCGCGCCAGAACGCATCCCCATGACGCGATTGCCCTCTATCACCAGCTGCTGCCAGTGGCTGCCGACAGCGGCACGCGCAGCGCGCGTTATGACGAGGCATTTGAAATCGTGTGCGCCATCGGAAGCCTGCGGGAAAAGCTGGGCGAGCGCGCCCAGTTCGCCAGAGAGCTGGAAGAGATTCGCGACACCTATCGTGCGAAGCGAAACTTCATCAAGTTGCTCGACAAGTTGTCGTGAAGTTTTGTGGGTCGATCTACCAAGTGGTCAATGCCGTTAAATAATTCAGCAACCAACTATCTGAAGAACCCCGCAGTGAAACGAAGCACGCGCTGGATACGCCTTGTCCTGGCGCTGATTGGCGCCATCCTGCTCGGCGATGCCGTCGCACTGATGAGCATGGGGTTATTCAACTTCGGCATCACGTTGCCTGCGTGCATTGGCATCGCGTTCCTGCTGCTCGCGTTGTGCTGGAATGGCGTGGCGCGATGGCGGAAGGCTGATCGGCGCCGTCAGTGGCTCTGGCATGCTGGATGGATAGCGTTTGCTGCGTGGCTGGTCACTGTCGGGCTGTTCTTTTACGGCATTCGCAGCGGCATGGGCGCCTCCGTGCCCGCGGGGACAGCGGTAAAGGCGATCGTCATTCTTGGGTCCGGTACCCCTAACTGCAAGGCGTCGCCGACGTTGATTGCGCGGCTGGATCAGGGGCTGACGCAGGCGCAGCGGTGGCCGCAGGCCAAGGTCGTTGTGAGTGGCGGGCAGGACTTTGGCCTGCAGTGTGTCGAGGCGGACATCATGGCCGACTACCTCGTTGCGCGCGGGATAGCGGCGGACAGGGTGATTCGCGAAGGACGCAGTACCAGTACTGAAGAGAACCTGGTGTTCAGCCGGCGACTGCTGGAGCAACAGGGCGTCGATGCCACCGAGCCCGTTGTGGTGGTGACCAGCGACTTCCATGTACGGCGGGCGGTGCAGATTGCCGGGAAGGCTGGCTTTGGCAAAGTCGCCGGTGTCGGGGCTGGAACGCCGATCTACCTTCGATATAACGCCTGGCTCCGCGAGTACTTCGCCGCGATCAGCGGATGGGTGCTGAGGGAGTATTGAGCCCGAGCGTCGTCCGCGGGCAGCCAACCGGGCTCAATGCGCAATCAGGCTCGCAACGATGTCCCGACGCTCGTGCAGAACTCGCACGACGTCCAGCACGTCGCCGCTCACGCGGTAGAACACCAGGAAGGGGAATCGGTCGAATGACCAGACGCGCAGCGATTCGTCTGGCAAGAGGTGGGCGTAACGGCGGGAACCGACACTCGGATGCTCAACCAGGAAGGCCAGCACATTCAAAAACTCGTCGGTAAAGGCATTGCCAAGACCCGGGGCGGCATCATCATACCAATCCTGGGCCGCATCGGCATCACCGCGCGCGGCGGGACGTAGCTTCAGGCGCAGTGCCACGACTTAGCGCTTGCGGCTTTGCAGGCGGGCGCGGAACTCGGCAGCGAACTCATCTACACGCTCGTACTCCGTTCCTTCGCCGCTGCTAAGCCCTTCCACGATGAGCTCATACAAGCGATGCTCGGCCTCGTTCTGCGGACCAACGGCGTCGGCAGCACGCGGCATCAGGTATTTCTGCGAGGAGGGCGGAGTCAAGCGGGCCATGGCGACATTCTACCAAGGGTGTGGTCCGCCTGGTTGGCATCTTCTCCTCCAGCGCCTCCTGCAGCGGCCCGCCGCTCGGCCACCCGCCCTCTCGCGTTCGCGAGCGGGGCATAATCACCACGTGCCGCTTTCGGCGCACGCTCGCCCGACTCCCCACGGTAAGCACCGGACTAAAGTGCGTCCTGCTTGTCGGGTACGCTGACCTCGACTAGCCTGCTATGGATGTCAATTCACTTCGCTGCGCTGCGACACCCATTTGATGCCAGAACGCCCGACCACCCGCCATGACAAGGCGCTGCAGCGCCTGCGCGCGGTCTTTTCCCCGTTGAACCTGGCGGCGGCGGCGTGGCTGATTGCAACATGGGCGTTCGCGGCGTATCAGCTCGTGAGCGAGCGGGACCGCTTGCTGCACGACGCCGCGAAGCGTACCCAGACCCAGGCCCAGGCGTTCGGCGCGTACTCGAAATCCAGCATCCTGCGGCTGTCCGAGTTCCTGCTGGACCTGCGGGCCAGCTGGCTGGCCGGCCAGCCGGGGTTCATCGAAATGGTGCGTGAGCGGCAGAACCTGGTGGTGGACCTGTCGTTCCAGGTGTCGGTGATCGACAAGCATGGCCTGCTCATCTACTCGTCCATCGCCGGGCCCGCGCCCGGCCAGAAGGTCGACCTGAGCGGGCGCGAGCATTTCCGGGTCCATCAGAACGCGGGCGGGCGCGACATGCTGTTTATCAGCGACCCGGTGAAGGGCAAGGTCTCGCGCAAATGGTCGATCCAGTTCACGCGTCCCATCCTGCGCGCAGGCCGCTTCGACGGGGTCATCGTGGTCTCGGTCAGTCCGGAGCAGTTCGCCAGCTTTGCGCAGACCTTCACTGACCGCCATGGCGAAGTGGCGTCGGTCATCAAGACTTCCGGCATGGTCCTTGCGCGCGTGCCGGCGCTGGAGGGCACGCTGGCCAGGGCGGTCAGCAACAGGCCGTACCTCGCCAGCGGGTCGCCCCCGACCGGTAGTTATCGGGCGATGTCGGGCTCCGAAGGCGTGGAGCGGGTCTTCGGCTATTACCGTTTGCCGGAGTTCGGGCTCAATTTCGTGGTGGGCGAGGCGGTCAGCCTGGTGCTGGCGCCCTACGAGGTTTATCGCCGCGTTGCCCTGGCCGGTGCCATGGCTTCCACGCTGCTGCTTGCCCTGTTGTACTACAGCCTGCGCCGCTCCATGGCGGAGCGACGGCGCCATATGGAGGAAATGCGGCTCGCTTCCTTGGTCTATTCGTCCAGCAGCGAGGCCATGGTGGTGACGTCGCTCGATGGCACCATCATCGACGTGAATCCGGCCTTTGCCGCCGCCACCGGCTATACCGCCCAGGAGATCCGGGGCCGCCCGGGCTATGGCATCAGCGGGGCAGGCAATGCGGCGGGGCTGGTCGAACGCCTGCGGGCCACCGTGGCAGCCACGGGCAGATGGAGCGGCGAACTCTTCATCCGCCGCAAGGACGGCAGCGAGTTTCCCGCCTACCTGACCGTGGATACCTACCTGGCCCACGCGTATGGCGAGCGCTGCCGCGTTGCGCTGATCCATGACATGACCGAGAAGCGCCAGGCGGAGGAAGTCATCCGGCACCAGGCGAATTTCGATGCGCTCACGGACCTGCCCAACCGCCGCCTGTTCTTCGACCGGCTGGAGCAGGAGATCGGGCGTTCGCGCGGCACGCAGGATGCGGTGACGCTGCTGTTCATCGATCTGGATCGCTTCAAGGAGGTGAACGATACCCTCGGCCACGACCAGGGCGACCAGTTGCTGCTGGAGGCGGCGCGGCGCATTGCGGCATCGGTGCGCGCGACAGATACCGTGGCGCGGCTGGCCGGCGACGAGTTCACCGTGATCCTGCCCGCGGTGGGCGATGCCGGCGTTGCCGGGGACATTGCCCAGGCGATCCTGCAGCGGATTGCCGCGCCTTACCGCCTGGCCGGCGAGTTGGTGGTGGTGTCGGCCAGCATCGGCGTGGCGACCTGGCCCAGGGACGCCGACAACGCCGAGGCCCTGCTGGTGTGCGCCGACCAGGCGATGTTTGCCGCCAAGGCGGAGGGCCGCAATCGCTGGAAGGTCTTCTCGCAGGCGCTGCTGCAGGTGGAGCGGGAGCGCCTGCGCATCACGCAGGACCTGCGCACGGCGCTGGCGTCCGGGCAGTTCGCGCTGCACTACCAGCCCATTGTCGACCTGCGCACGGGCAAGGTCTGCAAGGCCGAGGCCCTGATCCGCTGGGACCATCCGGTGCGCGGGCCGATCCGCCCGGCCGATTTCATTGCCGTTGCGGAGGAATCTGGCCTCATCATCGACATCGGCCGCTGGGTGCTGACCGAAGCGCTGGACCAGCTTGCGCGCTGGCAGGTGCTGCTGGGCAAGGACTTCCAGATCTCGGTCAACAAATCACCAGTGGAGTTCAGCGCCCCTGCGAGCGGGCCCGAGTCCTGGTCCAGCATGATCGAGCGCAGGAACGTGCCGGTGGGCAGCCTCGTCATCGAGATCACC
>NZ_QKZN01000008.1:134162-290477 GCF_003254285.1 Cupriavidus phytorum
GTGGAGTTCAGCGCCCCTGCGAGCGGGCCCGAGTCCTGGTCCAGCATGATCGAGCGCAGGAACGTGCCGGTGGGCAGCCTCGTCATCGAGATCACCGAAGGCTCGCTGATGGAGCAGAACGCCGATGTCATGGACCAGCTATCCCGCTTCCAGGCGGCCGGCATCGAGATCGCGCTCGACGACTTTGGCACCGGCTACTCGTCCTTGTCGTACCTGCGGCGGCTGGATATCGACTACATCAAGATCGACCAGTCCTTTATCCGTTCGCTGACGCGGGGGCCGGACGACGTGGCTTTGTGCCATGCCATTATCAGCATGGCGCATGCGCTGCGCATCCGCGTGATTGCGGAGGGGGTGGAGACGGAGTTGCAGCGGGACATTCTGGTGGCGGCTGGTTGCGATTACGGGCAAGGGCACTTCTTTTGTTCGCCGGTGGAGGCTAGGGCGTTTGAGGCGTTTGTGAGTGCGGTGACTTGAGGGGAGCGGCGCCTTTCGGGGCTTGTGACTGGACACCGAACATCAACTTGCAGCACAACCTCCAGGCCACAACCAGAACGGCGCGAGACCAGCTCGCGCCGTTTTGCTGTCAGGTCCGCATTGCGCAGGCGTGTTCCTCGTCAGGCAAGCGCCTGCAGGCGGTCGGCGGTGTCGACCAGCTGTGGCTTGAGCGGCAAAAGCAGGGCGTGGAGGCCGATTCCAGGTACGACGGTCGGCAGGCACCTCCCGACGGGGCAATGAACAGCAGCGTCACGAGGACGGTATCTCGCTTCATCACTGCCTCAATTTCGGCCCCTCATTGAAAGCCTTGAACTTCTTCACGTAGCGTGCGTTGCCATCTGTTCTTACAAAGGAGAAGTTCTTATCCTTTGATGTGAAGGCATCAATAGATGCATAGCCGCGTGCCTTCATTTGACGAACCATAACGCTTGCCAGTGCCGCCATCTCTTCATATTGGTCGCGCGTTGAGGATTCGCCATAGGCAATGGCCGCCAGCAAGCGCTCCTCCGAAGTGAGCTTGGAAGATTCTGTCATGCTCGTGCCTCGCCAGCCTTATGTATCCCGCTGCGATCAGTGGATGGCCACCGAAGGGATAGTGAATCCTACGTCACCCGGATCTATCCTCAGCGGAAAACTAGTCATCGCACCATCTACTAGCCGCCCCGACTCCAGGTCGAACGGCAGTACCCAAAGGCTCAGATCAGCGCTGAACCGAAAGGCCGGCAATGGATGCAGAAACGCCGGGCGGCGAGGATAGATAAGCGCCATCTCCCCTTTTCCCGCGAGGTACTTTTGCCCGTAGGCGTAGAGCTGATAGAAGTCCGCCTGGCTCAGACCGTAAGCGCCTGCTTTGTTTCCGCCATCCACCAACTTCCACTTCGTATCCAACACCCAACGCTGCCCTGCATGCTCAATCAACAAGTCCGGGCGCAGCTGGAACATGGTCGCACCATCGTGCTCACATAGGGATTGGCGGGAAGCCTGGGTGGTAAGGCGCGCCCCCGCCACCAAGCCGCGTTGGAGCCGAGCTGCAACATAGCGCTCAAAGAGCTTTTCCATCGGAAACAGCAAGCTGATGCCGTGCCACCTTCCGACGACAGAGACTGGCATCTGGCGCGACAGCACCAACTCGCACCATGGCTTAACGGCCTGATAGTGCGCCATCAGCCGATCAGTACGCCAACGCTTGAAGTCTTCGGCAACGTTCGCGCTTCGGGGAACGTCTTGAAGTAGCACCCGCAACTCTTGCGCGAGCCGCCAACTGGTTGGGTTCTGCGTTTGTTGACAGACGAGTTCAACAGCTTGCTTCAGCAGGCGGTTCTCGGCGCGGTCTGGCAAGAAGATGTCGTGACGTATCTGAAAAAAATGCTGGCGCCCCAGCGGCTGACGCATTTGCCGAACGGCGTCTAACTGGCCGCGCAGATGGCGCTCCTCCGCCTCAACGCGCACGTAGTCGGATCGGACACCGCGCTTCACTAAATGGTCCAGCGCGGACAAGAATTGCGCGATCACCCACTCCGTCAATGGGGAATCGAACCGTTGGAGGGCGGTCTCGCCCACCTCGCGAACAGGAAGGTCCATCGCGCCAGCAATCATCCTGCGCAACAGCTCCCGGCTCTTGCTGACGTCACAGGTGCCGTCGTCATGCTTGGGAAGAATCTCCACTCGCGTTCCGCAAGGTGTCTCGACAACACCGACGTAATTGTCGAGCCTTAACCAGCGGCGATCCTCAACTTGCAGCAGCGACGAGCCCGATGGACGCAGTTCGGCGTTCAAGCTGCATAGCCACTCAAAAGCGGTGGCAGAGACCTGGGCACGATCCAGCGTGTTCGCGGCGAGCGGAGCGGTCGTCAGTCTCGCGTACTCCCGTACGGTGACATTAGTTGTCACTCGGCCATAGCTCCAACAAGCTCAATGACCCCCGCATACGCTTCAGCGAGCAAGAATGCAGCCTCGTTGACGACCCAACGCTGGTTCTGATCCGTAACGCTAACACCCTCGCCGAAGAGCTGCGCTATGTTACTTGCCGGCTTCTGAATGAACCGGTGCGCCTGCGCCTTCCGATGATCGTTAAGCACCCATTGGATACGTTGCCAATCTTCGAAGAAATATTCCTGCAGCAATGGGATGAGCTTCGAACGGAACACCTCACCCAGCGCCTCTATCGTCGGCGTGTCGCGCAGAGACATGAAGTAGGCGTGGCCGATGCAATGGTCGCGGTCAAGCAATAGCTCGATCCGTTCGTTCATAACGCGCAGCATCGCGCCCACGTTCACGCCGGAGATATCTACCTCATCCAGCAGGTCCGGGCGCGGCGGCATCTCGCGGAAGCTGAAGCGACGCCGCAACGCTAAGTCCAGCCCAGCCAGTGATCGGTCTGCAGTGTTCATCGTGCCGATCAAGTACAGGTTCGCCGGTACGCTGAAGCGCTCCTTGGAGTAAGGTAAAGTCACCTCAAGCGCTTCCGCATTGCCTGCGCGCTTCGAAGGCTCGATCAGCGTGATCAGTTCGCCTAGAACGCGCGATACGTTTCCGCGATTGATCTCATCGATGATGAGGACTTTTGCCCCCTGCGGCGGCGGACCCGCGTCATCGACGGAAGATGTCGGCCGTATACCAGTTAGGCGTTCGACCAACGCAGGGAGGATGTTGTTATAGCCATTGACCAGGTAAGGCTCCAGAGAGGACTCGGGCACCTTTTCGAATACCCGCTTCTCTTTGATGTCTTCAATGGTCAGATCACCCCGCCGCACATAATCCGCAAGCAACTTGAGCATCCGCATGCTGAATGCCAATTCGTTGCCGTTGGGCTTCTTCAACTCCAGGACATCCGCCGATGCTTTCGTCACGCTATATGCACGGCCAAACACTTCACCCACGCGGTATGGCACATCACTCGGTGCGCGCGTACCGGCACTAGGGGATTTCATCTGGAGTAGCGCTTCCAGCTTCTCCATATCCATCGACCCCGGACTGAGCTCGTACAGCGTTCTCTGGCTAAATTGCTTTGTCATCAATTGATCGAACGGCAGGGACGGCTTATATACACGCAACCATCGAACCGTACGGCACTGCCCATAAGTGTCGCCTTGCTCATCGCGCTTAATGCTTTGGTAGGCGCCAGTTATCTCCCCGATCGCGCGGAACTTCATATTGCCGTCCGTGACCACAACTAGATCGCCAGCCTTCATCTTGATCACGAACGTGGTGACAGCGGTGACCTCATAAGCATCCTTGGCAACAGCGGTGCCCGCATCCTGGAAGCGCTTGATGATGTCATCTCGCGTCTTACTGCCGCTAAAGTCGACCAGGCCACCGTACCCAAGCAAGGCATAGCCTTTGTCGATGCACTCATCAAAAATGTACGCGTCGCTCCCGAGTGTGTTGCCCAAGGACATCTTCCATACCGTTCGGCCCTTGAGATCGAGCGGTGCCTCGGCCTGCTTGGTCACTTGCGCGGAAGCGGCCTCGCACAGGCTTTTGAAAACGCCATCAACGACCGAGTACGTCAGTTGCCCGTCCTCCGTATTCTCTGCCCGTAGCCCCTCAACGAAATCCTCGTAGCTAAAGCTCTGATGAAACGTGACGAAACGTACGTGCCCAGCAGCCACCAGGGAATCAAAGTGCCCTTTGACCGCAGCACGATCATCGCGGTTTGCGGCGATAAACTCCGGTGCCAGAATCTCCAGCGCGGCGTTAATCGTTTCGTACGTCTTTCCTGTACCCGGAGGGCCAAAAAGAATCTGATTGAGCGGGGGCAATGGATTCATATTTTTTGTTGTAACCGCGGAGCTATGACTGCGTCCGCTTCCTCCGGCACCGTCGCACGCGTCGCATAGAGGAGACTCTATACTTTGCGCCACGATCTTAACCGAGCACCGGCGACTGTTTTTGCAGAAGTATAGGGCCTGTCGCGTTCCCGCGTAGCGGATTTGTTTATCCGCCACGACATTCATTGCACGGCCACAGAGGACGTAAAAGGCCACCTGTTTGCAATCCAACTGGAGTGGGGTGCCATAACCCATGCGCGATTCAGCGTACACTTCAGCGGTACGACACCCCACCACACTCGTTGATTGCTGGCAGAGGCCATGGCGAAACATCTGGTTCTCGTCGATTTCGAGAACGTATCGAAGCTCGACCTATCTCCGCTCGACGATAGTTACGAGACTTTGATCTTCGTTGGTAGCAAGCAGCACCCCCCAAAACGGCTCACCAGACAGAACGGTAAATTCTGCCGAATCGATTTTCAGAAGATTGAAGGAAGCGGCCGCAATGCGCTGGACTTCCACATTGCGTTTCATCTCGGCCGGACATTCGAGACCGCGCGTGACCGGGTGTGCTTCGTGCTCTCTAATGACAAGGGCTATGATCCGCTGCTGAGCTATCTTAACCAGAATGGCCTCAGTTGCCGGCGCATTAGCAGTCTTGACGAGCTGGCGATACGTCAGAGCGAAGACGTATCGGGATCCCTTGCGGATCCGGAACGAACCGTTTGTCCTAAGTGCAAACGCGCAAGCACGATCGAACATCACGGTGGCAGATGGTGCACATACTGCGGCCGCTTCGCGACGCCGCCAGATCAGCAACAGTTGCCATCGAGCACGCTGCGCGAAGTTCGCGCAGCAGGCAAAGCACCGCTTAGGTTTCGACCCATCAGCTTAGGTTCAAGATCGGGCATCCGATGCTCATGCTGCAGCCAGCCAATGGCGCCCGGCGACGGGCTATATGACGATGGGGAATGGACCTGTTGGGTGTGTGTTCGTCGTTAGGTAGGGACAGCGATGCAGGCAGTCACGCGACGGTGCGTGCGCAATGTGGCGAATTACCGTTGCCGCATTCTCCTTCACGCGACCGGCGGAAGGGGGATTGAAGATGCATTGAAGGTCCGGACTTGCGGAATGCCAGCGTACCAGGATGCAAACGGCGCGAGACCAGTTGGCTGGCTAGTTTGGCTTGCTTTTGGGCTAGGGTGTGCTCTTGGGGAGCGGGGTTAGTGGGTTGCATTGCGAACCGCCTTGCATCGGTAATAGAGGATCGCAATCCGCTGTCCATCGGGTGGGCGAGCACGAAGCAGGGTTGACAGGCCGGATGCAAGGACCGGCGAGCCCGAGAGCTTGGACCTACAGCCTGTAGAAATTTACCACTGGAAGCCCGCCAGGCAGGCCTCTCGTATTCGTGCCCGCACCTCCATATCCCCTGCGTTGTTACGCCGTCTACGATCCTCCTAAGTCTTCGAGCAGCACATTCGCTACTGCCTCTTCGGCAATAGTCGTACCGAGGCGTTGCATTGCGATAGCCAGCCTGTCGTCCCACATCGCCGGTACAAAGTCGCCGCCCAGTTCGTGACGTGTCTTCGCGCAGTGTGCTTCCGCGACTTCGTAATCGCTCTCGCAGAACCGCCAGGGCGTCGCGCTCCAGGCTCGCATCACGTAGTTTCCTATTCGAAGTCCGGGCCAGTCGAAGTCGCCGTGATAGGCCAGGCGAGCGCCTCCTTGCCTCAATTGCGTTAGAAGTGTGCGTTGCGCTGCTGCAGGCATGCCGTCCGTGCAGACCAGCGGCGCGCAGCGTTCCCCAAGCAGGTCCGCAGCGATCGCCACAATGTTAGGGTTCTCGCAAACAAAGACGGTCTTGTCGCACACTGCCCAGGAAGGCGCTGCTCGCAGCAGCCGGCGCAATGATGCATAACCGGGCTCGCCAGGCGTTTGGCCTCGCGAGGCGTTGTCGATAGGCAGGTTGAGGTACAGTACCGGTCGGGCAAGTTCGTTTACCAGCACGCCCGCTCTGGCCCAGACATCGCGCACGCGTTCTTCGGATGGCTGATTCCGATCTATGTTGTTTTTGTAGCCGTCGGTTCGCAATTCCTGATGTCGCCATACGGCCAGAATGATCGTTGCAGCGGCCTCGCCCTGGTCCAGTGCATGGGCATTGCCAAGCGATTCGGCCGCCAATTGCGAGCGCGGAATCCCAGCAGCAGGCAGACGTTTGATTACCATGTCAGCCCGTCGGAGCAGCGTTCGTCCAATAGCAACGTCTTGTCGCGACAGGCGCTTTACCAGTCGTATTGCCGAGGGTGTTTCCAGCCAAGCGTGCAGGGCAACGTGCCAGGATTCGTGTGCGATCATCTGTTCCCATGCCGTCCGGACGCCAGCCCTCACCACCGCGGCGTTGACGATGGGGCCGTCAAGGATCTCCAGTGCTGTGCGGAGAGACTCCGCAATGCCTGCGGCCCGCAAGACGGCATCAATGTCGGCGATGTCCAGCTTCAGCGACTTCGCAGTACGGGGCGGGCGTCCTGTCAATATAGCCAGGGCTTCATGCTCCACTGGCGAGAGATTCGTCAGCAGCACGGAATCTGCAGTAGTGGCATCGCGGGTGTCATTGTCGACACGCATGAATACCCGCCTCAGCCGCGTCCGCAGTTCGCGGAGGGCCGGGCCACCGAGCAGTCGCTGCAGTCGAGGATCGGCGCCTGGATCTTTGCTTATGTCGGTCATGCGTCAGGGAACCTTCTGTCGGGATCACTATCCTGCCGTTTGGCGCGGCCATCCCAAGTCCAACGTGAAACGAAAACGGCGTCTATGCCCTCGCGACGCTGGAGTTGGCAAATGGATACGCCCGGCAACTCTGCATAACAAGCCCATTCACGCTCGCTGGTTATGACGAAATCCAGGTCGAACTCGCGGATCAGTCCCATGCAATGCGCGCGAGCCGCATCATCGATTCCTGCGAAGGCTTCGTCCAGCAGCATTAGCCGCGGCGCGTGCGGGCTACCCCCCCTGCCATAGAAGCTGGCGATGGCGGCAAACAGCGGCACCGTGAGTCCCAATGCCCGCTCCCCGCTGGATGCGGGACCCGACAGCTTCTGCCAAGCGCTTCCTTTGTCACGTTGCCGCTGAACCCGAAATCGATGCCACCGGCGATAATCCAGTGCGCGGGCGAGCTGGTCGTTCAGGCTTGCGCCTGACACCGTTGGGTCATTCTCTGCACGTGCACGCTCCTGGACGATCTGCTCGTGCAGCATCGTGCCGACAACGTGGCGGTCTTCGGCTGACCACAGGTCCGAACTAGTGTTGAGCAGCCTCTGGCGCGCGATGTCGAGACCTGCGGGGCCGCCTTCCTCCGGGGAAAGCGGCTGCCATTGCAATCGGTAACGCACGCCTGTCGACGTTGGACGCTTGTACAGCTCCTCATTGATGGCACCCAGTTGCCTGTCGGCGGCGCGCATCAGCCGTTGGATCTCTGACGCGATCTCTGCTTCCAAATGGTTTTCAAGAATCTCGCGTTCGCGCGCGGACAGCAGCTCGCTCCTCTGCGCGATGTCCTCAGCAAGATGAGCTGCCAGAGCATCGGGTCGCTCCGGGCGGTTTTGATAGATGACGTGGACAGTAAACCCCCAGTCGTTCGGCTCCGAGGTGGCGTGATGACCGAGGGCGCCTGCCAGCCGCTGCAGCTCGGTCAGTTCTTCGGAGACGGTCCGCTGTATGCGCTCCCAGTTGGCAGCGTCGTCCGCAATGCCTTGAAGCGCCTGCTCGGCGCGCCGTGCGACTTGCAGTGCGGGATCGATCGTCCAGACGCCGATGCCGTGGGGCAACGTGAGATCCGGGAGCGCCGATGTCAGCAGGCTGCTTTCCGCAAATCGCTGAAGGTGCTCCACCGCCTGCACGCGTGCCGCGGTGCGCTCCATCAGGACTCTCTCAGCAGTTTCTGCCATAGCACCGGCAACGGCGCGCGCTTCGCCGGTGCGCGTGCATTGGTTCTGCTTCAGATCCAGGTCGATCTCGGCCTGGCGAACGATGTCGCCTGCGTCGCGCAGATTTTTTTGCAGCGTTTCCACTTTTGCGCCGATAGTCGATTGCAGGACATCGAAACGAGTTCTTGCCTTCTCAGCGCGTTCGTTGGCCGTGGAAAGTTCCTCCTCCCGTTGGGCGAACAATGCACGTGCCTCCTCGGCACGTTCCTGTTGCACGAGATGGTTCGACCATGCATTGCACCACTCCCGGACCGCTTGTAGCAGTGCGTGAATGGCATCCGTGTAGCGGTCCACAGCGGATGCGATATCGAAAAGGTCCTCCAGTGCGGTGGGAAGCTGAAGATCTTTCGCGTCGTTTTCCAGTTGTTCCCGTGCCTTGAAGTGGTGGTCCTCGGCTTCCCGGCATTGTGCTTCCGCCTGCGCAAGGCGCCCTTGAGCATTCTGCAGCTCGCGCCCCGCGCTAATGGCGGCCAGGCTTGCATGATGGAGCGGGGCATCGGATGGAGCCCTCTCCACTTCGACTTCCGCACGGCCGCGCGCTTCCGATAGCAATTCAAATGCCTGTATTAGTTCACCCTCCTCCGCATCGATGTCCCGAAGCTGCGCGGCTATCACGGCCAGCCGGCGCTCCCGGGCCCTGGAGCGGGCGCTGTGGCCGATGTAGACGGCTTCGGCCTTGTGCCAGGCGCCCGCTAACGCCCCAAGTCGAAAGCTGCCGTCCGCACTGATCCAGGATTCCGCCGATTTGTCGTCCGTCGGCGCGCAGGATACAGCGGCAAGGAGGCGTTCGATCAGCTCCGGTTCTAACGGAGACTGCTCAGATGTTGAGGGTTCAAGTTTGGATAAGAGCGAATGCCCAGCCACGGTGGCTCGACGGTGCCAGTGCGTATCGAGGATTGGCTTCCCTGACGTGTCGGTAACGCTGCCATCTGGCGTGATCCAAGCGTCCAGCAGTCCGCTCGCCTCCAGTGCGGCTTCCAGCCCGGCACGTTCATCCGGCGTGACACCGTCGCGGAAATCGACGAGTTGCCACAGGGGCGCACCGGCACGTCCTTCCCGCACGCCAGGGCCGCGGGTGTGCGGGACCGGTGGCGCTGTGTCCTGCCCGGCGGACAGTTGTTCCTGTTCGGCGAGCAGTGCGTTGCGTCGTTGCTCCAGTTCTGCCCGGCTCGCGGCCAGGCTGGCTTGCCGAGTCGCGTATCGTACCGATGCGCGCGCGTGCGCGGAAACTATCGCCGCCTGCGCGGGATTGGAGCCCTGGGGACGCGCAGTCCAGGCGGCAAGTGCGGGCAGCACGGCGTCGCCATCGAACTCCAGTTCCTTCAGGGTGCAGGAGTGGTCGGACCAAGCGTCGACAAGCGCGCTGCCTGCCGCATCGGCCTCAAGCTCGGCCTGTTGCCGCCGTTCAGCAGCTTCCTCGGCCTCCGCCAGTCGATCACGGTGGTTGTCCTGTTGCGTCTGGAGCGTCGCCCGCCTGGTGGCTAACTGGGCGTGGCGTTGCTCCATATGCCGGATTTCATCACGACGCTTTACCGCTGCATTGCGCAGGACGGTTCCTGCCTCGGCGAGGGCCGCAGCCTGCTTCTTCGCGAGTTCGTCAAACGAGGATGTAAGGAGGAAACTCTCCGACAGTGCGAAGGTGATGCCGCCGGCTTCGGCTGCCACGGCACATTGTTCGCGCGTCAGCGCCGTCTCGTTCCGTGCGGCTTCGGCCCGCTGGTCGGAGGCCAGGCAGCGCTCTTCTTCTCGCAAGAGCTGTTGCCTCGCCATGTCGCGCTGGCGTTCGGCACTGGCTGCCTCCCGCAGCCGCTCGTCGGCATCCCTTTCAGCCTGGCTCAAACGATTGGCGTCCTGATTGGCAGGATCGCTCTGCAATGTCTCCAACCGTTCCCGTGCTGAAGCCAGGACAAGCTTCGCTGCGTCGTGGGCGGTCACTGCCTCGTCTTCAGCCTTGGCGGCATCGTTCAGTGCGCTTTGTGCCTTGTTTCGCTCTTCGCTGGCGTTGTCGAACGCCGTTTGCGCCTGGCGCAATTCACGCGCCTGCCGTCGGGTAAGCGCACCGGCATATTCGCGATACCGTCGCTCGAAATGCCTGACTGCCTGTTCGAGCTGACGGCTTTTGTCCAGTTGTTCGCGATCTTCCTCAAGCTGGTTGAGTGCCACCGCCACGTCGGCCAGCAATTCCGCCGGCATGGGCGGCAGCGCCTCCGTCAATGCGTGGGACAGGCCGGCCTCATCCGGCTTCTTCGACAACTGAGGCTGGCGAAGTTGGATCAATGTATCCATCAGGGCCTCATAGCGCCGCGGACCGAGCTGGAATAGGGCTTCGTCGACTGCGCGCCGGTAGCTACTGGCGCTTTCAAAAACCTTAGCGCAGGAATACGGCTCAAGGGCTTCACGCAGGCGTTCTCGCGTTAATACAATGCGCTGCTCGCTGGACAGCCACAAGTCTTGGCCAATGCGAGGCACTTGGGTCACGGATGTCCCGTCAATTATGAAGAACCAGCTTTCGACCTGCGCCTTGCCTGCCACGGCTGACATGCCGGCTCCCAGCGTGAGGTAGCGGGCCGTACCATCCGGCTGCCGCCAGCCGACCTCGATCCAGGCATAGCCTATGCGCCGGGGAAAGGTATCCATCAGCAGGTTCCAAGACATCTTCTTGCCGTTGTCTCCGTCCGGCTCGATGCGGGAGGACCGCAATTGAGCATCAAAGAGGAAGGGCAACGTCAGGGACAGCACCTTGGATTTTCCGGTCCCGTTGTTGCCGCGCAATAGTAGGTGGCCGTCCCGGAACCAGAACTCTTCGCTGTCATAGTGGAAAAGGTCAACAAGCCCAATTCTCAGGGGTTGCCACCGGTCGCGCAGAGGTTCTGGCAATGCAGGACGGTTGGGAGGCGGAGCATCGAACAGCATATCTGTCATGGTCAGAGAAGAGCGGCGGCTCGGGCGGTGCTGTCGGTGGAATGGCTGCGCACTTCAGGATCGCCAAGGGCGAAGCGCGCGATCGCCGGCAGGGGACGAATCTCGCGCGGGTCGCGCGCGATCAGGCCGAGCCTTCGTAGCCGGTCGAGTGCGATCTCGGCCAGTTCCAATTCGGCCCCCGGTTCGCGTGCTGATTTGCGCCAGTAATGGCCATACTTTTCAGCCGCTGCTCGAAGGTATGCCGTCACGGCATCCTGAGACGTCAATGCGCCTTCTGGTGTGTCGCGCAGCCGCGTGGCCAGGTATTCGGCGACGAGGAGTGTGGCGTGCGCCTCTGTCCCTTCGGCCGGCATGGAAAGGTCGGAAAGCTCGCCGGACTCGTCGGTAAGCGCGAGACCCTCCGCTCGCTGTTCCGCGATCAGTCCGGTGGCATCACTGAGGCGTCCAGCCATTGCACCCCGCTGATTGGTGAAGTAAGCACGTTGTTCGGCATCCAGTGAGTCAATGTAGACCACTGGATCATCCAGCAGGCGGCGCGCAAGGTGATGGCGGAGTGCGTCGCGACGCCCCTGATCGCTGTCCGGCAGATGCTCCGCAACCATTGAATGCAGGCGTGCGTCGAATTCAATGGGGGCATCGTTCGGCCGCCAGGTCGAAGGCCCACGCACTGCGGCCAGCATGCCTGCCAGGAGGCGCCGTTGGACGTCATACAGGGCATCGGATTGCGTCGCGTTGGTGGCGTGAACGAAGCCCTCCTCGTCGCCCGCAACTCGCTGCAGAACACCGAAGCTAAGAAGCGTACGGCAGACGGCAACGAGATCGCGTCTTTCCGCCGCTGTGCCCAAGGCAAACCGGAATCCGTACGAAGCAAGGACCGGGTCGGACGCCAACTGCATCAGGCGCTCACCGAGCAGACGCAACGTGATCTGAGGATCTGCCCGCTCGAGTACCGCGCATGCAAGGCATAGGAGGGCGTAGCGTTGCCTGTCGTACCCTGGCAGACCGCGGGTATCGTCGGCGAGATCGGCGGGCCGCTTGAAAAGCCGGGCGCCCTCGCGTTCGACGTGCAAGGGCCATCCGGTCTCTCGTGCAAACCAGTCGCGCAATTTGTCGGCCTGCCGTCGGACCGCCTGGAACGCCTCATGTGTTGGTGACATTAGCGGCTGCATCAGCAAGGCGCGTATTGCCTGTCGGAATTCCTCCTGCTGCTGGGCCCTTTGGAGTTCTCCAATGCGTCGACTGTCGCGGTCGGGGCGAGGATTGACACTCATGCGAATTCGTACGTCGATGAGATGGTGACAAGATGATCCCGGCCTGCAAAAGTGCCGGCCGGCGTGACGATACGCGCGTGGGAAGCGGGATCGAGTGGCTCCATCCTAATGTTGAGGAGTCCATCGCCAGTCTGGCGCTCGACGACCTGATCAGGATGGGCTTGCTCGGACAACGCTTCGCCGAGCAAGTTCAGGAACAGGCCGAATGCGTGAGGATCGAGCTCTCCGAATTCTGACAGGCGTATCGGCTGTCCGGTTGCCAGGCGCTGCCTAGCCGCTTCGACTTGGCGCGATTCTTCGGCCAACTGGGCTGCCATCAGAGCGCGCTCCGCGCTGCGGTCACGTATGCGGGGGAGCGGACCGCGCGGGGCCGCCTCACCATACTCGCGCAGCCTTGGATTGATCCGCAACGGTGGCGCATCTATCCAGGAGGTGCTCGCAGGTGGCTCCTCGTCGCCGGAAGGGTTGAGCGAGAAGTGGCGAGCGGGATGCAGGGCAAACGCAGCTCGGGCCAGCCGATGCGCTTCCGCGTCTGTGCCGCAGGCGCAGAACCATTGGGCCAGAACCCGGAAGTCGGCGGACCTGTCGCTGCGGCCGCTTCGGCGCTCGTTCAGCGCCGCAATAGCTCCCAGCAATTGCGGGATGGCCGATCGGGCGCGTGCCCGTAGCAACTCCACTTGAGGCGGCGCGTTGCCGGTCGAGAGAAACCATCCGCGCAGGCCCTTCCAGCGTTCACGCCACGCACGCCAGCGCGTGACCTTTTCGTAGGATTGGTCCTGCTCATTGTCCGGCGCAGCATCGCGGGCTTCCCGCTCCGCTACCAGCAGAAAAATGCTGTCGACTCGTGATGAAAGATCCTCGATCTGCTGGGCGATGGATTCGGAACGCCGCACGAGATCGCCTAAGAAGCGATCGAGGTACTCGATCAGCCGGCGCTTGTAGTCAATGACGGTCCCGGCCTCTGCCTGCTGAAGCTCAAGGCTGCGTGCCACGCCGGCCATGAAAGCCTGGGCATTCTCCGCAAGGCTGTGGAACACGGCGAACAGATCGCGCAGAATGGGATGCACCTTGCCAACGTCGACCTCGACAGGGTCGGTATCCAGCAAGTGTTTCAACGCCTGCAAGCGGCTCGCAATATCTTCGAGGGCGACAGACTGCAATTCGGCCCGACGCTGCAACGTTTGGTAAAACACGGCCAGACTGGCTTCGACAGCCTCGCCGCCATGGGAAAGCCGGTACAGGAACCGAGCTCGGTAGAAGTCGGCAAGAGAGGAAACGCGCGCGGTGTCAGGCTGGGACTCGAGATTTCCCCATTCGGTCAATTGCGCTAAGGCCGCGTTCACCTCCTCAATACGGGGTGCACCATCAGGCCAAGCAGCCTCGGCCAAGACTTCGTCAGGGCGCAGCTGAAGTCGATACTGTCTTTTGGCCGCAGCAAATACATCCATGATGCGGCGATACAGGTCCGACTTTTCGGCGCTCAAATGTCGGAACAGCTCGGCGGCAGTCGCTTTCTGTTGCATGGAAATACCCTTGTCACCCGTGGGCCCACCAGAAATGTTATCCAAATCATACTTTGGTGGGGATGCCTTACTGCAAGCGCTGACGTCTTTGCAACATTCGTCGTATCACATTCCTCATGGCCGACACTCTGATTACGCGCGGATTGGCGCCGGACGGGATCCTGCCTGAGGGACGGAGCACCAGTACATTGCCGTTGCGAAGGAATCCGGCCTCATCATCGACATCGGCCGCTGGGTGCTAACCGAAGCGCTGGACCAGCTTGCGCGCTGGCAGGTGCTGCTGGGCAAGGACTTCCAGATCTCGGTCAACAAATCCCCCGTGGAGTTCAGCGCCCCTGCGAGCGGGCCCGAGTCCTGGTCCAGCATGATCGAGCGCAGGAACGTGCCGGTGGGCAGCCTCGTCATCGAGATCACCGAAGGCTCGCTGATGGAGCAGAACGCCGATGTCATGGACCAGCTCTCCCGTTTCCAGGCGGCCGGCATCGAGATCGCGCTCGACGACTTCGGCACCGGCTACTCGTCCTTGTCGTACCTGCGGCGGCTGGACATTGACTACATTAAGATCGACCAGTCCTTCATCCGCTCGCTGACGCGGGGGCCGGACGACGTGGCGTTGTGTCACGCCATTATCAGCATGGCGCATGCGCTGCGTATTCGGGTGATTGCCGAGGGTGTGGAGACGGAGTCGCAGCGGGACATTCTGGTGGCGGCTGGTTGCGATTACGGGCAAGGGCACTTCTTTTGTCCGCCGGTGGAGGCTAGGGCGTTTGAGGCGTTTGTGAGTGCGGTGACTTGAGGCGAGTGGGCGTCTTTCAGTAGGTTTCGGTGGTCGGGGCTTGAGCTTGACTGGACACCGGAACGTCAACTTGCAGCACAACCTCCAGGCCACAACCAGAACGGCGCGAGACCAGCTCGCGCCGTTTTACTGTAAGGTCTGCATTGCGCAGGCCTGTCCCTCGTCAAGCAAGCGCCTGCAGGCGATCAGCGCACCGGTCGATCTGCCGCTTGAGCGGCGAAATCAGGGCGTGCAGGCCGATGCTGTCAGGGATATCGCCGGCCTGCAGGTCCAGCAAGGTCAGGACTGACTGGAAGCCGGCGCTGACGCGCAGAAGATCGTCGCTGACTTCGAGGATGTGGTCCTCAAGGGTGACGGCTTTGCTGGGTTGCGGTGGCGCAGCCTTGGCGCGGCGGCGGAACTGGGCGCGGTCAACTTTGGCCAGGTTTTCGGCTAGTTGGGCTTGCTTTTGGGCTAGGGTGGGTTCTTGGGGAGCTGAGGTGGTGCTAGTCATTGCGACCTCCGTATATGTGGGATGGAGGCCCGCTGTCCGCTGTCAACCGGGGTGGGCGGGCACGAAGCAGGATTGACAGACCGGCCACATATAAACCGGCGAGCCCTCAGGCTCCCCTGCCAAGGCCCGCCCGGAGGACGTGCGCGTAGGCGCACGGACGAGAGGATACCGCTATCTGCTTCGTCCGTGATATATGGGACAGGCTGTCAAACCTGGTCACTCATTGCTGTGGTGACCAGACCAGTTTCCGATGGCGGTCGACTACGAACAATCAGCCGAATCTCAAAGCAGCGATCGACACGATCGGATACGCTGAACATCAAGCAGCCACAGTCCTGATGCCGACCAGTCCGCGACCCTTATCCGCCGCCAGATGTAGTCAAGCTCCGAAACGGAGCTACTCACAGGACATGCGTTAATCTGCAGTGTGAAGCGTGCGCCTCATCTCTTTCGAAAGTGCGCGCGTTCCCTTGCAATCACTTAGCGTATATGCAAGTATATGCAAATGAGCGCAAATATTGACAATACACCACATCTCTCCACCGCAGAGGTCGCTAGACTTGCCGGAATACACAAGGACACTTTGCTGCGATGGCTGCGTGCTGGCTCTGTGCAAGAGCCGCGCCGTGACCGACACGGGTGGAGGCACTTCTCAACCGCCGAGGCAGAGCGAATCCGGCTTTTCGCGAAGTCAGCAGACGCGTCATTACCGACTCAGCCAAGTTTGCAATCCGATATCCCGCACTTGGGCAATTTGGACCGTATCGACTGGGATTTCGCCGGCGCAAAGACGAATTATTTGACGCATAGCATTCATCCATATCCAGCGAAATTCATCCCGCAGATTCCAAATGCACTTATTCAGGAGTTGTCAGGCGTAGGAGACACGATTGGCGATATCTTCTGTGGCAGCGGTACCACGTTGGTCGAGGCTCTAACTCTGAAGAGGCATGCTGTTGGAATTGATGCAAACCCGTTGGCCTGTTTAATTTCGAAAGTAAAAACAACCGCTCTATCCGAAGAAGACGCTAGATTGTTGGCATCATTGGCGGACGAGATTCGCACGATGGGTGAGGCGATAGACCGGAATGCAAGTTCGCCTCTATTAAACGTTGACATTTTCAAATCGAAGTCATGGCGGCCATCCTATGACAAGCTGGAATTCTGGTTTCAGCCTGATGTAATCGAAGAACTCGCCGAAATTAAAGAGCGTTGCAACGCACTTACATCAAAGAATAGTCGAGACCTGGCGCTAGTGGCTTTCTCGGCGATAATTGTTGCGGTATCCAAGCAAGACTCAGATACACGTTATGTCCGTCGGGAGAAGGGAATCCTCCCAGGGGAAACATGCAAGCGATTTGCCAGAACATTAGACCAGACGCTTCGCGTCGCGGCCGAGTTTACTGAGTTAGCAGAGCCAAGATTTAATTGCAAAATCGTCGAGGCCAGTCTTCTTCAGGCACCTGATGTTCCCCAACTCGATCTTATGGTTTGTTCGCCGCCATATCCAAATGCATATAGCTACCATTTGTATCACATGACGCGGATGCTGTGGCTCGAGATGGATCAACCGAAATTCAAGAAGGAAGAGATAGGTAGCCATCGCAAGTACAGCAGTAAAGCCAAGACCGCCGCCACTGTCGATACCTTCCGAACCGAGTTCAATGCAATCTTCGAATGGCTCAAAGACAAATTAAAGCCCGGCGGCTTTGCATGCTTCGTCGTTGGCGATTCAACGTTGCGTGGTGAGCGAATTAACAACGCTGACCTTATTAGCGCCGCTGGAGCCGGAGCAGGATTTAAAGAAGTCGCTCGATTGACACGAAACATGCAGGCCACAAAGAAGGCCTTTAATCCCGCAATAGGAAAGATAAAAACCGAGGACATCCTAATACTCGAAAATCGAGCGGGGGAATAATGCAGCAAACCATGAAGCTGAAAATCAAGCCATATATTCAGCCTTTTGAGCGCGAATTAGCTTTTCGCGAAGTAAAGGCTCTGACCGGGTCATACCCGGAGTCGCAGAGTACTGCAAAAATTTGCAATACTGATTATTGCGTAGATACAACATTGAGCCGAAGTGCGCTCGCTGACCGACTTGCGTACTGGGAGTCCATACAGGACTCTCGGGGGGTCCAAATTACCCTTCAGTCCCTAAGGGAATCCACCGTAAACGTCGTTCGCAATGGTATCGCTTTAGATTCCCTTCGCGAGCAGCTACCATTTTCCACCGAGATACCTCTTCCGAATCGGCGATGCCTGCGTTATGGCACGCATGGAATTCACGAATACAGAGGGAAATTCTTCCCTCAACTTGTTCGAGCACTCATCAATATTTCCGGGACTCGTCCGGGTGGTGTTGTTGCTGACCCAATGAGTGGTAGTGGAACTACCGTTGTTGAGGCAGTACTTGCTGGATGCCGGGGTAGAGGATTGGATATGAATCCTCTCTCAACGTTGCTAGGTAATACAAAAACCAACCTGCTTCGCGCTGATGCCGAGGCACTAGCGGCGAGTTATACGCAACTACGCGACGAACTACTCGCCGTCGAACCTCGTGTCGCAAAAAAGCTTGAACATCTTTCATCTTTGCCCGAAGAGGACCAGCGATATCTGAAGAGTTGGTTTTCCGATGACGTTCTCGCCGGCTTGGATGACATTAGTCAAGCAATTTTTCGGTTGGAGGATAAATACGCACGTGCTTTGGCTCGCATAGCGCTAAGTAACATTATTAGAAGTGTGTCTTGGCAGAAGAGCGAAGACCTTCGCATCAGAAAAGAAGTAAGACTGGACATCGAAATCGATCCAAAAAAGGAATTTTTGGAGGAGATCGGACGTTCAGTCCGAGCAGTGCTTGCATTTCTCTATCAGAACGGTTCGTTGGACGATTTAGATTTCGAGATAGCTGATGGAGATGCTAGGAGATGCGCCGAAGTCTGGGGCGAGAATAGTGTTGATGTGATAATCACTTCCCCGCCGTACGCGACCGCGCTACCTTATTTGGACACTGACCGATTAAGTCTTTGCTACTTGGGACTATTGCCGCGCCCCGAACACCGAACGCGTGACCAAGCCATGATCGGAAATCGGGAAGTTACAGAGCGCACTCGAAAGGAGCATTGGGCACGTTACTTGGCTGAAAAAAACTTTCTGCCCTCTTCTGTAATCGCTTTGATTGATCAAATTCATTCGCTCAACTCCGCGACTGAGGTAGGGTTTCGAAGGCGCAATCTACCAGCATTACTTTCGAAGTATTTTTTCGACATGAAGGAAGTAATTGTCGGAATGAAAACCAGCCTCAAACCCGGATGCTCCGCATTTGTCGTGGTTGGCAATAATCACACAATAGCGGGCGGGCATCGAGTTGATATTCAAACAGCAAACTTGCTCCAGGATGTAGCCAGCGATGTGGGATTTGAGGTCGGTGAACCCTTGTCTATGGAAATGCTGGTTTCTAGGGATATTTTCAAGAAGAATGCAATGGGTTCCGAGGAAATTTTAGTTTTCCGAAAACCTCCTCGATGAACTCATAAATAGCCAATTCTCTTTTTCGAGTTTGATATCCTTACTGTTAATTTAGGCAAAATTTGAGCGTATTGTGGCGTCCCTTTCTTTATGATTTCGAGCTCATAGGTATGCAACGATCCAGCGGGAGCTGATCGCAGCAGGAAAATATCATCTACATTACCAGAAGCCCTAATCGTTGACTCTCTAATTCGAATGTCTTTTTTCTGAGGATTAAACCACAGGGTGGCCTGCAAATCTCCGGCATGGCCTGCAAGCCTAATTCTTACATTTTGCCAGTCCAATTTTTCAAGAGGGCGTGCCACCCGATTCGCTTTTGCTGATTCACTCTTAATCCAGGCCGCATTTTTTGGTTTTGCTCTCCATTGAGCATCCACTTTGTATTTTGCAGGATCCGGAATAAATGGAGATTGCCAACCCCAGAAGGAAGGCTTCAAATCTAGAGCGCGCAGCGGAATAAATACCTCGGGAGAACGCTGTTGTGCGCCCTTAGTCGTTTGCCCCACCCCTACATCAGTGGTTTGTAAGGTCATTGCAAATGTTACCGATGGGGTTCCGTTGACGTTCGCATTCACCACTACAGGCGTTGGCACCTGCCCCGGCAAGCTCTTCGACGACTTTGTCGGCGATGCAGGTGCGCCATTTTTCAGTGCCCCATTAGATGGAGTCGGTGCCGCGGGCACTGCGAGGGACTTAAACGGTGATTTATTTGAGTCCTTGCCCGAAGAAAGACTTTTTTTGGATTGGCCAATTGCACTGCTTGCTTCTGCCTCGGTAGGAAGTTCACCACTTTCACCGAGTCGATTTATGAGCTGCTCATCCAAAAGGAGACAAATGTGCGGAGTGTGCTGACTCCATTTATTTAATATTTCTTGTATGGAATCGAAAAACCTGCAATCTTCTGCATTCCCGAAATTGAGGTGAATCTGAACGCACACTTCACTGTTTTCGTAGAGGCCTCCCTTTGTAAGATTTCCCGAACCAACTACGACAACGGCCTCCGCATCATTCCTGAAGAGATACACCTTAGGGTGGAAAGTATTTGCAGCGTTCTTATACACCCACATCTCTCCGTTCGGCTGAATGGCCTCCAGCAAGTCGAGCACCGCCTCACGCGAAGTTCCGCCATGGTCTATTCCCACGGAGATGCGCACCGTAGCATTTTTTGCAAATTTCTCCAAACCTGGCTTGATATATTGAGTACCGGATTTCTTCGCAAACGCTATAGCAGCTTGGAACTCAGTCCATTTCGAATTATTGAATTCGGATGTTAGAAAATCGCCCAGACGAAAATCGTGATCAGGCTGTGCTATTAGGGTAAGCATGTCGCTAAAAAGTTATATCCACTAATTGTCTCAACGTACCATCAGTCTGCTGGCCGAGGGCGCCTTTTCATCAGTCGAGGTGCTGCCATCGGTGCCTACGGATACTACATCGCTTTTTGATGCCGCGCTAATAGATGCCAGTAAAGGACATCATGAAGGTCTTCCCGACGAGATAGCTTATACTGTTACCCTGATTGCCGGCCCTAAGGGAGGCGCTTCACAGTAAGGGGCCTCATACCGGCAGAAGGTGTAGTCGTTGCAATGGGTGCTCATTGGTGCTTGCGACGGAAATTGAGCAAATGTTGGCGGCGAAAGCGAGCTGCACGCGAGTTCCATGGGAACTCGCGTTTTTTTGTCCGCCTTGCAGCACGGCCCAGATACGACGCCAATTGGCTAACAGCCTGTTAGCCGCATAAGAAGGAGATTCTTTTCAGAGGGGGAGGATCTTTCGTCGTACGGGAAACTGGTCTGGGAGGATGCAACGAGGGCTGCTTAGCGTCTTCTGGTTATGGGCGCCCTCGCCGTGGAAACAAGACGAGCCAGGCCGCCGATCGTGAACTGCCGACCATTCCCAAGGATCTGATCGCCCATTTCGCAAAGGGCCCGATGACTGCGGAGGCCGTGCAGGACGCCTCAATGGCATTCAAGAAGACCCTTGATTGAGCAGGCCTTGAGCGCCGAGCTTGGCCATCATCTGGGCTAACCAGGCTGGCGCAGAGCGCCCGGCCGGCACAGCCAACCAGCGCAACGGCAAGAGCGCTAAGACGGTCTTAACAGTACGGCACCGAGGGCTCGCCCGAGTTCATCAGTTCTGTCACCGATGCGGTCATGGACGGGGCCACCACCTGGCAAGCCCGCCCCGCTGGAGGCGATGTACCCGGTGGTCTTGTTCGACGCGCTGCGGCAAGATGCGCGAACATGGCGTGGTACGCAACAAGGCCGTCATTGGCGTTGGGCGTGCTGCCCAACGGCACACGCGACATCCTGGGCCTGTGGATCGAGAGCACCGAAAGCGCCAAGTTCTTGATGAAGGTGTTCAAGTACCTTAAGACCCGTGGCAAGCACGACATCCTGATTGCGGTCCCTGATGTTCAACGCATGATTGGAAGGCTGCCATGAACCAGTTTGCGATTCTCCATGAGGAACGGCGCTTCACCCACCCGCATCGCTGAGATAATGCTGGCTCACCGGCTAAGTTGACGGTGAGCCTTTAACTGCTCTGAACACAAAAATTGCTGACAGGCCCTAACAAGGAACACCATCAAACATCAATATTCCGCGCGACAAGGGCGTTGGACTCAATAAAGTTCCGTCGCGGCTCCACCTCGTCCCCCATAAGGGTGGTGAAGATTTGGTCAGCAGCAATAGCATCCTCAATCTGCACCTTCAGCAGACGTCGTTGGGTAACGTCAAGGGTGGTCTCAAACAACTGCTCAGGGTTCATCTCACCAAGACCCTTATAGCGCTGACGAGAAACGCCACGCTCGGCTTCAGCAAGCAACCACTGCATCGCTCCGTGAAAGTCGTTGACAGTCTGATCGCGCAACTTTTCCCCTTCACCCCGCTGCACCTTAGTCCCTTCCGGCGTCAGCCCCTGGAAAGTCTTCGCAGCATTGGAGAGCGCAGCGTAATCCGCCCCATGAACAAAATCAGCATCCAAATGCGACAACCGCACGTTCCCATGATGACGCCGCGCAATCATCAGCCGATGCTTGTCAGTCTTTTCGTCAAACTGGGCATACACATCAGCAGTGCCATCATCATTCACCGCAGCCCCAATCAACGTCTTGGCATGCATCTCCGCCAGCTTAGCCTTCAACGCCACCGCTGAAGCCTCCGCCGCCGCAGCACTATCCAGATCCAGCGTCACCCCATCCGCAATAGCCCGCAGCGCGTCGGTATCCACAACCCGCGATAAGCGCCCAATCACGCCTTCGGTCAACTGGTACTGACGAGCCAGTTCAGTCAGCGCATCCCCACTGATTTCTGACCCATCCGGCCGCACCAACGCCGCCTTCTCCATCGCCAACTTCAACAGATAAGCATTCAGCTCGACATCATCCTTGATATACCGCTCATCCTTCCCATGCTTGATCTTGTACAGCGGCGGCTGCGCGATATACACATACCCACGCTCGATAATGTCCGGCATCTGCCGATAGAAGAACGTCAGCAGCAGCGTGCGGATGTGCGAGCCGTCCACGTCCGCGTCGGTCATGATGATGATGCGGTGGTAGCGCAGCTTGTCCAGGTTGTAGTCGTCCTTGCCGATGCCGGTGCCCAGCGCGGTGATCAGCGTCAGCACTTCCTGGCTGGACAGCATCTTGTCGAAGCGGGCGCGCTCTACGTTCAGGATCTTGCCCTTGAGCGGCAGGATGGCCTGGAACTTACGGTCGCGGCCCTGCTTGGCGGAGCCGCCTGCGGAGTCGCCCTCCACCAGGAAGAGTTCGGACTGGGCGGGGTCTTTTTCCTGGCAGTCGGCGAGCTTGCCGGGCAGGCCCATGCCGTCCATCACGCCCTTGCGGCGGGTCATTTCGCGGGCCTTGCGGGCGGCTTCGCGGGCGCGGGCGGCGTCTACGATCTTGCCGCAGATGGTCTTGGCGTCGGCGGGCGTTTCCAGCAGGAAGTCGGTCAGGGCCTTGCTGACCAGTTCTTCCACGGGCAGGCGCACTTCGGACGAGACCAGCTTGTCCTTGGTCTGCGAGCTGAACTTGGGCTCGGGCACCTTCACGGACAGCACGCAGGCCAGGCCTTCGCGCATGTCGTCGCCGCTGGTTTCTACCTTGGCCTTCTTGGCGATCTCGTTTTCTTCGATGTACTTGTTGATGACGCGGGTCATCGCGGCGCGCAGGCCGGTCAGGTGGGTGCCGCCATCCCGCTGCGGGATGTTGTTGGTGAAGCAGAGCACCTGCTCGTTGTAGCCGTCGTTCCACTGCATGGCCACTTCCACGGCGATGCCGTCTTTCTCGGCGTTGGCGTAGAAGATGTTGGGGTGCAGGACGGTCTTGGCGCGGTTGATGTACTCCACAAAACCCTTCACGCCGCCGGAGAAGGCAAAGTCTTCTTCCTTGCCGGTGCGTTGGTCGGTCAGCTTGATGTGGACGCCGTTGTTCAGGAACGAGAGTTCGCGGATGCGCTTGGACAGCACCTCGTAGTGGAACTCGACGTTGGTAAAGATTTCTTCATCGGCCAGGAAGTGGACTTCGGTGCCGCGCTTGTCGGTGGCGCCGGTGATCTTCATCGGCGAGACTTCAACGGGCTGGCCGTCGGGGCCGGGCACGGTCTCGATGATGCGGTTCTGCACTTCGCCCTTGGCGAATTCGATCAGGTGGACCTGGCCGTCGCGGCGCACGGTCAGGCGCAGCCACTTGGACAGCGCGTTCACGCACGACACGCCCACGCCGTGCAGGCCGCCGGAGACCTTGTAGCTGTTCTGGTTGAACTTGCCGCCGGCGTGCAGCTCGGTCATGGCGATTTCGGCCGCGCTGCGCTTGGGTTCGTGCTTGTCGTCGAACTTGACCAGCGGCGGGATGCCGCGGCCGTTGTCGACGATGGAGATCGAATTGTCGCTGTGGATGGTGACCTGGATCTCGGTGCAGTAGCCGGCCAGCGCTTCGTCGATGGAGTTGTCCAGCACCTCGAACACGAGGTGGTGCAGGCCGGTGCCGTCGGAGGTGTCGCCGATATACATGCCCGGGCGCTTGCGTACCGCCTCCAGGCCTTCCAGGATCTGGATCGAGGAGGCTCCGTAGGTGTTTTCCTGTTGCGGTTTCTGCTGTTCGGTCATGTCTTTCCTACTTGCGGCGAATGCGGAATTCGGGCCGGGCGGGCATGGCTGGCATGCCGGCGGCGGGGCGCGATGGGTCCGCATGGCGGGTTACTAAAAACGGCAAAAGGGGCGGATCGTCGTAACGATCCTGCCCCCGCGGCGGGATATTCATCCCCTGGACGTACCGGCCGGGGCCGGGTGTCGTAGCGTGCCGTTTGCTGCTCCGGTTGCTGTCTGCGCTGGTTGTGGCACAGGTCCTGTCACCGGATCATCAGATGCGCATCGGCATGACGACGTACTTGAAGTTGTCGTCGTCCGGCACGGTGATCAGCGCGCTCGAATTCGAGTCGCCGAGGCTGACCTGCACCTGCTCGGTCTTCAGGTTGGCAAGCACGTCGAGCAGGTAGGTCACGTTGAAGCCGATATCGAGCGCGTCGCCCGAGTAATCGAGTTCCAGCTCTTCCTGCGCCTCTTCCTGGTCGGCGTTGGTGGAGCTGATCTTGAGCATGTGCGTGTCGAGGATGCAGCGCACGCCCTTGAATTTGTCGGTGGTCAGGATCGCGGTGCGTTGCAGCGCCTGCTGCAGCTGCACGCGGTCGATCGCGAATGCGTTCTTGTAGCCCTTGGGAATCACGCGCTGGAAGTCCGGGAACTTGCCCTCGACCAGCTTGGAGATCAGTTCGATATTGGCGAACGTGAACTTGACCTGGTTGGCGGCCAGCTGCACCGTGACCGGATCGTCGTTGTCTTCCAGCAGGCGCTGCAGTTCCAGGATGGTCTTGCGCGGGATGATGACTTCCTGGCGCGAGCCGACACCGGCCGCTTCGTTTTCCAGCTCGACGCCGCAGTAGGCCAGGCGGTGGCCGTCGGTGGCAACTGCCATGACCTTCTTGCCTTCGACCACCAGCAGCATGCCGTTCAGGTAGTAGCGGATGTCCTGCTGCGCCATGGCGAAGTGGACCATCGCCAGCAGGTGCTTGAAGGTCTTCTGCGGCAGGCTGACGCTGGCATTGAATTCGCTGGCTTCGGCCACGGTCGGGAATTCTTCGGCGGCCAGCGTCTGCAGGGCAAAGCGGCTCTTGCCGGATTGCACGGTCATGCGCTTGTCGTTGAGCGACAGGGCGACGTCGCCGTCGGGCATGGCACGCAGGATGTCCAGCAGCTTGCGCGCGGCCACGGTGGTGGCGACGCTGTCATTGCCGACGCCGCATTCCGCATGCGTGGTGATCTGGATTTCGATGTCGGTCGACAGGAAGGATACGTTCGACCCGGACTTGCGAATCAGCAGGTTGGCCAGGATCGGGAGGGTGTGGCGGCGCTCCACGATGCCGCTCACGATTTGCAGCGGACGCAGCAGGTTGTCTCGCGAGGTTTTGACCAATTGCATTGAATTTATCCTTCGTCGTTTGTAATCGGCGACCGCAGAACGCAAACAACTCCAAATTCACTTAGGAATCAAGGAGTTAATGTGCCATTGTACCAAGGATAAGCCGCTGCGGTGAAGCGGGGCGGGACCGGCCGGCGGGCCAGCTGTGCCCAAAAAGCCACGCTGGCGCCAATCGTTCTTGCCATCCCGTCCCGACTCACCGCAAAGCCTTATCAGTGGCCACTTTCCGGACACTTGCCCCGGCGTCGCTGACGTTAATTCCCCAGGCGCCACGGGATGTCCGTGGCGCGCACCCTACAGTATGCCAGCCCGGCGGGGCTGGCCCTTCAAAACGCCGTCCCGGGAGCCGCCCCGGGACCAGCCGGCGATCAGCCCTTGAGCGTCTGCTCCAGCACGTGCAGCTCGTGGTTGAGCTGCGCATCCTTGCTGCGTTCGTCGGCGATCTTGCGCACGGCGTGCAGCACGGTGGTGTGGTCGCGGCCGCCGAACAGCTCGCCGATCTCCGGCAGGCTCTTCTGCGTCAGCTCCTTGGCCAGGTACATCGCGATCTGGCGCGGCCGGGCAATATTGGCAGGCCGCTTTTTCGAATACATGTCAGCGACCTTGATGTTGTAGAAATCCGCGCAGGTCTTCTGGATGTTCTCGACCGAGATCTGGCGATTCTGCACGGTCAGCAGGTCCTTCAGCGCTTCGCGCGTCACCTCGATGGTGATGTCCTTGCCGTGGAAGTTGCTGAACGCCAGGATCTTGCGCAGCGCGCCTTCCAGCTCGCGCACGTTGGAGCGCAGGTGCTTGGCGACGAAGAAGGCGACTTCTTCCGGAACGTTCACGTTCTCGGCGGCGGCCTTCTTCATCAGGATCGCCACGCGCATTTCCAGCTCGGGCGGCTCGATCGCCACGGTCAGGCCGGAATCGAAGCGCGAGATCAGGCGGTCATCGATGCCGGTGATTTCCTTGGGGTAGGTATCGCTGGTGATGATCACCTGCGCCCGGTTGGCGATCAGGGCCTCGAAGGCATAGAAGAACTCTTCCTGCGTGCGGTTCTTGCCGGAGAAGAACTGGATATCGTCGATCAGCAGCAGGTCCAGCGAGTGGTAGTAGCGCTTGAACTCGTCGAAGGCCTTGCGCTGGTACGCCTTGACCACGTCGGACACGTATTGCTCGGCGTGGATGTAGCGGATGCGCGCGCGCGGGTTCTCCATCAGCATGTGGTTGCCGATGGAGTGGATCAGGTGGGTCTTGCCCAGGCCCACGCCGCCATAGAGATACAGCGGGTTGTACGACTTGCCCGGGTTGTTGGCGACCTGGATCGCGGCGGCGCGCGCCAGCTGGTTGGCTTTACCCGTGACGAAGTTGTCGAAGGTCAGGATCGGGTTCAGGCGCGAGCGCTCGTGGACCGTGTCGCTGGGCTGGTGGCCGGGCATCGGCGCGGCGTTGCCCATCGCGGCATGCGGATGCTGGCCCTGCTGCGGCGCGCGGTAGGAGCGGGCGCTGGCTTCGGCGGGGTCCATCTGGACCACGTCGATCTCGCCCAGGTCGGCGTTGTGCTGCTGATGGTGCTGCGGATGGTGCTGGCCGGGATGCTGGCCCATGCCCTGGCCACGCGCGCCGGCCGGAACCGGGGCGGCGGAGGGCATGCCGGCCGGGTTGCCTGTGGGGTGGCCATATGACGGCTGGCCCAGGCCGTACGCGGCCGCGGTGGGGTATTCGCCATAGCCGGGCTGCGTCGGCTGGCCCGGCATGGCAAACGGGGCCTGGCCGCCCATCGATTGGCCGGGTTGGGCGCCGGGATAGCCACCCATGCCCGTACCCGGTGCTGCGTGATGCTCCATGCGGTCCATGCCGCCGGCGCCCATGCCGGGCTGGGCCGGCTGCATATAGGCAGCGGCGCGGCCGGAGGCGGCGGGGTCGAGCACGAACTGGACACTGACCTGCGCTTCCCAGTATTCGCAGGCGAGGGCGGTGATGCGCCCCGAAAACTGGCTCTTGACCCAGTCGAGCTTGAAACGGTTGGGCGCAGCAATCCGCAGCGCATGCGTTTCTTCATCGAACGCAACGGGCGCCAGCGGCTTGATCCACGTTTTGAACTGTTGCGGCGTCAGCTCGCGCTCGAGTTGCGCGGCTGCCGCCTGCCAGAAATCTTGCATTGTTTGTTGTTGAGTAATCGCATCCGGCACCGCTGCGTCAGCAGCACTGGGTACGCCACGGGCGGCGTATGCGCCGCGCATTCCGGACCGCCTCGGCCGTATTGGGAATCGATTCCCTCCGCCAAGGGCACCGCGGCATGCCATGCCGCCGGCAGCGAACCTTCTGGCTCGCCGCACTGGCGTGCGTAAACTCATGCGTTGTCGCGGTGGGGGCCCGGGTTGCGCCTGCGCCACGCAGCCCGTGTTGTGTTTGGACCCGGATTGTACCCCCGCCCCTGAGTTATCCACAAAGGATAAGTCTGTGGACAACTTGTGCAAATGCAGTGGATTGATGTGCACAACCCCTGCTGCGATGCGGGTTTCCGGGGTGCGAAAAAGGGCAAAAATTCAGGCAAAACAGGGACTTCGCCTGTGGATGGATGCAATAGAGGTGCCCCTCGGGTCACACGCAGTTACCCACTGGTCGTTGTGGACAATGGGCCACCACGGGGCACATGGCGGTGTGGCAATTGTGCCGGTGCACACAGACCTGCGCCTTGACATCGCCGCTGAAACTGGGTTAAATGCCGGGTTCTGCGATGCGGCAGGGGATCACGTATGCGCATCGCCGGGTCTGGCCTGTTCGTGCCGTCCGCGCCCACAGGCCACGCCTGCATCGCGCCGCCGGCCGGCAGCAAGACAGAACCAGAATCGTCGGCAACACCGCGGCAGTTCCTTGCCAGCGGCAGCCCCATGCGAACCATACGCGGCGGCCACGGCTCCCCGGCACCGGCCGAAGTCAGGCGCGCCCAGATCAACCAGAGAGTGCAACATGAAACGTACCTACCAACCTTCCGTTACCCGCCGCAAGCGTACCCACGGTTTCCGTGTCCGCATGAAGACCCGCGGCGGCCGTGCCGTCATCAACGCACGCCGCGCCAAGGGCCGCAAGCGCCTGGCCATCTAAGGGCCGGGCGACCGGTCCGGACCGCGGCAACGCGGTCCAGGCCAACCGCCTCGCTGTCCGGATGGCCGGTAGCTTGCCGCAGGGTGCAGTGTTCCCGCTAGCTTTGCCAGGCGTGTCTACCTTTGCCTTTCCCAAAGCCGCGAGGCTGACAAAGACGGATGAGTTTTCATCCGTTTTTGCTTTGCGGCCCCGGCGGCGCAGCACCCACTTCGTGCTCTATGTCCGCCCCAACGACCGGCCGGAAGGCCGCCTGGGCGTGGTGGTGGGCAAGAAGTTCGCGCCGCGCGCAGCCGAGCGCAACCTGGTGAAGCGCATGGCGCGCGAGTTGTTCCGCCAGCGCCGCGAACAACTGGTGGGTCGCGACGTGCTGCTGCGCCTGCAAGCGAAGTTTCCGCGCGCGGAATTTGCGACGCGCGCGGCGGTCCGAAGGGCATGCGCGGCGGAAATCGCCAGCCTGCTCGAGGTAGCAGCAAAGCCACTGCCGCCACCCGCGCCGCCTGCCTCGCCCCCGGCACCGCCCACCGCGGCGCCGCCGGCGAGCCCCTCGCCAAGCCAGCCACCAGGCCAGCCAGCCTGACCGCCCCGCCATGAAGCGAATCCTGCTAGCCCTGCTGCGCGTCTACAAGATCGCCCTCAGCCCTTACCTGGGCTCGCAGTGCCGCTTCCTGCCGACCTGTTCCGACTACGCCCGCGACGCCATCGTCCATCATGGCGCCGCGCGCGGCAGCTGGATGGCCGCCTGCCGGCTGTGCCGCTGCCATCCTTTCGCCCAAGGCGGGTATGATCCCGTGCCGGGCACGGAAGCTGACACGCCAGTCCATGCCGCCACAGGCCATGCGCCCGTGGCAATCCGTCTGCCCAGACCCTGATTTTTCCGACCACAGCCAGACATGGATATCAAACGCACCATCCTCTGGGTCATCTTCTCGATGTCCCTCGTGCTGCTCTACGACAACTGGCAACGCGCCAACGGCCATGCGTCGATGTTCTTCCCGAGCACGACGCAGCAGCAGGCCGCTTCGGCGCCGGCCGCCAGCGGCGCGGCCGCGCAGGGCGACGTGCCCAAGGCCAACGTCCAGCCGGGCGCAGCCGCCCCGGCCGCGGGCGCCGCGCCGCAGGCCGTGGCCCAGCCCACCGGCGAGAAGATCGTGGTGACCACCGACACGGTGCGTGCCGAGATCGACACCGCCGGCGGCATCGTGTCGCGCCTGGAGCTGCTCAAGGAGCATGAGAAGGACGGCAAGCCGGTGGTGCTGTTCGAGCGCGACAACGTGCGCACCTACATGGCCCGCTCGGGCCTGATCGGCGGCGACCTGCCCAACCACACCACGCTGTTCACCGCGGCCCCGGGCCCGCGCACGCTGGACGGCGCCGAGCAGCTGCAGGTGGTGCTGAGCGCCGAGAAGAACGGCGTGAAGCTGGTCAAGACCTACACCTTCCGCAAGGGCAGCTACGTGGTCGACAGCAAGTTCGACGTGACCAACGCGGGCACCGCGCCGGTCTCGCCGACGCTGTACCTGGAACTGGCGCGCGACGGCAGCAAGGTCGAGCAGTCGCAGTTCTACAGCACCTTCACCGGTCCGGCGGTCTACACCGACGCCGACAAGTACCACAAGATCGACTTCGAAGACATCGCCAAGGGCAAGGCCACCGTGCCTGCCGCCGCCAACAACGGCTGGGTGGCGATGGTGCAGCACTACTTTGCCTCGGCCTGGATTCCGCAGACCGGCAAGGAACGCACCTTCTACGTGCAGCAGATCGATCCGCACCTGTACCGCGTGGGCATCCAGCAGCCGCTGGGCGAACTGGCCCCGGGCGCGAGCGTGAGCACCGATGCGCGCCTGTTCGCCGGTCCGCAGGAAGAGCACATGCTCGAGAAGATCGCCCCGGGCCTGGAGCTGGTGAAGGACTACGGCTGGCTGACCATCCTGGCCAAGCCGCTGTTCTGGCTGCTGGAGAAGCTGCATGGCTTCCTGGGCAACTGGGGTTGGTCGATCATCGCGCTGACGGTGCTGATCAAGCTGGTGTTCTTCCCGCTGTCGGCAGCGAGCTACAAGTCCATGGGCAAGATGAAGGACCTGCAGCCGCGCATGACGTCGATCCGCGAGCGCTACAAGAACGACCCGCAGAAGATGAACCAGGAGATGATGGGCCTGTACCGCACCGAGAAGGTCAACCCGCTCGGCGGCTGCCTGCCCATCGTGATCCAGATTCCGGTGTTCATCGCGCTGTACTGGGTGCTGCTGTCGTCGGTGGAAATGCGCGGCGCGCCGTGGCTGGGCTGGATCAAGGACCTGTCGGTGCCGGATCCGTTCTACATCCTGCCGATCGTGATGGCCGTGTCGATGTTCGTGCAGACCAAGCTGAACCCGACCCCGCCGGATCCGGTGCAGGCCAAGGTGATGACGATCATGCCGCTGGTGTTCTCGGTGATGTTCTTCTTCTTCCCGGCCGGCCTGGTGCTGTACTGGGTGGTGAACAACATCCTGTCGATCGCGCAGCAGTGGCAGATCAACCGGATGCTGGGCAAGGGCAAGGCCGCGGTGGTGGCCAAGAGCTAAAGCCTGTTGCAAGATGCGGTGATGGAAAGCCCGGCAGAGATGCCGGGCTTTTTTGTTTTTGCTGAGGGCTGAGCGCTTTCGCGATCCCGACGGTTTGCTCCCCTCTCCCGCGCGCGGGCGAGGGGCCGGGGGAGAGGGCAGGCGCTGGCATACCGACGCGCTTCACTTCGTCGACACTCCCGCCCTCTCCCCCACCCCTCTCCCGCAAGCGGGCGAGGGGAGCCTGGTTCAATCGGCGTTGGCTACGGCAGGCGTATGCTACTGGCCTGCCCTTACCGTCAGGAGACCCCCATGAGCTGGTCCGCCCACCAATACGTCGCCTTCGAAGACGAACGCACCCGCCCGGTCCGCGACCTTGTCGCTGCCATTCCCAACGAGATCGCGCGCAGCGCGGTGGATATCGGCTGCGGTCCCGGCAACTCCACCGAGGTGCTGATGGCGCGCTATGCCGGTGCCTCGGTGACCGGGCTGGACAGCTCGCCGGACATGATCGACGCCGCGCGCAAGCGCCTGCCCGACGTGCAGTTCCGCGTGGCCGACATCGGCGCCTGGGACGAGGCCGGCCCGTACGACGTGATCCTCGCCAACGCGGTGCTGCAATGGCTGCCCGACCACGGCCGCCTGTTCCCTGAGCTGGTCTCGAAGCTTTCCCCGGGCGGCACGCTCGCCGTGCAGATGCCGGACAACCTGGAAGAACCCGCGCACCAGCTGATGCGCCGGGTGGCGGCGGAAGGCCCGTGGGCCGAAAAGCTGGCCAGCGCCAGCAAGGCCCGAGCAGAACGTGCGCCGGCGCGCTGGTACTACGAGCTGCTGCGCCCGCTATGCCAGCGCGTGGACGTGTGGCTGACCACCTATCACCATCCGCTCGCCGGCGGCGCGGCCGCGGTGGTGGAGTGGTTCAAGGGCAGCGGCCTGCGGCCGTTTCTGCAGCCGCTGGACGAGGCCGAGCGTGCCGCCTACCTGGCGCGCTACCAGACCGAGATCGCCAACGCGTACCCGGCGCTGCCGGACGGCTCGGTGCTGCTGCCGTTCCCGCGCCTGTTTATCGTGGCGACGCGCTAAAGGCGCGTTACGCCGGCTTGTGGCAGACCGCCTCGATGTTGTGGCCGTCCGGGTCCAGCACGAAGGCGCCGTAGTAGTCGGGGTGGTAGTGCGCGCGCACGCCCGGTGCGCCGTTGTCGCGCCCGCCCGCGGCCAGTGCCGCGCGATGGAACGCATCGACGGTCGCGCGGCTGTCGACGCGGAATGCCACGTGCACCGGCGGCTGGTTGGGCGTGCCGCGGTGGATCCAGAAGTCGGGATGGCCGGGCGTGCCAAAGCCGGCCACGTCGGTGCTGCCAGTGACGCTGGCCGGGAATTCCTTGTCCAGCACGTAGCCGATGGCACCCAGCGCCGCCTGGTAGAAGGCGCGGCTTTTCTCGTAATCGCTGACGCTGACGCCGGTGTGGTCGATCATGGGTGGCTTCCTTTGTCGATGGTTGGAGCGGGCGTTTCCTCAGGCCAGGTCCAGCACGCTCATGGTGGCGTTGAGCCGGCTCACCAGCACGGATTCGCCGTGGACATCGGCAAACACGTCGGCCTCGACCACGATGATGGAGCGGCCGGACTTGAGCACGTCGGCGCGGCAGCGCAGCCGTTCGCTGCGCACGGCACGCAGCAGGTTGATCTTGAACTCCGCGGTGACCACGTGCTGGCCCGCTTCCAGGATGGTTGACGCCGCGGCGCCGGCGGTGTGGTCGGCCATGGTGGCCTGCACGCCCGCGTGGACGATGCCACCGTGCTGCAGGTGGCGCGCCGTGATGGCCAGCGTCGACTCGCACCAGCCGGGCCCGCAGTCGGCCAGCGCGATGCCGACGTCGTTGACGAAGGCGGCCTGGCGGAAGCCGGCCTCGATGGTGTCGCGCAGCAGCAGCCGTTCCTGTTCGGTGGTCATGGCGGTCCTTGTGGGTGGGCACTGGTCCTGGCGGATCTGCGCATTCCAGCGTGAAGGCCGCGGCCTGTCAACCAATCGCAAGAGGCGCTGGCGCCGCTTCCCGCCCAAGCGCGTGCTGTCGCCTACACTGAAGGCATCTGCGTCCCGCGTGCGCGCCTGACCGCATGCAGTCCGCCATGAACGCCGACGCCCATTCTCCCAAGCTGCGCCGCAAGACGCGGCCCGCCGCTGCCTTTGCCGCGCTGGCGCAAGCCAGCCTGGCGCGCATCGACGCGCTCCTGGACCAGCTGCAGCACCGCGACGACCCGGAAGACCTGCACCAGCTGCGCATTGCGCTGCGCCATGCGCGCGCGGTGGTCTGGGCCATGGGCCCGGCCCTGCCGCGGCAGGGGCGCGACCGCTGGAAGCGCGACCTGCGCACACTCGCGCGTGCTACCAGCGCGGCGCGCGACTGGGACGTGTTCCTGGCCGAGACCATCGGCCCGGCGCGCGAACAGGAGCCTGACGACACGGTACTGGCCGCCATTGCCGACACCGCGCGGCAGCGCCGCAACGCCGCGCGCGAAGCGATGCTGGCGGCGCTGGCTACCTACCGCGACTGGCCGCTGCCGGCGCTGCATCGCGACCTGGCGCACCTGGCGCATCTTGCCGGCCGCGCCCGCAACGACCGCGCCCGCCTGGCGTCGTTTGCACGCCAGCGTGTGCGCCGTGGCCGCAAGCAGCTGCGGGCGCTGGCGAGAAGCGCCCGCGATGGCGATCCCGTCGCGGTGCATGCGCAGCGCATCGCAGGCAAGCGGCTGCGCTACGTGATCGAGGCGCTGGCGCCAGTGCTGCCGGCACGCTATACCAGGCGCCTGCACCGCAAGCTGGTCAAGCGGCAGGCCCGGCTGGGCCGGCAGGTCGACGGCATCGTCGCGCGCCGCCTGCTTGCCGAATGCCTGGCGGTGCAGGCGATGCCGGACGATGCGGCGCCGCCGCTGCCCGGCGCCAGCTGACCGCTCCGCCAGCCATGGCGGCCCGCCCACCAGGTGCCACGCCAACCGCACCCGCGCACCCGATCTGCGACAATACCGCCATGACTGCTCCCCAGCTTCCCATTGCCGCCATCGCCACCGCGCCCGGCCGCGGCGGCATCGGCGTGGTGCGCGTGTCCGGCCCCGATGTCGGCCCCGTGATGCGCGCCGTCTGCGGCCAGGCACTGAAGCCGCGCCACGCCACCTACCTGCCGTTTCTCGACGGCAACGGCAAGGTCATCGACCACGGCCTGGCGCTGTATTTCCCGGCGCCCAACTCCTATACCGGCGAGGAAGTGCTGGAGCTGCAGGGCCACGGCGGCCCGGTGGTGATGCAGATGCTGCTGACGCGCTGCCTGCAGGCCGGCGACGGCATCGGGCTGCGCCTGGCTGAGCCCGGCGAGTTCACGCGCCGCGCCTTCCTCAACGACAAGCTCGACCTGGCCCAGGCCGAGGCCGTGGCCGACCTGATCGAAGCCAGCACCGAGGCCGCGGCGCGCTCGGCCGCGCGCTCGATGGAGGGCGAGTTCTCCAACGCCATCCGCAAACTGGTGGACAAGGTCATCCACCTGCGCATGCTGGTGGAAGCCACGCTGGACTTCCCCGAGGAAGAGATCGATTTCCTGGAGCAGTCCGACGCGCGCGGCCAGCTCGCCACCATCCGCGATGAACTTGGGGCGGTGCTGGCGCAGGCGCGCCAGGGCGCGCTGCTGCGCGAGGGGCTGTCGGTGGTGCTGGCGGGCCAGCCCAACGTGGGCAAGTCGTCGCTGCTGAACGCGCTGGCCGGCGCGGAACTGGCCATCGTCACGCCGATCGCCGGCACCACGCGCGACCGCGTGCGCGAGACCATCCAGATCGACGGCATCCCGCTGCATATCATCGACACCGCCGGCCTGCGCGAAGACGCCCACGACGAAGTCGAGCGCATCGGCATCGAACGCACCTGGGACGCCATCCGCCGCGCCGACATCGTGCTGCACCTGGTCGACGCCACCGACTACCTGCGCCACGGCCTTTCCGAGATCGACGACGCCATCGACGACAAGCTCAGCGGCCAGCTGCCGCCCGGCGCGCCGATCGTGCGCATCGTCAACAAGATCGACAAGGCCCCCGCGGTGGGCGAGATGATGTTCGGCGGCAACCGCCCGCACGTAGTCGCCGCCAACGGCCCCAATCCGACCGAGATCTGGATCTCGGCGCGCACCGGCGCCGGCATCGAACTGCTGCGCCGCGAACTGCTGCGGCTGGTGGGCTGGCAATCCGGCAACGAAGGCACCTTCCTCGCGCGCGAACGGCACCTGACCGCGCTGCGGCAGGCGCAATCGCACCTGGACGTCGCCGCCGAACAAAGCCAGCGCCAGGCCCAGGCGCTGGACCTGTTCGCGGAAGAACTGCGGCTGGCGCAGGAACACCTGAACAGCATCACCGGCGAGTTCACCAGCGATGACCTGCTGGGGACGATTTTTACGCGGTTTTGTATTGGGAAGTAAATGCGGAGAGCGCGTCGGTGAGCCAGGAAGGACAGCTGCTTGACTACAAATCACTGCGCGTCGTATCGGACAAGACTGCCGACTGGCAGAGCCTCGCCAAGGATTGCGTCGCATTCGCCAACGCCACCGGTGGACACCTGCACATTGGCATCGAAGACGATCAAAGCCAGCCGCCGCCTGGCCAGCGCATCGCACCTGACCTGCCCGACTTACTGCGACGCAAGCTCTCCGAGTTGACCGTCAATGTCTCCGTCCTTCCGACGGTAGTAACTTCGCAAAATGGCGGACAGTACATTGATCTGACCGTTCCTCGCTCGGCATCGATCGCCTCGACCACAGACGGCCGCTATTACCTTCGCATCGCCGACCAATGCAGGCCGCTTGTTGGAGAAGAAGTAGTGCGACTGGCGTCTGAACGAGCGGCACTTCCATGGGAAACACTGACCAGCCTCCAAATACCTCGCACTGAGGCAGACCCGGTACAGTGCGAGCGATTGATCGCGGCATTGCGCGCCTCCGATCGCGTCAAGCCGTCTATCAAGGAGAAAACGGCCGATGAAACGCTGGACCATTACCAGCTTGCACGCGGCCCATACCTGACCCATCTCGGGATCCTGTGTGTGGGCCGCCAGCACCACCGCGCCCAACTCGGCTCAGCACCCGTCATACAGTTCATCAAGTTCGACGCCCACGAGAAAAAGGTCAACAAGCTGGTCTGGGACGATCACACCCAGAGCCCTATGGCACTGATCGACAGTGTCTGGTCAGAGGTGCCCGACTTTCGCGAACACTATGAATTGCCGGATGGTCTGTATCGGCAACAGCTTCCGGCTTTCGACGAGGTAGTCATTCGTGAATTGCTGGTGAATGCGCTCGTGCATCGCCCTTACACACAGCGAGGGGATATCTTCCTCAACCTGCACCCGGAACGGCTCGAGATCGTCAATCCGGGCCCATTGCCACTGGGCGTCACGCCGCAAAACGTATTGCACACCACGGTCCGCCGCAATGAACATCTGGCGCGATTGTTCCACGATCTCAAATTGATGGAGCGGGAGGGCAGCGGCTTCGACAAAATCTATGAGGTCCTGCTCTCGCAAGGCAGGCCCTTGCCAGAAGTGCTGGAGTCCTATGACCGGGTGCAAGTCACCGTGCACCGTCGCATTCTCAAGCCTGAGGTAATTGACTTCCTCGCCAAGGCCGACCAGGCCTACCAACTGACGCAACGTGAGCGCATCACCTTGGGTCTGCTCGCTCAGCATGACGCACTGACGGCGCGGGAACTTGCTGCGGCGCTAGAGTTGCCTGGCACGGAAGCGCTGCATCCCTGGACTTCGCGACTTCTCAACTGGGGCATCGTTCATCGGGCGGGACGCACCCAGGCCACGCGCTACTTTGTCGCACCGGAACTGCTGCGGACCCTGCAATTCTCTGTCGGTACCACCCTGAAACGGATTGAGCCACACCGCCTTGCCGCACTTATCCAGGAGGATTTGCGCAGATACCCGCTATCCTCCATTGGCGACATCCACCATCGTATCGGCGGAGAAATCCATATCCGGCAGATCAAACGGGTGCTGGACGGCCTGGTCGCCCAAGGGGAAGTGAGCATTAGCGGCGAGCGGCGATGGCGTCGGTACCGGGTCGGGCCGTGAGGCAGTTCTATCGACCAAGGCGGCCGATATCTGCGAAAAAAATGGCCAGGCGAGCTGCTCACGATCGGAAAACCCTATACAAATCAATGCCCTATATCGACCACGCCATGCCTGGATGGTTAATAGCAAGCTAATAGCAGGTTGATACCAAGGCATAGCGCGGCCAAGGAAAAGTTGCGCCTGACCCTCATCACCATCGGCACCCGGGGCGACTGCCGCTCGATGGCCGCGCTGGGCCTTGACTTGGCGATTGCGGGCTTTTACGGCAGGCAGGGCGCATAATTCGCCTTTCGCTTTTTGCCTTCCGCTTTCACTACGCAGGACCCCTCCCGATGTTGAACCGCACCCAGCAGATCCTCATTGCCATCGTCGCCGTGGCCGTCCTTGGCATGTTGTGGTTTGCCGGCAATGACCGCCGCGACGATGTTGGCGGCGCCATGCTGCCCGACGCGCCGGCCGATGCGCAGGCGGCGGCCAGCGCGGTGCCGGCGAGCGAGGTGCGCGGCGTGCCGCGCAATGGCACGCTGGACCCGGTCAGCATCGACCCGCAACGCCCCGGCGACCGCCTGCCGCAGCTGCAGGCCGATGCGCTGCTGGCTGCCTACCGCGACAATCCCGGCAAGGCGGACCGCGACTACCTTAACCAGTACCTGATCGTCGAAGGCGTGGCCAGCGGCATCCGCCGCGACGGCGAGCAGGTCTTTGTCGATATCCGCACCAACGACCCGGGCACGAATGTGCGCGCGCTGCTGCTGCCACGCCAGATCTGCGGCCCGGCCGGGCGCGAGTGCGAAGTGGAAGCCCGCGCCACCATGGTGCGGCGCGGCCAGAAGGTGGCGGTGGAGTGCAACGGCGCGGGCCTGGCCGACGGCATGCCGCTGCTGCGCGACTGCCTGCTGCGCGGCGGCGCCAACTGATCGCACCCGCGAGGATTCCGGAGTTACCCGCCATGCAATCCGTGCTGTCCGTCCTTGCCATCCTGATCATGGTGGCGACCCTCGTCGGCGTGATCTCGCCCGCCTGGCTCAGCCAGACGCTGTTCGGCGGCAAACCCGTGACGCGCGTGCAGGTGGCGGTGGTCGGGGTGTGCCTGGCGGCGCTTTGCCTGGTGCTGGTGGGCCGGCTGGCGCAGGGCGGCCCGGGCGGCTGAGGCGTCATCCGCCACGCCAGAAGCGGCCGGTTTGCGCTTCTGTTCGGCCGATTGGATTTGCCTGCGGGCGCCTACAGTGTGCAGGTATGCGGTGGCCATTGCGCCTTGTCGTGGCGCGCCGCCCAGCCCTCCAGGACATTCCATGAACCATGCACTGCTGGCGGCCTGCGCGGGCCTGCTGCTGACCGCCTGCTCGACCTACCAGGCCGTGACGCCGGTCGACCGCCTTGACCCCAACGATCCCGTGGTCGCGTTCCAGCTGCCCGCTGGCGGCGGCCCGCTGGGCAACTACGGCGCCCACGGCACGCTGCTGTGCGTGGTGGTGAACCCGGTCAGCGGCAATGACTTTGTCGAGGACTTCCTGTCGTCGCTGCGGCGGCGCAATTTCGAGGTGAAGGTGCTGCAGGCGCAGACCTCGATCGCGGCATGCCCGATGGTGGCGCTGTACACCGCGCGCAGCGCCTGGTACTGGAACACCTACCTGAACAACGCCGACATCACCGTGTTTCTCAATGGCGACCGGGTCGGCAAGGCGATCTACAACGCCAACCGCAGCGCCGGCGGGCTGAACCTGAGCAACTTCGTGCAGCCGTCGTCCAAGCTCGATGAGCTGG
Source organism: Cupriavidus phytorum (assembly GCF_003254285.1). Lineage (NCBI taxonomy): Bacteria > Pseudomonadati > Pseudomonadota > Betaproteobacteria > Burkholderiales > Burkholderiaceae > Cupriavidus > Cupriavidus phytorum. The sequence continues at coordinate 172,934 of NZ_QKZN01000008.1, forward strand.
TCGAGCAGCTGTTCCCCGGCATGCTGCCGCCTCCGCCGCCGGCGGACACGGCGCCCGCGCCAGCGGCCTAGCCGATCTGCAGTCAACGGGAGGGCCGCGCCATGACTCTGTGCGCAGCATCCCGCCGGGCGCAGCCGCGCCCGGCGCAGCGTACCCGGGTCAGCGCTCCAGCCGGCCCAGGCGCACCACGGTCACGCCCGGGCGCAGCTGGCGCAGCGACGGCATCACCAGCACGCAATCCGGATACGGCGTCACCACCGGCGCGCCGTCGCGCCAGCCGATTACGGTCCCGGCCTCGGTAAAGGTCTCGAGCCCGGTGTAGGGGCCGGCAAAGCGGAAGTCCATGCTGGTGGCCACCACCGGCTCGGTCACGCGCACCACGCGCTGCGCGGCGGGCAGCGGCTGCAGCCAGCCCGCGGGCAGGTCGCCTTCCGCGACGATGCCGGCATGCAGCAGGAAACGCGCGGTACTGTCCCGCGCCACCGTCACGGCGGCGGGCTCCCAGTGCTGGCCGCATTCGATCAGCAGCGCGTTGCGCGGGCTGGCGGCGTCGCCAAAGCCATCGTAGTCGCGCATGCGGCGGCCTTCGGGATGGCCTTCGTCGACGATCACATCGGCCGGCGCACCGAGCGCGCGCGACAGGGCGATGCCTTTTTCCAGCGGGCCGGAGACGATCAGCGGCCGGCTTTTCTCATGCATCGAATGCAGGTCCAGCAGCAGGTCGACGGTATCGATCACCGGCCGCATCGCGCGGGCGCGGCGCAGTTCCGAGGAATCGAGGCTGGCGTCATCGAGCACCCTGGCGGTCCACACCCGGTTGAAGTCCTGGTCGACGTAGCGCGAGGCATCCGGGCTGGCGGGATCGAAGCGGTGGTACGCGTCGACATTGGCAAAGGCCAGCGTCAGGCGGCCGCGGCGCGGGCGCAGGCCGTGGTCCAGCAGCGCCTTGACGGCGATGGCGCCGCAGACCTCGTTGCCGTGGGTCAGCGCGTTGACCATCACGTGCGGGCCGGGCTGGCCGCTGTCGAAGGTGTAGAGGTAGGGGATGCCGGTGTTGCCGGCGGCGTAGGGACGGATGTCGGGGAAGGCGACGTCGACGGGGTAGGCTTCGAGGGGTGCGGTGGGCTGGTGGGTCATGGAGTCGGTGTGTTCGGGGTGCCTGGCGGGTCGGTGCCTGCCGGGTCGATTTGATAGGGACAGGAAGTTTGCGGGGCCGCCGCAGCATGGCAAGCGCCGGCCCTCTCCCCCGGCCCCTCTCCCGCAAGCGGGAGAGGGGAGCAGACCGGCGGTTCAGAAAGGCTCTCGCGCTCGTCCATGCTGATGGCGGCTTCTTCTCCTGCGGGCCGGAGAAAGAAGAAAGCGGCGGATTCAGGAAAGCACCGGCTCTTCGCTGCCGATGGTGTTCTCCCCTCTCCCGCGTGCGGGAGAGGGGCGGGGGAGAGGGCAGGCGCGCGCAGGAGCGACGCCGCCTCCCCATGCTGCTGCTTACTGCTGAATCCCCGCCGTCTGCACGATGGTGCGATAGCGCCCGGTCTCGCGCTTGATGAAGCTGCCGAACTGCGCCGGGTTGGCGGGCGCCACTTCCACGCCGGCCTCGGCCAGCTTCTTCTTGACGTCCGGCATCGCCAGCACCGCCTGCATCTCGGTGTTCAGGCGCTCGACCACCGGCTTGGGCAAATTGGTCGGGCCCATCAGGCCGAACCACACGCCCATGTCCACGCCCTTGAGCGCCGGCGTCTCGGCCAGCGCGGGCACGTTCGGCGCCACCGGCGAGCGCTTGGCGCCGGTCACGCCGTAGGCCTGCACGCGGTTGGCCTGGATATGCGGCAGCGCCGACGACAGCACCATCACCGCCAGGTCGATCTGTCCGCCAAGCAGGTCGGTCGCCATGGCGGAAGCGCCCTTGTACGGCACGTGCGTGATCTCGACCTTCCCCTGCTGCTTGATCAGCTCGCCCGCCAGGTTCAGCGGCGTGCCGACGCCGGACGAGGCATACGACAGCTTGCCCGGCTGGGCCTTGGCCAGCGTGATCAGCTCGGCCGCGTTCTTCGCCGGCAGGCCCGGCTTGCCGACCAGCACCATCGGCTGGGTGCCGACGAAGGTCACCGGCGCCAGGTCCTTCTCGCCGTCATAGCGCACCGCCGGGTTGGTCAGGCGGGCGATCGACACTTCACTGCCCGAGCCCATCAGCAGCGTGTAGCCATCGGCTTCTGCCTTGACCACCTTGGACGCGCCGATGGTGCCGCCGGCGCCGCCCAGGTTTTCGATCACCACGCTCTGGCCCAGGCGCTTGCCCAGTTCCGGGGCGATGGTGCGGGCCACCAGGTCGACGCTGCCGCCGGCGGTGTAGCCGACCACCAGCGTGATCGGCTTGGTGGGCCAGGTGGCGGCGGCGGCGCTGGAAGCGGCGCCGGCAGAGGCGGCAAGGCAGAGTGCGGCAGCGGCCGCGCGCAGGGTGGTCTTCATGGTATTGGCTCGGGGTCCCGGAATCATGGTTGTGGACCGATGTTAGAAGCGCGGCACCGGCGCGGCGTGCGGCTTTGGCAACCACGGTTGCCGATTCGGCAATGGCACCAATGTCAGCGCAGGGACGGCTCAGCGCGGCGCCTGCACCGCCGCCTGCCAGAACGCCTCAGCCAGCGGCCGCATCGGCGCGCGCGGGCGGTACAGGCGGATGTCGAGCGCCAGGTCGCCGCCGTCGCCACCATCATCCTCGCGCGGGGCGGCGATGGCGCGCACCAGCCGGCCGTCGCGCAGGTCGTCGGCAATCAGCCGCGCCGGCAGCCAGGCCAGGCCCATGCGCTGGCGCACCATCTCGTGCACCGACTCGGCAAAGTCGCTGACCGCGATCACGTCCAGGCGCGGCGCCAGCTTGCGGCGCGCGATCTCCTGGTTGACCATGCGCCCCAGCGTCAGGGTCTCGGCGTAGGCGATCATCGGCACCGGCCTGGCCGCGGTCTTGCCGGCGGGCTTGCCTGTCCCCAGCCGGTGCAGCGGCGCGCCGCGCGCGTCAGCGGCGCTGACGCACACCAGCCGCTCCACGCCGGCCAGGTGGAACTGGTAGCGCGCGTCGTCCAGCATCACCGGCAGGTCGGGCGGGCTGTAGCACAGCAGGAAATCGGCATCGCCCTCGGCGAACATCGCCAGCGCGTCGTGCATCGGGAAGGTCGACAGGCGGGTGCGGAAGCCGGCCGCCGCGGGGTCATGGCGCAGCGCCTCGCGCAGGCTCGCGAGCCAGGCCGGCACCATCGAGCGCGCCAGCGTCTTGCCGGTGGCGATGGTCACGGTGCTGGCGTCGGCGCGGTGCGCGGCGCGCAGCGCCAGGCGGGTGTCGTCGAGCGTGCGCAGCGCGCTCTGCGCCGCTTCCAGGAACTGGCGCCCCTCGGCGGTCAGCCGCACCGGGAAGGCGCTGCGGTCGATCAGCGGGGCGCCGGCCCAGACCTCCAGCGCCTGCATGCGCCGGCCAAAGGCGGGCGGGGTCACGTTGCGCAGCTCGGCGGCGCGCGCGAGGCTGCCGGCCTGGGCCAGGCAGACGAAGTCTTCGAGCCAGCGGATATGCATGGGAAACGAGCGCTCGGGAGATGGGGAAAGGGGCAATGCCTTCATTATCGGCAAAACCCGCCGCGACTTTGCCTGCCGCGTTCCTCGGTTAGAATTTTTCGCATGACACTGACCCGGCGCCGCCAACCCTCGTCTTCGCCCCGCCAGGGGTCCGCCGCATCCGGACCGCCGGCCGCCCCGGAATACACCATCGACGAACTCGCGCGCGTGGCCGGCACCACGGTGCGCAACGTGCGCTCGTACCAGGACCGCGGCCTGATCGATCCGCCGCAGCGGCGCGGGCGCGTGGGCATCTACACCCAGGCGCACCTGGGGCGGCTCAAGCTGATCCACCACCTGCTGGCGCGCGGCTACACGCTGGCCAATATCACCGAGCTGCTCAAGGCTATCGTCGAAGGACACGACCTGCGTTCGATCCTGGGGCTGGAAACCGCCATCAGCAGCCCGTGGACCAACGAGACCCCGCGCCACTATTCCTACCTGGCGCTGGCGCGGCTGTTCGGCCGCGCGATCTCGCGCCCGGCGCTGGCCAAGGCGATCTCATTGGGACTGCTGGAACCGGACGGACTGGGCTACCTGGCGCGCAGCCCGCGCGCGCTGGCCGCCGGCGCCGAAATCGCGCACGCGGGCTTTGCGCTGGAAGACGTGCTGGAGATCATCGCGCAGTCGCGCGGGCATTTCCAGGCGGTGTCGGACCAGATCGTCGCCACCGTGGTGCGCGAGCTGGATCGGTTCGGCGAAGGCAAGCTGCCGCCGCCACAGGACGTGCCGCGGCTGGTCGACATCCTGTGGCGCATCCGCCCGCTGGCGCTGGTGATGGCCGAGACCGAGATGATGCGGGCGCTGGAGATCTCGGCCAACAAGTACCTGGGGGATCGGGTGGCAGCGATCATCGAGCATTTGCACGATGAGGAGGGCGGGGGCGGCGGGAAGCCTTAGCGCGCCGACGGTTTGCTCCCCTCTCCCGCGCGCGGGAGAGGGGCCGGGGGAGAGGGCAGGCGCTGGCATACCGCAGCCTTGAACTTCGTGGGGACACCGGCCCTCTCCCCCACCCCTCTCCCGCAAGCGGGAGAGGGGAGCTACGCCGTCAGCTTGTGAAGCGCCTCAGCTCTTATCCAGCTCACCGCCACGCCTATACCGCAACCATGTCGAAATCCGCTTTCGCCATGCCGCAGTCCGGGCAGCTCCATTCCGGCGGGACCGCGCCCCACGGTGTGCCGGGCGCGATGCCGTGCTCGGGCATGCCGAGCGCTTCTTCATAGATGAATCCACAAATGCGGCACTGCCAGATGGTCATGCCGTCCCCCGCAGCGAAGGTGCGCGGGTGGAGACGCCGGCGGCGCGCGCGGTGTCTTCGATCTCCCGCACCAGCGGATCGATGCGGGCCAGCTCGGCACGGTTGTCGTCGTCCCAGGGGTGGAAGCCGGGGCGGAAGTAGCTGAGCCATTCCGGGATCATGCGCGGCAGCGCGCCGGGCGATGCCCACAAAAAGCGCAGCGCGGTGCCGAACCCGCTCAGCTTGTTGCGGCAACCCTTGTCGCCCATCACCAGCGCGATATGGAACACGAACACCATGGCCCAGAACGTCACCGTGGTGGTCAGCATGGTGAAGGTGCGCACGAAGTAGCGGTACGGGCCGGGCTTCATCACCGTGTTCCAGACGTCGTAGGCCACCGCCTTGTGCTCGGTTTCCTCCAGCGCGTGCCAGGTCCACACCTGCCGGTAGCCCGCCTGCGAGTCCGCGCCCAAGTGGCGCACGTCCTTCAGCACGCCGCCAGCCAGCATCGCGGTGTAGTGCTCCAGCGCGATGGTATGCGCCAGTTGCCATGACTTGGGCAGGATCTTGCGCAGCAAATCCAGCAGCCACCACACCGCACGGTCCAGCGCCGCGGCGGGCAGGCCGGCGTCTTCCATCAGCCGGTTGTAGAGGATGTGCTCGCGCGTGTGCATCGCCTCCTGGCCGATAAAGCCGGCGATGGCGCGGCTCAGCTCGGGGTCCTGCACCTGGTCGCGGTAGTTGCGCACGCTGTCCATGAAGAAGCGCTCGCCGGCGGGGAAGAAGATCGACAGCGTGTTGAGGAAATGGGTGACGTGGCGGCCCCGCTCGTGCCAGTCGCTGATGCGCTCCGGCGGCAGGTGGGGATGCACGTCGCGGCGGACTGGCATCATGGCGGTCTCCTTGGATGGCAAGCTCATTGCGCTAAAAAGGGCAGCAGGTCTGCGGTCACGCGTTGCGGGTCTTCTTCCATCGGCACGTGCCCGAGCCCCGCATAGCGGCGCAGCTGCGCGCCGGGGATGCGCTCGGCGAAGGCCTGCGCGTGCGCGGGCGGGATCCAGCGGTCGCGCTCGCCCCACAGCACCAGCGTGGGCGCCCGCACGCCGCCGAGCAGGTGGGTGTCGAGCTGGGCGAAGTCGAGCTTCGGCACCATCTTGCCGACGGCCTCGCGGCTGCCTTCGGCATAGAAGAAGTCGACGTAGCGGCGGAAGGTGGCTTCGGGCACGCGCGCGGCATCGCCGTAGACGTCGCGCGTGGCGGCGCGGATGATGCACTCGGGCAGCAGCCAGGGCGCCGACCAGCGCACCGGCGCATGGCGGAACAGGTCGATATAGATCGGCAGCTTCATCGGGAAGCCGGCGGCATCGATCAGCACCAACTTGTCGACCGCGCCCGGCCGGCGCACCGCGAGGTCCCACGCGATCAGCCCGCCCAGCGAATTGCCGATGACGCTGGCCCGGCGCACGTCCACCGCGGCGAGGAAGGCATCGATGAAGTCGCGGTAGCGGTGCACGTCCATGGTCTCAATGCGCCCGCGCGCATCGCGCAGCGGTCCGGTCAGCCCGAACGGCGCCAGGTCCAGCCGCAGCACGCGATAGTGTTGCGCCAGCGCCGGCACGATGCCCTGCCACGTATGCAGCGACGCGCCGAAGCCGTGGATCAGCACCAGGGTCTCGCCATCGGCGGGGCCTTCGTCGGTGTAGTGCACCATCGCATCGAGCACGCGCACCCAGCGCGAGGCAGGCAGCGCATGGCGCTGCGCCAGCGTCGCGCGCGACAGGCTGAACAAGCCCACGCGGCCCTGCCCGAACCAGCGCGTCAGCGTGCCCGGCGGCGCCAGCAGCGCGGCGTCCGCTTCCATCGCGAGGCGGCTCACGGGCGCTCTCCCTGGCCCACCGGGGCGGGCGCGACCACGTTGCCGAGATCGCGCTTGCGGCGCGTCTCGCGCACCACCAGCGACTGGTAGGCGGCCGGCAGCAGCCGCGCCATGGCGTCGGCGGCGTAGGCGTCGGGGCCGATCAGCACGCGCCGGCGGTTGCGCCGCACGCCTTCCAGGATCACGCGCGCGGCCTTGTCGGGCGAGGTGATGAAGAACTTCTCGAACTCGTCCTTGCCGTGCTGCGCGTCGCGCACCAGGAAGCCATTGACGCTGGCCGAGACCCGGCTGGCCTGCGCGATATTGGTCTTGATGCCGCCGGGGTGCACGGTGGTGGCCGACACGCCGCAGTCCATCAGGTCCAGTTCCTGCCGCAGCGATTCGGTGAAGCCGCGCACCGCGTACTTGCTGGCGTTGTAGGCGCCCATGCCGGGCTGCGCGAAGATGCCGAAGATGCTTGAGGTGTTGACCACATGGCCGTCGCCGCTGGCCTTCAGGTACGGCAGGAAGGCCTTGGTGCCGTAGACGACGCCCCAGAAGTTGATGCCGATGATCCATTCCAGGTCGTCGTAGCTCATGCCCTCGACCGTGCTCGACAGCGCCACGCCGGCGTTGTTGAAGATCAGGTTGACGCGGCCGTGCGCGTCGGCGGCGGCCGCGGCCCAGGCGTAGACCGCGGCGCGGTCGGCCACGTCGACGGTGTGCTGCGTGACGCGGGCGTGCGGGGCCGCCGCCATGGCCTGCGCCGCGGTTTGCGCCAGTCCGGCCTCGTTACGGTCCGACAGCGCCAATTGGCAGCCCTCGCGCGCCAGCGCCAGTGCCAGCGCGCGGCCGATGCCCGAGCCGGCGCCGGTGATCGCGGCAACCTTGTTGCGGAAGTCCTTCATGTCCGGTCTCCTTCCGGTGTGCGTCGTTGTTCTGGGTGTAAGCGTGGGAAAGGCGCGTCCGTCATGCACCGGCAGCACTGGCGATGTCCGCCGGCTGCCGCGCGGCCTCGTCCGGCACGGCGCGGCGCACCGGGTACAGGTCGTAGTCGGTCATGCGGAAGCTGGCGGTGGCACGGCGGAACTGCCAGGTGAAGCCAGGCCACAGCGTGGTGTTGCGGCCGCTGCGCGGGTCGATGTACCAGCTGGCGCAGCCGCCGGCGGACCAGATCGCATGGCCCAGGCGCGCCTGCAGCCGTTGGTTGAAGCGGCGCTGCACCGGCTCGCGCACGTCCACCGCCTGTACGCCGTCGCGGCGCATCTGGCGCAGCGCGTCGGCGATATAGGCCACCTGCGACTCGATCATGAACACCATCGAGCTGTGTCCCAGGCCGGTGTTGGGGCCGACCACGAAGAACAGGTTGGGAAAGCCCGACACCGTGGTGCCGAGGTAGGCCTGCGCGCCGTCGCGCCAGGCATCGACCAGGTCGATGCCGCCGATGCCGGCGATCACGCCGCGCGGCAGCGGGTCGGTGGCATGGAAGCCGGTGCCGAGGATGATGCAGTCCGCCGGCCGCCGCGTGCCGTCGCGCAGCACCACCGCGTCGCGCTCGACCCGTGCGATGCCGGCGGTGACCACGTCGACGTTGTCGCGCGTGAGCGCCGGGTAATAGTCGTTGGAGATCAGCACGCGCTTGCAGCCAATGGTGTAGTCCGGCGTCAGCGCCGCGCGCAGCGCGGGGTCGCGCACCTGCCGCGCCAGGTGGCGGCGCGCGACGCGCTCGACCACCTTCATGATCTTCGGATGCAGCACGAAGCCCAGCACGCGCGACTCCAGCATCCAGTAGATGCCGGTGCGCACCAGCGTCTGCGTGAACGGCAGGCGTCGGAACAGCCAGCGCTCGGCGGCGCTGACCTCGCGGTCGGGCTTGGGCATGATCCACGGCGGGGTGCGCTGGTACAGGTCCAGCTGCGCCACCTGCGGCGCGATCTGCGGCACGAACTGGATCGCGCTGGCGCCGGTGCCGATCACCGCCACGCGCTTGCCGCCCAGCGCATAGGCGTGGTTCCAGTGCTGCGAGTGGAAGCATTCGCCTTCGAACGTGTCCAGCCCCGGGATGTCGGGATACGACGGCCGGCTCAGCCCGCCCATGCCCGACACCAGCACGCGTGCCCGCACCACCTTGCCGTCGGCCATCTGCAGCCGCCACAGCTGCGCGGACTCGTCCCAGGCGGCGTGGCGCAGCTCATGGTGCAGGCGCAGGTGCTGGCGCAGGCCGAAGCGGTCGGTGCAGTCCTCCAGGTAAGCGCGGATTTCCGGCTGGGTCGAGAACATGCGCGACCAGTCCGGGTTGGGCGCGAAGGAAAAGGAATACAGGTGCGACTGCACATCGCAGGCGCAGCCGGGGTAGTGGTTGTCGCGCCAGGTGCCGCCGACCGAGCCGGCTTTCTCGAACACAAGGAAATCGCGCTCGCCGCGCTCGCGCAGCCGGATCGCCATGCCCATGCCGGCAAAGCCGCTGCCGATGATGGCGATGTCGGTGTGCTCTGGGGCAGGGGGTGACTGTGGCGGCCACAGCGGCGACAACGCCGGCGGCAACTCCGCGGGTGCATTCATGCGCGCTCCTCACCTTTACGACAGTGTTTATTGTGACATTGATGGATGTCATCGTAGGAAGCGCGGCCGGGGTGGTCAATGCCGTGAATCGAAGGATGGTTCTAATTTTTGTGGTTTGCCAGCGGCGCCTGGCGCACATCAAACGGCGACAGAAGGCGGCATCGCGCCTTGCCACGGCGATGGCCGCGTGCGTTTGAAACCGCAGGATTTTTTCGCAGCTTCGCCGATGACGAAGGCGTGCCCGCAACAAACGGGCGTTAGGAAGTCCGGCCCTTGCGCCAGCCCTGCGGCGTTTCACCGGTCCAGCGCTTGAACGCGTGGGTGAAGGCGCTCTGTTCGGAATAGCCGAGCCGCATCGCGCATTGCGCCAGGCTCAGGCCGGGTTCGGCCAGGTACTGTTGGGCCAGTGCCTGCCGCACGTTATCCACAAGCTGTGAATAACTGATGCCCTGCGCCTGCAGCCGGCGCTGCAGCGTGCGCACCGGCAGGCCCAGGTGCGCGGCGACGTCGGCGATCGGCACCTCGCCATGCGGCAGCCGCGCGCGGATGCAGGCACGCGCCTGCGCCAGCGCGTCGGCACCGGCGGGCACGATCTGCTGCAACTGCGAGTCGGCGATGCGCGTCATCTGTGCCTGCATGCCGGCATCCGCCTGCAGCGATGGCAGGTCCAGCAGGGCGCGGTCGATATGCATGGCATGGCGCGCGGCATTGAAGACCACGGGACAGCCGAACACCTCGGCATGCAAACGGGTATCGGCGGGAGCGGCGTGCGGGAATTCGACCTGCGTCGCCACATGCTGGCTGCCGATCAGCCAGCGCGCGAACACCACCCAGGTGGCCATATGCAGCTCATGCGCATGGCGCGACAGCGGCCCATGCCGCGCTTGCCACGTCATGCACGCGGCCTGCGGCGTTTCGATCAGGCGGGTGCCGCCGATGTCGTTGGCCAGCACTTCATAGCGGATGCCCTGCAGGATGGCACCGCGCACGGTGGGCGTGGTCAGCACCACGTAGCCCATCTCGGCATAGTGGCGCGGCGCGAAGGCGGCGCCGGCGCGCAGGCCGACATCGGCATCGCCGGTGGCCTGCTCGAGCCAGTCCAGCAGCGCGAGATAGGCCGCGCCGGGAATGCGCGTGGCGGTCTGCGCCTGCGCGCCCGCGTCGAGCACCTCCGGCGGCACGCCGACGGCGCGCAGCTGCTCGGCCGGGGCAATGCCCTGGCGCTCGCCGTGGTCGAGCACGGCGCGCAGGTAAGCGAGCGAGACGGAGCCTGATGTGGTGTCGGCCTGCGTACCACCGGCACTGGCACCGCCATCGGGCGGAGTGGCGCGTGGCATCAAATCACCTGTCATGCGGGATCAAGACCGGGCACCGATCTTTATCCAAACTCCGGCTAGCGTCAATGCGGGCCTGCCCGCCCAGCACAGCGAAGACAAGAAACCGACGCAAGGAGACCCGATGCGCCCCAACCCTCATCACCGCCGCGCGGTGGCCGATGCCGATGCGCTGCACGCGCTGACGCGACGCGGCTTCCTCAAGGTGGGCCTTGGCTTCTCGGCCGCGCTGGCGTGTACCGCGCTGGTGCCGTCGCTGGCCGGCTGCTCGTCCGCCGATCCCGCCCCGCAGGCGGGCAGGTCGTTTCTGCTTTCGGACGACGTGGCGATGTTCCGCGCGCTGCTGCCGGCCATCGTCACCGAACTGGCCGAAGCGCCGCCGCCGCGCCAGGCCGCGCTGGCGCACGACGCGCTGCGCAATATCGACGCGACCTGCGCCGCGATGGGCGCGGGCGCGCAGGCCGAGCTGCGCAAGCTGTTCGGCCTGCTGGCCAGCACCCCGCTGCGCTGGGCGCTGGCCGGCATCCGGCAGGACTGGAGCGCTGCCACGCCGGCGCAGGTGCAGGCCTTCCTGGCGCGCTGGCGCGCCAGCCGCCTGGCCACGCTCAATGCCGGCGCGCTGGTGCTGGTCAAGCTCACCAGCGTGGGCTACTACGCGCTGCCGGCCGCGTGGGCCGGCAGCGGCTATCCCGGCCCGAACGCGGCCGTCTACCGGGCGCTGCACGCCTGATCCCGCCATGGCCATCGACAATCTCTACGATGCCGGCATCGCCGCGGGCTGGAAAGTCTTCGACGCCAGCACCTTCACCGCCACGCGCACGCTCGATGCCGACGTCGTCATCGTCGGCAGCGGCGCCGGCGGCGGCATCAGCGCCGAGGCGCTCAGCCGCGCCGGCCTGCGCGTGGTGCTGCTGGAGGAAGGCGCGCTGCGCACCTCGGACAGCTTCCGCGACATGGACGAGAACCGCGCCTACCGCGAGCTGTACCAGGAGGCCGCGGCGCGCACCACCGCCGACGGCGCCATCGCCATTCTGCAGGGCCGGGCGGTCGGCGGCAGCACCACGGTCAACTGGTCGTCGAGCTTCCGCACGCCGCCGCAGACGCTGGCGCACTGGGCCTCGCACCACGCCGTCACCGGCCACGGCGAGGCCGAGATGGCGCCATGGTTCGACAAGATCGAGGCGCGCCTTGGCATCGCTCCGTGGGCGCTGGCGCCCAACCCCAACAACGACGTGCTCCGGCGCGGCTGCGAGACGCTGGGCTGGGAATGGCACGTGATCCCGCGCAACGTCAAGGGCTGCTGGAACTCGGGCTATTGCGGCTTCGGCTGCCCGGTCAACGCCAAGCAATCGATGCTGGTGTCGACCATTCCCGCGGCGCTTGCCAGCGGCGCAACGCTGGTGCACCGCGTGCGCGTGCGCACGCTGGACCATGACGGCAAGCGCGTGCGCTCGGTCACCGGCCAAGCGCTGGGCGCCGACGGTTATACCCCGACGGGCGTCAGCATAGTTGTGCGAGCCAGGCACGTGGTCGCCGCCGGCGGCGCCATCAACACGCCGGCGCTGCTGCTGCGCTCGCTCGTGCCGGACCCGCATCAGCGGTTGGGCGTACGAACGTTTATCCATCCGGTGAATATCAGCATCGCAAAGATGCCAGAGCGCATTGATCCCTATTATGGCGCGCCGCAGTCGGTCGCCTCCGACCACTTCCAGTGGCAGCACGGCGCGACCGGGCCGATGGGCTACAAGCTGGAGGTGCCGCCGATGTTCCCCGGCATCAGCGCGGGCGTGGTCAACGGCGTGGGCGAGGCGCTGCGCCGCGACATGGCGCAGCTGCCGCATACCAACGCGATGCTGGCGTTGCTGCGCGACGGCTTCGTGCCTGACAGTCCGGGCGGACGCGTGCGCCTGGCGCCCGACGGCAGCCCGCTGCTCGATTACGAGATGACCGACTACGCCTGGGACGGCGTGCGGCGCGCGTGGCTGAGCATGGCGCAGGCGCAGTTCGCCGCCGGCGCGGAACGCGTGCGGCCCGCGCATGTGGACGCCGCCGACTACCGCAGCTGGCCCGAAGCGCGCGAGGCCATCGCGCGGCTGCCGCTCAAGCCGTTCCGCACCGCGCTGTTCACCGCGCACCTGATGGGCGGCTGCGGCATGAGCGACGACCCGCGCGGCGGCGTGGTCGACAGCCGCGGCCGCCATCACCAGCTGGCCAACCTGTCGGTGTTCGACGGCTCGGTGTTCCCGACCAGCGTGGGCGCGAACCCGCAATTGTCAGTGTTCGCGCTGAGCGCGCAGAACGCCGACACGCTGGCGCAAAACCTCACGTCATGATGGATTCGCGCGAGTCCGGCACTGCCTTGTCTGGCTGCGCAGCCATGCGGCCAGCGTGCCCGCTGCATGGCGCGGCAGACAATGTCGTGCGATTGCCAACACAACATCGGCTTTTAGAATGCCCATTCCAATTCAGGTCTTGTGAAACGCCCGAAGCCGTGGATAGGCTTCGTACAGCTGTTTCAAGCATCCGTATGCCGTCAGAGCAGGGAGCGGACAGCGCAGCAAATTGCACAGGGGTTTATCGCGGTACAGAAGAGAGAAGCGCCCCCATGAAGACCGGCAAAAGCTCGGCAGGAGACACCAAGGCCCGGATTCTCGACGCCACGGAAAAGCTGTTCACCGAGGTCGGCTACGAAGCCACCTCGCTCAGGCAGGTCACGTCGCGCGCCATCGTCAACCTGGCCGCCGTGAACTACCACTTCCGCAGCAAGGACATCATGATGCACGCCGTGCTGAGCCGGCGCCTGGACCCGCTCAACGCGCGGCGCCTGGCGCTGCTCGATGCGTGCGAAGCGCGCTGGCCCGGCCACGCCATCCGCTGCGAACACGTGATGGGCGCGCTGTTCGTGCCCGCGCTGCAGATGGCGCGCGACCCGGCGGTGGGCGGGCCGTCGTTCCTGCGGCTGCTGGGACGCGTGTATTCCGATACCTCGCCCTTTATCCAGCAATATCTGCTGGAGCACTACGCGCCGGTGTACGGCCGCTTCTTCGATGCCTTCGCGCGCGCCATTCCGGCGCTGCCGCGGCACGAGCTGGGCTGGCGCCTGCAGTTCGCGCTCAAGGCCCTGGCCGGCGTGCTCGCCGGCGAAGAACTGGCGAGCCTGCTGCCCGCGTTCACCCAGGGCCGGCAGATGAGCGATGCGCACGTGCTGGCCCAGCTCACGGCGATGGTCGAGGCCGTGCTGAACGTGGCGCAGCCCGGCGCGGACCAGCTCTCGGCGCTGCAGTCGGTGTTCGAGCTGGGCGAAGAGCAGCAGCACGCGGGGCAGCACAGCGAGCAGCGCGCCAGCAGCCCAGCCAATGATCCGGATGCCAGCGTGGCCGCGACCGCGGCCACCATGGATGAGGCGGCCAGCCATGCCGCCGCCGCCCTCGGCAAGGCCCGCACCAGCGCACGCATCGTGCGCAACGCGGGCACCAAGCGTGCCGCCGTGACCAGCGTGCCGGTGCGCGGGCGCGAGCACACCGTGAGCTTTCCCAGCAACCCGCTGGATGACTGGATGCGAATGCGCACCAGGACATAGCGGCACGCGCCGAGGCCGGTTACCGCCGGCACGGCGCCACCGCGCTCGCGCAACCTGAACCGTCGATCCACCCAGCGGGGCCGCGCCGCGGCCTCGTGGACCCCGTGCGCCCGGCCGTGTGCCGCCAGCGCTGCGGTGACCTGTTCGTTTTGCCCGTCTTGAGGAGGAAGCTGCCGTGTCTGTCCATCCGCCTATCCGACCATCCAATCGACCACTGATCAAATCGCGCCACCTTGCCGCCGTCGCCGCCGCCATCATCGGCCTGCTGGCCGCGCCGCTGGCGCATCCGCCCGTGGCCATGGCCCAGCCGGCCAGCGCTGCCGCCGCAACCGCCACAACCGGCACGGCCTATGACGGCCTGCCCTCGGCGCAGCAGGCCGCGCTGTTCTCGCGCCAGGTCGCCAGCGGCGAGCTCGCGCGCCTGTCCGATGCGCAGGTGCTGGCCGTGTTCCAGGCGCTGCAGCCCGACGCGCTGCTGAAATGGGCACGCGCCGAGATGAACCGCTATCCCGAATACGAGTACTGGATGTCGCGCCAGGAACGGCTCAACGGCCAGTGGCAGGAACAGCCCGCGAAGATGCAGATCCGCTACCGCCATGCGCCGCGCCAGCTCTATGCGAAGTGGCTGCCGGGCGGTGCGCAGGCGGGCCAGGAAATCCTGTATGACGAGACCCGTCGCAAGGACGAGATGTACGGCCACCTGGGCGGCGTGCTGGGCTTCACCTCAATGTGGATCGCGCTCGATGGTTCGCTGGCGCGTTCGCAGTCCAACCATACCGTGCGCGACCTGGGCTTCCAGTATGTGCTGTCGATGCTCGAGCGCGACGCGAAATCGCTGCGCGCCGCGGGCCTGTCCGAGAAATACGGCAAGGCCGAGATCGTGCAGGAGCAGGGCGTGCGCATGGTGGCGCTGACCTGGGACCTGCCGGCCGGCGCGCCGCAGTACTACGCCAAGCGCGTGCAGCTGATGCTGGACCTGAAGCATCCGTATATCCGCGTGGAGACCGCGTGGGATGCCGACGGCAACATGGTCGAGAAGATCGTGTTCGACAAGCTGGTGCGCAAGAGCTTCGAGGCCTCGGCGTTCGACCCGGCCAATCCCGAGTATCGCTTCTGACGCGGCCCACGCCGCGCGCGGCCGCGCCCGTTTGGAACGGCCGCTCTATTGACGCTGAAACCCGCGTGCGGCGACAGTCGCCGCACACGACAGGATCCGGACGCAGAGCCGGACGACCGATCCGGCAACAGGGGTCGCAGCAAAAACAGGAGACAGGCAATGACCATGTCGAGGCTTTGGCGCAGGACTTTGGTTGTGACAGGGGTGAGCGTTGCCGCGGCGCTGGCCGGCTGCGGGGGTGGCGGCGGCGATGAGGACGCGCCGCGCGCCGGCACGCAGGCACCGCCGCAATGCGCGGACACCGGCACGTGCCCCGCGCAGGGGCCGGTCACCCTCGGCGGCCCGCCGGGATCGCTGTGCCCGGCGGCGCTGGACTACAGCACCACCTTCACCGGCGGCTCCGGCGCGGGCGAACTGGTCAGGCTGCGCTTCGATACCGCGGCGCGCACCTACCAGCTGGAGATCATCGAGTCGCCGGTGCCCAAGCAGCCCGGCAGCGTCAGCCCGACGCGCGCGGGCGTGACCTTCACCGGCACCTTCGCCAACCTGACCTCGCTGCCTACCGCCGAGCAGAACCGCTGCGCGGTGGCGCTGCAGACCGCCACGGCATCGGACGGCGTCTCGCAGGCGAATATCGACAGCGCCAAACCGCCGGTGATCTTCCTCGGCAACGGCGTCGCCGGCGGCGGCATCCCCGGGGCCACCATCTCCTATCCGGGCGTACTCGGCCTCGGCGCGATCCCGGCCACCACCTTCCCGTTCTATCCGGTGCTGGCGTTCGCGCAGACCGAGACCGATTTCGCCAAGGTGGCCGGCACCTACAACCTGCTGGGCTACCACCAGGTGCCGTCGGGCGGCACGCTGACCGCCTCGAGCCACTTCACGCCCGCCACCGCGCAGACCACCGAGACGCTCAACGCCGACGGCAACTGCACCACGGCGAGCGGCAGCTGCCTCAGCACCGGCAACAACTGGAAGCTGCGCAGTGCCGACGGCGCGTTCGAGAGCAGCAATGCCGACGGCAGCCGCCGCTATCCGTCGTTCCACAGCCAGGCCATCACCGCCAGCAACGCCAGCCGCGCCAAGGGGCTGATGGTGGTGGGCAAGCTCAACGGCGCGCTGGTGCCGCTGCTGGTGCGCACCGGCTATGCGCAGATCTCGCTGCTGCCGCTGACGGTCAATGTCGACGATGAATCGGGGCTGGCGCTGATGGCGCCGGCGACGATGCTCGCCAGCGGCCGGCTCGACGGCGGCTATATCGGCTCGGGCAGCGACTTTGCCTACACCGCGTCGCTGGTCAAGGGCGCGCGCGTCGACCTGCTCGACCCGATGACGATGAACCAGACCGGCGGCTTCCAACTCGACTTCACGCAGGCGGCGGCGGGCATGTTGAACACCACCGACAACAGCGGCACCTCCGGCGCGCTGATCGCCAGCGGCCGCGTGTTCAGCCACTTGTCAGGCAGCGGCGGTGCGAATCCGACCTTCCGTGTCGGCGTGCTCGCGGCGCCCTGATCGCAGCGCAGACAAAAGCAACGAGGAGACAACCATGCAGCCCCAACGAAACAACCTGCCGGCGCGCACGCTGGCCGTGGCCGCCACCGCCATGCTTGCCGCCTGCGGCGGTGGCGGCGGCGGCGACGACGCCCCGGCCACGCCCACGGCCGCGCAGACGCGCCTGTGCCCGGCCTCGCTCGACTACAACACCACCTTCACCGGCGGCACCGGCTCGGGCGAGCTGGTCAAGGTGCAGATCGACACCACCCGCATGACCTGGCAGGTGACCTTCCTCGATTCCTCGGTGCCGCGCCAGACCGGCACCGTGCAGCCCACGCGCAGCGATCCTACCAACGGCCTGAACGTGATGCGCGGCACGCTCAAGGCCGAGACCGGCCTGCCCACCGAGAAGCTGAACCAGTGTGCGTTCGAGCTGAGCGGCGCCAGCCTCGATCCCAACCGCCCGGCCAAGCTCTTCGTCGGCGAAGGCGTGGCGGGCGGCACCATCCCCGGCGCGCGCATCCAGTTCAACGGCGTGCTCGGCGCCGGGGCGGTGCCCGATACCACCTTCCCGTACTTCCAGTTCATCGGCTTCGCGCAAACCGAGACCGACCTCTCGAAGATCGCCGGGCAATACCACGGCACCGGCTTCCACGAGGTGCCGTCCAAGCAGTTCCAGCTGGTGGCGCAGGACTACCGCATGGCGCTCGCCGCCGATGGTTCGTTCACGGTGTGCGACAACGCCACCAATACCTGCGAGCGCAAGGGCAACAACTTCGTGCCGCAGCCCAGCGGCGCGCTGCTGTCGACCCACTACAAGGCCGAGAGCCAGCCGCCCACGCTGGGCAGCACGCTGGGCAAGGCCTACCTGATCGTCGGCAAGCTGCGCGGCCAGCTGGTGCCGATCATGATCCGCGTGGGCTATGCCAACGACTCGCTCGCCAACGGGCCCCTCGGCGCCGACGACGAGATCGGCATCGGCATGATGGCGCCGGCGGTGGCGGTTACCGAGGGCACGGTCAATGGCGAATACGTCGGCGTCGACAGCAA
Source organism: Cupriavidus phytorum (assembly GCF_003254285.1). Taxonomy (NCBI): domain Bacteria; kingdom Pseudomonadati; phylum Pseudomonadota; class Betaproteobacteria; order Burkholderiales; family Burkholderiaceae; genus Cupriavidus; species Cupriavidus phytorum. Next base: position 190,766 of record NZ_QKZN01000008.1, read on the forward strand.
CTTCAACTACCGCGTGACGGCGCTGGTGGGCGCCGCCGCGACCATGATGGATCCGTTCCGGCCGTCCGATGCGTCGCTGGCGATCCCGTACCGGCTCGACTTCGCGCAGCAGGTGCCGGGCATGGTGCGCACCTCGCGCCGCGAGGCGCCGGCGGGCTCGGCGCCGACCGGCAAGCTGATGTTCACCGGCGGCGTGTTCGGCTTCCTGGAGCAGCGCGACAACGGCCCGTACTTCACCGTCGGCGCGTTCGTGCAGTAAGCCGGCCCAGGCCCGGGGCCATCGCAGCCCCGGCGCCTCCATCGATACATCACTGACCCGGGGACACAACATGAAGACCTTGCACCTGACGCTTGCGCTGGTGCTGGCCGCGCTGGCCAGCATCGCCGTGCCTGCCCACGCCCAGAAGAAGGGCGACAACGTGGTCTCGGCCGGCTGGTTCCATATCCGGACCCACGGCCAGAGCGACCCGCTCACCACCTCGCTGCTGGACGTGCCGATCAACTACCCGCTGGGGCTGCCGTCGAGCTTCACCGCGCCGGGCAGCAGCATCTCGTCGTCCAACGCCAATACGCTGGGGCTGACCTTCAGCCACTTCGTCACCGACCATATCGCCATCACCGCGGTGGGCGGCATCCCGCCCGAGTTCAAGCTCTATGGCCATGGCGAGCTGATCCCGCCCGGCCCGGCCGGCGCGCTCGGCCGCCAGAGCCTGGGCGACCCGGCGCTGAACCCGATCATCACCAAGGCGCGCCAGTGGAGCCCGGCGGCGATGGTGCAGTACCACTTCCTGGAGCCGGGCACGCGCTTCCGGCCATTCCTGGGGCTCGGGGTCTCGTACAACTTCTTTACCAACATCGAAGTCAATCCGGCCTTCGCCAGCTCGGTCAACAACAACCTCGGCGCCATCCTGGCCGCGGGCGCGGGCATTCCGGGACCGACCTCGGTCAGCGCCGATGCGTCGTCGTCGTGGGCGCCGGTCTTCAATATCGGCGGCACCTACAACTTCGACGAGCACTGGGGCCTGACCGCGGCGGTGACCTACATTCCGCTGAAGACCACCTCGACGATGACGATCAAGGCGGCGAATGGCACGGTGCTGTCGACGTCGAAGACGAAGCTGGAGCCGAATCCGCTGGTGTTCTTTGTGGCGGCTTCGTACAAGTTTTGAGGGCTGCGGCGTCTGTCATTTGCTGAGGCGCGCTCCCTCTCCCGCTTGCGGGAGAGGGTTGGGGTGAGGGCGGGAGCGTCGACGAAGTACAGGCCGTCGCAATTGCCAGCGCCTGCCCTCTCCCCCGGCCCCTCTCCCGCAAGCGGGAGAGGGGAGCAAACCCGCGAAAAAAAACGACGCGCCAAGGCGCGTCGTTTTTCGTTAAGGCAACCGTTAAGGCAAGGACTTACTGCGTCACCGTCCCCTGCTGCGCCGGCGTGCCCTGCTGCGCCACTGCACTGTTCTCCTGCAAGCCGCCGCCCAGCGACCGGTACAAATCGATCGCATTGTTCAGCCGCAGCTGCCGCGCCTGCACCAGCGCCTGCTCCGCGGTGAACAGCTGGCGCTGCGCATCGAGCTCGTCCAGGTAGCTGGCCACGCCGCTGCGGAAGCGCAGGCGCGACAGCTCGTAGCGAGCCGCCTCGGCGTTGCGCGCCTGTTCCTGGCCCGCGACCTGGTCTTCCAGCGTGCCGCGCGCCACCAGCGCGTCCGCCACTTCCGCGAAGGCCGTCTGGATGGTCTTCTCGTAGTTGGCGACCTGGATGTTCTTGCGCACGTTGGCCACGTCCAGGTTGGACAGATTGCGGCCGAAGTCGAAGATCGGCAGCACCAGTTGCGGCGCGAACGACCAGGCGCGCGTGCCGGCATCGAACAGCCCGGAGAACGTCGGGCTGATGGTGCCGCCACTGGCGGTCAGCGTGATGCGCGGAAAGAACGCCGCGCGCGCCGCGCCGATATTGGCGTTGGCCGACAGCAGCTGCTGCTCGGCCTGGCGGATATCGGGACGCTGCTCGAGCAGGTCCGAAGGCAGCCCCGGCGGGATATCGCTGATGATGCGCTCGTCCGACAGGCGCATCGGCTCGGGCAGGTTCTCGATGGTGCCGATGGGCTTGCCCACCAGCACTTCGAGCGCGTTATGCGCCTGCGCGCGCTGGCGTGCCAGCTGCGCCGCGGCGACGCGTGCCTGCGCCACCAGCGACTCGTTGTCGCGCAGGTCCAGCGCCGAGGTGGCGCCGGCCTCGAAGCGCTGTTTGGCCAACCCGTAGGTGCTTTCGCGCGCCTTCAGGGAGTCGCGCGCCAGCTCGTACTGCTCGGCGTACGCGCGCTCGGCCAGATAGGCCTTGGCGACTTCCGAGACCAGCGAGATGTGCGCCGAGCGGCGCGCCTCTTCGGTGGCGAAGTACTGCGCCAGCGCGGCATTGGACAGGCTGCGCACGCGCCCGAAGAAATCGAGCTCGTACGACGAGATCCCCAGGCCGACCTGGTACACCTCGGTCACGCCCGGCTGGCCGAGCACCGTCGCCGACTGGGCGGCGGTGGTGCGGGCACGGGTGTAGCTGCCGTTGACGTTTACCGTGGGCAGCAGGTCGGCGCGCTGCACCTGGTACAGCGCGCGCGCTTCCTCGATGCGCAGCGCCGCGGTGCGCAGGTCGCGGTTGTTTTCCAGCGAGGTCGCGATCAGCGCCTGCAGGCGCGGGTCGCGGAAAAACTCGCGCCAGCCGATATCGGCGGCGCGGCGGGTTTCGCCGCTCTTCACCTCGGCCGTGGCATAGCCTTCGGGCGCGGTCGGGAAGCTGTCTGCCACCGGCGGGGCAGGGCGGTCATAGTGGGGTGCCAGCGTGCACCCCGTCAGAACGCCGGCCACCAGCAGCAGTGTGGTCAGAGTCTTGGTCATGTTCAGATTTCCTCTTGGGGATCGTGCCACTTCTGGTCCAGCATGCGCTGGCGGGCACTGCCCTTGAAGCGCTTGCGCACCACCACGAAGAACACCGGCACCAGGAAGATCGCCAGCACCGTGGCCGTGATCATCCCGCCCATCACGCCGGTACCGATGGCGCGCTGGCTGCCCGAGCCCGCGCCGGTGGCGATCGCCAGCGGCAGCACGCCGAGGATGAACGCCATCGACGTCATCAGGATCGGGCGGAAGCGCAGGTGCACCGCTTCCAGCGTGGCTTCGATCAGGCCCTTGCCCTGCGCCTGCAGGTCCTTGGCGAATTCCACGATCAGGATGGCGTTCTTCGCCGACAGGCCGATGGTGGCGATCAGGCCCACCTTGAAGTACACGTCGTTGGGCATGCCGCGCAGCGTCACGCCCAGCAGCGCGCCGAGCACGCCCAGCGGCACCACCAGCAGCACCGAGAACGGGATCGACCAGCTTTCATACAGCGCGGCCAGGCACAGGAACACGATGATCAGCGACAGCGTATACAGGATCGGTTCCTGCGAGCCGGCCAGGCGTTCTTCGTACGACTGGCCCGACCACTCGAAGCCGAAGCCCGGGGGCAGCTTGGCGAAGTTCTCCTCCATCACGCGCATGGCTTCGCCGGTACTGCGGCCCGGCGCGGCCTGGCCCGCCAGCTTCACCGCCGGCATGCCGTTGTAGCGCTCCAGGCGCGGCGAGCCCATCACCCACTTCGAGGTCGCGAACGCCGCGAACGCCACCATGTCGCCGTTGCTGTTGCGCACGCGCAGCTTGGTCAGGTCGTCCGGCAGCCTGCGGTCGGCGCCCTCGGCCTGCACGATCACCTTGCGCACGCGGCCTTCGTAGATGAAGTCGTTGACGTAGTTGGAGCCGAAGGCGATCGACAGCGTCGAGTTGATGCTCGCCACCGAGACGCCGAGCGCCTTGGCCTTCTCGCGGTCGATGTCGATCTGCAGCTGCGGCGCGTCTTCCTGGCCTTCCGGACGCACGCCCATCAGCACCGGGCTCTGCGCGGCCATGCCGAGCATCATGTTGCGCGCTTCCATCAGCTTGGCGTGGCCCTGGCCGGTGCGGTCCTGCAGGCGGAAGTCAAAGCCCGAGGAGTTGCCCAGCTCGGAAATCGCCGGCGGATTGAGCGGGAAGATGATCGCGTCCTTGATGAACGACAGCGCGCCGAAGGCACGGCCGACCAGCGCCTGCGCGGTCTCGCCCTCGCCGGTACGCTCCTTCCAGTCCTTCAGGCGCACGAACGCGATACCGCCGTTCTGGCCGCGGCCGAAGAACGAGAAGCCCGCCACCGTGATCATCTGGTCCACCACCTTGCTTTCCTTCTGCAGGTAGTAGTCCTCGATCTGCTTGAGCACGCCGATGGTACGGTCCTGGGTCGCGCCGTTGGGCAGTTGCACCACGGTGATCATGTAGCCCTGGTCTTCATCGGGCAGGAACGACGACGGCAGGCGCTTGAACAGCACCACCACGCCGGCGATGATCAGCGCGTAGATGATCAGGTAACGGCCGGTGCGCTTGAGGATGCGCGCGACCACGCCCTGGTAGCCGGTCGAGGCCGTGGCGAAGGTGCGGTTGAACCAGCCGAAGAAACCCTTCTTCTCATGGTGATGGCCCGCTTCCACCGGCTTGAGCATGGTCGCGCACAGCGCCGGGGTCAGCGTCAGCGCCAGCAGCGCCGAGAACGCCATCGAGGCGATCAGCGACAGCGAGAACTGGCGGTAGATGTTGCCCACCGAACCCGAGAAGAATGCCATCGGGATGAACACCGCGGTCAGCACCAGCGTGATGCCGACGATGGCGCCGGTGATCTGGCCCATGGCCTTGCGCGTCGCTTCGCGCGGCGACAGGCCTTCCTCGCTCATGATCCGCTCGACGTTCTCGACCACCACGATGGCATCGTCCACCAGGATACCGATGGCCAGCACCATGCCGAACATGGTCAGCACGTTGATCGAGAAGCCGAACGCCAGCAGCGCGCCGAACGTGCCCAGCAGCGCGATCGGCACCACCAGCGTCGGGATCAGCGTGGCGCGGAAGTTCTGCAGGAACAGGTACATCACCAGGAACACCAGCACCACGGCTTCGAGCAGGGTCTTGATCACTTCCTCGATCGAGATCTTGACGAAGGCCGAGGTGTCGTACGGCACCGAGTACTCGTAGTCTCCCGGGAAGTTCTTCGACAGCTCTTCCATCTTGGCGCGCACCGCGGTGGCGGTGGCGAGCGCGTTGCCGGTCGGGGCCAGCTTGATGGCGATGGCCGCCGACGGCTTGCCGTTGGTGCGGGCCTGGGTTGAGTAGTCGGCGCCGCCCAGTTCCACGCGGCCGACGTCCTTGATGCGCACCGACGACCCGTCCGGGTTGGTACGCAGCAGGATGTTGCCGAACTGCTCCGGCGTGGTCAGCCGGCTTTCGGTGGTGACGGTGGCGTTGAGCTCGGTGCCCTTGGGCGAGGGCGTGCCGCCCAGCTCGCCCACGGCGACCTGGATGTTCTGCTCGCCCACCGCCGCGGTGACGTCGGTCGGGGTCAGGTTGAAGCCGGTCAGCTTGGCCGGGTCCAGCCAGATCCGCATCGCGTACTCGGTGCCGAACAGGTCGGCCTGGCCCACGCCGGGCACGCGGCGGATCGAGTCGATCACCTGCGCCGAGACGTAGTTGCCGAGCTGGATCGCGCTGGCCGTGCCGGACTTGGACGACACGGTCAGGAACATCATGTAGTTGTTCCCGGCCTTGTCGACGCGCACGCCCTGCTGGCGCACTTCCGCCGGCAGGCGCGCTTCCACGCGCTTGAGTCGGTTCTGCACCTCGACCGAGTTCAGGTCGACGTTCGAGCCCGGCGCAAAGGCGATGGTGATGCTGGCCAGGCCGGACGACTCGCTGGTGGAGCTGTAGTAGAGCAGGTTGGGGGCGCCGTTAAGCTCCTGCTCGATCACCGAAGTGACGGAATCCTCCAGCGTCTTGGCCGACGCACCCGGATAGGTGGCGGTGACCGAGATCGTCGGCGGGGCGATGTTCGGATATTGCGCGATCGGCAACTGCAGGATCGACAATATGCCGCCCAGCACGATGATCAGCGCGAGCACCCACGCGAACACCGGCCGGTCGATAAAAAACTTGGCCATAAGACTGGCTCCCTCTTTGTCTAGCCCTGTGTGCCGCGGCGGCTGGCGTCAGCCGCCGCGGCCCGGCGGTGTTCAGCCTTGCTTGCCCTCGGCCTTCGCTTCCTGCTTCGCTTCGGCCTTGGGGGCCGAGGCCGGGGCAGCGGAAGCTGCGGTCGGCGTTGCGGCCGGCGCCGAGGCACCCGCCTGCACGAACGGCACCGGCTTGGCCGGCGCGCCGACCTTGACCTTCTGCAGGCCCTCGACGATCACCTTCTCGCCGCCCTTCAGCCCTTCGGTCACGATCCAGCGGTCACCGATCGCCTGCGGCGCCTTGACCGGCACCGCCGCGACGTTGCCGTCGGCACCCACCACCATCACGCTGGCGCCCTGGGCGCCGCGGATCAGCGCGCGCTGCGGCACGGTCAGGGCGTTCTCGTCCACGCCCTGCTCGATCTTCACGCGCACGAAGGTGCCCGACAGCAGCTCGCGGTTCGGGTTGGGGAACTGCGCCCGCAGCGTGATCGCGCCGGTGGTCGGGTCGACCGTCATGTCGGAGAACAGCAGCTTGCCGGTGTGCGCATACTCGCGGCCGTCTTCGACGAACAGGTGCACGTTGGCACCGCCGTTGACGCCCTTGACCGCGCCGGACTCGATGGCGCGGCGCAGGCGCGTGACTTCGGAGGCCGGCTGGGTAAAGGTGACCCACATCGGGTCGACCTGCTCCACCAGCGCCAGCTTGGTCGCCTCGCCCTTGCCCACCAGCGCGCCCTCGGTCACCAGCGCGCGGCCGGCGCGGCCGCTGATCGGCGCGGTCACGGTGGTGTAGCCCAGGTTGATCTGGGCGGTGCGCACCGCGGCCTTGGCCGACGCCACGTCGGCATTGGCCTGGCCGGCGGCGGCGACGGCGTCGTCGTACTCCTGCTTGCTGACCGCGTTGACCGCCACCAGCGGCTTGTAGCGGTCGGCCTTCAGGCGCGCCGACACGGCGTTGGCTTCGGCGCGCTGCAGCGCCGCCTGGGCCGAGGCCAGCTCGGCCTGGTAGGGCGCGGGGTCGATGCGGAACATGACCTGGCCGGCCTTCACTTCGCCGCCTTCGGTGTAGTTGCGCGACAGCACGATGCCTTCGACGCGTGCGCGCACTTCGGCGGTGCGCACGCCTTCCAGGCGGCCCGGCAGTTCATTGACGACGGCGACCGGCGACGGCGTCACGGTGACCACGCCCACTTCAGGCGGCGGCGGGGCGCCGCCCTCGGCCTTCTTGTCGCCGCAGGCGGACAGCGCCACGGCCGACAGGGCCGCTAGTGCGTAAGCTGCAACGCGACTGATACGTTGGGACTTCCTCATCGATAACCCCATGATGGCAATTTGAGATCCGCCGTGGCGCCCCGGCCTGTCATCGGACAAGCGGGAACGACATGGCGCGCCGCAAGGCTTTGCGGCGGGCAAAAGCGTGATGCTAGCCACAAACCGCGGCGTCGCGGTGACGATTGCGACGAACGGTGGCTTTTGTGTAACGACTGGATAAATTGTCCGGCTGGCCTGCGGCAGGATCGCCCGCCGTGCTGGGTAGGTCACAGAGGGCGGCTGGCCGAATGCCGGGCAAGCGCGTATTATATATACATTCAAGCATGTATGTTAAGTTGATGTGGCGAAAGGGCCTTTCGGCGCACAACCTGCCCGAAAAGGCACGGCTAGACGCAAGACCATGCCGCTCCAGCGATCGGATCGGTACGAAAAGCGTCCACTCCGCCCCCGGATCACGGCGCAAACCGCCGGCTCGGGTTAGGATGCGCGCCGTCGTGTCGGCTCGCAAGCTTGGCAATGCCCATCATGTGATGACAACGACCCGCCGGGGCCCAGGCCACCGGCATGTGCGGCTGCCATGGCAGGCGCATCAGGGAGAGAACCAACCAGGCCGGCCATGCGCGCCCGATCGCGCCATGTCGCCGGCACCAGAGACAATCATGGTCAGACGCACCAAGGAAGAGGCGCTTGAGACGCGCCACCGGATACTCGACGCGGCCGAGGCCGTGTTCCACGCCCGCGGCGTGGCACGCCCGTCGCTGGCCGACATTGCCGAGGCCGCGGGGGTGACCCGCGGCGCGATCTACTGGCACTTCAAGAACAAGAGCGATGTGTTCGCCGCCATGTGCGACCGCGTCCATTTGCCGGTGGAAGCGCTGATCGAGCCGGAGCGGCTGGCGCGCCAGGAAGATCCGCTCGGCGGCATCCGCGACATCTGCGCCTATGTGATGCGCCAGACCGTGATCAACCCGCGCTGGCGCCGGGTCTTCGAGATCATCTTCCACAAGTGCGAAATGGTGCAGGACAACGGCGCCATCTTCGAGCGCCAGCGCCAGTCGCACCAGGACGGCCTGATCAAGATGCGCGAACACCTGCGCCTGGCGGTGGAGCGCGGCCAACTGCCGGCCGACCTTGACCTGGACCTGGCCGTCAACGCCTTCCATGCCGCGGTGGGCGGGGTGCTGGCGCACTGGCTGTTCTCGCCGCAGGACTTCAACCTCGACGCCAATGCCGAGCGCCTGTCCGACGCCTTCATCGATACCCTGAAATTCTCCCCGGCGCTGCGCCACGGCTACGTGCCGCGCCCGATGGCCGAGCTGGACCAGGAGCTGTCCACGCTGTGCCGGCAGGCTTGCGCCGGCGCGCAGGAGGGCGGTCTCGATACCCCCGACCTGGTGCCCTGAACCCAGCTGATTGCGGACGCCGCGCTAGCCGCGCATCGCCTCGCGCCAGCGCGCCAGGAACGCGCGCTTGCGCATCGCGTCCTGCGCCGCCAGCAGCCCCGGGCCGACGCTGATCGGCTTGAGCGCGTAGCCGAGCCGCTCCGACAGCGCCGCGGCGGTGTGCACGCTGTCGGTATCGGTGCGGATGGTATAGAGCTGCGAGGTCGACTTGGCCAGCAGCGCCTGGCCCTCGCGCGACAGCAGGTAATCCAGCCACAGCCGCGCCGCATTGGGCCGCGGCGCACGCCGTGCGATAAAGGCCACGCGCGACATCACCAGCGTGTAGTCGCTGGGGGCGATCACGTCGATCGCCGCGCCGCGCTGCATCAGCGACAAGGCATAGGACCCCAGCAGGTTGTAGCCCATCACCAGCTCGCCGCTGGCGATGCGCTCGATCATCTCGGCGGTCGACGCCGACAGCTGCACCCCGGCCCGGCCCAGCGCCTGCGCCAGGTACCAGAACTCGCTGCCCATGCGCGCGTCCTGCTGCGCCAGCAGGTAGCCCACCCCCGAGCGCTCCACGTCGTAAGTCACCACCTTGCCATGCCAGCGCGGCGCGTGCTCCTGCAGCAGCCGCGCCAGCCCGCTGCGGCTGCGCGGCGGGCGCATGCCGGCCAGGTGGTGGCGGTTGTAGACGATCACCGCGGGCTCGAAGGTGGTGCCCCAGGCCTCGTCGCGCCACACCGCCCAGCCCGGCAGGCCGGCGCGCTCGGGCGAGGCGTAGCGCTGCGCATGGCCGTCGTTGACCAGCTTGATCTGCAGGTCCATCGCGGTGCTCCACAGCACATCGGCATAGATGGCGCGCGGCCCCGGCGACTGGCCCGACAGCGCCGCGGTCTCGGCCAGGAAGCGCTGGTTGAGCTCGACCGTGTTGAGATCCTGGTAATGCACGCGGATGCCGGGGTAGCGCGCCTCGAACGCGGCAATCAGCGGCCGCGCCACCTCCAGGTCGGTCGACGCGTACACCGTGACCATGCCTTCGCGCAGCGCGCCGGCAATGGTGGCGTCGTATCCCGACGGATACCCCGGCGGCGCAGCCGGCGGCCTGGACTGGGCATGAAGGGGCCAGGCGGCGCCACCCAGCAGCGCGGCGCCCAGCAGGCGGCGGCGCTGCCCCGAAGCGGGCGAAGCGCGGTCGGTCAGGCACGGCGGGGAAGGCTGGAACGGCGGGGACGAACGCGGGGACACGGTGCTCGGGACGGAGGGACTGCCGGTGGTGCCGGGGAAAGCGGCAAGCGCGCCGGGACCGGCGGGGCGAGGGTATTATAGGCGCCCGCGGCGGGCGCGCTCCATCGGTGCTGCCCCCGGTTTTGCGGGCGCTTTCCAGGCCTTGTCCCACGCGTGTGCGCGCCGCAACTAACATAGAACCAACCGGCACAGGAGGAGACCGGCATGCGCATCCTGCTGGTGGAGGATGAAGTCGAACTGGCACGCTGGGTCGCCCGCGCGCTGGAGCAGGGCGGCTTTGTGATCGAGCACGTCGCCGACGGGCTGCAGGCCGAGGCGCGCCTGCAGGCCGAGGAATACGACGCCGTGCTGCTCGACCTGCGGCTGCCCGGCAAGGACGGGCTGGCCGTGCTCAAGTCGATGCGCGGGCGCGACGACCGCACCCCGGTGCTGATCCTGACCGCGCAGGACACTTTGGACGAGCGCGTGCGCGGCCTGAACCTGGGCGCCGACGACTACCTGCCCAAGCCCTTCGCCATTGCCGAGCTGGAAGCGCGGCTGCTGGCACTGATCCGCCGCAGCCGCGGGCGCGCCCATCCGCGCCTGCAGTGCGGCACGCTGGTGTTCGATGGCGAGACCCGCAGCTTCACGCTGGGCGGCGCGCCGCTGGCGCTGACGCCGCGCGAATCGACCCTGCTGGGCGCGCTGCTGGCACGCAGCGGCCAGCCGCTGACCAAGGCGCAGCTGCTCGACAAGGTGTTCTCGCTCGACGCCGACGTCTCGCCCGATGCGATCGAGGTGCTGGTCTACCGGCTGCGCAAGAAGCTCGCCGGGCACGGGGTCACCATCGTCACGCTGCGCGGCTTCGGCTATCTGCTGGAGCCGGAGGCGAAGGGCTGAGATGCGGCACCCGGTGCTGCTGTGGCGCCGCGGCAGCCTGCGCCGGCAGCTGCTGTTGCTGTTGCTGCCGGCGCTGGCGGCGATGATGGCGCTCGACACCTGGCTTACCTACGGCACCCTGCGCGACGCCGCCAACACCGCCTACGACCGCTCGCTCTACGGCTCGATCCGCGCCATCGACAATGCCATCGGCATGGCCGGCGACAACGTCCAGCTGACGCTGCCCGACGCCGCCATGGAGATCTTCGAGACCGCGGCGCAGACCCACGTGTTCTACCGCGTCTCGACCGAGCGCGCCGGCCAGGTCGAGACCGTGACCGGCTACAGCGACCTGCCGCTGCCGCGCGGCCCGCTGGTCAACAACCAGCCGCGCTTCTACGACGCCGAATACCTGGGCGAGGCCGTGCGCATCGCCGCGATGGCGCGCCCGGTGTACCGGCCCGACGCGCGCATGCGCGTGATCATCCAGGTGGCCGAGACCGCCGAGCCGCGCAGCGCGCTGATCGGCTCGGTGTGGCGCAGCGCGCTGGCGCGCGACCTGCTGCTGATCCTGCTCAGCGCCGCGATCCTGGTGGGCGGCGTCACCTACGTGCTGCGTCCGCTGGCGCGCGTGCGCGACGATGTCGAGGCGCGCTCGCCCGAAGACCTGACCCCGCTCGCGTTCGAGCGCGTGCCCGCCGAGGTGCGGCCGCTGGTCGATGCGGTCAACCTGCACGTGTCGCGCTCGGCCGCGATGGCGCAGTCGCAGGCCCAGTTCATCGCCGATGCCGCGCACCAGTTGCGCACCCCGCTGGCCATCCTCAAGACTCAGGCCGAGTTCGCCCAGCGCCAGCTCAACGCGCCCGATCCCGAGGCCGCGCGCGCCGCCGCCGGCGAAGCGGTGGGCGGCATCGTCACGCAACTTGAACAGGCCGCGCGGCTGACCAACCAGCTGCTGGCGCTGGCGCGGGTACGCCAGCACCGCGCCGACGCCGCGGCGCAACCGGGCGAGGCCGGCGAAGGCATCGACATCATCGATGCCGTCACCGTGGCCGAGCAGGTCGCGCTGGACTACCTGCCGCTGGCGCGCGGCAAGCAACAGGACTTCGGCTGGGAGCCGGTGCCGGGGCTGGCACTGCCGGTGCGCGCCGACCCCGCGCTGCTGCGCGAGGCGCTGGCCAACCTGGTCCACAACGCCATCCAGTACTCGCCGCGCGGCAGCCGCATCACGCTGTCGGCGACGCGCGCGGGCGATCACGCCTGCCTGGTGGTCGAGGACGATGGCCCCGGCATCCCGGCCGAGGAACGCGAGAAGGTGTTCGCGCGGTTCTACCGGCGGGTGGGGAATGCCGAGCCGGGCTCGGGGCTGGGGCTGGCGATTTCGCGGGAGATGGCGGCGCGGTTTGGCGGGACGGTGGAACTAGGCGAAGGCGGGCAGGGTACCGGGGTGCGGGCGGTGTTGAGATTGCCGGTGGAGGCTGGCTAGGTTTACGACAGGGTCCGGGCGTGCGTGGAGTTGGACGCCGGTCTTCGTCGATGCGCCGGCCCTCTCCCCCGCCCCTCTCCCGCGAGCGGGAGAGGGGAGACAACAAGCGGCTATGAAGGCGCGCCGTTAGCCGAACAATTCCTCCGCCACCGTAGGATGCACCTGCACCGTACTCTGCAGATGCGACTCCCTCACCCCCAGCCTTAACGCCACCGCCAGCGCCTGCACGATCTCCGGCGCCGCGTTGTCCATCAGATGCACGCCCAGCACGCGCCCGCTGCGCGCGTTGAGCACCAGCTTGAACACCGACTGATGCGGCGTCCCGGCAAAGCGATGCTCGAGCGAGACAAAGCGCTTGACCACGGTACGGATGCGCTCGGGCTTGCCGGCAGCCTCGATGGCCTGCGCTTCAGTCAAGCCCACCGCGCCGATGGCGGGCTCGCAGAACACCGCGGTCGGCACGATATCGAAATCCGCGCGATCGCCGCGCCGCCCGAACAAGCGGTCGGCCAGCCAGCGCCCCTGCGCGGTGGCCACCGGCGTCAGGTGCAGGCCGTCGATGGCATCGCCCAGCGCATAGACGCTGCGCACGCTGCTGCGGAACTGGCGGTCGACGCGGATGCCGCCGCGCTCGCCGAAGGCCACGCCCAGCGCTTCCAGCCCCAGGTCCTGCACATTGGAAACGCGCCCGATCGCCGCCAGCGCGGCTTGCGCGCGCACGGCTTCGGTCTGGCCCGCGCGGCTCGGGTCGTTGGTGGGCTGGTAGCAGACTTCGACCGCGCCGTTGGCCTGGCTCAGCAGGTGCACGCGCGCATTCAGGTGCAGCCGCACGCCGCGCGCGGTCAGCGCGTCGGCCAGCGCCGTGCCGATGTCGTGGTCGAAATGCGGCAGCAGCCGGTCGCCGGCGACGACCAGCTCGACCTTGACGCCGTAGCGCGACAGGATCGAGGCCTGTTCCACGCCGATATAGCCGCCGCCGATGACGGCGACGGATGCGGGCAGGCTTTGCCAGGTGAAGACGTCGTCGGAGCTCGCGGCCAGGTCGCCGCCGGGCACGTCGAGCGTGCGCGGACGCGCGCCGGTGGCGATCAGGATGCGGCGCGCCTGGATGGTCTCGTCGCCGACGCAGACTTCCTCCGGGCCGGTGACGCGCGCCTCGCCGCGCAGCACTTCCACGCCCGCATCGGTCAGGCGCTGGGTGTAGCCCACGTTCAGGCGCGCGACCTCGGCGTTGACGCGCACGATGGCATCGCGCCAGTCCTCGTGCCCGCCGGTGTGCGACAGGCAGCCCGACAGGATCGCCGACCACGAGGCGCCGTAGGACAGCATCTTCTTGGGCACGCAGCCGCGATTGACGCAGGTGCCGCCGATGGCGTCGCGCTCGACCAGGATCACGCGCGCACCGTGCGCCGCCGCGCGCCGCGCGCAGGCCACGCCGGCCGAGCCGCCGCCGATCACCACCAGGTCGGCCGCACGCGCCTTGTCGCTGCGCCGGGTGCGGCCGCTGCGCGCGCGCGGCACCTGCTGCACTGGTGGCGCCGCGCTGACTTCGCGGGCGCGCCGCGGCGCGCTGGTTCCCTGCACGGTGGAAAGCGGTGTCTGGCGTTTGGTCATCCAAGCCTCCTGTCGCGGCACGCGGGCCGCATCGACAATCATCAGGCCAGCGCCGGCAACACGGAAACTAGGCAGCGGGCCGCAGTTCGGTATTCAGGATCGACGGCCACTCGCGCAGGAAAGTTTCCCCGTCGCGGCGGCCCAGTTCATAGGCGTGCGTCATGGCATCGGGCCGGGTGTAGTCCCAGCTCGAGATCGGCACGCGCTGCGAAGGCTGCAGGTACAGGCGGCGCTGGCCGCCTTGCTCCAGCACGAAACGGCGTGGGCGCGGGTACAGCCGCGTCACCAGCACCAGCACATTGCCGGGCGCGCCATCGAGCGCGTCGACCGGCACGTTGTCGACCAGCCCGCCGTCCAGCACCGGGCGGCCGTCGCGGCGCAGCACCGGCGTGAACGGCGGCGTCGACGCCGACTGCAGCAGCAGGTCGGCCAGCTGCTCGGGCGAGGCGCAGTCCTGCGCGCGCACGAATTCGGGCCGGAAGCCGAGCTTGCGCCCCAGCCGCGGGTGCAGCGTCTTGAGCACGTGCTTGTCGATGTTGTAGGCCAGCAGCCCGGCCGCCACCGCCAGGCGCGGACCGCTCCAGCGCGGGATATGCGCCACGCCGATGCGGATCTCGGGGGCCTGCTGCAGGTGCGCGAGGCGCCCGTCGGCAAAGATGCTCAGCAGCGCGGTGCGGTAGATGCCGTAATGCGGGAATACGCGCTCGTTGCGCAGCAGGTTGCCCCAGTAGGCATTGCGGCGGTTGCTGGCCAGCACCGCGCGGTAGTAGTCCATGGTCTGGTGCGAGTCGTGCGCATAGACCATGCAGGCGGTGGCCGCGCCGGCCGAGATCGCGGCGATCACGCGCGGGCGCAGCTGCAGCTCCGGCGCGACCGTGTCCCACCAGCCCGCCTGCCACCAGCAGCGGTTGCCGCCGCCGGCAAAGACGACCTGGTCGAAGGGATTGGCGTCGCCGGAAAGCATCGGAGCTCCGCAGCGCGTCAGAGCAGCGCGTAGGTGGTGGTGGCCTGCACCGCCAGCTTGCCGTCGGTGCCGGTCAGTTCGATCTCGCCGAACACCACGGTCTTGCCCAGCCGCAGCACGTTGGCGCGCACCAGCACGTCGCCGTCGATCACCGGGCGCATGAAGTTGGTGGTCAGCGACACCGTGGTCATCGGCCGGAACGCGCCCAGCGCGCTGGCCACGGCGACGATCATGGCGGTATCGGCGGCGGACATCAGCACCTGGCCGCAGACCACGCCGCCCGCATGGCGGAACGATTCGCTGAACGGCAGGCGCAGTGTCACGCCGCGCTCGTCGACGGCTTCGGCGCGCAGGCCGAGCTGGCGTACCCACGGCGCCAGCACGCGCTCGAGCGTGGCGTCGATGTCGGCAAGGGTCAGGGCTTCGGGCATGAGGCTCCTTGTTCTGTCTGGCCGCGCCATGGCGATCCTGTGGCGGACCGCTATTCTGTCTCCTCCGGCGCGACGCGATGTTTGAGGCAATGATACAGGGGCCCGGTGGCCAGCACCACGAACGCCATCCGGATCACGTGGAAGGCGGTCACCAGCGGCACCCCGACCTCGAGCACCTTGGCGGTGATGCACATCTCGGCGATGCCGCCCGGGGTGGTGCCCAGGATCACCGTGGCTGGGTGCGCGCCCGACAGCGCCGACAGCCCCCAGCCGAACAGCGCCGACACCACCAGCGCCAGCACGGTGTACAGCGCCACCCCCGACAGGAAGCGCGGCGCGGTATGCAGGAACTCGCGCGAGAAGCGCACCCCCAGCGACACTCCGATCAGCAGCTGGCCGGCCCGGCTCATCCAGGTGGGGATGGCCGACAGCTCGATGCCGCAGGCGGTCAGCACCGCCGCCGCCAGCAGCGTGCCGATCACGAACGGGTTGGGCATGTTCAGCCGCTTCACCAGCAGCGCCACGCCCAGCGTGATCGCCACCAGCGCCAGCAGCCCCGGCGCGCTGACCACGCGCGGGCCCGGGATATACGGGTCGAGCCCGTGGATGCCGCCGTACTGGAAGATCGCCGGCACCGTCACCACCACCATCAGCACCCGCAGCGAATGCGCCGCCGCCACCTGGTCGATGCGCGCGCCGTTGCGCTCGGCCAGGTTGGCCATCTCCGAGGCGCCGCCGATAGCGGTGGAAAAGAACGCGGTCTTGAAGGCGACGCCAGTGGTCCGCCGCAGCAGCAGCGCTCCGCCCGCGCCGAGCGCCAGCGCGAACAACGAGCCCGCGACGATGTACGGCAGGTACTCCACCAGCCGCGCCACCACGTCCGGCGTGAAATACAGCCCGAGCGAGGCGCCGATGACCCATTGGCCGGCATTGCGCGCCTGCGCCGGCGCGCGCAGGTCGGCGCCGGCCATGCGCGCGGCGGCCACCGCCAGCAGCGGCCCGATCATCCACGGCAGCGGCGTATGCAGGAGAGTGCAGAGCAGGGCGGCGGCCAGCCCGAGCGCCAGCGTGGGCAGCGCGGACAGCCAGCGGTTGGCGGCAAGCGGCATCGGTCAGCGGCCTGGCGCTGAGCGCCGGCGCTTGTTGTTGTGACGAGAGAAAACAAAGAGGCCCGCACGCCATGGCGCCGGGCCCCGCAGAGACTATCGCATGCTAACGCGAATCACGCGGCGTTGTCTGCCTGCGCATGCGCGCTGCCGCGGCCGGCGTGCCAGCGCAGCAGGCGCGGGATCACCACCACCGCCACCGTCAGCGCCAGGATCGAGGCCGAGATCGGCTGGCGCAGGAACAGGCTCCAGTCGCCCTGGCCGATCGACAGCGCATTGCGCAGCTGCTTCTCCGCCATCGGCCCGAGGATCATGCCGACGATCACCGGCGCGGTGGGGAAGTCGAAGCGGCGCATCACCATGCCGAGCAGGCCGATCGCGAACAGCAGCAGCAGGTCGAACCACGACTGGCGGATGCCGTACGCGCCCAGCCCGGCGAAGATCAGGATGCCGCCATACAGCAGCGGCGTCGGCACGCGCAGCATGCGCACCCACAGGCCGATCGCCGGCAGGTTCAGCACCAGCAGCATGACGTTGCCGATATACAGCGACGCCAGCAGGCCCCACACCAGGTCGCCCGAGGTCTGGAACAGCATCGGGCCCGGCTGCAGGTTGTAGTTCTGGAACGCCGCCAGCAGGATCGCGGTGGTGTTGGAAGTGGGAATGCCCAGCGTCAGCAGCGGCGCCAGCGTCGCGGTCACGGCCGAGTTGTTGGCGGCCTCGGGGCCGGCCACGCCTTCGATCGCGCCGACCTTGCCGAACTCTTCCTTGTGGTCCGACAGCTTCTTCTCGGTCGCATACGACAGGAAGGTCGGGATCTCGGCGCCGCCCGCCGGGATCAGCCCGAACGGGAAGCCGATGAAGGTGCCGCGGATCCACGCCGGCAGCGAGCGCTTCCAGTCCGACCGGTTCATATGGGTCGAGCTGAGCTTGTTGTAGGTGCTGGGCGGCTGCGGGAAGAACGCATTGAACAGCGCCTCGCCCACCGCGAACAGGCCGACGGCGACCACCACGATATCGATGCCGTCGTACAGCTCCTGCACGTTCATCGAATAGCGGGTCTGGCCCGACAGCGAATCCATGCCGATCAGGCCGATGCCCAGGCCCAGGAACAGCGCAGTCATGCCGCGCAGCAGCGACGAGCCCAGCACCGCCGACACCGTGGTGAAGGCCAGCAGCATGATCATGAAGTACTCGCCCGGGCCAAACTGCAGCGCCACGTCGGCGGCCACCGGCGCGAACAGCGACAGCATCACGGTGGCAATGGTGCCGGCCACGAACGAGCCGATCGCCGCGGTCGCCAGCGCCGGGCCGGCGCGGCCGTTCTTCGCCATCAGGTTGCCTTCCATGGCGGTGACCATGGTGGAGGACTCGCCCGGCGTGTTCATCAGGATCGAGGTGGTCGAGCCGCCGTACATCGCGCCGTAGTAGATGCCGGCAAACATGATCAGCGCCGCGGTGGGCTCGACCTTGGCGGTCAGCGGCAACAGCATCGCCACCGTCAGCGCAGGGCCGATGCCCGGCAGCACGCCGATGGCGGTGCCGAGGAAGCAGCCCACCAGGGCCCACATCAGGTTGATCGGCGTGATCGCGACGGCAAAGCCGTGCATCAGCTGGTTCAGGGTATCCATGCGAAGACTCCTTGCGGGACGGGCGGGCTCAGAAGCCGGCGATGGGCAGCAGCGGCAGGTTGATGCCGAGCAGGAACTCGAACAGCGCCCACATCGGCACCGTGATGCACAGCCCGATGATGGCGTCGCGCACGACGCGGCGGCTGCCGTAGCCGCGCGCCACGCAGACCATCAGCAGCGTCGACGACAGCACGAAGCCGAGCGTGCCGATCAGCGCCATGTTCAGCACCAGGCCCGCGGCGACCCAGAGGAAACCGCCGAAGTTGTGCGGCGCATTGGGCAGCTCGGCGTCCTCTTCCGGCATGTTGCGGAAACCGCCGCGCACGCCCTGCCAGGTCAGCAGCGCGCCGCACACCGCCAGGCCGATCGCCACCAGCGTGGGCACGAAGCGCGGCGACAGGCCCGCATAGCCCTCGTCGCCGGTGATGCCGGACAGCCCGAGGAAGAAGAACAGCGAGATCGCCAGCACGGCGATGCCGATGGCGAGGTGCGAGGGTTTCATGGAGACTCCTTGGCCATGGTCGCCGAGCCGCGGGGGCGGGCGTGCGCGACGCTGGCGGATGCTGCCCGCGCGGCGGCGGGGCCCAGTGACATGTGTTGTTGTCTTCGGTATCGCAGGTGGACACCGGGCCCCGCGCCGTGTTTCCGGCCACCGGGATCACCGGCGGCGTCGGCAGGCACGACAGGTAAAGCGAGAGCGATGCGTTAAGACGGTATGGCGCGGGCGTAAGCCGCGCGCCGGGCAGGATTACTTGGCCACGCCCAGTTCACGCAGCGTCGCGCCCAGGCGCGTCGATTCGCTGTCGACGAACTTGCCGAACTCGTCGCCGGTCAGCAGGAACGGGGTCCAGTCGTTCTTCTGCAGCGTGTCCTTCCAGGTCTTGCTCTCGGTGGCCTTGACCACCGCGTCGATCATGGCCTTGCGCTGCTCGGGGGTGGTGCCCGGCGCGCCGTACACGCCGCGCCAGTTGTAGATCTCGACATTGACGCCTTGCTCCTTCAGGGTCGGGATGTCGGCAACGCGGTCCTTGGACGTGACCGCCAGCGCGCGCATCTTGCCGCTCTTGATAAAGGGCAGGAATTCCGACACGCCGGCGATGCCCACCGTCACGTGCCCGCCCATGATCGAGGCCGAGGCTTCGCCGCCGCCCTGGAACGGCACGTAGTTGACCTTCTTCGGGTCGACGCCGCTTTCCTTGGCGACCAGGCCGGCCAGGATATGGTCGATCGAGCCCTTGGAGCCGCCGCCCCAGCTGACGCTGCCCGGGTTGGCCTTCAGTTGCGTGGTCAGGTCCTTGATCGACTTGATCGGCGAGCTGGCCGGCACGGTGATGACCATGGTGTCGGCGAACAGGCGTGCGATCGGCGTGGCGTTCTTCAGCGTGACCGGCGGCTTGTTGGTCTCGATCGCGCCGACCATCACCGCACCGACCACCATCAGTGCATTGGGGTTGCCCTTGTCGGTGTTGACGAACTGGGTCAGCGCGATGGTGCCGCCGGCGCCGCCCTTGTTGTCGTACGAAGCGGCCTTGGCCTGGCCCGCGGCGACCATGGCCGCGCCCAGCGAGCGGCCGGTCTGGTCGAAGCCGCCGCCGGGGTTGGCGCCGATCATGACCTTGACGTTGTCCAGCGCGAACGCGGGCGCGGCCACGGCAGCGGCGGCAAGGGTGGCGGATGCCATCACGGCATGAGCGAAGCGGAAATAGGTACGGCGCATGGCGGTCTCCTTGGTAATACCGGTGATCGCTTGCCAGTCGATGGCGGCCGCGATCCGACCCGGGGGTTCCGGCGGCCATGGCGTTGCGGGACGGGATGCGGGCCGGTGGCGCGCAGCAGCGCGGCACCGGGCTTGTCTCCTGTCCGGCGCGGCGAAGGCTGGCCGGGACTGTTCTTGGATTTTGGTGAACGTCAGGCCGGAACTTCCAGCCTTGGGGCGGATTCTAGGCAGGGGAAACTGTCAAAAGGCTGTCAAATGGGCGGAGATGGGGTTGGGGTTTACGTGGATGGAGTGGGTGGGCAGGTGGAAGGGCGGCACTTCGTGGAGACGCCGGCCCTCTCCCCCGCCCCTCTCCCGCAAGCGGGAGAGGGGAGCAAACCGTCGGTATGCAAATGCGTTCGGGCTTGCTGCATCCCTGCGCAAGCGCTCCCCTCTCCCGCGCGCGGGAGAGGGGTTGGGGGAGAGGGCCGGCGTGTCCATGGCAAGCGGCCCTGAACCTGAAACATCACCTCACCCCGCCGGCTTCGCCTGCAGGCAAGGATCCTTGCGCTCGACCGCCGGCACCACCACCGCCATATCGAACTCGCCCTGGTCCGGCGCACTTTCCACATAGCCGATGCTGAGCGCCTGCCCGGCGTCACCGCCCAGCCAGCGCGGCACCCCCACATCGCGCCGCACATGCCCGTTCCCCGCGATCAGTACCGCGCCGCGCCCGGCATAAGGCCGCAACGCCTGCGCCATCACCGCGTCGCGTGCGGCCTGTGCCGCCAGCATGCCGGGCAGCATCGCCTTGGGGAAATTGCCGCAGTGCCCGCGGTCGAGCACCGCGGTCTGCGCCGCCACCAGGTCCGGCGGCAACGCGCCGGTCAGTCCCAGCTGCTGCCGCTCGTCCGCGGAAAACAGCCCCTCCAGCCCGCCACGCACGATCTTGCCCGCGTCGGCGCGCGACAGGTTGGCGGCGACCAGCGGCAGATCGTATTGAAGCGCCAGCGCCACCACCGGCTTGTACAGCGGCCACTGCCACGCGCCGCCGCCGGCCTGCGCGATCAGGTAGTCGGCATCGCGCGGGCGCTCGCGCCGGGCCCGGTCGATATCGGCCTGGCGCTCGCGGTCGAACTGCTCCATGGCGATGGCCGGACGCCAGCCTTGTTCGACTGCACGCGTCAGCGCGGCCAGCCGCTGCTGCTGGCCGGCGGCGTTGTCGTGCACCTCGCCCAGCAGCACGTAGGGCTTGCCGGCAAAGGCGGCGCTGACCGTGGAGGGAGCCGGCACCGACGCGGCACAGCCGGCGCCCAGTACGGCCACGGCCGCAGCCAGCGTGGCGGCCGCGCACAAGCGTACAAACAAGCGGAATGAGATCACGCGGTTTTCCTCTATCTCGTTTCGGTGGCCGGCACCGACGCCTGCGGCGCGGGCTGCTCCGGCACGTACACCATCGATCCGTCCTGCATCCGGTACGCCACGCCGGCCTTGATGCCGTCGCCGCTGCCGACCTGGCCGCTGGCCTGGTAGCGCACCACCTTCTCGCCCTGGCGCGACACGATCTCCATGTTCGGCTTGCCAGGATTCTTGATGATGGTCACGTCATCATGGGTGAACGGATTGGCCGGGTTCTGCGCGATCGCCACCAGCAGCGCGGCGATCACCACCAGGAACACGTCGATCAGGTTCACTACCGACAGGATCGGGTCGTCGGCCTCGCTCTCTTCCAGGAACTTCATTCGTCCACCTCCCACTGCGGCCGCGCCTGCGCCAGCCACACCAGTTCCTCGGCCAGCCAGCGCCGGCGCACGTTGACCACCCAGAAGGTGATGCTGGCCGCGATCAGCGCCAGGATCACCGCGGAGAAGGCGATGGTGAGATTCTCGCCCACATTGGCCAGGTTGCCACCGGACAGCCCCTTCAGCGCCGGCCCCATCGGGATCATGGTCGCCACCAGCCCCAGCATCGGCGCTACGCGCGTGGCGATGCGCGGGCGCTCCAGCAGGCGGTGCGCGGCGACATCGAGCGCGTCGGCATCGGCCACCCTGTGCTTGCGCGCCCAGGCCACCAGCACGTAGCCGCGCCCGCTGCCGATGGGATGGCGCCCGCGCAGCCAGGCCTGCATGGCGAACTCGCCGAGCGCCCAGAAGGCATAGAGAAACAGCAGCGCGATCAGCGCCAGCGTCGGGATCAGGAACAGCTGGCCGACGTCGTACATCAGGGTTTCGAGCAGGGTGGGTGTCATGTCTGGTCTGGTTGAATGCGATGGAATTCGTGGTGGCGTCAGCGCCGTTGCGGCAGCCAGCTGCCGCCGGCATCGGCCTGGCGCCGCCGCGCGCTGAGCGCGCCGCCCGTGATCGCGGCCGCCAGCGCGATGCCGCCGGCCAGCCACGACAGCACCGGCACGATCTCGGCCGCGGGCGGCTTGCGCTCCACCAGCTCCATGCCTTGCACGGGCTGCGGCTGGTTCGGCGCGAGTGCGGGCGTTGGCGCGGGTTCTGTGGCGGCAGGCTGCGGCGGCGTTGGCGCCGGTGCCGGACGCGGCGCCGCAGCGCGCGGCTGCAAGCCATAGCCCGGCGCGGCGGCCCGGGCCTGCTGCTCGCGATACTGGTTGAACGCGCGGTTGTGGCTGACAATGTCGTGCCGCTGCGCCAGGTCCTGATAGCGCTGCGCCAGTGTCTGCAAGAGCTTGCTGTCCGCCTTCCAGTATCCCTTGCGCGCGGCTTCGAGCATGCGTTCGATTACCTGCGCCTGGGCCTGCGGCGCATTCTTTTCGAACCACTCGTTGAGGCCGAGCTGGTGCTTGTCGTTGACATAGACCTCGGCAAACTCGGTCCACTGGTCGTCGCGCACGATCTCGGGCGAGACCGCGGTCCAGCCCCAGAAGTTGTTGACGGTGTCGAGCACGTTCAGCGCGCCGCTGTAGCCCTCGGCCTTCATGCCCTCGATCCAGCCGGGATGGAAGTAGCGCGTGCGCAGCTCGCTGGCAAGGAAGCCGGCGGCGGTCTCGGTGCGTGCCTGGCTGGCATCGCGCAGGTTGGAGATCAGCAGCTCCGGCGCCTTGCCGGTCAGGTGGCGCACCGCCAGGCCGATGCCGCCGAGGTACTGGAACGGATCGTCGGTGGTCAGCATGCCGTAAAGGTTGGAACTGCGCGCCAGCAGCGCACCGTCGACGCCCTTGAGGTTCTCGGCATACAGGTTGACCTGCGGCAGCGCCTCGTCCCAGTGCTGCTCGTCCGGGCCGTAGGCGTACTGCATGCGCGCGAGATACAGACTGGCCAGCTTGGCGTCGGCCTGCCGGCCGCTGCCGAAGGTATCAGTCGCCAGCGCCGCATCGTTCAGGCCGGTGCCGTAGTTGCCCGATTCGCTGGCAAAGATGCGCGTCACCGCGAGCGCGTCGAGCCGTTCGGCGGGGACATTGAGCTTGCTCAGCCGTTCCCGGACGGCGCGGGTATTCGCCGCAACGACGTTGCCGGCTTCCGGTTGCGCGGCGGCAAGCTTCACTGCCTCGGCCAGCCACTTCATCAGGTTCGGGAAGTGGTCGCGATACAGACCGGTGGCGGACAGCACCACGTCGACGCGCGGACGGCCCAGCTCCGCCGCGGCAATCGGCTCGACCCCGACCACGCGGCCGCCGTCGTCCCACTTCGGCCGCACGCCCAGCGCCGCCATCGCCTGCGCTTCGAGCATGCCCTGGTGGCGCATGGTCTCGACGCTCCACAGCGAGAACGCCAGCTTGTCGGGATAGCGGCCATGGCGCTTGCGCCAGTCGGCGATCATCGCCTCGGCGGCGGCCTGGCCCGCCTTCCACGCTTCGCGGCTGGGCACCTTGGAGGGATCGAAGCCGTAGAGGTTGCGGCCGGTCGGCAAGGTGTCGGGGTTGCGCACCGGGTCGCCGCCGGTGCCGGAGTGCAGGTGGCGGCCGGCCAATGCGGTCAGCAGCCCCGAGTTCTCGGGCGTTGCGTCGAGGCTGGCATAGAGCTGCCGCGCCCGCTGCATGTCCTCGCGCTGGCGCGCATCGGGTAGCTCCTCCAGCGACGCGCCCTCGGCCACGTAGCGCCGCACCATTGCATAGGGCGGTGTCTGCGCGAGCTGCGTGTAGTCGACCGCGAACAGCTCTTCGGGCTCGTCCGGGAACACGCGCCGGAGCCAGTCCTTGCCGAGCATCGCCATGGTCGTGTAGAGCCGCAGTCCCGGGTCCTGCGACTGGCCGAAGGTGTGCAGGCCATAGGGCTGCAGTGCGCCGCCGAGTTCGTGCAGGTGGATATGCAGCGCATCGAGGTAGCCGCTGAAATCCGCGCGCGCCCGTGCCGCGCTCCAGCCCATGTCCTGGAACAGATGCATCGACGCGCTGCGCGACAGGATCTGCTGGCGGATGGTGTCCTTCACCGCGCCTTGGTCCTGCTGCAGGTACGCGTGCAACTGGTCGTGCAGCGCGACCAGGTCGGTATGCAGCCCGGCCGGGCGGAACGGCGGCGTCTGGTGGCTGACGATCACGGCGCGGCCGCGGCGCTTGGCCTGGATCGCTTCGCCGACGTCATCGACGATATACGGATAGATCACCGGCACGTTGCCCAGCACCAGGTAGGGCTGGTCGGTGACCGACAGGCCGCGCTCCTTGCCCGGCGTCCATTCCTGCGTGCCGTGGGTGCCGTAGTGGACCAGCGCCTCGCGGTCCTGGCGTGCCCACAGGTAGGCGGCCATGTAGAAGTGGTTCAGCGGCGTGGAGGTGGAGTGGTACAGCGCCTTCTCGTCCGACTCGTTGCGCTCGCCGCGCGGCGGCACCGGCATCAGCGCGACGTTGCCGAGCTGCAGCCGCGGGATCACGAAGCCGGGTTCGCCGTGGCGCGTGGTCGCCATCGCCGATTGCTCCGGATTGCCCCAGCGCTGCGCCACCGCGGCGCGGAAGGCCGCCGGCTGCGCGTCGTACCAGCGACGGTATTGCGACATCGGCATCCACACCGCGAGGCCGGCATCGAGCAAGGGCTCGAGCCTGCCGCTGCGATAGAAGGGCGCCAGCAGCGCGCCGAGGTCGCGCTGCAGCCGCGCTTCGTCGGCGGCCTCGGTGGTGTAGCCCGCCGCGCGCAGCGCAGCCAGCGTGCTGGCCAGGCTCTTCGGCAGGTTCAGGAACGACGCCGACAGGTTCTTCTCGCCGGGGGGATAGTTGTAGTACAGGATGGCCACGCGCTTGTCGGCGTTGGGCAGGTGGCGCAGCCGCGCCAGCGCCAGCGCCTTGTCGGCTACTGCATCGAGCTGCGCCGGCAGGCCGACGATGGCACCGTCGCCCCTGGCGGTGGCGGCGGCCAGGATGGGATCGATCACGCCGGCCAGTTCGGGCTGCACCAGGTAGAACGGCGTATCGGTCAGGCTGATGCCGTGCGGGTCGTCCTGCCACGCCTGCGCGTCGCCCTTGCGGTAGGGCATGACCTGCAGCACCGGCACGTCGAGTTGCTCGAACTCGGCCTTGCGCCCGTGCGGGTTCAGCATGATCTGCCCGTTGACCAGCACGTCGACCAGGCGCTTGCCGCCGGGCATCGCCATGCGCGTGATGCCGTGCGCGTCCATCACCGGGCCGTAGAAGGTCAGCACGCGCGCATGGCGCGCTTCGAGGCGGCCGATCAGGTCGTCGATAAAGGCGCTGTCGAGGCCCGACACATAGGCCTGGTGGATGGCGATGCCGATCACCGGGCCGCTGCTGCCGGAGACGGCCAGCGCTTCCTGCGGCGAGGTGGTGATCACGCCGGCGAGCCTGGGGTGGTAGTAGGCAGCCTTCGGGAACACCACGGGCGCCGGGATGCCGTCGTCGCTGCGCAAGTGGAACTGGCGGGCCGCGATCGTGCGCATCATCGCGCCGAAGTTGCCGCGGCCGCCGTTGACGTAGTACGCCTGCAGCCGGGCGGCGAGCTCGTCGTCGACACCGTGCGCCTCATGGCGGTCGGTGGCGATCAACACGCGCGGCACGCGCGCCTCGCTCCACAGCGGGCCGAGGCGCTGCAGCATCGCGCTGACGATATGGTCGCGCGGCGCGTCGACGATCAGCAGGTCGGCATTGTGGATAAACGGCGCCACCTGCTGCGCCGGCATGCGCTCCAGGTACTGCGCCTCCAGCGTCATGCCTTGCGCCTGCGCCAGTTCGCGCAGCGGGCCGAACTTGCCCGCTGGCACCGGCGAGCTGGTCAGGATGGCGATGCGCGGCGCGGCAGCCTGCGCCGCGCCAGTCCACAGCAGCAGGCACAGCAGCGCCCACAGCATGCGCCTGGTTATGGTTTGTGGGGACATTCAGTACCTCCTTGAGCCGGCGTGACTCAGAACGACAGCTTCAGGCTGGCGGCGAAGGTGCGGCCCGGCTGCGTGTAGAAATCCACGCCGGGCTCGGTCGCCGAGACGCCGGTCTGGCGCACGTCGCCCCACAGCCAGTACTTCTTGTCGAACAGGTTGTTGACCGACAGCGCCAGGCTGACATGGCGGTTGAAGCGCCACCACGCCTGCAGGTCGACCACGCCGTAGCCGGCGGGCTTGAAGTAGGTGAACGACGAATCGTCGGTGCGCGTCACCGGCCGCGCGCCGCGCCAGCGGATCGCGGCACCTTGTCCTTGCACACGCTCCCACGTCAGCCCGGCGCTGGCGCGCAGCGGCGAGACGCTGTTGAGCGGCTGGCCGGTCTGCTCGTTGTTGCCATGCGCGTACGCCACCGCGCCATCGATGCGCCATTGCGGCAGGAAGCGCCACACGCCGCGCCACTCGGCGCCGTAGATGCGCACGCTGGTCTGGTTGCGGTACTGGTAGGTCGCGCGCAGGCCGGGCAGGCAGGCGGGGTCCGACGGGCAGGCCAGCTGCACCTGTTCGATGAAGTCGCGGTAGCGGTTGTCGAACAGCGCCACGCTGGTCTGCACGTTGTCGCTGGTATAGCGCGCGCCGATCTCGAACGAGCGGCTCTTCTCGGGGTCCAGGTTGGCGTTAGGCGCGGCACCATAGCCCTGCACCGGGTTGCGGAAGCTGCCGTTGACTTCCTGGTAGTTGGGCGCGCGGTAGCCGAACACGTATTGCGCCCACAGGTTGACGCGATCGGTCGCCTGCCACAGCGCCGACAGCTTGGGCGACAGGTGCGAATCGCTCTTGCTGACCGCGGGGCGGCCGCCGGCATTGTTGTAGACCAGGTCATCGCCGTCGGGCGACAGCGAGTAATGGTCGAAGCGCAGGCCCGGCGTCAGCGTGAAGCGGCCATCGAAGAAGCGCATCTCGTCCTGCGCGAACAGGCCGGTCTGGCGGGTCTCGCCGGTGGGGAAGTCGTGGATCGGGAAATTCTCGCCGGCCAGCGTCTTGGTGGTGGTACCGGTGGTCAGGTTGCGCACCGTGCCGTCGCGCGATTCCGACGAGCGCACGCGCATGAAATCGACGCCGCCGATCAGCCGGTGCGCGACGGCGCCGGTGGCGAACGACTTGTCGCCCTGCAGGTTGAAGCCGGTCTGCTCCTGCTTGAAGGCAAAGCCCAGCGCGACGTTGCACAGGCTGGTGCCGCGCGTGGTGGCCGAGCAGCCGGTGCTGGTGTTGCTGCGTACCTGGTTGGTCAGCGTGGTGGTCTCGGACTCCTGGTAGTAGACCTGCGCGGTGAGGCGATCGAGCACGCCGCCGGCCGGCTTCCACTCGTAGTCCAGGCTGACGCGGTCGCGGCTCAGGTCTTCATTGCCATTGGCGGCGGTGACGCGGGGCAAGGCCGTGGACAGGCGCAGCAGGTCGGTGTCGGTGTTGCCGTCGCGATGCTCGTAGGTGAACCTGAACTTGTGCGCCGGGCTGGCGTTGAGCAGGATCTTGCCCAGCCACGCCTGCGTGCGCACGTCCTGCGGGTTGGGCCGGGTGCGGTTGACCGAGCTGGAATCGTCGCTGCCCATGTTCTTCATCTCATGCGCGTTGCGGTTCGCGTACATGAACAGGCCCTGCAGCGTGTCGCTGCCGCCGGCCACGCCGGCGGTCTGGCCAAAGCCGTTGTCGATGCCGTTCCAGTTCAGCCCCAGCTCGCCGCCGACCTTGCGGCCCTGCATCAGGTCCGACGGATCCTTGGTCGCGTACGCCACCACGCCGCCAATCGCGTCCGAGCCATACAGGCTCGACGCCGGTCCGCGCAGCACTTCGACACGCTTCAGGAACGAGAACTCCGGCGCATCGCGGGTCGAGCTGGAGATGTTCGACGGGCCGCCGCCGTTGAAGAAATCCGGCAGCCGCACACCGTCGACCATCTGCAGCACGCGGTTGTCCTCGATGCCGCGGATATTGATGCTGCCGGCGCCGAAGCGGCGGCGATCGCGCGGCACGTCGATATCGGGCTCGTCGGCGAACAGGCCGGCCTCGTCGACCGGCTGCGCGCGCTCGACCTGCCGCGCATCGCGCGTGGTGATGGTCGACGCCACCGCGTCCGCGCGCTCTTCCGTGCGGGTGGCGGTGACCACCACCTCGTTCAGCGCGGCCAGCCTGGTGGTGGCGCCAGCGCCGTCCGCGGCGAAGGCTGGCGAGCCCAGCGCCGCGCATACGGCGGCAATGGGAGGCGTGACCCGGACAGAGGCGCGCAGGCGCGCCAGACAGCGACGTTTCATGGATTCTCCCCAGAAGAAAACGAACGCTGGCTGGCGGAAAACCGTAACGGGTGGCTGGCTCGCGTGCAGGCGCTGCCCGGCGGGTAGGCTGGGTGACGCCGTTTTAGTTAACGAGAATTATTATCATTTAAGTGAGATAGGTAAATGACTTAACTCAAAGGACGTGGCGCGCATGCCACATGTATGCAATGTTGGTCGCCTTGAACCACCTCGATCGTTAGCAAACTTTGTTTGCTAACGTGTTAGCAAGGGACTATGATCCTGCATGTTCGCCATTGAGTTCACCAAGCAGGCTGCTCAGGCGCTGCGGGCCATGCCCCGTAACCTTGCCGCAACGATCGTCGCGAAGATCCACGCACTTGCCGCCGATCCTTACGCGCCCAACCCGAACGCCAGAAAGCTTGCGGGCCGCGACGGCTACCGGTTGCGGGTAGGGGATTGGCGAGTCTTGTACGAAATTGAGAACGACCGGCTGATAGCCCTGGTACTGGCCATCAGCCCGCGTGGAGGTGCTTGCCGATGACCGATATCCAGTTTATTGAACGCGACGGCCGCCGCGAATACGCGGTAGTGCCCATCGAGGTATGGGAACGCGTCAAGCACCTGATCGAGGATGCCGGCGATGTCGTCCTGTTCGACGCGGCCAAGGCCGGCGACGATGGCTTCCGCGTGCCGGCCGCCGTGCTCGACGCCGAACTGGCCGGCGATCATCCGGTCAAGGCATGGCGCAACTATCGCCGGCTGACGCAGGATGCCCTCGCCCGGGCCGCCGGCCTGAGCAAGCCGTATCTCAGCCAGATCGAAAACCGCTCGCGCGCGGGCAGTGCCGAGGCGCTGCGCCGGCTGGCGCAAGCCCTGGACGTACCCGGCGACATTCTCGCGGAAGCGGGCGCTTAGCCGTAATTCCAGCCATCGCCCTCAGTGCTGCTGCACCGTCTCCCCGGTCACCTTCTCCGGCAGCCGGTTGCCGTCCGCATCGATCTGCAGCGGCCCGGTGCCGGAGAACCGGTCCAGCGCCAGGTAGATCACCGGCGTGATGAACAGCGTGATCACCTGCGAGAACAGCAGGCCGCCCACCACCGCCAGGCCCAGCGGCTGGCGCAGCTCGGCGCCGGCGCCCAGGCCCAGTGCCAGCGGCAGCGCGCCCATCACCGCGGCGAAGGTGGTCATCATGATCGGCCGGAAGCGCAGCAGGCACGCCTGGCGGATCGCCCTGGCCGGGGTCATACCCTGTTCGCGCTGCGCCGCCAGCGCGAAGTCGATCATCATGATCGCGTTCTTCTTGACGATGCCGATCAGCATCAGCACGCCGATCACCGCGATCAGCGACAGCTCGACGTCGAAGATAAACAGCGTCAGCAACGCACCCACCGCCGCCGAGGGCAGGCCCGCCAGGATGGTGAGCGGGTGGATGTAGCTTTCGTACAGCACGCCCAGCAGCGTGTAGATCACCGCGATCGCCGCCACCAGCAGCACGATCTGCGTCGCCTGCGACGACTGGAACACCGCCGCGTCGCCGCCCCAGCTGGTGAAGATCGAGGTCGGCATCGCGATCTCCTGCTTGTAGCGGTCGATGCGCGCGGAAGCATCGCCCAGCGCCGCGCCCGGGGCCAGGTTGAACGACACCGTCACCGACGGCAGCTGCCCCTGGTGGTTGACCGCGATCGGCCCGACCCGGCGCTCGGTGGTGGCGAAGGCCGACACCGGCACCATCTGCCCGGTCTTGCTGCGCACATAGAGCTTGGAGAACGCGCTTTCGTCGGTGCGGTCGACGTCGGCCGCCTGCAGGATCACGTAGTAGTTGTCGATCGGCGTGTAGATGGTCGACACCTGGCGCTCGCCGAAGGCCGAGTACAGCGCGGTGCGCACGTCCTGCATCTGCACGCCCAGCGCATTGGCCTTGTCGCGGTCGATGGTCAGGTGCGCCTCCAGCCCGGATTGCTGCGAGTCGCTGGTGACGTCGCGGAACAGGCTGTCGGCGCGCATCTTCGCCATCAGCTGGTCGGAGTAGTCCTGCAGCTGCCCGGCCTTCACGCTCTGCAGCGTGTACTGGTAGCGGCTCTTGCTCTGGCGTCCGCCCAGCTGCAGGTTCTGCACCGGCGCGAAATACACCGCCAGGCCCGGCACGCCGGCGACGTCGCGCCGCAATGACTCGATCACCTTCGGCATCGCGTCGCGCTCGCCGCGCGGCTTCAGTTCGACGAACATGCGCCCGGTATTGATCGCCGGCGAGGGGCCGCCGCCGATTGCCACCACGATGCTCTTGACCGCCGGGTTGGCGCGCATGCGCTCGGCCGCGTCGCGCAGGCGCTCCGACATGGCGTCGAACGAAATATCCTGCGGCCCTTCGGCGTTGACACGGATCTGGCCGATATCCTCTTCAGGGAAGAAGCCCTTGGGAATGGCCACGAACAGCACCGCGGTCAGCACGAAGGTCAGGCCCGCTGCCACCAGCACGGTGCGCCGGTGCGCCAGGCACCAGTCCAGCCCGCGCGCATAGCGGTGCAGCGTGAACTCGAACAGGTTCTCGAACCACTGCGTCGAGCGCATGCCCAGGGTCTGCTTCTGCGCCACCGCGGGCTGCGCCACCGGGTGGTCGCCATAGGCATGGTGCGATTCGTCCACCGGCACGTTCTCGGCCGACAGGAAGCGCGCGCACAGCATCGGGATCAGCGTCAGCGACACCAGCGCCGACACCAGGATCGACAGCGACACCACCGCGGCGAATTCGTGGAACAGCAGGCCGATCACGCCCGGCATGAAGAAGATCGGGATGAACACCGCCACCAGCGAGATCGAGATCGACAGGATGGTGAAGCCCATCTCGCGCGAGCCCACCAGCGCGGCCTTCAGCGGCGCCACGCCGTCCTCGATATGGCGCACGATGTTCTCGAGCATGACGATGGCATCGTCCACCACCAGCCCCACCGCCAGCGTGATCGCCAGCAGCGAGACATTGTCCAGGCTGTAGCCGAACGCCTTCATCAGCGCCACCGTGCCGATCAGCGAAATCGGCAGCGACACGGTGGGGATCAGCGTGGCCGCGGCGCGGCGCAGGAACAGGAAGATCACCATCACCACCAGCGCCACCGTCAGCGCCAGCGTGAACTGCACGTCGTGGATCGATTCGCGGATCGAGCGCGAGCGGTCGTTGACCACCGAGACGTTGATCGAGCCCGGCATCTGCTGGATCAGGCGGGGCAGGGCGGCATGGATCGCGTCGACCACGGCGACGGTGTTGGCGTCGGGCTGGCGCAGCACCGCCAGCACGATCGAGCGCTCGTTGTTGAGCCAGCTGCCGGTCTTGATGGTCTCGACGCTGTCCTCGACCTCGGCCACGTCGGACAGCCGCACCAGCGCGCCGTTGGGCTGGCTGGCGACGATGATATTGCGGAAGGCGTCGGCATTGGTCAGCTGCCGATTGGCCTGGATCGTCAGGGTCTGGCGCGCGCTGTCGAGCGTGCCCACCGGCGTGTTGGCGTTGGCGCGGTTCAGCGCGGTGGCCAGCTCGTCCAGCGTCAGCCCGCGCGCGGCCAGCGCATCGGGGTGGGCGCGCACGCGCACGGCAAAGCGCTTCTGCCCGAAGATCTGCACCTGCGCCACGCCCGGCAGCGTCGCCAGCGTCGGCGAGATCAGGTTGTCGCCGAAGGCGTTCAGGTCGGCCAGGCTCATCGCCGGCGAGTTGATCGCCAGCAGCAGCACCGGCGCGTCGGCCGGGTTGACCTTGCGGTATGACGGCGGCGTCGTCATCTCGATCGGCAGCGAGCGCTGCGCGCGGAACAGCGCCGCCTGCACGTCGACGGCCGCGTCGTCGATATCGCGGTCGCTGTTGAACTCGATGGTGATGCTGGAGTTGCCGAGCGTGTTCGACGAGCTGATCACCGACACGCCCGGAATCGTCGCGAACTGCTTCTCCAGCTGCGTCGCCACCGACGCGGCCATGGTCTCGGGGCTGGCCCCGGGCAGCGTCGCGGTGACCTGGATCACCGGCGAATTGAAGCTGGGCAGCGCCGCAATCGGAATGGTCGGATACAGCACGATGCCGGTGACGACCACGGCCAGGCACAGCAGCACCGTCATCACCGGACGGCGGATGCAGAGTTCCGAGAGCGTCATGGCTCAGTGCCCCGCGCTGGCAGGGCGGGCGGCAGCGGCCCCTGAAGCGCCGCGCGCCGCCGCTTCGCGCACCAGCGCGCCCGGGCGCAGGTTCTGCGTGCCTTCCACCACCACGCGGGCGCCGGGCTGCACCCCCTCGACCACGGCCGCGGCGGCGGTGGTGGTCAGCACCCGCACCGGCACGCGCGCCACCTTGCTGTCGGGCTGGACCACATAGACGAAGCGGCCCTCGGGCCCGGTCACCACCGCCTGCGGCGGCACCGACAGCGCGTTCTTGAGCGTTTGCACCACGGCGCTGACGGTGGCATAGGTGCCCGGCCACAGCCGCTGTTCTTCATTGTCGAACTGCGCCTTGACGCGGATGGTGCCGTACTGCGGATCGACCGTGTTATCCACAAAGCTGATGCGGCCGGTCACCGGCGCCTGGTTGCCGTCGTTGGGCTGCGCGGTGACCTGGACCGGGCCGGCGCGCAGTGCCTCGCGCAGCGCCGCCAGTTGGCGCTCGGGCAGGCTGAAGGTGACGGCGATCGGCTGCACCTGGGCAATCGTGACCATCGGCTGGGCGCTGCCTGGCAGCACCAGCGAGCCCGGGAAAGCGTTGATCACGCCGGTGCGGCCGCTGATGGTGGCGCGGATGGCGCCGTAGCTGACCGCCACGCGGCTGGCCTCGATCGCGGCCTGGTCGGCGCGCACGGTGGCGGCAAGGCCGTCGGCCCGCGCCTGCGCGGTATCGACCGCGCTCTTCGAGATGAAATTACGCTGCAGCAGCTCCTGGCTGCGCGCCAGCGCGCGGCGGGCATCGGCCAGGTCGGCCTGGTCGCGCAGCAACTGCGCCTGCGCCCTTGCCAGGTTGGCCTCGTCCATGCGGGTATCGAGCGAGAACAGCAGGTCGCCGGGCTTGACGGTCTGGCCTTCCTTGATATGGACGGTGCGCACGGTGCTGGATACCTGCGGCCGCACCTCCACCGTGGACAGCGCCGTGACATTGCCGTTGGCCGAAACCTGCAGCGGCACGTCGCCCTGCTGCACCGGCGCGGTCGACACCACCACTGCCGCGGGCGGCTTGGGCGCGGGCTTGGGCGCCAGCCACGTGCGCCACGCCAACCAGCCCAGGCCGGCGACGGCCAGCACGATCACCACCACCAGCCACGGCGACACGCGGCCGCGCCCGGTCCCGGCGGCCGCCCTCCAGTTGCTGTCGACGAAGCCCTTGGGCTGGTCGATCCTGTCAGATTTCATATTGTGTGGACCCTCTGCCCCGCGTCTTCAGCGCCACTCCCCGTGTACCGCCCGGCATGTTGTGCCCGATTGCTGCCGGTGCGTGTCGCGCAAAGACTCTACTAGTACCGCGCTTCGCCCGCCGGAGCCAGCGCCGCGTATTACAGTCCGTTACAGGGGTGCAAGGGTCTGGTAATGCCCGGCGCCGGCAAACGCCGCCCGGGCCACAGGGGAGGCCGGAGATGTGTTTAGCGGGGCGCTTGTATGGTTAGACAAACATTATCAGAAAAGCTGCCGCCGGCCATCGCGGCGCCACTGATTTACGCTGTCGACCGACAATTCCCGTGGTCCGGCCTGCACAATCACGGCATCGCCGGCGCGTACTTCGCCTTTCAGCACCACGCTGAGATAGACCCCTGAGTAACCGCTCTGCACCATGTCGCGCACCGCATGGCGATACCCCAGCGCGGCGTTGAACTTGTAGCAGGGCTGGCGCGGGGCCTCCACGCGCAGCAGGGCGGTGCCGACCCGCACCAGGTCGCCGATCCATAGCGCGGACTCCAGCAAACCCTCCAGCGTCAGGTTTTCCCCCATCGCGCCGTAGGGCAGCGGCGGCCCGGAGTCAGGCTGGGCACAGGCGCGGCGGCGGGCATTCCACCAGGCGTAGTGCTCCGAGGGGTAGGCGTAGACCGCCTTGTCGAGGCCGCCGTGCACGGTCAGGTCGCCCTGCTCGTCGCCGGCCAGGCCCAGCTGCTGCACCTGGACCCGCAGCGGATGCAGCAGCGTGCTGACCGGATGCTTGCGGATGCCCGACAGCACTACCGCCTCGGTACCCGCACCCGCCACCACCAGCGGGATGGCCTTGCCCAGGCTGACCGCCAGCACGCGTGCAAGGCCCGGCCAAGGTCTCGAATCGCTCACGTGCGCCCCCGCTTCGTGGTTGTGGAAAGGGATGTGGATAAGCTGCGGATATCCCTGAGGATAACGGGGCGGATAACGCTGTGGACAAGTGCTTGGTGCGGTTCCTCACAAGGCGCCGGCGAGGAATCGCGGCGCTTGTTTCAGGCCGGAATCAGAGCTGCCGGGCCGCCTGCGCAGGTTGCCAGCGGCAGCCCAGCAGGCGCGCGCGCTGCGACACCGCCAGCGCCGCCAGCATCAGCGCCGCCGCGCCCCAGTGCAGCGTGTCGGGACCCGCCAGGGTGTAGATCGCCGCGCCGGCCATGGCGCCGGCGGCCTGGCCGAGGTAGATCGAAGAGGAATTCAGCGAGATCGACACCGAGGCCCGCTCCGGCGCCAGCAGCACCAGCCGCGCCTGCTGGGCGCTGTTGGTGGCAAAGCCGCCCACGCCCCACAGCATGAACAGCGCCACCAGGGCCACGCTGCCGAGCCCGGCCAGCGGCCACAGCACCATCGCCGTGATCGACGTCAGCAAGGTCACCTGCACGATCCGGCTGGGCGTGACCCGGTCCATGCGCGACGCCGCCATGGCGTTGCCGAACACCCCGCAGGCACCATAGGCCAAGAACATCAGGCTGAGCGCGCCGCCGCTGATGCCATGGACGTCGCGCATCAGCGGCGCAATATAGGTAAACAGCGTGAACATGCCCGCCGACGAGATCATGGTAGTCAGCACCACCAGCATCACCGGCTTGTGGCGCAGCACCGCGCCCCAGGCCTCGCGCCCGGCGGGCGGCACCATCAGCCCGCGCGGCAGCGCGCGCCACACCGCCGCCGCCACCAGCAGCGCCATCCCCCCCACCAGCGCCATGCTGACGCGCCAGCCCAGCGTGCTGGAAATCCACGTCCCCAGCGGCACGCCCACCACGCTGGCGATGCTCCAGCCCAGGAACACGAAGCTGATGGCGCGCCCGCGGGTCTGCGCATTGACCAGCAGCGGCAGCGTGGCCGCGGTCTGCGGCGTATAGATGGCCGCCCCGATCGCGGTCAGGAAGCGGATCGCCATCAGCGCCGCAAAGCTCGGCGCCAGCGCCGCGGCCAGGTGCATCACCCCATAGACCAGCAGCGAGCCCGCCAGCAGCAGCCGGCGGTCGATGCGCGACCCCAGCGTGGCGAACAGCGGCGCCCCCACGCAGGTGGCCAGCGCAAACACCGAGATCAGCTGCCCGGCGCTGGCCGCGCCCAGCCCGAAGTCGCCGGCAATGTCGTTCAACATGCCGGTCACGATCATCGCACCGGTGCCGATGACGAAATTGCCGACGCAGAGCGTCACGAGCCTGGGGTCCATGCCGGCCATGGGAGAGGAGTAGAGCGATTGGGGGAGTCGTCTGCGACCCGGCGTATACCTTCAGTCCGGACGCGGCGCCCAGTGTAGCGGTTTTGTCCAATTCGGGTTGACGGCCGGCCAGGTTGCCGGGCACCCCCCATGCGTGGGCGCTGACTTGCTCCATTTCATGCCAGTAAGGTAGCCTATCGGGCTCCTTTGACCGGATCGCCGGTTCTATTGCCCTGATATGCCCGAAAATCGCCAGCCCACCGTGGCTGTCATCGTTCCCTGCTACAACGAAGCCGCGACCATTGCCGATGTCGTGCTCGCGTTCCGAAGCCATTTGCCTGGCGCGACCGTTTACGTATTCGATAACAACTCGGTGGATGCCACGGCCGTACGCGCGCGCGCTGCCGGCGCGGTGGTTCGGGCCGTGCCGCTGCAGGGCAAGGGCAACGTCGTGCGCCGGATGTTCGCCGACGTCGAGGCGGACATCTATGTGATGGTCGATGGAGACGGCACCTACGATGCCAGCGCCGCGCCGGCCCTGGTGCGCCGGCTCTGCGAGGAAGGCCTCGACATGCTGGTGGGCGCGCGCGTCAGCGAAGAGCAGGCCGCCTACCGCTTCGGGCACCGCTTTGGCAACGTGCTGCTGACCAGCTTTGCCGCCGCCCTGTTTGGCCGCACCTTCACCGATATGCTGTCCGGCTACCGCGTGTTTTCGCGGCGGTACGCCAAATCCTTTCCCGCGCACTCGTCCGGTTTCGAAATCGAAACCGAACTCGCGGTGCACGCGCTGGAGCAGCGCATGCCCGTCGGGGAACAGCAAACGACCTATCTTTCGCGACCCACCGGTTCGGAGAGCAAGCTGAACACGTACCGGGACGGCTGGCGCATCCTGATGACGATCCTGAAGCTGTTCAAGTCGGAAAAGCCACTGGCGTTCTTTTCCAGCGGCTTCTTCGCCTGTTCCCTGCTGTCGCTGCTGCTGGCGTTTCCGCTGTTGACGACCTACCTCGACACCGGCCTGGTGCCGCGCCTGCCGACGGCGCTGCTGTGTGTCGCGCTGGCCCTGCTCGGCATGATCCTGCTGACCTGCGGCATCGTGCTCGATACCGTCACGCAGGGACGGCTGGAAATGAAGCGCCTTGCCTATCTGCGCGAGCCGCCGCCACCGCCGGCCTGGAACGAACCTGCGGACAGTGCGGCGCTGTCGCGCGCCAGCATGGCCGCGGCGCCAGCCGGCGCTGCCGTGCACTCGTGATCCGCCGGCAGCTGACAGGGTTCCTGATCGCCGGCGCCATCGGTTTCGGCGTCGACGCCGGTGTCCTGTATGCCAGCCTCGCGCTTGGCGCCGGCCACTACACCGGCCGCCTGCTGTCCTTCCTCGCCGCCGCCTTTGTCACCTGGCGCATCAACCGGCGTTTCACCTTTCCCACGCGGAATGCCGAGCCGCCGTGGCGCGAGTGGCTGCGCTACCTGTCGGCCATGTCCGCCGGCGGCGCCATCAACCTGCTGGTATACAGCATCGCCGTCCACCACCTGGCGCCAGCGGCCTGGCGCCCGCTGCTGGCGGTGGCGCTGGGCACCGGGTGCGGGCTGGTGTTCAACTTCCTGTCTGCCAAGCTGTGGGTGTTCCGTCACCGCCCGTAAGCGCGCGCACCGCCGCCGGCAGACCAATATCCTTGCCAATGCGTTTGCTTGCTGCCACGTTGCCCCGCCTTGCCGCCCTGGTCGCCAGGCTGAGCGCACCCAACGCCCCGACGTGGGCGTGCCTGCTGGTACCGTTCGGATTCGGCCTCTATGCCCTGAAACTGGGCCAGGACCGGAACTGGGACCTGCTGAATTACCACCTGTACAACCCCTACGCGCTGCTCACCGGCCGGGTCGGGCTCGATCTGGCGCCCGCCCAGCTGCAAAGCTATTTCAATCCGCTGCTGGACGTGCCGTACTTCCTGATGACGAAGTACTTGCCGGCGCCGCTGGCGGGATTCGCCATGGGACTGCTGCACGGTGCGGCTTTTGTGCTGGTGTACGGGATCGCCTCGGCATTGCTGGTCTCGGCGCAGCAGGATCGGGCCCGGCAAGCGCGGCAGCGGCTGACCGCCATGCTGCTGGCCTTGGCCGGCTGCCTGGGCCCGGCGTATCTTTCCGAGCTCGGCAACACCATGGGCGACAACGCGACGGCGTTGTTCGTGCTGGCGGGATTCCTGGTACTGGTGCGCAAGCGCGATGCGCTGGCCGGGCCAGGACGCGCTGGCTGGCTCCATGCGGCGGCAGCGGGCATGCTGGTGGGCGCGGCCGCGGGTCTCAAGCTGACCAATGCGCTGTATGCGGTCGCTATGTGCCTGGCTTGCCTGTTCCTGGCGCAACACTGGCTGCGGCGGCTGGGCCTGGCGTGGTGGTTCGGCGTGGGCGTGCTGGCCGGCATCGCGGTGACTTCCGGCTATTGGTTCGCCATGCTGTGGGAAACGTTCCGCAACCCGCTGTTTCCGCAATTCAACGGTGTATTCGGCAACCCGCTGGCGGCACCGATCAGCGTGGCGGATACCCGCTGGCTGCCCCGCAGTGTGTCGGAAGCATTGCTCTTTCCCTTCGTCATGGTACTGAAGGCCCAGCGCGTCGGCGAGCTGCCGACCCGGCCCTTTGTCTGGCCCGTGCTCTATCTGCTGGCGGGGGCATGGCTGGTGCAGAGGGCGTGCCGCGCTGCCGGCGCCGGATCGCCGCGGGCGGATTGCGGCCGGCCACCGCTTGCGGCAGCGGCGCGCGCCCTGCTGGTCTTCCTGTTAGCGAGTTATCTGGTTTGGCTTGGCCTGTTCAGCATCTACCGGTACTGCGTGGCGATGGAACTGCTAGCGCCATTGGCGGCATGGATCCTGATGCAGCAACTGCTGCCGTCGAAGTCAGCCGGACGCGCCGGCGCGATGGTGCTGCTGGTCGCGACGCTGGCCAGCATGGCGACATCGCACACCTGGGAGCATGCGTCTTGGGCACGGCAGGCTTTTCGTGTCACGCTGCCGGCTGCACCGCTGGATGCGGGTACCAGCGTGTTTTTCGTTGGCGGCAGGGTACCGCAGGCCTGGATGGCACCGTATTTTCCCGCATCGGTCAGGTTCGGCGCACTCAGCTCCAATTTTCCGGAGGGGCACGGCTTTCGGGCCCGGCTCGATGACATGCTTGCCGGGCGCGGTGGTGCCGCCTATGCCGTGATACCGGCGGCGGTGAACCCGCGCGAGCGCATGGTGGCGCGCTGGAACACCATGCTGGCCGGAACCGGCATGCGTGCGGGGACATCCTGGTGCTCAACCCTGGAGTCGATTGCACAGAAGGTGCGCCTGCGGGCCCGCGTCGCACAGGGGATTATGGCCGGCCAGCCTTGCACGCTCGAATTGCTGCCACGAGACAGGCGCGACCTCGCCGCGGAAAACCTTGCCGAAGCTCGAACCCATGCCGCCGACCTGGTCCGCTACGGCCTGACGCTTGAGCCAGGCGCGTGCCAGACCTACGAAGCCTTCATCGGCGACCAGCCCGTGCCGTACCAGTTTTGCCCGTTGTCGGCACCGAACGCGCGCCGAACCGCCGACTGAACCCTCAGCGCGTCAGCACCGGCGCCAGCGCCTTCGGGTTGACGATGCAGTCATGCTTGCCACCGAGCACATCCAGGATGTTCTGGAAGGCCGTGCGGAAATACAGCTCGTAGCTGTCGCGCTCCACGTAGCCCAGGTGCGGCGTGCAGATGCAGTTTTCCATGCGCAGCAGCGCGTGGCCCTGCAGGATCGGCTCGGACTCGAACACGTCGATCGCCGCCATGCCCGGGCGGCCGCGGTTCAGCGCGGTGACCAGGGCGTTCTCTTCGAGCAGTTCGGCGCGGCTGGTGTTGACGAACAGCGCGGTCGGCTTCATGGCGGTCAGGTCGGCCTGCTTGACGATGCCGCGGGTGTCGTCGTTCAGCCGCAGGTGCAGCGACAGCACATCGCTGTCGGCGAACAGTTGTTCCTTGGATGCCGCCACGTCCAGGCCATCGGCGCGCGCGGCCTCCTGCGACGCCTCGCGGCCCCAGACCAGCACCTTCATGCCGAAGGCGCGGCCGTAGCCGGCCAGCAGCCGACCGATCTTGCCGTAACCCCATATCCCTAGCGTCTGGCCGCGCAGCACCTGGCCCAGGCCGAAATTGGGCGGCATCGTCGTCGATTTCAGCCCCGACTGCTGCCACGCGCCGTGCTTCAGGCTGGCCACGTACTGCGGAATGCGGCGCTGGGCGGCCATGATCAGGGCCCAGGTCAGCTCGGCCGGCGCCACCGGCGAACCCACGCCTTCCAGCACCGCCACTCCGCGGTCGGTGGCGGCATCCAGGTCGATATGGCTGCCGGGTCCGGCGCCGACCCGGCCGGTCTGGCTGATCAGCTTCAGTTTGGGCAGTTTTTCCAGCAATTGGCGCGTGATGCGGGTGCGTTCGCGGATCAGCACCACGGCTTCCACGTCCGACAGGCGCGCCGCCAGCTGGCCCACGCCCTTGACGGTGTTGTTGAACACCTTGACGTCGTGCCCCTCCAGCAGGCTGAAGCAAGGCAGCTTGCGCACGGCATCCTGGTAATCGTCGAGTACGGCAATCTTCATCGGCAACCCTGGTTATCTTCGGGACGTTGTGCCAGTTGGTGCGCGCGCACACCGAGGCGCGCGCTGGCCAACAGTATTGTTGTGAAACGTTTGCGAACCCGCACCGGCGCGCCGCAACCCTGATACGGCGCGGCCAAATACCGCGCCGGCCGACGCCGGCAATTGTTGCGCAGCAAAAAACAGGGGGGTGCGCCAGTGGTATCCTTGCCCGCTCTGGTGCCGCCGCGGATTGTCGGTCGAGCGTTGCTCCCGTCACGCGGTTGCCCCCGGACAAAGCCCGGCCGGCATCTGCAGGCCGCCCTGCGCGGGCGAAGCGCCACTGTAGCGCAGCCGCCGTGACCGCCGCGACCTTTTGCGCAAACCGGGCCGCCGCGGAGTTGTAACGGGATGTGACGCTCCCGCTTCGGCCATTGCAGGGACGCTGCAGGGACACAGCAGCAGTGACGGTTCCGCCCTCCGGCACGCATGACAACCCGCCGGCCAGGCTTTGCAAGGATTCCTTCCCTTCCTTCCCTTTACAAACCTGGAGTTTGCAGTATGAACCACCCCACGATGCAAGGTACGGCAGCCGTCAATGCGCCGGCCTGGGTCAAGCACCCCAAGCTGATCGCCTGGGTCGCGGAAATCGCCGCGCTGACCAAGCCCGACAATATCTACTGGTGCGACGGCTCGCAGGAAGAATATGACCGCCTGTGCGAGCAGATGGTCGCCGCCGGCACCATGAAGCGGCTGAACCCCGCCAAGCGCAAGAACTCCTTCCTGGCCCTGTCGGACCCGTCGGACGTGGCCCGCGTCGAAGACCGTACCTTCATCTGCTCCGAGAAGCAGGAAGATGCCGGCCCGACCAACAACTGGACCCCGCCGGCCGAGATGCGCCAGACCCTGGCCGGCCTGTTCGACGGCTGCATGCGCGGCCGCACCCTGTATGTGGTGCCGTTCTCGATGGGGCCGCTGGGTTCGCCGATCGCCCATATCGGCGTGGAACTGTCCGATTCGCCGTACGTGGCGGTCAACATGCGCATCATGACCCGCATGGGCAAGGCCGTGTACGAGGTGCTGGGCAGCGATGGCGCCTTCGTGCCCTGCGTGCACACCGTGGGCAAGCCGCTCGCCGCCGGCGAGCAGGACGTGGCATGGCCGTGCAACCCGACCAAGTACATCGTGCATTTCCCGGAAACGCGCGAGATCTGGTCGTTCGGCTCTGGCTACGGCGGCAATGCGCTGCTAGGCAAGAAGTGCTTCGCGCTGCGGATCGCCTCGACCATGGGCCGCGACGAAGGCTGGCTCGCCGAGCACATGCTGATCCTCGGCGTGACCTCGCCCGAGGGCAAGAAATACCATGTCGCCGCTGCCTTCCCGTCGGCCTGCGGCAAGACCAATTTCGCCATGCTGATCCCGCCCAAGGGCTTCGAGGGCTGGAAGGTCACCACCATCGGCGACGACATCGCCTGGATCAAGCCCGGCCAGGACGGCCGCCTGTACGCGATCAACCCGGAAGCCGGCTACTTCGGCGTGGCACCGGGCACCAGCGAGAAGACCAACTACAACGCGATGGCGACGCTCAAGGAAAACGTCATCTTCACCAACGTGGCGCTGACCGACGACGGCGACGTGTGGTGGGAAGGCATGACCAAGGAAGCGCCCGCGCACCTGATCGACTGGCAGGGCAAGGACTGGACCCCGGAGATCGCCAAGGCCACCGGCGCCAAGGCCGCGCACCCGAACGCGCGCTTCACCGCGCCCGCGTCGCAATGCCCGTCGATCGACGACAACTGGGACAACCCGGCCGGCGTACCCATCGATGCGTTCATCTTCGGCGGCCGCCGCTCGACCACGGTGCCGCTGGTGACCGAGGCGCGCAACTGGACCGAAGGCGTCTACATGGCCGCCACCATGGGCTCGGAAACCACCGCCGCGGCCGCCGGCCAGCAAGGCGTGGTGCGCCGCGACCCGTTTGCCATGCTGCCGTTCTGCGGCTACAACATGAGCGACTACTTCGGCCACTGGCTCGAACTGGGCAACAAGCTCGAAGCCGCGGGCGCAAAGCTGCCGAAGATCTACTGCGTCAACTGGTTCCGCAAGGATGCCGACGGCAACTTCGTGTGGCCGGGCTTTGGCGAGAACATGCGCGTGCTGTCGTGGATGATCGACCGCGTGGAAGGCAAGGGGCAGGGCGCCGAGCACGTGTTCGGCACCTCGCCGCGCTACCAGGACCTGAACTGGAACGGCGTCGAGTTCTCGCCGGCGCAGTTCGAGCAGGTCACCTCGATCGACCGCGATGCCTGGCAAAAGGAGCTGGCGCTGCATGACGAACTGTTCACGCAGCTCAAGCACCACCTGCCGCCGGCGCTGGCGCAGACGCGCGCGGCGCTCGGCAAGCGACTGGACGGCTGAGCGCCGGAAGGCCTGAGCCAGCCAACGCCCGCCTGCTCCAAGGCGGGCGTTTTTTTATGCGCCCTCGCTGTCCCCCAGCGTCTCCACGGCGTACTTCACCAGTCCGGCCCGACCCTCTATCCCCAGCTTGCGCTTCAGGTTCAGCCGGTGGGTCTCGACGGTGCGCACCGACACCCCCAGCTGCGCCGCGATCTCCTTGTTGGCCAGGCCGCGGCCGATGCCGCGCAGGATATCGCGCTCGCGCGGCGTGAGCGCATCGAGCGGGCCGGCCGACGGGCTTTGCTCGGCGATGCCGCGCGCGATGCGCGCGCTGTAGAACACGCGCCCGGCCAGCACCGAGCGGATCGCCGCGATCAGCTCGTCGGCCGGGGCGTCCTTGAGCACATAGCCGCGCGCGCCGGCGCGCACGGCCTGGCGCACGTATTCGAGGTTGTCGTGCATCGACACGATCAGCACCGCCAGCTCGGGATAGCGGTCGTGCAGCGCCGCCGCCAGCGCAATGCCGCCCATGCCGCGCATGCCGATATCGGTGATCACCAGGTCCGGCATCTCGGCCGCGCCGGCGCGGTCCAGCCACGCCAGCGCGGCTTCGCCGTCGTCGGCTTCGCCCACCACGCGCAGCCCGGGCTGCAGCGCCAGGTGCATGCGCATGCCGTCGCGCACCAGCGCGTGGTCGTCGATCAGCAGCACGCGCGCGGGCGCTTCGTTGTCTTCGCGATCTTCGGCAAGAAACTGGATCATGACTGCGAGGGTCCTGCGGTAGTGGCGTCGCGCGCGGCCGCCGCCGGAGAGGCCAGCGGCAGCGAGGCGATGATCTGGGTGCCGCCCAGGCCGGAATGGATGTCGAACTGCCCGCACAGCGCGGCGATGCGCTCGCGCAGGTTGCGCAGGCCAATGCCGCGCTGCGGGTCGGCCT
Organism: Cupriavidus phytorum; assembly: GCF_003254285.1. Lineage (NCBI taxonomy): Bacteria > Pseudomonadati > Pseudomonadota > Betaproteobacteria > Burkholderiales > Burkholderiaceae > Cupriavidus > Cupriavidus phytorum. The sequence goes on from NZ_QKZN01000008.1 coordinate 234,580, forward strand.
GCATGCGCGCGACGTCAAAGCCGTGGCCGTCGTCGCGCACGGCCAGGCGCGTGGCATCCGCATCGAAGGCGAGCGACACGGCAACGCGCCGGGCACCGGCGTGGCGCTCGACGTTGGTCAGCGCTTCCTGGGCGATGCGGAACAGCGCCGTGGCCTGCTCGTCGGGCAGTTCGCGCGGGGTGCCGCTTTGCGTCACCACGATCTCGAGGCCGCTGCCGCCCTGCATCTCGCGCGCCAGGTGCTGGAGCGCGGCGAACAGCCCCAGGTCGTCGAGCAGCGCCGGGCGCAGGTTGCGCGCCACCCGCCGCACTTCATTGAAGACGGTGTCGAGCCGGTTCAGCGCCATGCCCAGCACCGGCGCCACCGCCGCGCCGTCGGCCGGAGCCAGGCGCAGCCGGTTGGCGGCGGTTTCCAGCACCAGCTTGACCGAGACCAGCAACTGGCTGATGCCGTCGTGCAGCTCGCGCGACAGCCGCGCGCGCTCTTCTTCCTGCGACTGCACCACACGCTGCGCCAGCTGGCGCAGCTTGGCGTCGGCCTCGCGGTGCTCGCTGACGTTCAGCGCCAAGCCGCTGGCAGCCACCAGCAGGATGCTGATGCCGGCGATCACGCCGATCCACGCCATGGTCTCGCGGATATCGGTCTCGGCGCGCGCGTCGAGCTGGCGCAGCGTGCTTTCGACGTCATCCAGGTAGATGCCGGTGCCCAGCATCCAGCCCCATTCGGGCACCGCCACCACGTAGCCGAGCTTGGGCGCCAGTTGCTGCGTCGAGGGCTTGCGCCACTGGTAGCGCACCGCGCCGCCGCCGCCCCTGGCCGCGGCGATCAGTTGCTGGATGGTGGGCGCGCCCTGCGGGTCGCGCAGTGTCCACAAGTCCTGGCCCACCAGCTCGGGCTGGCGCGGATGCATCAGGTTGCGGCCCTGCAGGTCGTACAGGAAGAAGTAGCCGTCGGGACCGTAGTCGAGCCGCGCCAGCGCTTCCATCGCCGCCTGGCGCGTGGCGGCGTCGTTGCGGCCGGAGCGCACCAGCGGCGCGATCGCGCTCTGCGCCAGTTCCACGTAGTGGCGCAGCTCGGTCTCCTTGCTCTGCAGGTAGGCGGCCTCGACCAGCGCGCGTTCATGTTGCGCGAGCTGGGTGGCCTGGTAGCGCACCGCCAGCGCGATGCCGAGCATCGCCACCGCGAGCGGCGCCACGGCGAGCAACAGGATTTTCTGGCGGAGTTTCATACAGGACCGGGGAAACGGGGGTAAACACCGATGCCGCGCAGGCGGCATGCCACCGTCGACTTGCGTAGTAGTACGCAGAAGTGCTGCGTAGTTACGCGCTTGTGCCGGGTTTGGCGGCTGTCAATACTACACGCCGGACGCGCAAGCCGCCCCAACATGCGGCGCGGGTCCACGCAGTTGGTGCACCGCCTACCCGGTTGGTGCATCGCCTGCCTGCAAGACGAGATCCGGAAACGACACGAACCGGGCGCGCAGCAATTCATTCCAGCAGTCCAGGAGACCCCTCACAGCCGGATTGCCCTCGCTGCCCGCCCCAGGCGCGCCCGCCGCCGACTCGCCCGTTGCCAGTTGCCAGTCCTTCGCCGCCGCAGGCTTTCCAAATCCCGGTCTGAGGAGACCCTTCACTATGAATCGCATCGGAGAACACCTGGTGTGGCTGGCCGTCGCCATCCTTGGCGCGTTTGCCTTCGGCACCGTCGCGCTGGCGCGCGGCGAGGCCGTTAGCGCGCTGTGGATCGTGGTTGCCGCGCTCTGCATCTACCTGATCGCCTATCGGTACTACAGCCGCTTTATCGCCGACAAGGTGATGCAGCTCGATCCCAAGCGGATGACGCCCGCATGGCGCCATAACGATGGCCTCGACTACGTGCCGACCAACAAGGCAGTGCTGTTCGGCCACCACTTCGCCGCGATTGCCGGCGCCGGCCCGCTGGTGGGCCCGGTGCTCGCCGCGCAGATGGGCTATATGCCCGGCATGCTGTGGCTGCTGGCCGGCGTGGTGTTCGCCGGCGCGGTGCAGGACTTCATGGTGCTGTTCATCTCGACGCGCCGCGACGGCCGCTCGCTGGGCGACCTGGTCAAGTCGGAGATGGGCACGGTGCCGGGCATGATCGCGCTGTTCGGCTGCTTCATGATCATGATCATCATCCTGGCGGTGCTGGCGCTGATCGTGGTGAAGGCGCTGGCGGACTCGCCGTGGGGCACCTTCACCGTCGCGGTGACCATCCCCATCGCCATCTTCATGGGCATCTACACCCGCTACATCCGCCCGGGCCGCATCGGCGAGGTCTCGGTGATCGGCTTCGTGCTGCTGATGCTGGCCATCATCGGCGGCCAGTACGTGCATGAAAGCGCGACCCTGGCGCCGCTGTTCACCTACGACGGCAAGGCGCTGACATGGATGCTGATCATCTACGGTTTTGTCGCCGCCGTGCTGCCGGTGTGGCTGCTGCTGGCCCCGCGCGACTACCTGTCGACCTTCCTGAAGATCGGCACCATCATCGCGCTGGCGGTGGGCATCCTGATCGTCGCGCCGGAACTGAAGATGCCGGCCTTCACGCAGTTCGCCGCGGGCGGCGGGCCGGTGTGGTCGGGCAACCTGTTCCCGTTCCTGTTCATCACCATCGCCTGCGGCGCGGTGTCGGGCTTCCACGCGCTGATCTCGTCGGGCACCACGCCCAAGCTGCTCGAGAACGAAACCCACGCGCGCTTCATCGGCTACGGCGCGATGCTGGCCGAGTCCTTCGTCGCCATCATGGCGCTGGTGGCCGCCGCGGTGATCGAGCCCGGCGTGTACTTCGCCATGAACAGCCCGGCCGCGGTGATCGGCACCACGCCCGAGGCGGTGGCACAGGCAGTGTCGACCTGGGGCTTCGTGATCACGCCCGACGTGCTGGTGCAGACCGCCAAGGACGTCGGCGAGAACACCATCATCTCGCGCGCCGGCGGCGCGCCGACGCTGGCCGTGGGCATCGCCCACATCCTGCACCAGGTGGTCGGCGGCCAGGCCATGATGGCGTTCTGGTACCACTTCGCCATCCTGTTCGAGGCGCTCTTCATCCTGACCGCCGTCGACGCGGGCACCCGCGCCGGCCGCTTCATGCTGCAGGACCTGCTGGGCAGCTTCGTGCCGTCGATGAAGCGCACCGACTCGCTGCCGGCCAACCTGATCGCGACCGCGCTGACGGTGGCGGCCTGGGGTTACTTCCTGTACCAGGGCGTGGTCGATCCGCTCGGCGGCATCAACACGCTGTGGCCGCTGTTCGGCATCTCCAACCAGATGCTGGCCGCAGTGGCGCTGGTGCTGGGCACCTGCGTGCTGGTCAAGATGAAGCGCGGCCAGTACGCCTGGGTCACGCTGGTACCGACGGTCTGGCTGCTGATCTGCACGCTGACCGCCGGCTGGCAGAAGCTGTTCCACGCGGACCCGAAGGTCAGCTTCCTGACCCACGCCGCCAAGTTCAGCGCCGCCATCGCCGAAGGCAAGCTGCTGGCACCGGCCAAGTCGATGGAGCAGATGCACCGCATCGTCTTCAACGACTACCTGGACGCGGGCCTGTGCGCGCTGTTCATGGTGGTGGTGCTGTCGATCGTCTGCTACGGCTTCAAGACCGCGCTGCAGGCCCGCGCCGTGAACCGCCCGACCGACAAGGAAACGCCGTTCGAGCCGCTGCCGGGCGCCGCTTCGGCCCAGTCCTGATCCACATCGACAAGGAGCCGCCATGCTGGAACAACTTGGCACCATGGGCCGGTACCTCGGGCAGTCGCTGCGGCTGATGGTCGGCCTGCCCGACTACCAGACCTATGTGGCGCATATGGAAAGCACGCACCCCGACCGTGCGCCGATGAGCTACGAGGAGTTTTTCCGCGAGCGCCAGGAGGCGCGCTACGGCGGCGGACAGGGCAAGTGCTGCTGACGGCACGTTGAGCTTCGCCGCCGAACCTGGTTCGGCGGCAGACAATGCAGACAGGCGATCACATGATCGCCTGTCTTTTTATTAAGTGTTGTATTTTCACCGCGCCTTTGTAATGGCCCGATACCGTTTCTGCAGGGGGTTACAGGGCTTTACAGGTGGTTACAGCAAGGCCGCGGCACCTTATCTACACTTGCGACACATCATGGCAATTCGAGGAAAAAACATATGACTCGCCATCCCATCCGCAACCTGACCGTTGCCCTTGCCCTCGCGGCCTGCGCGCTGCCGGCCGTCGCGGGCGACATGAACAATGCCCTCGGCGGCGCGCTCGGCGGTGTCGCCGGTGCCGCGGTCGGCGGCGCGCTGGGCGGCAGCACCGGCGCCGTGATCGGCGGTGCGGTGGGCGGCGGCGCCGGTGGCGCGGTCACGTCCAACCGCCGCGAGCGCACCGGCGCCATCATCGGCGGCGCGCTGGGCGGCGGTGCCGGTACCGCGGCTGGCAACGCCATGGGCGGACGCACCGGCGGCCTGATCGGTGCCGGCCTGGGCGGCGGCGCGGGTGCAGCGCTGGGCGGCAATATCTCGCGCAACAACTCGTACGACGACGATCGCCGCTACTACAACAAGAGCCATTACAAGCGCAAGAAGCACAAGCACCATCATCGCCACCACTACGACGATTAAGTCGTAGCGGGGTCAGCAAAACGGGCCGTCATGGCCCGTTTTTCTTTTGCGCCGCCACCGCCGGGTATTCACCAGACCTTGTTGCGTTGCGGCGTCTGGCATAATCGACCGCAGTCCGGGCCGGATCTGCCGGCGTCAGAAACAAAGAAGCCCGCACCGGGGCCGGTGCGGGCTTCTTCTCCAATAAAGCGGGAGAGACGCGGGGCGCTCTCCCAAAGACCTGTGGAGACCAGGTTCAAGCGGTGGACCGCGCCGGCTCAGAGCGGCGCGCGATCGGTCGTGGTGTCGTACTTCGCGCCTTCCGAGAAGGTGTCGAACCTGCCGGTGCGGGCGCCGTCGGTGAAGGCGTCGAACTTGCCGGCCTTGGCACCGTCCGTGTACGGGTCGAACTTGCCGGCCCGTGCGCCGTCGGCATAGACGTCGAAGCTGGCCACCTTGGCGCCGTCGGTGTAGACGTCGAACTTGCCGTTCTTGGCAAAGGCGGGCGCCGCGGAGAGCGCAGCAGCGACGGTGGCGACAGCGATGAGGGCGTAACGGTTGGTTTTCATGATTCAGGCCTTTCCTATAGCGTGGATGCCTGATTCGGCACCTTCTGGAGAAGGGCATGTTGCATTGCGGCATCCGATGGCTAGATATTAGGCATTTCCCTCATATCAATAAATATCAGGATCCACAATGATTAGTTTTGATTCGGACAATAAAATAAGCTGATTGCGTAAGAATTCAGCAAAGAACCGGGAGACTATGTCATGGATCGCTTGCAGTCGATGCGTGTGTTTTCCAAAGTGGTGGAGCTGGGCAGCTTCGCGCGTGCAGCGCAGCAGCTGGAAATGTCCAACGCGGTGGTCACGCGCTACGTGGCCGACCTGGAAAGCCACCTCGGCACGCGCCTGCTCAACCGGACCACGCGCAGCCTGTCGCTGACCGATGCCGGCGAGACCTACCTGCAGCGCTGCCAGCAGATCCTCGAAGACGTGGAGGAAGCCGAAAGCGTGGTCACTGCGCGCAGCCAGTCGCTGTCCGGCACGCTGCGCCTGGTGACGCCGGTGATGTTCGGCCTGCACCTGCTGCCCGAGCTGCTGTCGCGTTTCCAGCAGCTTTACCCGGACGTGGTGTTCGACGTGATCCTGTCGGACCGCAATGTCGATATCGTCGAGGAAGGCCGCGACGTGGCGGTGATGCTGTCGGACCTGGGGCTGGGCTCGCACCTGGTGGCGCGCCCGCTGCTGTCGGCCGAGGTGATCCTGTGCGCGTCGCCGGGCTATGTCGCCGCGCATGCGCCGATCCGCCATGCCCATGAGCTCAGCCACCATCGCTGCATCGCCATGCGCCTGCCCAACGCCGAGCACGAATGGACGCTGCTCGGACCCGAAGGCGAGGTAACCGTGCCGATCCGCCCGGGGCTGCTGTGCAGCAACGCCGAGCTGGCGCACCAGGCCGCGCTGGCCGACATGGGCGTGGCCATGCTCTCGTCCTACCTGGCGCGGCCCAATATCGAATCGGGCCGGCTGGTGCACGTGCTGCCGCAGTACCAGTTGCCGCGGCGCGATGTCAGCGTGGTCTATCCCAGCCGCAAGTTCCTGCCCACCAAGGTGCGCGCCTTTATCGACTTCCTGCTGGAAGAAGGGCAGATGCGAGGCAAGGAAGAGCAGGCCGCCGTCAGCCTTGGCACCCACGCCTTGCGTACCTGAACCAGCGCACGGCTTGCGTCCCGCGGAAAGCAAAACGCCCGGCAATGCCGGGCGTTTTGCATGGGCGACCGCGCTTACTCGCCGGCCGCTGCCGCGCGCGTTTTCTTTGCCGCGGCGGTCTTGGCGGGTGCCTTCTTGGCCGCGGCCTTCTTCGCCGGCGCCTTGGCGGCAGCGGTCTTGGTCGCGGTCTTGGTTGCCGGCGCCGCTTCGGCTTCGGCCGCGCCGCGCGATGCCGCCTTGGCCGGAGCCTTGGCCGTCGTCTTGGCGCCCGCCTTGGGCTCGCGCACCTCGAACTCGAAGCCGATCTTGCCGTCCGGCTGCTTGACCAGGAAGGCCTTGAAGTTGCGGCCGGTGCGCGACGACTTGAAGCCGGTCAGCAGGTCGGTCTTGCCTTCGTTGAGCAGCTTGCCGATCTGCTCGCGGCTGATCTCCTGCTGCAGGATGATCTTGCCGGTGGTGAAGTCGCAGCTCTTGGGGCTGGTGGTGCTGTTCTCGCAGACGTACTTCATGCCGTGCTCGAACACCGAGCCGCCGCACTTCGGGCACGTTCCCACGGGCTGCTGGCCGCTGAAATCGACCGGCTCGCCCTCGTTGTCGTCGTCATTCTGGCCGAAGTCGAACTCCATCTTGTAATGGCCGTCGTCGTCCTTGCCCAGCTTGAGGATGGCGGCGAACGGGCGGCCCATCTTGCTGCGGAAACCCTGCAGCGGACCGATCTCTTTCTTCAGCAGCAGCTCTTCGACTTCCTCGATCTCGAACTGGCGGCCCCCCGGGATCTTGCTGATCGAGAATTCGCATGCGGTGCAGGCAAAGCGGCGGTAGTTCTCCTTGACCTGGCCGCCGCACTGCGGACACGGTGTGTCCAGCGTGGCGTAGTCGCCGGGGATGGTGTCGCTGTCGTATTCCTTGGCGCGCTTGACGATCTGCTGCGTCATCTGCGCGATCTCGCGCATGAACTCGTCGCGCTTGAGGCGGCCGCGCTCGATCTGCGACAGCTTGTGCTCCCACTCGCCGGTCAGTTCCGCCTGGGTCAGTTCCTGCACGCCCAGGCCGCGCAGCAGCGTCATCAGCTGGAACGCCTTGGCGGTGGGGATCAGCTCGCGGCCTTCGCGCACCAGGTATTTCTCGGTCAGCAGCCCTTCGATGATCGCCGCGCGCGTCGCCGGCGTGCCCAGGCCCTTGCCGGCCATGGCTTCGCGCAGCGCGTCGTCGTCGACCAGCTTGCCGGCGCCTTCCATCGCCGACAGCAGCGTGGCTTCGTTGTAGCGCGCGGGCGGCTTGGTGGTCAGGCCAACGCCCTCGACCTTGTCGGTCTTGACCTTTTCATCCTTGGCCACCGGCACCAGGTTGGCGGCATCCTTGTCGCCCTGCGCTTCGCGGCCGTAGATCACCAGCCAGCCCGGGTTGACCAGCACCTTGCCTTCGGTCTTGAAGTGGTGGCCGGCGACTTCGGTAATGCGGGTGGTGACCTGGAACTCGGCCGCCGGGAAGAACACCGCCAGGAAGCGGCGCACCACCAGGTCGTACAGCTTCTGCTCCGGCTCGGACAGGTTCTTGGGCGCCTGCAGCGTCGGGATGATGGCGAAGTGGTCGCTGATCTTGCTGTTGTCGAAGATCCGCTTGTTCGGCTTGACCCAGCCCTGCGCCAGGATCTTCTTGGCGTGCGGCAGATAGTTGGGCGAGCTGTCGGCGAGCATGTCCATGGTCTGCTTGACCGTGTCCATGTAGTCCTCGGGCAGCGCGCGCGCATCGGTACGCGGGTAGGTCAGCACCTTGTGCTTTTCATACAGCGCCTGCGCCAGGCCGAGCGTGTTCTTGGCCGAGAAGCCGAAGCGCGAGTTGGCCTCGCGCTGCAGCGTGGTCAGGTCGAACAGCGCCGGCGACTGCTGCGTCGACGGCTTGGATTCCTCGGTGACGGTGCCGGGCTTGTCGCGGCACGCGGCGACGATGCTCTTGGCCTCGGCCTCGCTCCACAGCCGCGAATCGCGCGCCTCGGGGTCGAACTCGTTCTTCTTGAACTTGGGATCGAACCAGCGGCCCTCGTACAGGCCGGCGGCGGCGATGAACTCGGCGCGCACTTCCCAATAGTCGCGCGGCACGAAGTGCTTGATCTTCTCTTCGCGCTCGACCACGATCGACAGCGTCGGCGTCTGCACGCGGCCCACGGTGGTCAGGAAGAAGCCGCCGCCCTTGCTGTTGAACGCGGTCATGGCACGCGTGCCGTTGATGCCGACCAGCCAGTCGGCCTCGGAGCGGCAGCGCGCGGCGTCGGCCAGCGGCAACATGTCTTCGTCTTCGCGCAGCGCGGCAAAGCCGTCGCGGATTGCCTGCGGCGTCATCGATTGCAGCCACAGCCGGCGCACCGGCTGCTTGGCCTTGGCCTGCTGCGCGATCAGGCGAAAGATCAGTTCCCCTTCGCGCCCCGCGTCGCAGGCGTTGATCAGCGCGGTCACGTCCTTGCGCTTGATCAGCCGGTTCAGCACTTTCAGGCGCGACTCGGTCTTGGCGATCGGGCGCAGGTCGAAGTGCGGCGGGATCACCGGCAGATTGGCGAAGCTCCACTTGCCGCGCTTGACCTCGTATTCGTCCGGCGCGGCGATCTCGACCAGGTGGCCGACGGCGGAGGACAGCACGTAGTCATCGCTCTCGAAATACTCGTCGTGCTTGGTGAACCCCCCGAGGGCACGGGCGATATCCGCCGCGACCGACGGCTTTTCCGCGATGATGAGGGCTTTTGACATGGGAAGGGTCCTTGCGGGCTGCATTCGGCAACCCGCTAATTGCACTGCAAACGTAGTAATCAGAACGCCGGGGGGCTATGAGGCGCCAATAATAAGCGCGGTTTCGACAGCGGTGCAAGCCAGCCTCATGGCGGCTCGCCTGCCGTCGCGCGCGCCACCTAGGCGCCGCCGCGCCCCCCGCCAAGCAACCAGTCCAGCACCTCGGGCACCTCTTCCGCCGGCGCCGGCATGGCCGCGCCGCGCGTAAGCATGCGCGCGAGCACCTCGATATGCGGCAGCAGGGTGCCATAGAACTGCGGCGTCCCACCCGCGGCCGGCTGCACCAGTACGGTCGGGAAATTCTCGATATCGATATCGCCGAGCGCATCCGCATGGGTCTCGATATCGATCCAGACAAAGCAATCGTCCGGATGGCGCGCGGCCAGCGCCGTCAGCGCCACCAGGTAATCCCGGCATGTACCGCACCACTGCGCGCACAGGCAGGCCACCAGGCGGCCCTGCGGCCGCGCCGCCAGGCACTCGGCGATGGCGCCGGCATCACGCTCAGGAAAGTAAACGGTCATGGCATCGGAAACATGAGGTGCCCGCGACACACGGACAGCGGCGATTGTATCGGTATTGCGCGCGCTACCCCGGCGCGGCCTTCACGCAAGGCGTCGGAACAGGTTTCCCGGTAGACGCTCGACATGCCCGGCCAGTTCCAGCTCCAGCAGGTGTGCCGCGGCGGCATCCGGGGGCTGGCCGCTGCGCTCGCACAGCGCATCCAGCGTAACCGGATCGTAGCCGAGGGCGGCCAGCAGGGGGTCGGCGGCATCGACACATTCAGACTGGTCCGAAGCCGGAGCCGGCGCGGCAGGCTCGCATCGGACCGGTGCGGCCGGGCCCAGGTTGATCTCCTCGAGCACGTCCTCGGTGCGCTCCACCAGCTTGGCGCCCTGGCGGATCAGCAGGTGGCATCCCCGCGACAGCGGCGCGTGGATCGATCCCGGCACCGCGAACACTTCGCGCCCGAGCTCCGCGGCCAGCCGTGCGGTGATCAGCGAGCCCGAGCGCGCCGCGGCCTCCACCACCAGCACGCCGTGCGCCAGCGCCGCGATGATGCGGTTGCGGCGCGGGAAGTTGGCCGGCAGGCCCTGCATGCCGAGCGGGAATTCGGTGACCACGGCGCCCCGCTGGGCCACCTCATGGGCCAGGGCCAGATTGTCGGCGGGATAGACCCGGTCGGCCCCCGTACCCGTGACCGCGACTGTGCCGCCACAGCCAAGCAGGCCGCCGGCATGGGCGGCGGCGTCGATCCCCAGCGCCAGGCCGGAGATCACTGTCAGGCCTGCCTCGGACAGCTCGCGCCCGAACGCCTGCGCATCGCGCTTGCCCTGCTCGGTGGCATTGCGCGCGCCGACGATGGCGACTGCCGGGCGGGCCAGCAGCGCGGGATCGCCTTTGATATATAGCAACGGCGGCGGATCGTGCAGGTCGAACAGGCGGCGCGGGTAGGCATCGTCGGCCAGCGTCACCAGGTGGTTGCCGGGCGTGCCGAGCCACGCCAGCGAGCGTTCCACCAGCGCCGGCAGCCCGGCCTCCGGCGTGGCCAGCACCGCGCGCGCCAGCTTGGCCGGAACCACTGTCGACAGCGCCGTCACGCTCTGCGCCAACACCTGCCGCGGCAGCCCGAACGCCGCCAGCAGCAGGCGCACCGCGACCGGGCCGACGCCGGGGGCACAGGCAAGCTGCAGCCATGCCTTCAGGTCGTCGGCGTCGCGGATGGCGGCTGGCGCGCCGGCGCCGGCATGGCAAGGGGATGCGGCGCCGATAGGCGCCGCCGGAGATGTCACCAAGAACGGCTCAGCGCGGCGAGGTGGCGCGGTCGCCGACCGCGATCACGTTGGAAGCGTCGGTGACCAGCGCATACGACACGCCGGGAAACACGCGGAAGACGAAGGCCAGCCCGTAGCGCTCGTCCGGCAACCGGATGGCGCGGTTGCTGTCGGTCTTGTCGGTCACGGTTTCGCCGGTGCGCGACAGGGCCAGCACATGGCCCGGTTCCACCCCCGCCTGGCTGCCGAGGTTGAGCACCACCACCTGCCGCGCGCCACCGAACTCCACCCCGCCGTAGACCCTGGCGACGCGGCCGTCGAGCTGCGCATCGGGCGCGTGCGGCACGTAGCGCAAGGCTTCGCGCGCGGGCTGCGGCATCAGCAGCGTGCCGACGCCCATCTCCTGCCTCGCCTGCGTGACCTGCAGGGTCGAGACCGCGTCCGGGCCCTGCGCGCCGCGCGCCAGGCGCACATTGCCTTCATATTCGGCCTCGTAGCCGAGCACGGCCTGGGTCACCGGATCGCGCACCGGGGTGAGGGGGCGGTAGGCCTGCCAGTCGCTGCCTTGCGGCGCGTCCGCGGGGATGCCGCGCGCATAGCCGGTGTCGTCGCGGCCCAGGATCACGCGCGATTCCGACACCGCCACGATGCGCGCCGAGGTGTCGAGCGTGCCCTGGTCGACCACCAGCGGGCGGATCAGGAAGGGTTCGATGTCGGCGGCCGCGATGCTCAGGATGGCGGCGCCATCAGTAGCGCCGCTGCGCATCTGCGGCGACAGCCGTACTGTGTCGCCGCCGCCCGGCGTGGTCGACAGCCAGGCACGCCCGTCGCGCTGGATCAGGTAGAGGATCTGGCCAGGATAGATCAGGTGCGGATTGCGGATCTGCTGCCGGTTCATGCCCCACAGTTCGGGCCAGCGCCACGGCTGGCGCAGGAAGCGGCCCGAGATGCCCCACAGCGTGTCGCCGGCGCGCACCGTGTATTGCGATGGCGCGTTGGCGGCAAGATCGGCCACGGGAATGCCGTGCCGGTAGGTACGCTCGGCTTCGGCCTGCTGGGCCGCCGTGACCGTGAGGTCCGCCGCCAGTGCCGGCAGCGCGGCGGTGAAGGCCGCGGCACTCAGTAACGGATAAGCAAGAAATCTGGGGATGAACGCGTGCAGCCTGCGGCCCGACGCCGCCTGGTGTTCTTTGGTAAGATCGCGCATTTTCCTGACCGGCCGGTGGTTCGGCCGGATTGACCCGGGAGAGCGTGCCTGTTGCGGCGCGCCTTGAATTTTTGTACTTGCGCCCCGATTCTGCATGTAAACATCCGCCGCCGCAACGCGGCCCGGTTGCCGGCAGCGGCCGGCGTTGCGCCCCAGCATCATGGCAAAACTCGACATCCTGACCTACCCCGATCCCCGCCTGCACACCGTCGCCAAGCCCGTGGCCGCGGTGGACGACCGCATCCGCCAGCTGGTCAAGGACATGGCGGAAACCATGTACGAAGCGCCCGGCATCGGCCTGGCGGCGACCCAGGTCAACGTGCACGAGCAGGTAGTGGTGATCGACGTCTCGGAAACGCGCGACCAGCTCCAGGTCTTCATCAACCCGGAGATCGTCTGGGCCAGCGACAACCGCAAGGTGTGGGAAGAGGGCTGCCTGTCGGTACCGGAGGTCTATGACCGGGTCGAGCGCCCCGACCGCGTGCGCGTGCGCGCGCTCAACGAAAAAGGCGAAAGCTTCGAGCTCGATGCCGACGACCTGCTGGCGGTCTGCATCCAGCACGAGATCGACCACCTGCGCGGCAAGGTCTTCGTCGAGTACCTGTCGCCGCTCAAGCTCAACCGCATCAAGAGCAAGCTGCAGAAGCGCGAACGCACCCGCATGTAAGCCGCCGCGGCGGCAATAAAGATGTAACAGCGCGCCGGAATCCGGCCACCCGCGTGCGGCAGCGGCGCGGGGTCTGTTATCTTTATGACTTCCGAAGAACCACGATACCGGCCGCTATAGCGGCCGGTGCCATTTCCGGCCACGGAAACCTGCCATGTCCCAAGCCAGCCCCTTGCGTGTCGCCTTTGCCGGCACGCCCGAGTTTGCGCGCGTCGCGCTGGAAGCCATCCACGCCGCCGGCTTTCCGGTGGTTGCGGTGCTGACCCAGCCCGATCGGCCCGCCGGCCGCGGCATGCAGTTGCAGGCCAGCCCGGTGAAACAGTTCGCCGTCGCCAATGGCCTGGCTCCGGTACTGCAGCCACGTTCGCTGCGCCGCCAGGGCAAGTATCCCGAAGAAGCCACGGCGGCCATCGAAACGCTTGCCGGCATCGCCCCGGATGTCATGGTGGTGGCGGCCTACGGCCTGATCCTGCCGGCCGAGGTACTGACGCTGCCGCGGCTGGGCTGCCTGAATATCCACGGCTCGCTGCTGCCGCGCTGGCGCGGCGCGGCGCCGATCCACCGCGCCATCGAGGCGGGCGACGCCGAGACCGGCATCACGCTGATGCAGATGGACGAGGGCCTGGACACCGGCGACATGCTCACGCGCGCGGCGGTGCCGATCGGCGCGGACGACACCACCGGCACGCTGCACGACACCCTGGCCGCGCTCGGCGCGCGCATGATAGTCGACGCGCTGCGGCAACTCGATGCCGGCCGGCCGCTGCCGGCCACGCCGCAACCCGAGCAAGGCGTCACCTACGCCGAGAAGATCGCCAAGGACGAAGCGCCGCTGGACCTGCGCCGCCCGGCCGCCGAACTGGCCAACCAGGTGCGCGCCTTCAACCCGTTCCCGGGCGCCACCGTGCAGGTGGGCGACACCGTGATCAAGTGCTGGCAGGCCGTGCCGCTGGCGGCGGCCAGCAGCCTGCCGCATCCGCCCGGCACGGTGCTGGCTGCCGACGCCACCGGCATCCTGATCGCGTGCGGCGAGGGCAGCGCGCTGCAGGTCACCGAACTGCAGAAGCCGGGCGGCCGCCGCCAGCCGGCGCAGCAGTTCCTGCAAGCCTTGCCGCTGCCGCCGGGCACGCGCTGCGTGGTGCCCGGCAACGGCGCCGCGGCGGCTTGACCGGGCAGCCCTTGGGGGCACATGACGCTTGATGTGCCGCGCACGGCGCCCACCTGCCCGCGGGTGAGCAACATTGCAAAGGCCGTTGGACAGCCGTTGAATTTTCTGCGATCGGCCCCTATCTAACGGGCATCGCGTCAGCTTTTCCGGGGCGCGTCACGATTACACGGAGATCACCGCAATGTTCAACTGGGTCAAGACCTTCATGCTGATGGCGGCCATCACGGCGCTGTTCATCGTCATCGGCGGCATGATCGGCGGGCGCAGCGGCATGATGTTCGCGCTGCTGATCGCGCTGGGCATGAACTTCTTCTCCTACTGGTTCTCGGACAAGATGGTCCTGCGCATGTACAACGCGCAGGAAGTCGATGCCGGCAGCGCGCCGCAGTTCTACGGCATGGTGCAGGACCTGGCGCAGCGCGCCGGCCTGCCGATGCCGCGCGTCTACCTGATCAACGAAGACGCGCCCAACGCCTTTGCCACCGGCCGCAACCCGGAGCACGCCGCGGTGGCCGCCACCACCGGCATCCTGCGCGTGCTGTCCGAGCGCGAGCTGCGCGGCGTGATGGCGCACGAGCTGGCCCATGTGCGCCACCGCGACATCCTGACCTCGACCATCGCCGCCACCATGGCCGGCGCGATCTCGGCGCTGGCCAATATGGCGATGTTCTTCGGCGGGCGCGACGAGAACGGCAACCGTACCAACCCGATCGCCGGCATCGCCGTCGCGATCCTGGCCCCGCTGGCGGCCTCGCTGATCCAGATGGCAATCTCGCGCGCGCGCGAATTCGAAGCCGACCGCGGCGGCGCCGAGATCAGCGGCGACCCGCAGGCGCTGGCCAGCGCGCTGGACAAGATCCACCGCTACGCGCAGGGCATCCCGTTCCAGGCGGCCGAGGAGCATCCGGCCACGGCGCAGATGATGATCATGAACCCGCTGTCGGGCGGCGGCATCGCCAACCTGTTCTCGACCCATCCGGCCACCGAGGAACGCATCGCGCGCCTGATGCAGATGGCACAGACCGGCACCTACCCGGTCTGAGCCGCCGGAAATCCGGGGCGCGGCCCCGTCACAAGGTAAACTGCCCGCTGTTCCGCGTGGACCGGCGGGCTTTTTTTGGCCCGCGTCCCGCGCCTTCCCGATTCACCGCCTGACCCGCTGCCTGACCCGCCGCCTGACCGATATGCGCCTGCCTCCCGATTCGCTTGCCTTCCAGATGCTTGGTGCCGCCGCCGCGGTGCGCGCTGTCAGCGAAGGCACAGCCTTGCCCCAGGCGATCGAGGACGCCGCCGCGCAGCTGAAGCTGGACCGCGTGCGCGACGCCGCCACGCGCGGCGCGCTGCAGGACATCGCCTACCGCACCATGCGCCAGTTCGGCACCGCGCGTGCGCTGGTGACCAGACTGGTGACGCGGCCGCCCGGCGCGCAGGTCGATTCGCTGCTGGCGGTGGCGCTGGCACTGTTGCTGGAACACGGGCCGGGCCCGCGCGAGCGTCACGACGGCGCCGACCCGGCGCGCCACGATGCCGACGCCGGCCGTCCGGGCTACAGCACCTTCACGGTGGTCGACCAGGCCGTCAGCGCGGCCGCCTCCGAACCCAAGACAGCGCATGCGCGCGGACTGGTCAACGCGGTGCTGCGCCGTTTCCTGCGCGAGCGCAAGGCGCTGCTGGCCGAGGCCAACCGCGACGAGCAGGCGCGCTGGAACCTGCCGCCGTGGTGGCTGCGCATGCTGCGCGAGGCCTACCCCGACCAGTGGATGGCACTGGCCGCCAGCGCCAACGTGCGCCCGCCGATGACGGTACGCGTCAACACCGCGCGCGTGTCGGTGCAGCAGTACCGCACCGACCTCGCCAACGCCGGCCTGGCCGGCCACGTCGTCGGTCCGCAGGCGGTGCGCCTGGTGCGCGCGGTGCCGGTGAACCAGCTGCCCGGCTTTGCCGAAGGCGCGGTCTCGGTGCAGGACGCCGGCGCGCAACTGGCCGCGCCGCTGCTGGAGGTGGGCGACGGCATGCGCGTGCTCGATGCCTGCGCGGCGCCCGGCGGCAAGACCGGGCATTTGCTGGAGCTGGCGGATATCGAAGTGACCGCGGTCGAAAGCGATCCGCAACGCGCGACACGCATCGGCGAGAACCTGGCGCGCCTGGGCAAGTCGGCAAAGATCGTGGTCGGCGATGCCAGCCGGCCCGCCGACTGGTGGGACGGGCAGCCCTTCGACCGCATCCTCGCCGACGTGCCGTGCTCGGCCTCGGGCATCGTGCGGCGCCATCCCGATATCCGCTGGCTGCGCCGCGAAACCGATATCGCCAAGCTCATCACCGAGCAGCGCCGCATCGTCTCGCAGCTGTGGCCGCTGCTGAAGCCGGGCGGCATCCTGGTCTATGTCACCTGTTCTATTTTCCCAACGGAGGGCGAGGAGCAGGCGCGCTGGTTTGGTGAGCACCTGGCAGATGCGATACGATTGCAGGCGCCGGGGCAGCTGCTGCCCGGCACCCATGCAACGCTTGCCGCGGGCGCGGACGGTGACAAGGCCACCCTTGACAGCACCGGCCGCACCGACGGTACCAGCCTGCCATCCGATCACGATGGCTTCTTCTACGCCCGCTTCCAGAAACGCGCCTGATCTGATCCGATGCCGAGCATGCCGCGCCTGTCAGGCTTTCGCGTTGAAGTGGACCTACGCTGCAGACGGCTGACGCGCTGGGCCCTCGCGCTGCTGCTGGCGCTGGCCGCCGTGCTGTGGCTGCCGCGTGCCGCGCAGGCACAGGTCATCGAGGCCACCGAGGCCCGCGTCGAATACCAGGACGGCGGCTTCGAGCTTGCCGCCAGCTTCGACTTCGACCTGCCGCCCGCGCTCGAGGACGCGCTGCACAAGGGCATCTCGCTGTATTTCGCGGTCGACTTCCAGCTGTCGCGCTCGCGCTGGTACTGGTTCGACGACAAGCCGGTCAACACCACCCGCAGCGTGCGGCTGTCGTACCAGCCGTTGACGCGCCAGTACCGCATCTCCACCGGCGGCCTGCAGCTGCCGTTCACGCGGCTGAAGAGCGCACTGCAGTTTATCCAGCGCGTGCGCGGCTGGCGCGTGTTCGAGCGCAACGCGGTCAAGCCCGGCGAGACCTACAACGCCGAAGTGCGCATGCGGCTGGACCTGTCACAATTGCCCAAGCCGTTCCAGATCAATGCCGTCAACACGCGCGACTGGAACCTGGCGTCCGACTGGCGGCGCTTCACCTACACCGTGCCGACCGACCTGAGCACGCCGCCCGCGCCGCCGCCGCAGCCACCGGCACCGCCACCCGCAATGCCTGCATCGCCCGCATCGCCCGCACTTCCGGCCTCGCCGACCCTGCCCGCGCCCGCACCGTCTCCGGCCTCGATGCCTGCCGCGGCCAATGAGCGCGGCCTGATGGAAGGACGCGGCCTGTATCTGCAGGCCGCGTCGTACGCGCTGTCGCCGGCGATGCTGGCGCAGCCCGCGCCGAGCCAGCCATGAGCAGCCCGTTGTGGGACAGCCGGTTCCGGCGCGTGCTGTACCGCGTCGTGGCCGGCATCATCGTGTTCCTGGCGCTGGTGCTGGTGGGCCTGCTGGCCGGCGCCTCGGCCAATACCGAATTCTTCGATCGCTATTTCACGCTGCTGTTCAAGGTGAACCTGGTGATCGGCGCGCTGCTGGTGCTGACCGTCGGCGCGCTCGCGGTCACGCTGTGGCTGCGCTATCGCCGCGGCAAGTTCGGCACGCGGCTGATGACCAAGCTCGCGGTGTTCTTCGGCGTGGTCGGCGTGCTGCCCGGCGTGCTGATCTACCTGGTGTCGCTGCAGTTTGTCTCGCGCAGCATCGAGTCCTGGTTCGACGTGCGCGTGGAAACCGCGCTCGAGGCCGGACTGAACCTGGGGCGCTCCACCATCGACAGCTCGCTGGCCGACCTGCAGGTCAAGGCCCGGCTGATGTCCGAGCAGCTGGCCGGCGCTTCGGGCGTGGCCACTTCGCTGCAGCTGAACCGGCTGCGCGAGCAGTACGGCGTGCAGGAAGCCGCCATCTTCACCGGCAGCGGCCGCGTGCTGGCATCCGCTTCCAGCAACTATGCCTCGCTGGTGCCGGACCTGCCTTCCGGCGTGCTGGCGGAACAGGCGCGGCTGGCCGGTGGCTATGCCGCGGTGGAGGGCGGCACCGATCCGTCGAGCGATATCGGCCAGGCTGCCGAGCGTGTCGACAGCAGCCACCTGTATCGCCTGCGCGTGATCATTCCGCTGGGCGCGGCACCGGGACCCGCGCAGGATTCGGTCGGCGCCGCCAGCGCGCCGCGTGCGCTGTCGCGCTCGCCGCGCTGGGCCGGCTCGGGCCTGTCGGTGGAGCGCAGCCCGGAAGACTCGCCGTCGAGCGGCTTCGGCCTGGTCGGCGAGACCGTGCGCGAAGAGCGCTACCTGCAGGTGCTGCACCCGGTGCCGGCCGTGCTCGCGCGCAATGCCGACGAGGTCCAGCGCGCGTACCAGGAGTACCAGGAGAAGGCACTCGGCCGCACCGGCCTGCGCAAGATGTATATCGGCACGCTGACGCTGACGCTGTTCCTGGCGGTGTTTATCGCGGTGATGCTGGCGCTGCTGCTCGGCGGCCAGCTGGCGCGGCCGCTGCTGATGCTGCTGCAGGGAACCAAGGAAGTCGCAGAGGGCGATCTGTCGCCCAAGCGCGAGCTGAAGAGCCGCGACGAGCTGGGCATGCTGACGCAGCAGTTCAACCAGATGACGCGCCAGCTGGCCGAGGCGCGCCTGGCGGTGGAGGAAAACCGCGCCGCGCTGGAGCAGTCGAAGGCCTACCTCGAAAGCGTGCTGCAGAACCTCACCGCGGGCGTGCTGGTGTTCGACCGCCGCTTCGTGCTGATCACCGCCAACCCCGGCGCCGAACGCATCTTCCGCCAGCCCTTCGGCGCGGTGATGGGCCTGCCGATGGAACAAATCCCCGGCATGGGCACGTTCGGCGAGATCGTGCGGCAAGCCTTCTCGGACCAGAACACCAGCGAGGTGCTGGGCGGCGCCGAGCACTGGCAGAAGCAGATCGAGCTGCCGCAGGGCGAGGAGCAGCCGCTGACGCTGCTGGTGCGCGGCGCGCGCCTGCCCGGCGGCGAGCGTGACGAGCCCGGCTATGTGATCGTCTTCGACGATATTTCCGATGTGATTTCCGCTCAACGCTCGGTAGCGTGGGGCGAGGTGGCACGGCGCCTGGCACACGAGATCAAGAATCCGCTCACGCCGATCCAGCTCTCGGCCGAGCGCCTGCAGATGAAGCTCTCGCCCAAGCTCGAGGGCACCGATGCCGACGTGCTCAAGCGCGGCGCCGCCACCATCGTCAACCAGGTAGCCGCGATGAAGCGCATGGTCGATGATTTCCGCGACTACGCGCGCACGCCGCCGGCGGTGCTGCAATCGCTGCAGCTCAACAGCCTGGTGGCCGAGGTGCTGCACCTGTACGGCATCGACGATCCGGCGGTACACGAGCACCCGGTGATCCATCCGACGCTGGGCAGTGCGCTGCCCGATATCAAGGGCGATCCCACGCAGCTGCGCCAGGTCATCCACAACCTGCTGCAGAACGCGCAGGACGCGGCCGCGGAGAACGTCGCGGCCGGTAGGGCGGCGCCCCATATCACTCTGCACACCGAGACTGTAGAATACAAAGATTCTGCCGGCGAGAACCGGCAGGCCGTCAAGCTCACCATTGCGGACAATGGTCCCGGTTTTGCACCACGCATCCTGAGCCGTGCGTTCGAGCCTTATGTGACCACCAAAGCCAAGGGCACGGGTCTCGGGCTCGCGATGGTAAAGAAGATCATTGACGAACACGGCGCGCGCATCGAACTGCGCAATCGCATGGAAGGTGCCGAGATCGTCGGTGCGCAGATCTCGATCCTGTTCGTTAAACTGGCATAGTCAACATTGGCGTCCGGTCCCGGAACGCTGCGGTGGGGTTAAGAGGGGAAGTATGGCAACCATCCTCGTAGTCGATGACGAAATGGGAATCCGGGAGCTGCTCTCGGAGATCCTCAGCGACGAAGGCCATGTGGTCGAACTCGCGGAAAACGCGCAACAGGCGCGCGATTACCGTGCGGCGGGCACGCCCGATCTCGTGCTGCTCGATATCTGGATGCCCGATACCGATGGCGTCACGCTGCTCAAGGAGTGGTCCGCGCAGGGACAGCTGACCATGCCCGTGATCATGATGTCGGGCCACGCCACCATCGATACCGCGGTCGAGGCCACCAAGATCGGCGCGCTCAATTTCCTGGAAAAGCCGATCGCGCTGCAGAAGCTGCTGTCCGCGGTGGAGCAGGGCCTGGCCCGCGGCATCGAACGCCCGCGCAGCACCACCACGGCCGCGGCCGCACCCGCGACCGCGCCGGCCGCGGAGCCCGGCACGGCCGCCGCCACGCCCGAGGCTATCGCCGAAGCCGCACCCAACGGCAGCCCGGCGCGCGTGCCCGAAGCCGAGATGCAGTTCTCGTTCGACATGCCGCTGCGCGAAGCGCGCGACCTGTTCGAGCGCGCCTATTTCGAGTACCACCTGCTGCGCGAACACGGCAGCATGACCCGCGTGGCCGAGAAGACCGGGCTGGAGCGTACCCACCTGTACCGCAAGCTCAAGCAGCTCGGCGTCGAACTGGGCCGCAACAAGCCGGAACCGGCCGAACACTGACGCAGTGCCCTACATGACGCTTGACTGGCCCTGAAAGACCCGTTATAGTTTCGCTTCTTTGGCCCGGTAGCTCAGTCGGTAGAGCAGAGGATTGAAAATCCTTGTGTCGGCGGTTCGATTCCGTCCCAGGCCACCAGAACAGGAAAAGCCCGGCTCTTGCAGCCGGGCTTTTTGCATTGGACGGCTCACGTCTGTGTGCATGCCATGCCGCCCGCACGTCGCCGACGCGACGCAACACCCAATCCAGAAGTAAAAATCTTCTACTTGGCAGCCGATCCATGTCTCTCTAGGATGCCCTGACGCGCTGCCACCAGGCGGGGCGGCCGGGCCGGCCAAGCCGCATTGCGATGCGCAGCCATAACGCGGATACCCCGGCCCCGGGGCCGATACTTTCTTACCGGGGGTTGGATGGACACACTGATCGGGACGGACAAGCACTGGCCGCCGCAGACCGCGGCCGGCGAGCGCGGCTTGTGGAAGAGCACCATGGCGGCGGCCAGCCAGGCGCTGGGGGCGGCAGGGCGGATGCAGCAGGCGGTGTCGCAGACCCTGAAGCTGCAGAACAAGATCCGCGCGCTGCGCGACGAGCTGCATCAGATGGAAGCCGAGCGCGATGTCTACCGCGAGCTGCACGCGCGCACGGTGGAAGAGCTGCACCAGGCCATCGACCGCAGCCCCGCCGAGATCAGGCGGCTGCGCGCCGAGACCGAATCCATGCAGGTGCGCCATCGCGCCTACAAGCTGCTGGTGCAGCACTACATGCGCATCGGCACGCCGATCGATCCCGCCGTGTTTGCCGAACAGCGCAGCCGCGTGCAGCAGCACATCCTGTTCCAGCGCCGCAAGGGCATCCCGGTGGCGAATATCGTGGTCGAGGATATTGCGTTCCTGTTGCGCTGAAGGGCGCTGATTCTGCCTTGAACGGCGCGATTCGAAACCCGGCGTCAGCACACAACATCGTCGGCGCGCATTGACGCGCCCCGGCCGCGGCGGAACACTGTCGCGACCGCGCGCGCAGCCGCTGCGCCGCGGCGTTGCCCTGCTCAGGGCAACGACCTGCCACCGTTCGAGGCGTCGTCTCAGGCGACGTTGTCCATCTTGTTGCTGCGCGCTGTCCCCACCGTTTCCGCTACTGGTCCTGATACAAGTCCACGGACGTGCCTTGCTTCCACCCATGCTTCGCGCCGCTGCGCCGGCGCAGCGCAGCGATGAGTACGCTGGCACGCCGCCTGGTGGCGGAAGGACTTGGCACTGCGCTGCTGGTAGCGATCGTGGTCGGCTCGGGCATTCGTGCCGAGCGCCTCGCCGCCGGCGATACCGCGCTCGCGCTGCTGGCCAATTCGCTCGCCACCGGCGCCGGGCTGGTGGCGTTGCTGGTATCGCTGGGGCCGGTCTCGGGCGGGCATTTCAACCCGGTGGTGAGCCTGTCGGCGCTGGTGCAGGGGGTGCTGGCGCCGCGCGATGCGCTGCGCTATGTGCTGGTGCAGCTGGCGGGCGGCGTCTGCGGCGTGCTCGCGGCGCATGCCATGTTCGGTGAGCCGGCACTGGCGTGGTCGGCGCAGAGCCGCACCGGCGCGTCGATGTGGTGGAGCGAGTTCGTGGCCACCTTCGGCCTGGTTGGCGTGGCCATCGGCACGCTGCGCAGCCGGCCGCAGCTGGTGCCGTTCGTGGTGGCCGGCTACATCACCGCGGGCTACTGGTTCACGTCGTCGACCTCGTTCGCCAACCCCGCGCTGACGTTGGCCTGCGCGCTGACCGATACCTTCACCGGAATCCGGCCGCAGGACGTGCCAGGTTTCGTGCTGGCGCAGATCGGCGGCGGACTGGCGGCCACGCTGCTGTTCCACTGGCTGTTTCGCAAACCCGCCGCGGTGGCACCGGCGCCGGTCAGCAGCCTGGGGGGCGTGACCAGCGGCGCAGCTACCAGCGCAACTACCAGCGCCGATTGAGCTGCACGCCGAAGATCGAGCCGCTCGGCTGCGATGCCCATGCGTCCGCCGGCGCGGTGTAGCCGATGCCATCCACATCGCTGGCGCGGCTGTAGGTGTAGAAAGCGCGCAGATTGGCATTGCCGGCCGACTTGCCCAGCGTCAGCGTCGGCGCCACCGTCAGCGCAGTGCGCTGCCCGCTGACGCCGAAGCCCGACGAGATCTGGTCGTGCGACACCTCGAAGTTCAGCCGGAACTGGCTGCTGGCGACGTACGCGGGACGCAGGCGCGTGGTGGTCCATTGCAGCGTGCCGACCGGCGAACGGTCGAACTGCAGGCTCTGCTCCACGGCACCGCTCAGCCCCCAGCGGCTCTTCCATTCGATCGAATCGGCCACGCGCGTGCGCGACAGCGACGGTCCCATGCCGGTATAGCCGGTCATGGCGTTGCGCGAACCCGAGCCGAACTGCACCCCCAGCCGGTTGGTGCCGAACAGCACGCCTTTCTGCTCGTGCAGCGCCGACGCCCACCACGCCCCGCCCGAGTCCTCCACCAGCGGCTGGGCTTCCACCCGCGTGAAACCGAGCTGGACCGAACCCTGTTCATTGGTGGGGATCGGCGCGGTGCGCAGCGAATGGTAGCTGGGCAGGTTCTGGCCGTTCTGGTCGGCGCGCGCGGTGTACTGGTAGCTCAGGCCGATATCGCCGATCAGCCTGGCGTTGTCGACGCCGAAGCGCATTGCCGTCGAATTGGGCGGCAGCAGCCCGGACGACATCAGGAACGGCGCGTTGTCGCGCCGGCCGGCCCACATGGTGGCGCCGTCCAGCACCGCCAGTCCGCTCACCGCCGTATAGAACTGCGGCACCAGCGCATAGGGATCGATCGCCGCCGGGCGGCCGTTGACGGTGGTGGCGTCCGTGCCGCGCGCCTGCGCGATCAGCATCACCTGGGCGCCGCCGTCGAGGTCCAGCACCGACTCGCGGATCCGGACCTCGCCCGCGCTGCGGCAGGCCAGCCCGCTGCCGATGCCGGTGGACAGCGCGCCGCCGGGGCAGGCGCGCATGGTGGACGGGCGATCCTCGACCGCGGCGCGGCCGCTGTAGCTCAGGCGCCACACGGACTCGCCTGCCGGATCATCGGCGGGCAGCTGGGAATGCAATACCGGCGGCGCATCCGACGGGGTGCCGGCGTCCGCGGCGCCTTGAGCCGGGGCAGGGGACGCCTCCGCCTGGAACTCGCCAAGCCTGGGCGGGAACAGCACCAGCGGCGGTGGCGGCGGGGCCGGGGGTTCGGGTGGGCCGACGAAGTCTGGATCGACCGGCGGCAGGGCCGAGGCGACGCTGGTGTCCGCCGAAGCGGGTACGGTGACGCTCGCCGCGGGCGCGGCTTCGCCGGCGATCAGCGCGGCGAGCGGATCCTCGGTGGTGGCGGGCAGGGGCGCTGGCGCTGTGTCGGCGGTCGCCGCTGCCACCGCTTGGGCTGGTGCCGCCGCTGACGCGGTGACGGTTGCCGGCACCGCCGGCCGCGGCGCGATGCGCGGCGGCTGCAAGGCCGCCGCGGCCTCGTCAGCGCCCGTCACCGGAGCGCCGCTCTGCGCGCATGCCGCCAGCCCCCAGGCGGCCAGCACGGCAAAGCCGACGCGGCGCAGCGGCACGCGGCGGCCTGCGCAAGCGCCAGGCGGCTTCAAGGGGAGTAGACGAGAACAAGCAGGCAATTGGTACGGCAACGGGGCGATTCAGCGGGCAACGACGATATCCGGCAGGCAGGGCTCCGGAGGCGGGACTGTTTTTTATCAGCCGAGACCATTTGACCGCAAGCCGGGTTACAAAATCCATCACACCGTGCGGCGTCTCACAATACGAAAAACAGCGGAAATGACGCAATCGACTAGCGAAAACCCGCACTTGCGCGGGGCCCCGTGCCGAAAGGGCCACCGCTATAATCGGCTGGCTTGTCTTTCGGGTAAGACAGCCCTCGGCCGTGGGCGCGTTCCAGCGTCCGGCATGCAGGGCACGCCGCCGTGCCCGTTCGCCACAGGCACTGCGCTGCGCAGGCCGCCGTACCCCGGCGGCCGGTGCGTCACGGTCCGGCGCGCGGCCTCATGCAAGCCGGCGCCCGCATCCGAATCAATATCTATAAGAGGAGAAGTGGAGATGGAACGTCGTTCCTTTCTGTTGAAAGCGTCGGCCGTGGCTGCCACCGGGGCACTGGCCGCGTGCGGCAAGGGTGAAGAGAAGGCAGCGCCTGTCGCCGCCAGCGGCCCGGCCGCGCCGGCCGTAGTGGGCAGCAACCCCGCCGTGGAATGGCGCCTGGCCTCGAGCTTTCCCAAGTCGCTCGACACCATCTACGGTGGTGCCGAGCTGCTGTCGGCCCGCGTCAAGGAACTGACCGACGGCAAATTCAACATCAAGGTCTTTGCCGCCGGTGAAATCGTGCCGGGCCTGCAGGTGCTGGACGCGGTGCAGAACAACACCGTGCAGATCGGCCACACCGCCGGCTACTACTACTTCGGCAAGAATCCGACGCTGTGCTTTGACACCACCATCCCGTTCGGCCTGACCGCACGCCAGCAGAACGCCTGGATGATGCAGGGCAACGGCATGAAGCTGATGCGCGAGTTCTTCAAGGAATACAACGTCGTCAACTTCCTGGGCGGCAACACCAACGCACAGATGGGCGGCTGGTTCCGCAAGGAAATCAAGACCGTGGCCGACCTGCAGGGCCTGAAGTACCGCATCGCCGGGTTTGCCGGCGTGGTGCTGTCGCGCCTGGGCGTGGTGCCGCAGCAGATTGCCGGCGGCGACATCTACCCCGCGCTGGAGAAGGGCACCATCGACGCGGCCGAGTGGGTGGGCCCGTACGATGACGAGAAGCTGGGCTTCTACAAGGTGGCGCCGTTCTACTACTACCCGGGCTGGTGGGAAGGCAGCGCGCAGCTGTCGTTCTACGCCTCGGCCAGCGAGTTCGAGAAGCTGCCGGCGCTGTACAAGCGCGCGCTGGAAACCGCCACCATCGAGGCGCATACCAACATGATGGCCAAGTACGACACGGTCAACCCGCAGGCGCTGGCGCGCCTGCTGGAAAACGGCGTCAAGCTGCGTCCGTTCTCCAAGGAGATCATGGAGGCCTGCTTCAAGGCGACCCAGGAGTCCTACGCCGACGAAACCGCGAAGAACCCGTCGTTCAAGAAGATCTACGACGACTGGCGCGTGTTCCGCAACAACCAGGCGGCCTGGTTCAACGTGGCCGAGCAGGGCTACGCCCAGTTCAGCTTCGCGCGCAAGCTGTAAGCCGCTTGGCGCCCGGGCAGCCGGGCCCGCCGCAAAACCCCATGGTCCTCCGGGAGCATGGGGTTTTTTGTTGGCGGCGGCCGCACGCGGTGCGCGCCGGCGGGGATGGCGCGGCCCCGGTAGAATCGCCGGCATCGATCGGAAAACCTTATGCAACTCGGCATTCTCTACGCCCTGCTGGCGTACCTCATCTGGGGCCTGCTCCCGCTCTATATCAAGTCGCTTCCCGGCATCGCCCCGATGGAGATCCTGCTGCACCGGATGGTGTGGTCGCTGGTCTTCCTGGGGCTGATCCTGGCCTGGCGCCGCCAGTGGGCGTGGCTGGGCCAGGTGGCCAGGGACCGGCGCCTGTTGCTGTCGTTTGCCGCCAGCGCGGCGTTGCTGTGCGCCAACTGGTTCCTCTATATCTGGGCGGTTTCGGCCAACCGCGTGGTAGACGCCAGCCTGGGGTATTTCATCAATCCGCTGTTCAGCGTGCTGCTCGGCGTGGTGTTCCTGCATGAGCGCCTGCGCCGGGTGCAATGGCTGGCGATCGCGGTGGCGGCCGCCGGCGTGGCCTGGCTGACGGTGGCGGCGGGGCAGCTGCCGTGGATCGCGCTGGGTCTGGCCGCCAGCTTTGGCGGTTACGGGCTGCTGCGCAAGACCGGTGCGCTGGGCGCGCTGGAAGGGCTGTCGCTGGAAACGCTGCTGCTGTTTCCGCTCGCCGCGGCGGCGCTGGGCTGGCTGTTCACCACCGGCCAGGACAGCTTTACCCACGCAGCGCCGGGTACGCGGTGGCTGCTGTTGCTGGCCGGGCCGGTGACGGCGGTGCCGCTGCTGTTCTTTGCCGCCGGCGCGCGGCGCATTCCGCTGTCGCTGCTGGGCCTGCTGCAGTACACCGGTCCGACGCTGCAACTGCTGCTGGGCGTGTGGCTGTGGCACGAGCCGTTCCCGGCGCAGAAGCAGGTGGGCTACGCGCTGATCTGGCTGTCGCTGGCCTTGTATGCGGCCGAAGGGCTGTGGATGAATGCACGGCAGAAGCCCGCCGGCATCCAATCGATCAATGAGACGACTTGAAAATCGACATCAGTCATTCATCCAGCTGATAATTCTCATATAGCCGTTCCGCTGCCCCCATGTCCGCCCCGCCTGACGCCAGTGCCGCGGTCCAGCGCAAGATCATCCATTGCGACTGCGACTGCTTCTACGCCTCGGTCGAAATGCGCGACGACCCGTCGCTGCGCGGCCGGCCGATGGCCGTGGGCGGCGCGCCTGACCGGCGCGGGGTGATCGCCACCTGCAATTACGAGGCGCGCGCCTATGGCGTGCGTTCGGCGATGGCGTCGGCGCAGGCGCTCAAGCGCTGCCCGGACCTGCTGATCGTGCGTCCCGCGATGGACAAGTACCGCGAGGTCTCGCGCCGCATCTTCGCGATCTACCGCGAATACACCGCGCTGGTCGAGCCGCTGTCGCTGGACGAGGCTTACCTCGATGTCAGCTTGTGCACGCACCATGCCGGCAGCGCCACCCGCATCGCCGAAGAGATCCGCCAGCGCGTGCGCGAGGAGGTCGGAGTCACCGTGTCGGCCGGCGTCGGCCCCAGCAAGTTCGTCGCCAAGATCGCCAGCGACTGGAACAAGCCCGACGGCCTGTTCGTGGTCAGGCCGGCCGCGGTCGATGCCTTTGTCGCCGCGCTGCCGGTCGAGCGCATCCATGGCGTGGGCAAGGTCACCGCGGCCAAGCTGCGCCGGCTGGGGGCCGAGACCTGCGGCGATCTGCGGCCGTGGTCGCCGGACCGCCTGCAGCGCGAGTTCGGCGTGTTCGGGGCGCGGCTGTACAAGCTGTGCCGCGGCGTCGACGAGCGCGCGGTCACGCCCGAGCGCGAGCGCAAGTCGATCAGCGTGGAAGAGACCTATGCCGACGACCTGCCCGACCTGCAGGCCTGCCTGGCCGAGCTGGAGCCGCTGATCGCCATGCTGGAGGCACGCATTGGGCGCGCCCAGGCGCACGACACCATCGACAAGCTCACGGTAAAGCTGCGCTTCTCGGACTTCCGGCAGACCACGGTGGAATGCCGCGGCCATGCCCCGGACCGCGGCGTCTATGCGCGGCTGCTGGCCGAGGGCCATGCGCGCCGGGGCTTGCCGGTGCGGCTGCTTGGGGTTGGGGTGGGCACGAGCGACCGGGATACCGCGCAGCTGGAGTTGTTCGACTGACCGCCGGCTTATTTATGCGATTTATCAGCAATGACGTACTGAGCATACATCGATAAATCGCATCGATAAACCAGCTTACTGCAGGTCGTTGCGCATCACCAGCAGCCACGGCATATGCGAGTTGGTGACCCCGTCGAGCCGCCCCGAGTCGCCCAGCTCGATCTCTTCCATCGATACCGATTGCTGGACGTTGCCGCCGATGGCGCGCACCACACGCGCGGCCGGATCCACGGCGACCACGATGTCGCAATGCATCGGCGTGGTGCCGAAGCCGATCTCGGCGATGTCCTCGAGATAGCGGTCACGGCCGCGGCCGGCGCAGATGATGTCGCCGGGGCGCGGCATCGCCGGCACCGGCTCGATGCGGAACGCGGGGCGGGGCAGGATGCCGTCGCGGGCGTCGACCACGTACATCGAGTGCGACTGGCCGGTCAGGAACTGGCGCTCGTCCAGCCCCGCCTTGCGCAGCACCCATGACACGAAGACCGCCGACCAGGCCCAGGCGCCCTGCGTGACCTGCCTGCAGCTGGGCGTTTCGCCGACGATGCCCCAGTAGCGGCGCGCCAGCGTGCAGCCCAGCGGCGTGGCCTCCATGCCGGTGCCGTCCGGGAAGGACAGGCAGCTGGCTGCCGGCGGCGGATTGCCGTTGGTCTTGGACTCGGTATCGGTGGTGGCCACGGCGGGCGCCGCGGCGTCGGTGGGGGACGCCAGCGGCAGTTCGGGGGGCAATTCCGGCGCCGGCACCGGGCTGTAGGTCACGCAAGAGGTGTCATCGCGGCCCAGCCGCACCACCTGTCCACCCCAGCGGGCCCATTCCTGGGTGGCGATCTCGACGATGCGCTCGCGCGGCGTGGCGCCCGGGCTCGTCACCGGCCGCTCGGTATCCGGCAGCGCCCGCGCCTGCGGCCGGGCCGGTTCGATAACGGTGGTGCAGGCGCTCAGCAGCGCCAGCAACGCGGCCGCGCAGGCGGCGCGCAGCGGGGCGGGCGCCTGTGGAGAACACTGTGGAATCGGCTGTGGAAAGCGTTGTGCATAACGCTGTGGAGATCGGCGGCGCTGCGGACGGGCAAACATGTTGGCCCCACATGGCACGGCGCCCGGCATGGCGAATTCTGGCCAAGGCTGGACGCCTGTTGGAAGACTTGGCGCGCCATCGCCCAGGCGCTGAGCGGGCGATGCGGCAAATACTGCAGGATATTCAGATCACGACTGTGGATAACGTCCCCCGCCTGGCGCGCGCCTGCGCCCTCGGGCACCGGGGCGGCGGCATGGCGGGGTCAGGCAATGCCGGGCTCTGCAGTGCAGCCCGTCAGGATCACTGGTTGACAGCGTCCTTGAACTTCTGGCCAGCCTTGAACTTCACGGTCTTGGCGGCTTCGACCTTGATTTCTTCACCGGTACGCGGGTTGCGCGCCATGCGCTCGCCACGCTCGCCCTTGCTGAACGTGCCAAAGCCGATGAGGCTCAGCGTGTCACCCTTGGCCACTGCGTCCATGATGGCCGACAGGGTCACGTTCAGTGCCTGTTCCGCCTTGGCCTTGGTCAGACCGTCCACCCCGGCTGCGATAGCGTCGATCAGTTCGGTTTTCGTCATGCTTCACTCCGTATCGAGTTGATAAAACACAGGCGTCCGCGACCGGGCGGCCAGGCTGGCACCGCTCCGGCAAAGACGCCGCGGGCCACATGATACCGTGTCGGACAAGGCGCACCGGGAACAGATTGTTACCTGGCAGTTTCCGCGAGGCCGCGCCAGCACGGGGCTGGAGGCAAATCGAGCTTGCGGGAAGGGGGCTGCCGTAGGCGGCATAGCGGCGTAAATGGCAACTGCGCGGTAACTGCGCGGTAACTGCGCGGCAGATGCCGAAGGTCACGGGACGTGGCTGCCGCGATCGATGCAGCACGGTATACCCGCATGCCAGGCACCTTCAGAAGGCCGCTGACAGCCTCGAGATCCGCTGCGAGGGTCCGGGCACCCCTGGAGCTCCTGAACGGACTGGAGGCGCTGTACGGGCTGCAACGCATCCAACTGCACTATGGTGCATGCCCCAGACCGAGCTACCGCCGGCCTTGCCCGGCGTTATTCGGCCCATGCATGGGCCCCTCGGGTACCGCACCGAACCGTGATGAGCTGGCATCCGCGTATACCGCCGATTGCGGCCTTGCCGCCCGGTATACGTCGCGGGGTATACGTCACCGGTATACGCACCGCCCGAACGGGCAAACAGAAAGTCTCTCGCAAACCCGCCGTTTACGCCTGTCGCCTTTCGGACGAGGCCTCGGGCCTGGGCTCGTTCTTTCGGTTTACCTTTTTCTTTCATGTATACAAATAGTAGTAGTAGGTAAACACCCGCAGCCGCTGTGGAAAACCCCGTAAACATCTTTGCCTTCAAGGGTTTACGTAAACGAGAAGTGGTCTCATCGAATGTTGGCCGAAGTGGAAGACTCCACCCAATGGATGAGGTGCGAGCTGAACCCCCTCCGACTTATGCCCGAGGCATCCCCATGCCAGCCCCAGGCGGCCCACACCCAATCCGCGTGCTTGTCCACAGATCGGGCCAGGGTTATCCACACGCGGGGCGGTAAACGGCGCGGCGTATACCGGGTGCGGCGACTCGGCGGGGGAGGGGATGTATACGTCGTTCGTGCCGGCTGCAGCCAAGAACGGCAGCGTTGCCACGTATACGTGTCGCGGTCGCCCCGGTATCATCCCCGATCGCGCCGGGCGGCCGGCACCGGCCACCACCCAGGCACAACAGGCGAAAGCACGGAAAGGCAAATGGCGGACAAGGCAAAGCGCAAGGCAGCGGGCGAGGGCAGCAAGAAAACGGCGAGCGACCGGATCGAGGTGCGCCAGTCAGGCGTGCACGGCAAGGGCGTCTATGCCATCGCGCCGATTGCCGAGGGCGAGCGCGTGATCGAGTACAAGGGCGAGCACATATCGTGGAAGAAGGCGCTGGAGCGCCATCCGCACGATCCCAGCGATCCCAACCACACCTTCTACTTCAGCCTGGACGACGGCAGCGTCATCGACGCCAAGTACGGCGGCAACCGCGCGCGCTGGATCAACCACGCCTGCGAGCCCAACTGCGAGGCGCGCGAAAAGAAGGGCCGCGTCTTTATCCACGCGCTGCGCGACATTGCCCAGGGCGAGGAGCTGTTCTATGACTACGGCCTGGTGATCGACGCGCGCTATACCGCCAAGCTGAAGAAGGAATTCGAGTGCCGCTGCGGCAGCCCGCAATGCCGCGGCACCATGCTGGCGCCGAAGGAAAAGAAAAAGAAGGCCAAATAAGGCCGCCGCCCGCGCAGCAGCGGGTTCAGGCCACCGACCCTGCCGGCTCGCAGGGGATCCGGATCACGAAGCGCATCACCGCGCGCCGCTCGGGCGTGCTGTCCGTGGCGGAAGGTTGAGTCGCCGCGCCTGGCGCTGGCGGCACGTCCTCGATGCGGATGGTGCCGTGGTGCAGGGTCACGATCTCATGCACTATGGCCAGCCCCAGGCCGGCTCCGCCCGCCTGGTCGGCGCGGCCGCCGCCGGGCTCCGGGGCGCGGTCGCCGCGGAAGAAGCGCTTGAATACTTCCTCGCGCCGCTGCGGCGGGATGCCGGGGCCGTTGTCTTCCACCATTACCACCGCCATGCCGCGGTGGCCCATGGCCTCGCCGCCGGCGCGCACCGTGATGCGCCCGCCCGACGGCACGTATTTCACCGCATTGTCGATCAGGTTGGACAGCGCCTCGCGCATCAGCAGCCGGTTGCCGCGCACCACCGCCGGCGCGCTGCCGGTGAAGGTGGGGCCGGGCAGGATCTCGAAGCCCAGGTCGATGCGTCGCGCCAGCGCCTGCGGCACCCATTCGGCGCCGATCTCGAAGGCCAGCTCGGCCAGGTCGAAGTGTTCCACCGGGCCCAGCCGTTCCAGCGACAGCCCGGGCTCGGCCCGCGCCAGCGACAGCAGCTGGTTGGACAGCCGCACCGCGCGGTCGGCCGCGGTCTGCACTTCGCGCAGCGCATGGCGGGCCACTTCCAGCGAATCGGCGGTCTGGGCCCGGTCGGCATGCAGCTTGACCGCGGTCAGCGGCGTGCGCAACTGGTGCGCGGCATCGGCAATGAACTTGCGCTGCGCGTCGAGCGCGTCGCGCAGCCGCGCCAGCAGCGCGTTCAGGCCGCGGATCAGCGGCGCCACCTCGGCCGGCACCTGGGTTTCGTCCAGCGCCGCCAGCGAGCGCGCGGTCTGGCGATTGAGCTTGTCGGCCAGGATCTGCAGCGGCACCAGCTCTTCCTTGAGCACGTGCGACAGGATCAGGCTGCCGACCAGCAGCAGCAGGATCAGCGGCACCGACACCGACAGCAGGATCTCGTTGGCGGCGGTCTCGCGCCGGTCCAGCAGTTCCGCCACTTCCACCACGATGGGCCCGCGCGCCGGCTTGCCGGCCTCGCTGGTACCCAGCTCGTCGACCGCGGCGCTGGGCAGCATCACCGGCAGGCGCACCGCGCGCACCTGGCGTCCGCTGAACCAGGCGTAGAACAGCCGCGCATCGTGCAGCGTGGTCTGGCCGGTGCCGTAGCCCAGCCAGGTATCCATGCCGCCGATCAACCCGTCCGGGCCGTGGATGCGCCAGTAGATGCGGTCGGTGCCCTCGGCCTCGACCAGCGTCTGCGCGATCATCGGGATGTCCTGCTCCAGCCGCGGGCCGGCGATGCGGATCTGCTGGGCGATATTGTTGGCCACCCCGTACAGCGCGCGGTCGAACACCTGCGTGGTGTAGTGCGCCGCCAGCCAGTAAGACAGCGAGCCGCTGGTCAGCACCAGCGCGAACAGCGGCGTGGCCAGCGCCCGCAGCAGGTGCACGCGCAGGCTGATATTGGAGCCGGGGCGGGCGGACTGGCGCGTCGATGCGGGCGCGGCGCCGCCGGGGTCAGCCGCGGCGGAAGCGGGAGGCACGTTGCGCGTTGCAATGCGCGAGGCGGTGCGCCAGGAGACTTGGGAGGAGGTGCGGGAGCGGGGCCACATTGCCGGTTGGGCCTGGGACAGCGCCGGGGATCAGGACCGTGCGCCGGGCGGCGCAAGCGGCAGGAGCGCTTTCATTGTCCGGCGCGGATCTGCAGCAGGTAGCCGAAGCCGCGCACGGTGACGATCTCGACGTCGCTGTCCTCGAGCTTTTTGCGCACGCGGTGCACGTAGACCTCGATCGCGGTGTCGCCGACGGTATCGCCGCCTTCGCCTGCGGGGTGGGCAAAGGTGGCCAGGTGGTCCTGCAACTGAGCCTTGCTGACCACGCGGCCCTGGCGTTGCAGCAGCAGCTCCAGCACCGCGAACTCGCGCGGCGACAGCTCCAGCGGGCGCGCGTCGATAAACATGCGGCGATCGTTGCCGGACAGCCGCAGCCGGCCCAGGCGCACGTCGCGCTCGGGCGCGGCCTCGCCGTGCTGGCTGCGGCGCAGCAGCACGCGCACGCGCGCTTCCAGCTCGGGCAGGGCGAAGGGTTTGATCAGGTAGTCGTCGGCGCCCGCGTTCAGGCCGGAGAGCTTGTCTTCGAGCTCGTCGCGCGCGGTCAGGATGATCACGGGGGTGGTGCGGTTGCGGGCTCGGTAGCGCGCCAGCAAGGTCATGCCGTCGATGCCGGGCAGGCCCAGGTCGAGGATGACCAGGTCGTGCTGCTCGCGCAGCAGGTGTTCGGTGGCATAGACGCCGTCGTGGACGACGCGTACCTGGTGGCCGGCGCGGGACAGGCCGGCTTCGACGCCGCTGGCAATCTGGCGGTCGTCCTCGATCAGCAGGATACGCATGGCGGCAGCTCGGGAAGGACGTTGGGCATGGCTGGCAGGCAGACAAACAGGGCAAGAGGCCCACGGCCCACACGGCGGCGCGGGCCTGCCGCAGATTGTACTAGGCGCCGCCCCACGCTTCCTTACGGTTAGCCTACAGCCGCCCGCCACGGCGGCCGCGCCATCAGTTGGTCACCGCGTCGGCGGCGCGCTCGATGAAGTGGGCCAGGTCGATGTCGCGCTGGGTCAGGCCGTTGGCGTCGTGCGTCGACAGCGTGATGTCGACCCGGTTGTAGACGTTGAACCATTCCGGGTGGTGGTCGGCCTTCTCGGCCTGGATCGCCACGCGCGTCATGAAGCCGAAGGCGGCGTTGAAGTCGTGGAAGGTAAAGCGCTTGAAGATCGCATCGCGGTCGGCGACGGTGGTCCAGCCGGGCAGTTCGGCGAGCAGCGTGGCACGGGCTTGCGGGGACAGAGGGGTCATGGTGGGCTCGATCTGGTTCTGGGAAAAAACGAGGGCCGCGCAGTGCGGACGATGCGCACCATGCGGACAGCCGGCCCGCCCGCGCCGGGGCGGCGGGCATGCCGGCATTGTTTCACAAAGCGGGGAATGGGGCAGGGCGGGGCAGGCCGCCCCGGGGTTGGCGCGCGGGAGCCGGATCAGATGTCTTCGGTATCGGCCCAGCCTTCACGGGTGCCGGCGTTGAGCACCTGGTCGCCTTCGGCGATGTCGCCCGCGCCCAGCGTCGGCTGCGCGCGCAGCGCTTCGTACAGCGGCGCGAAATCCGGGCGGGTGGCGTCGAACAATTGCTCGAAGCTGTCGATCACGAAGTAGGTCTTCTGGAAGGTGTCGATGCGGTAGCGCGTGCGCATGATGCGGCGCACGTCGAAGCCGATCCGGTTGGGGCTGGCCGAGTCCAGGCTGTAGATCGACTCGCCCTGGCTCGACACGATGCCGGCGCCGTAGATGCGCAGTCCCTGCTCGGTGCGGATCAGGCCAAACTCGACCGTGTACCAGTACAGGCGCGACAGCATGTCGAGCGCGCCCAGCCCGGCCGCCTTCAGGCCGCCCTTGCCGTAGGCCTCCATGTAGTCGGCAAACACCGGGTTGATCAGCAGCGGCACATGGCCGAACACGTCGTGGAAGCAGTCCGGCTCCTGCAGGTAGTCGAGCTGCTCGGGCTTGCGCATCCACCAGCTGGCCGGGAAGCGGCGGTTGGCCAGGTGGTCGAAGAAGACCTCGTCGGGCACCAGCCCGGGCACGGCCACGACCTGCCAGCCGGTGGCGCGCATCAGGGTCTCGTTGAGCTGGTCGAAGTCCGGCACGCGGTCCTTTTCCATGCCCAGCGTGGCCAGGCCCTGCAGGAATTCGTCGCTGACGCGGCCGCGCAGCATCTCGGCCTGGCGCTCGTACAGCTTGCGCCAGATCGCGTGGTCGATGCTGGTGTAGCGGTGCACGGGCTGGGCGATGGTGAAGTCCGGGCGCAGTTCCTGGCCCGACAGCAGGCCGGCGTCGAACTGTTCCTTGAGTTTGTCGGTCAGGGTGCCCTGGAAGGCGCCGGGGGCTTCGGTGGCCATGGCGATGGACATAGTGCTGGTGTCTCCTTGGAATGCGCGCTGGCTGCGTGGGCGCCAGCATGGATGCGGATTTACTGCGTAGTTTAGGCGCCGAATGCCGCAATCTGTCCGCATAGTCCGCTTGATTTCGATGGAGCATGCATATAATGCGCATTTATGGATTGAGATATGCGGGATTTGTGTATGGCCACCCATAGTGTTTCCCTCGATGCGTATGACCTGGCCTTGCTGAGCGCGCTGCAGGCCGACGGCCGCACCACGCACCAGCAGCTGGCCGAGCGCGTGCACCTGTCGCCCAGCCAGGTCGGGCGCCGGCTGGCGCGGCTGGAAGCCGACGGCGTCATCACCGGCTACCGCGTCAGCCTGTCGTCGCAGGCGCTCGGGCTGGGCGTGGTGGTCTTTGTCAGCGTCAAGCTGGCGCATCACGGCGACACCATCATCGAGCGCTTCCGCGAAGAGATCCTGCTGCTGGAAGAGGTGCAGGAGTGCTATTCCGTCGCCGGCGAGGCCGACTACCTGATCCGCGTGGTGGTGCCCGACCTGCCCACGCTGGCCGAATTCACCATGAAGCGGCTGATGCGCGTGCCGGGCGTGGAGAGCGTGCGTTCCAACATCGTGCTGACCGCGATCAAGTGCGAGGGACCGCTGCCGCTGTCGCACCTGCGCTGAAACGCTTGCCTCAGCACCTGGCCGGTGCGTGTCGGCCTTGCGCTCTTGTGGCGTGCGTGTCACCCTCGCCGGGTGCCGCAGACGTGGCGGGAACGGAGGATGGCAGGATGAAGGGAATCGTCGCCCGAGCCGATCGGGGTCTTGGCAGTTCGCTACAGCAATCGCACCGGGCGCGGGTATCCGCGGCGGTGGCCCTGGCGGCCGCGCTGGCGAGCCTGACCGGCGGCGCGCTGGCCGCGCAGGTGAGCCGTTTCTCGCCGGAAGGCACGGTCGGCCAGGTGCGGCAGGTGGCGATCCGCTTCGACGAAGCCATGGTGCCGATGGGCGATGTCCAGGCCGCGGCACCCGCGGCGGTTTCCTGTACCGGCGCCAGCACCAGCGGCCAGGCCCGCTGGATCGACGCCAAAAACTGGGTCTACGACTTCGCCAGCGACCTGCCGCCGGGCGTGCGCTGCACCGTGCGCATGCGCGCCGGGCTGCGCAGCGAGGCCGGCAATGCCTATGCCGGCAAGGCGGAATACCGCTTCGAGACCGGCGGCCCGACCGTGGTCTCGAGCCGGCCCTCCGGCGGCGAGATCGAGGAAGACCAGGTCTTCGCGCTGCGCTTCAACGGCGCCGCCACCGCGGCCTCGGTGCGCGAGCACGCCTGGTGCCAGGCGCAGGGGCTGGGCGAACGCATCCCGGTGCGGCTGCTGGCCGGCAAGGAGCGCGAGGCCGTGCTCGAAGCGATCCGCTGGGACCGCCTCGCCAAACCGATGCCCGACGCGGTGCACCTGCTTGCCTGCCAGCAGCGGCTGCCGGCCGCGGCGCGCGTGCAGCTGGTGCTGGGCGCGGGCATCGCCACGCCGTCCGGCGTCGCCACGCGCGAGGAACGCCGCTTCGACTACACCGTGCGCGAGCCGTTTACCGCCAGCTTCAGCTGCGAACGCGAACACGCGCAGTCGCCCTGCACGCCGCTGCGGCCGATGACGGTGACGTTCTCCGCGCCGGTGCCGCGCAAGCTGGCCGAGAGCGTGGTGCTGAAGACCCCGTCGGGCCCGCGCGCGCCGCAGTTCGACCCTGACCTCGCGCCGGACGCCAGCGTCAGCGCGCTCACCTTTGCCGCACCGTTCGCCGAGAAGGCGCAGTTCACCATCGAAGTGCCACGCAAGCTGCAGGACGACAGCGGCCGCGCGCTCGCCAATGCCGACCTGTTCCCGCTCAAGGTGGCCACGGCCGCGATGCCGCCGCTGGCCAAGTTTGCCGCGGCGCCGTTCGGCGTGGTCGAGCGCTTCGGCGAGCTGCCGCGCGGCAAGTCGGCGCAAGACTACCCGCCGCTGCTGCCGGTGACGCTGCGCAATGTCGAAGCCGACCTTGCCGTGCGCGGCGTGCAGGCCCGTGCCGGCACCGTGATGAAGCTGCGCGTCGACGACGATGCCGCCGTGATGCAGTGGCTGGGCCTGGTGCGCCGCCTGCACGAGGCCAGCTACACGCGCGGCGAGCTCGACGCCGTGCTGGCGGGCCGCTCGCCGTACCGCGTCAACAACCCGCGCAACGCGGTGTCGATCGAAACCCGCTCGGTATCGCTGCTCGAGCGCGCCCCGGGCGTGCAGAAGCTGGCGGTGCCGAAGCCGTCGGGCGATGCGCCGCGGCCGTTCGAAGTGGTCGGGATCCCGTTGCCGGAGCCCGGCTTCCATGTGGTCGAGATCGCCTCGCCGATGCTGGGCGAGGCGCTGCTGGGCAAGCGCGCGCCGATGTACGTGCGCACCGCGGCGCTGGTGACCAACCTGGGCGTGCATTTCAAGCTGGGCCGCAGCACCGGCAACGAAGACGATGGCAGCCGCAGCGCGGTGGCCTGGGTCACCGCGCTGGACGACGGCAAGCCGGTGCGCGACGCCGCGGTGGCGGTGCGCGACTGCAGCGGACGCCTGCTGGGCGAAGGCCGTACCGATGCCAGCGGGGTGGCGCGCTTTGCCAGACTGGCCGCGGCACCCGAGAGCGCGTGCGACCAGAACGGGCTGTCGGGCTATTTCGTCTCCGCCCGCATCGCCGCCACGCACCCCCAGGCGCGCGGCAAGGCCGACATGGCCTTCGTGATGTCGGACTGGAACCGCGGCATCGAGAGCTGGCGCTTCAACGTGCCGACCGACACCAGCGCCACGCCCACCGTGCGCGCCCACACCATCTTCGACCGTACCCTGCTGCGCGCCGGCGAAACCGTGTCGATGAAGCACCTGATCCGCGCCGAGACCGCGCAGGGCTTTTCCTTGCCGCCGGCGAGCCGTCCACTGCCCACGCAAGTGACCATCCGCCATGAAGGCAGCGGCCAGAGCTATGAGCTGCCGCTGCAATGGCGCCAGACCGCAACCGGCGGGCGCAGCGCGGAGAGCACCTTCCAGGTGCCGGCGGCGGCCAAGCTCGGGGTCTATACGGTCGAGCTGGAGACGCAGAAGGGCGAGGGCGCGCAGGACGACGGCGGCGCGCGCAGCTACGCCAGCGGCAGCTTCCGGGTCGAGGCTTTCCGCCTGCCGGTGCTGGCCGGCACGCTGCAGGTGGCGGGCAAGGCCGGGCCGGTGGTGGCGCCGGCCGAACTGCCAGTCGGGGTCGAGATCCACTATCTGTCCGGCGGCGGCGCGGCCGGGCTGCCGGTGCGCGTGTCCGCGCTGCTGCGCGACAAGTACGTGAGCTTCCCCGGCTACGACGAGTTCTCGTTCACCCCGCCGCGCGCGCAGCGCGAAAGCGGCGGCGACGAGGAGATGGATGAAGACCAGCAGGGCGATGCCAGTGCCGACGGCCAGCAGCTGGTCGCCGACAAGCTGCCGCTGACGCTGGACAAGAACGGCAATGGCAGCGTGACGCTGCGCAAGCTGCCCAGGAACGAAGCGCCGCGCGACCTGGTGCTCGAGGCCGGCTTTGCCGATCCCAACGGCGAGATCCAGACGTTGCGCCAGACCGTGCCGGTCTGGCCGGCGGCGGTGGTGGCCGGCATCCGCACCGACGACTGGGTCTCGGTGAAGCAGAAGCTGGCGGTGCATGGCGTGGTGCTCGACGTCAACGGCAAGCCGGTGGCGGACGCCCCGGTCAAGGTCAATGCGCGCGCGCGCATCACCACCTCGGCGCGCAAGCGCGTGGTGGGCGGCTTCTACCGCTATGACAACCGCACCGAGACGCGCGACCTCGGCACCGTGTGCGAAACCCGCACCGATGCGCAGGGCCGTGCGCGCTGCGAGGTGGCGCTGGAGCAGGCCGGCCAGATCGAACTGGTGGCCAGCGCGCGCGACAAGGACGGCCGCACCGCGCAGGCCGCCACCACGGTGTGGGTCACGCGCCAGGGCGAGCTGTGGTTCGGCGGCGAGAACCATGACCGCATCGACCTGCTGCCGGAGAAGAAGTCCTACGCGCCGGGCGACACCGCGGTGTTCCAGGTGCGCATGCCGTTCCGCCACGCTACCGCGCTGGTGGCGGTGGAGCGCGAAGGCATCTACCAGACCCAGGTGGTGGAACTGCACGGCAGCGATCCGACCGTGCGCGTGCAGGTCAAGCCGGAGTGGGGGCCCAACGTCTACGTCTCGGTGCTGGCCTTGCGCGGGCGCCTGCACGAGGTGCCGTGGTATTCGTTCTTCACCTGGGGCTGGCGCCAGCCGGGCGAGTGGTGGCGCGCATTCCGCAGCGAAGGGCGCGAGTATGCGGCGCCAACCGCGCTGGTGGACCTGTCCAAGCCGGCGTTCCGGCTCGGGCTGGCCGAGATCCGCGTCGGCAACGCCGGCCACCGGCTCGACGTCGCCGTGACCCCGGACAAGACCAGCTACCCGGTGCGCGGCAAGGCGCGCGTGGCGATCCAGGTCAGGCTGCCCGACGGCAAGCCCGCCGCCAACGGCGAAGTGGCGCTGGCCGCGGTGGACCAGGCGCTGCTGGAACTGATGCCCAA
This sequence comes from Cupriavidus phytorum, assembly GCF_003254285.1. Taxonomy (NCBI): domain Bacteria; kingdom Pseudomonadati; phylum Pseudomonadota; class Betaproteobacteria; order Burkholderiales; family Burkholderiaceae; genus Cupriavidus; species Cupriavidus phytorum. The sequence continues at coordinate 274,496 of NZ_QKZN01000008.1, forward strand.
CACCAGCTGGGACCTGCTCGACGCGATGCTGCAGCGGCGCGGCTACGGCGTCGAAACCTCGACCGCGCAGATGGAAATCATCGGGCGCCGCCACTACGGGCGCAAGGCGGTGCCGGCGGGCGGCGGCGGCGGCAAGAGCCCGACGCGCGAACTGTTCGACACGCTGCTGCTGTGGAACCCGCGCGTGCAGCTCGACGCCGAGGGCCGGGCCAGCGTCGAAGTGCCGCTCAACGATTCGCTGACCAGCTTCCGCATCGTCGCGGTGGCGGACCTGGGCCTGGGCCGCTTCGGCACCGGCAGCGCCACCATCGCCGCGACGCAGGACCTGCAGGTGATTTCCGGCCTGCCGCCGCTGGTGCGCGAGGACGACCGCTACCGCGCCATGTTCACGCTGCGCAATACCACCAGGCGTGCCATGACGGTGCAGGCCAGCGCGCGCGGCACGCTGCTCGGCAACGAGGCCGGCCTGCCGGCGCAGACCGTGCAGATTCCCGCCGGCGAGGCGCGCGAGATCGGCTGGGACGTGACCGCGCCCGCGCTGCTGGCCTATGCGCGCACCGGCACGGTGATGTGGGAGGTGCAGGCGAGCGAGCAAGGCACCGGGGGCGCCTCCGACCGCATCAAGGTGTCGCAGCAGATCGTGCCGGCGGTGCCGGTCACGGTGCAGCAGGCCACCCTGGCGCAGCTGGCGCCGTCGCTGTCGATCCCGGTCAAGGCGCCGCCGGGCGCGCTGGCCGATCCGGCCGGCAAGCTGCGCGGCGGGGTGCAGGTCGACTTCCAGTCGTCGCTGGCGGGCGGCATGCCGGGCGTGCGCGAGTGGTTCCGCTACTATCCGTTCACCTGCCTGGAGCAGCGCGCCTCGAAGGCCATCGGCCTGAACGACAGCGCCGCGTGGGACGCGCTGATGGCGCAGCTGCCGTCCTACCTCGATGCCAACGGTTTGGCCTCTTACTTCCCGCTGAACAGCGACAGCGACTACGGCAGCGAAGTGCTGACCGCTTACCTGCTGGCGGTGACCGACGAGGCCGCGCGCGCCGGGCAGGCGCTGCGCATCCCCGACGCGCAGCGCGCGCAGATGGAGCGCGGCCTGGCCGATTTCGTCGAAGGGCGCATCCGCCGCGACAGCTGGTCGCCGGTAGGCGGCACGCAGTATCTGGAGGTACGCAAGCTGGCCGCGCTCGAGGCGCTGTCGCGCACCGGCCATGCGCAGGCGCGCATGCTCGGATCGATCCAGATCCTGCCGGCGCAATGGCCGACCTCCGCGCTGCTGGACTGGACCCTGCTGCTGACGCGCGTGCAGGACATCCCGCAGCGCGAGCAGCGCCTGGCCGAGGCGCAGCAGCTGCTGCGCTCGCGCCTGACGGTGCAGGGCACGCGCCTGGCGTTCTCCACCGAGCGCAACGACAACTGGTGGTGGATGATGGCCGGCGGCGACGTCAATGCCGCGCGCCTGCTGGCGCTGGCGTCGGAATTGCCGGGCTGGAAGGAAGATGCGCCGCAACTGGCCACCGGACTGCTGGGACGCCAGGTGCATGGCGCCTGGGGCACCACCACCGCCAATGCCTGGGGCATGCTGGCGGTGACGCGCTTTGCGCAGGCGTTCGAGAAGACGCCGGTGGCCGGCACCACGCGCGCCAGCATCAGCCATGCTGCTGACGCCGCGCGCAGTTTCGACTGGGCGCGCGCGCAGCGTACTGACGGCGTGGCGCAGGGCAGCATCGACTTGCCGTGGCCGGCCGGGGCCGACGGTGGCACGCTGCAGGTGGAACAGGCCGGAGCGGGCCAGCCGTGGGCCACGGTGCGCGCCATGGCGGCGGTGCCGGTGACCGCGCCGCTGGCGGCAGGCTACCGCATCCAGCGCACCGTGACGGCGCAGGAGCAGGCGGTGCCGGGCAAGTGGTCGCGCGGCGACGTCTATCGCGTCAAGCTGGAGATCGATGCGCAGGCCGACATGACCTGGGTGGTGGTCAGCGATCCGGTACCTGCCGGCGCCACCATCCTCGGCAGCGGGCTGGGCCGCGACTCGGCCATCGCCACGCGCGGCGAGCGGCGCCAGGGCGCGGCCTGGCCGGCCTATATCGAACGCACGCCGCAGGCCTACCGCGAGTACTTCGGCTACCTGCCCAAGGGCAAGGTCTCGGTCGAATACACGGTGCGGCTGAACAACGCCGGCGACTTCGCGCTGCCGCCCACGCGGGTCGAAGCGATGTACGCGCCCGACGTGTTCGGCGTGGCGCCCAATGCGCGGCTGGCGGTCGGGGCGCGCCCATGAGCTGGCTTTCCGCGATGATGCCGGCGCGCGTGCGCGAGTGGTGGCTCGCGGGCGCGATGGCCGGCCTCATCTATGGCGCGCTGCTGGTGCAGGTGGCGCTGGACCTGCCCGACGGCGCGCCGCTGACCGGGCATATCGCCATGCAGCCGGCATGGAAGACGGCGATGGCGGTGCTGCTGGCGCGCGCCGCGTGGTTCCATCGCGTGCCCGGCGAGCGCCGCTGGCTGGTCACGGCGCTGCTGTGCTCGGCGCTGGGCGATTTCCTGCTGGCGCTGCCGACGCTGTCGTTTTCGTTCGTCGGCGGACTCGGCGCCTTCCTGCTGGCGCACCTGGCCTACCTGCGCCTGCTGGTGCCGCTGGCGGGCGATACCCGCCCGCACCGGCTGATTGCCTGCGGCGCCATGCTCGGCGTGGCGGGCACCATGCTGGGCCGCTTCTGGCCCAACCTCGGCACGCTGGCCGTGCCGGTGACGCTGTACGTGGGCGTGCTCGCCGCCATGGTGTGCAGCGCGCTGGTGGCGCGCCTGCCGACGCCGCTGGCGGCGCTGGGCGCGCTGTGCTTTGCCGCGTCGGACCTGATGATCGGCATCGCACGCTTCCTGGTGCCGTTCGAGTCGTTCCAGCTGGGCATCTGGTGGACCTACGCCGCGGCGCAGGTGCTGCTGGTCGCGGGCCTGGTATCGGGACGCAAGCAGCCATGACACCGCGCCTGGCCCTGATTGCGATGGCGGCGGCGCTGGCCTGGTCCACGCCGGCGGCGGCATTGCCCAGCTTCGCGCAGGTGCGCGCCGACTGGCGCAGCGCCGATGTGGTGGTGCTGGACCGCGACGGCGAGCCGGTCGGCCGCGTGCGCGACGACTTCCGCGCGCGCCGCGGCGACTGGGTGGCGCTGGCCGACACCTCGCCCGCGCTGCGCACGGCCATCGTGCTGTCGGAGGACCGGCGCTTCTACGCGCATAGCGGCGTCGACTGGCAGGGCGTGGCCGCGGCCGCCTGGGCCAACCTGTGGAACACGCGCACGCGCGGGGCTTCCACGCTGACGATGCAGCTGGCCGGCCTGCTCGACGAGGACCTGCGCCGGCCGGGCGCGCCGGGGCAGGGGCGCAGCCTGACGCAGAAGCTGGGGCAGGCCGCCGGTGCCGCAGTGCTGGAGCGCAGCTGGAGCAAGGACCAGATCCTGGAGGCCTATCTCAACCTGGTGCCGTTCCGCGGCGAACTGGTGGGCCTGTCGGCGATGTCGCAGGTGCTGTTCGGCAAATTCCCCGAGGGCCTCGATGCGCGCGAAGCGGCGCTGGCGGTGGCGCTGGTGCGCGCGCCCAATGCGCGCGCCGCGCAGGTGGCCAGCCGCGCCTGCGGCATCCTGCGCGAGATGCGGCTGCCGCGCGAGTGCGACGGCCTGGAAGGCTTTGCGCAACTGGCGCTGCTGCGCACCGGCCCGGTGGCGCAGCGCGCCGCGGCGGCAGCGCCGTCGGCGGGGTTCAGACAGCTGGCGCCGCACCTGTCGCGGCACCTGATCAGCGAGACGCGCGCGCAGCTGCCGGCCGGCGCCGCCATGCCGGCGCGCATCGCGTCGACGCTCGACGCCCGCCTGCAGCGCGCTGCCGTGGCCAGCCTGGACCGCCACCTGCGCGAACTGGCCGGGCGCAATGTCGAGGACGGCGCGGTGGTGGTGATCGACAACGCCAGCGGCGACGTGCTGGCCTACGTGGGCTCGTCCGGCGCGCTGTCCGGCGCCGCGCAGGTGGACCACGCGGCGGCGCTGCGCCAGGCGGGATCGACGCTCAAGCCGTTCCTGTACCAGCAGGCGCTCGAAGAGAAGCGGCTGACCGCGGCCTCGCTGCTCGATGACCGGCCGGTGAACCTGCCGGTCGGCGGCGGGCTCTATGTGCCGCAGAACTACGACCACCGCTATGCCGGCTGGGTCAGCCTGCGCGCGTCGCTGGCCGCATCGCTGAATGTGCCGGCGGTGCGCACGCTGGTGATGGTGACCCCGCACCGCTTCCACAAGCGCCTGGTGGCGCTAGGGCTGCCGCTGACCGAGGCGGGCGACTACTACGGTTACAGCCTGGCGCTGGGCAGCGCGGATGTGTCGCTGCTGGCGCTGACCAATGCCTACCGCGCGCTCGCCAATGGCGGCAGCTACGCGCCGCCGCGCTTGCGGCAGGGGGCTCCTGCGGTGGCGGCGAAGGCCGTGATGCAGCCGGGCGCCAGCTACGTGATCGCCGACATCCTGTCCGACCGCCACGCCCGCGCCCGCACCTTCGGCCTCGACAGCCCGCTCACCACGCGCTTCTGGACCGCGGTCAAGACCGGCACCAGCAAGGACATGCGCGACAACTGGTGCATCGGCTGGTCGCAGCACTACACCGTGGGCGTGTGGGTCGGCAATGCCAGCGGCGCCAGCATGCGCGACGTGTCCGGGGTGTCGGGCGCGGCCCCGGTGTGGCACGACGTGATGGAAGTCCTGCACCGCGCGCAACCGAGCCAGGCGCCGGCCATGCCTGCCGGCGTGGAGCGCGGGGCGCTGGGCTTCGACGACGGGCTGGAGCCTGCGCGCGATGAAGTGTTTCTGGCGGGCACCGCGGTCCGGCACGTCAGCGTGGCGGCGCCCTCCGCGCGCCCGGGCGCGCCCATGATCGCCACGCCGGCCGACGGCACCGTGTTTGCGCTGGATCCCGACATGCCGCCGGCCGCGCAGCGGGTGTGGTTCCATGCGCAGGGCGTGGCTGGCCAGACGGCACGCGCGGTCAGCTGGCGCATGGACGGCAAGCCGCTCGGGCGGGGCGGCGAAGTGGCGTGGCTGCCATGGCCGGGCCGGCACCAGGTGGAGCTGCTCGACGCCGCCGGCAAGGTGGTGGACCGCATCGGCATCGAAGTGCGCGGCGCTTCGGTGCGCGCGCCCGTACCCGCGGCCCGGCGCTGAGGCCCGTATCGAAGGGTTCGGACCGCGCCACGGCCAGCGCCGCCGGCCGTGGGCAATAATGGCGCTTCGCCATATCCCCGCAGGAGCCCGCGCATGTCCCTCGTTGCCCTCGATGCCGCCGCCACCGCGGCGCGCCTGCCGTATCCCCAACTGGCGCAAGCCATCGCCGACATGCTGGCCGAACTGCGCGACGGCACCGCCATGGCGCCGCCGCGCATCGCGCTGCCGGTCGGCGACGCGCAGCAGGGCGCGGGCACGCTGCTGGTGATGCCCGCGCGCAACCGCGAGCTGGTGATGACCAAGAACATCACCGTGCATCCCGGCAACCCGCAGCGCGGCCTGCCCAGCATCCTCGGCGAAGTGGTGGTGGCCGATGCGCATACCGGCGCGCGCATCGCCATGCTCGACGGTCCCACCGTGACCGGGCGGCGCACCGCGGCGGTGTCGCTGCTGGCGGCGCAGCGCTTTGCCGCGCGCCCGGACGGCGAACTGCTGATCGTCGGCGCGGGCGTGCAGGCGCTGACGCACCTGGAGGCCTTCGTCGCCGGGCTGGGCGTGCGCCGGCTGTGGCTGCATTCGCGCACGCGCGACAAGGCCGAGGCGCTGGCCGCGCATGCGCGCACGCTGGGGGTGGAAGCGCAGGTGGCCGAGTCGGTCGCGGCGGTATTGCCGCGCGTGTCGATGGTGGTCACGGTGACGTCGAGCCGCAGCCCGGTGCTGCCGGACCTGGACAGCGGGCTCTGGCACGACCATCACTTCATTGCCGCGGTCGGCGCGTTCCGGCCCGACATGTGCGAACTGCCGGCTGCACTGTGCCATGCCGCCGCGGACCATGGCCGTTTGCTGGCCGATACCCTGTTCGGCATCGAGGACGAGGCCGGCGACCTGCTGCAGGCCGGCATCGACTGGGCCGCCGTGCAGCCGTTCGAGAGCGCGATCCTGCAGGCCGACGCGATCCGCGCGCGCACGGGCAGCCCGCTGGTGTTTAAGAGCGTGGGCTATGCGCTATGGGACCTGGCCGCGTGCGTGCTCGCCAGCCGCGCCTGATCAGCGCTCGCGGTCGCGCTCGCGCAGCCAGTCGCCGAACAGTTCGCGCGCGGGCGCCAGGAAGGCGGCGATCGGTTCGCTGCGGTCGCTGGCGTACCAGTGGCAGTAGCAGCCGTGGATGGTGGCGATCATCAGGCGCGCCATCGGTGCCGGCAGCGGACGGCCGGGCGCCGACAGCGCGGCGACCAGGTCGTGCACGTGGCTGTCCCAGCTGCGTCGGATTTCCTCGCGCACGCTGGCCGGCACGCTGCCGGAGAACAGCAGCGCCAGCACCACGCCCTTGGCCTCGGGATTGGCGCTGAGATAGCCGGCGACCCGGTCGAAGCTGTTCTCGAGCCGCCGTGCCGCGGTCCTGCCGTGCTGCGGTTCGGCGCCCAGTTCCTCGCCGATCTGCCGGAACAGGCTGGTGGCGGCCTCCGCCAGCAGCATCTCCTTGCTGCCGAAATGCCACAGCAGGCTGCTCTTGGCCACGCCGGCCTCGGCGGAAATCTGGTCGAGCGTCACCTCGGCGTAGCCATGTGCGCTGATCAGCCCGCGCGTGACCGCGAGCACGCGTTCGCGCGTTTCCAGTCCGCGCCGGTTCTTTGCGACCGGGGCGGAGGCGGTGGTTGCAGGCTCGGTGGACTGACGGTTCGGGGGCATGGTGGGGGCGGTAACAGGGCGGTAACAGGGCTGCAAATTGGCGAGACACGGCGTCGCGGCGCCTGCATGGGCGGCCGGGCTCTATTTGACAGTAGACGCGGTCTGCCAGCAAACTCCGTAATTGTACTGAACGTTCAGCACAATGACATGAGTCTTGCCGGCCGCACCGTTGCGTCCGGCGCAGGATCCAGGAGACCAGGATGCCGTATCCGACCACCTTGGCCGCCGCCGCCGCGCTGGCCGCCGCCACCTTCAGCCTCGCCGGGAACGCCGTTGCCGCCACCGCCGCGCCCGGCGCCGGCAAGCCCGCCACCGATGCCACCGCCCGCGCCAACGCCGCGGTGCTGCAACAGCTGCCGTTCCAGGACCAGCGCGACTTCGACGCGGCGCGCCGCGGCTTTATCGGCACGCTCGACAACACCGAGATTCGTGACGCCAAAGGCAACGTGGTGTGGTCGCTCGAACCCTATGAGTTCCTCAAGCCGGATACCGCGCCTCCTACCGTGAACCCCAGCCTGTGGCGCCAGGCCCGGCTCAACCTGCATCACGGCCTGTTCCAGGTGACGGATCGCATCTACCAGGTGCGCGGTTTCGATATCGCCAACATGACCATCATCGAGGGCGAGTCCGGGCTGATCGTGATCGACCCGCTGACCGCGATGGAAACCTCGCGCGCCGGCCTCGAGCTTTACTTCAGGCACCGGCCGAAGAAGCCGGTGGTGGCGGTGATCTACACCCACAGCCATGGCGACCACTTCGGCGGCGTCAAGGGCGTCATCAGCGAGGACGACGTCAGGGCCGGGCGGGTCAAGGTGCTGGCGCCGGATGGCTTCATGGAAGAAGCCGTCAGCGAGAACGTCTTTGCCGGCACCGCCATGAGCCGCCGCGCGCAGTACATGTATGGCTTCAACCTGCCGCGCTCGGCCACCGGCCAGGTCGATGCGGGCCTGGGCAAGGCGGTCGCGCACGGCACCCTGACGCTGATCCCGCCGACCGACCTGATCCACAAGACCGGCGAGACCCGCACCATCGACGGCGTGCAGATCGAGTTCCTGATGGCGCCCGGCACCGAGGCGCCGGCCGAGATGCTGATGTACTTCCCGCAGTGGCAGGCCTTGTGCGCGGCCGAGGACGCCACCCACAACCTGCACAACCTCTACACCATCCGCGGTGCCCAGGTGCGCGACGCCAACCAGTGGTGGCGCGCGCTGGACGAGACCATCGACCGTTACGGCGCCCGCACCGAGGTGCTGTTCGCCCAGCACCACTGGCCGACCTGGGGCCGCCAGGAGATCGTCACCTACCTGGGCAAGCAGCGCGACGGCTACAAGTACATCCACGACCAGTCGCTGCGGCTGGCCAACCAGGGCTACGTGCCGGCCGAGATTGCCGAGCGCGTGAAGCTGCCGCCGTCGCTGGCGAGCGAGTGGCACTTGCGCGACTACTACGGCACCGTCAGCCACAACGCCAAGGCGGTGTACCAGCGCTACCTGGGCTGGTATGACGCCAACCCGGCCAACCTGAACCCGCTGCCGCCGGAAGAGGCGGGCAAGCGCTATGTCGAATTCATGGGCGGCGCCGCGCGCGTGCTGGAGCAGGCCCGCGCGGCCTATGCGCGCGGCGAGTACCGCTGGGTCGCCGAGGTGGTCAAGCACGTGGTCTTTGCCGACCCGTCCAACCAGGCGGCGCGCCAGCTCGAGGCCGATGCGCTGGAGCAGCTCGGCTACCAGGCGGAATCGTCGACCTGGCGCAACGCCTACCTGAGCGGCGCCGCGGAACTGCGCAGCGGCCCGCCCAGGACCGGCCGCCGCGCCGGCAGCCCCGACGTGCTGCGCGCGATGACGGACACCATGTTCCTGGACTACCTGGCGATCAGCCTCAACGGCGACCGCGCCGCCGGCAAGACGCTGGCGCTGAACTGGGTACAGCCGGACACCGGCACGCGCTTCGCGCTGAGCGTCGAAAACGGCGTGTTCCGCTACAAGGCCGACGCGCAGCATGCCGCGCCGCAGGCCACGCTGACCATGCCGCGCGCCGTGCTGATGGGCGTGCTGGCCGGCCAGACCACGCTGCAGGCCGAAACCCAGGCCGGCCGCGCACGCGTCGAGGGCGACCCGCAGGCGCTGGCGGCGTGGGCCGGGCTGATGGACAAGGCCGAGCCAAACTTTGCCATCGTCACGCCCTGACGACTATCGCGCAGGCGAGGCGCGCGGCCGCTATTGCGCGCCGGGCGCCTAAAACCGCTTCCACGTGAGGGTTTTTTCCGCCGCACGGCATAAACCGTTGCGTGGATGCTGCGGACGGTGGTCCGGGGAGCCGCTGCCGCCGCTTTTTTTCATGGTTAACCCTCCCTTTAGGGGGCTGCCTCTACGAATCCGTGTCATTGATGAAACAACCCCGCGCGGGCTGGCCGGATAATGCACGCGGCAGTTACCGAAAGAGGAGTAAGAGGATTATGAAATCGACCTATAAGAAGATGCTGGCCGCGGGCGCCGTGATGGCGCTGACCGGAGCCGCACACGCGCAGTCCGCGGGCAGCAATATCGTCAGCATGGGCTGGTTCCGCGTGATGCCGAACAGCTCCGCCGATCCACTGACCGTGGACAGCATTGGCGGTCGCCCGGTCGGCATGACCCGGCCGAACACCGGCGCGGAAATCGAGTCCGCCGACACGCTCGGCCTGGCCTTCACCCACTTCTTCACCGACAACATCTCCGGCGAGATCGTCGCGGGCATTCCACCCAAGCATGACGTCAAGGGCACCGGCAACTACGCCCAGTACGGCAAGCTCGGCTCGGTCAAGCAGTGGAGCCCGGCACTGGTGGTCAAGTACCACTTCTTCGATGCCAAGACCAAATTCCGTCCCTATGTCGGCATCGGCGTGAACTACACCTGGTTCACCGACGAGACCATCACCAACCAGAACTTCGTCAACCGCGAGTTCGCGCCGGGCGCGCGCATGACCGCCAGCGCCAAGCCGTCGTGGAACCCGGTGTTCAATATCGGCGCCACCTACGCCATCAACGACAACTGGTTCGTCGGGCTGTCGGTGTCCTACGTGCCGATTTCGACCCGGGCATCGTTTACGACCCAGGCTGGTCCGGTGACGATCCGGTCGCACACCAAGATCAAGATCGATCCGGTGGTGACGTACCTGAACGTGGGCTACCGCTTCTGAGCGCGGCACAACGCAGGCTGAACAATAGGGCGCCCGGGGCGCCCTTTTTTGCTGAGGCGGCGACGGCTCAGGCCACCGATTTGACAGGGTAGCCGGCTTCCTCGATGGCCTCGCGCAACGCCTGCGTGTCGGCGCCGCTGTCGACGCGAACGGACTGGGCCGGCACATCCGCGCTGACGCGCGCGGCGGGGTCGACGGCAAGCACGGCACGCGTGATGGCGCCGACGCAGTGGTTGCACGTCATGCCTTCTACCTGGAACTGGATCATGTTGGAACGCTCCTGAACGGGATGGAAACGCGGCATCGGGCCGCGACAGACATAGTGTGAACCTTGCCACGATGGGAAGCGCAAGGGGAAATTTCTCATGAGACGTGGCGCTGGCGTCATCTGCAGGGGGCCTTGACCTTCCAATGATGGTAAGGTCCATGATGCTGACATCGACACTGTGGATGACTCAGAACCATGCCAGATTCCAGCGCTGTGCTTGCTTCCCAACCGGTCCGCACCGACCGCAACCCGCCCGCCGACGCCATGCCCGAGTGGCGGCTGCCGGTCGAAGGCATGACCTGCGCCTCCTGTGTGGGACGCGTCGAAAAGGCCCTGGCCAAGGTGCCCGGCGTGCGCGACGTCGCCGTCAACCTGGCCACCGAGGCCGCCACGCTGCGCGCGGCGTCCGCCGCGGTGCTGCCCGCCGCCGCGCGCGCCGTGGCCGACGCCGGCTACAGCGTGCCCCATGACACCGTCGAACTGAATATCGCCGACATGACCTGCGCCTCGTGCGTCGCGCGGGTCGAAAAGGCGCTGCGCGCCGTGCCGGGCGTGGTCGAGGCCACCGTCAACCTGGCCACCGAGCGCGCCAGCGTGACGCTGTTGCGCGGCGCCACCGATGCCCCGGCGCTGGCAGGCGCAGTCGTGCGCGCCGGCTATGGCGCGACACTGGTGGCGGATGCAGCGGCCGCTGCGGGCGCCTTGGCCCAGCCCGGCCAGCCGGGGCAGGCCACCCGCCCGGCCTTCTGGGAGGGCCCGTGGCCGGTGGCGATCTCGGCGGCGCTGTCGTTGCCGCTGGTGGCGCCGATGGTGCTCGAATGGTTCGGCGTGCACTGGATGCTGCCGGCGTGGGTGCAGTGGCTGCTGGCCACGCCGGTGCAGTTCGTGTTCGGCTGGCGCTTCTACAAGGCCGGCTGGAAGGCAGTGCGCGCCGGCGCCGGCAATATGGACTTGCTGGTGGCGCTCGGCACCACCGCCGCCTACGGGCTGTCGCTGTGGCTGATGTGGCGCACCCCGGCCGATGCCATGCCGCACCTGTATTTCGAGAGCGCGGCGGTGGTGATCACGCTGGTGCGCCTGGGCAAGTGGCTCGAGACGCGCGCCAAGCGCCAGACCGCCGATGCCATCCGCGCGCTGGCGGCGTTGCGCCCCGATACCGCGCGGGTGCGGCGCGGCGGCGTCGAGCAGAGCGTGCCGCTGTCCACCGTAACGGTCGGCGATGAAATCGTGGTGCGGCCCGGCGAGCGCATCCCGGTGGACGCCGAAGTGGTCGAAGGCACCAGCCATGCCGATGAATCGATGCTGACCGGCGAAAGCTTGCCGGTGCCGAAGCAGCCTGGCGACCGCATCACCGGCGGCGCCATCAATTTCGAAGGCCTGCTGGTGGCGCGCACCGTGGCGGTGGGCGCCGAGACCGTGCTGGCGCGCATCATCCGCATGGTCGAGCACGCGCAGGCGGCCAAGGCGCCGATCCAGCGCCTGGTCGACCGCGTCAGCGCGGTGTTCGTGCCGGTGGTGCTGGTCATTGCACTGGTGACGGTGCTTGGCTGGGGCCTGTTTGCCGGCGACTGGGAGGCGGCGCTGCTCAATGCCGTGGCGGTGCTGGTGATCGCCTGCCCGTGCGCGCTGGGGCTGGCCACGCCCACCGCGATCATGGCCGGCACCGGCGCCGGCGCGCGCGCCGGCATCCTGATCAAGGACGCCGAGGCGCTGGAAGTGGCGCACCGGGTCGGGGTGGTGGCGTTCGACAAGACCGGCACGCTGACGGTGGGCAAGCCCGAGGTGGTGGCGCTGCATGCGGCCGATCCTGCCGACGCCGACGGCAGCGCGTTGCTGGCGCAGCTGGCCGCGCTGCAGGCCGGCAGCGAGCATCCGCTGGCGCGGGCGGTGCTGGCCGCGGCGCAGGCGCGCGGCATCGCCGTGCCGTTGGCCAGCGGCGTGCAGGCCCTGCCGGGCCGCGGCATTGCCGGCGTGGTCGACGGCCAGGCGCTGCAACTGGGCAGCGAGCGCCTGCGCGAGTCGCTGGGCGCGCCGGCCGGCGCGCTGGGCGCCGTGGCGCAGCAACTCCAGGCGGAAGGCCGCACCGTGTCGTGGCTGGTGCAGACCACGCCGCCGCGCGTGGCCGGGCTGGTCGCGTTCGGCGATGCCATCAAGCCGGGCGCGCCGGCGGCGATCGCCAGGCTGCGTGCCGCCGGCGTGCGCACGGTGATGCTGACCGGCGACAACGCCGGCGCCGCGGCGCGGGTGGCGCAGGCGCTGGGGCTGGATGACGTGCAGGCCGAAGTGCTACCCGAAGACAAGGCCGCGCGCGTGCAGGCGCTGGGCCGCGACGGCGCGGTGGTGGCAATGGTGGGCGACGGCATCAACGATGCGCCGGCGCTGGCCGCGGCCGACGTGGGCATTGCCATGTCGACCGGCACCGACGTCGCCATGCATGCCGCCGGCATCACGCTGATGCGCGGCGACCCGGCGCTGGTGGCCGATGCGCTGGCGGTCTCGCACCGCACCGTGCGCAAGATCCGCCAGAACCTGTTCTGGGCCTTTTTCTATAACGTGGTAGGGATCCCGCTGGCCGCGGCCGGCATGCTCAATCCGGTGGTGGCGGGCGCGGCGATGGCGTTCTCCAGCGTCAGCGTGGTCGGCAATGCGCTGCTGCTGCGCCGCTGGCGCGCCCAGGCCGGCACCACGCAAGCCGCTTCCCTCGCGGCGCAAGGAGGCGAGTGATGAATATCGGCGAAGCGGCACAGGCCTCGGGCGTATCGGCCAAGATGATCCGCCACTATGAATCGATCGGGCTGGTGGCGACGCCGCCGCGCACCGACGGCGGCTACCGCCGCTATGACGAACGCGCGGTGCATACCTTGCGCTTCGTGCGGCGGGCCCGTAATCTGGGATTTTCGCTCGACGAGATCCGCAACCTGCTGTCGCTGTGGCACGACCGCGACCGCGCCAGCGCCGACGTCAAGGCGCTGACGCTGCGGCACGTGGCCGACCTGGAGCAGCGCATCGCCGAACTGGCGGCGATGCGCGACACGCTGCGCGAACTGGCGCAGCACTGCAGTGGCGACGACCGGCCGGACTGCCCGATCCTGGCCGACATGGCGCAGCCGGAGGCGCCGGCCTGCCACAGCTGAAGGCGCGCTTGACGCCACGGTTGCAGCCACAGCAGGGCCGGCACCTGCCGGCGCCGCGGACTCCATAACAACAACGATAGCTGGCGTCGCGCCTGGCCCGCGCGCGCCGGCAGGAGACCTGTGCAAATGGAACAGCCGATGACGGACGATCCGGCCCTGGCCGGCGTTGCCAGCAAGCCCGCCGCGAGCCCGGCGGGCACTCATGCGCCGGTGCAGAGCCGCCAGCGCATGCGCGACGGCACCGAACTGTTGCTGCGCACGTGGCAACCCGACCCGGCACGCTTTGCCGAACCGATCGGCTCGGTGCTGCTGGTGCACGGACTTGCCGAACACGCCGGGCGCTACCAGCATGTCGCCGATCTGCTGTGCGGCCTGGGGCTGCGCGTGCGTGCCTTCGACCTGCGCGGCCATGGCGCCAGCGGCGGCGCGCGCATGGTCGCGGACCATCCGGACACCTACCTGAACGACCTCGCCGAGATCTACGATGCCGCGGTGCCGGGCTGGCATGAATTGCCGATCCTGCTCGGCCACAGCATGGGCGGCCTGATCGCGGCGCGCTTTGCCACCGCGCGGGTGCGGCCGGTGCGCGCGCTGGTGCTGTCGTCGCCGGCGCTGGCACTGCGGCTGTCGCGGCCGGCGCTGACGCTGCACCGCGTGCTGCTGACGCTGGCGCCGCGGTTGCGCGTGCCTAACCCGATCGATGCACGGCACCTGTCGCATGACCCGGCGGTGGTCGCGGCCTACCGCGCCGATCCGCTGGTGCAGACCACCATCACCGCCGGCGTGCTCGAAGGATTTATCCGCGGCATGGCGCAGGCGCAGGCCGACGCGGCGCTGCTGGAAGCGCCCATGCTGATGCTGGTCGGCGGCGCCGACCGCATCGTCGACCCGGCCGGCAGCCGCACCTTCTTCGACAGCGCGCCGCCCGACCTGCGCGAACAGGTCTGGTTCGACCACGGCTACCACGAGATCTTCAATGAAGCGCAGCCGCTGCGCGGCGAAGTGTTTGCGGCGCTGACCGGCTGGCTGCAGCGCCGGCTCGGCAGCCCGCAGCGCTAGGTACGGAACACCGACTCGGCGACGCCAAACACCGCCGCAACCACCGGATCGTCGCGGCGCGCGGCCAGGCAGACCAGCGTCAGCTCGGTCTGTACCGAGACCCCTTCGACGATCACCAGCCCATGCGCATGCGACTCGCGTAGCGCAATGGCATCGCGCACCAGCGACAGCCCCACACCCGAGCGCACCAGGTCGCGCATCGACGCTTCTTGGTCGACGTGCGCCACCTTGGGCACAGTGGCCGGATCCACGCCTGCCTCTGCGAAGTGCGCCGACAGCAGCCGGTTGTGCGCCGATTCGGGCGGGGTCCAGATCCATGGCAGCGTCGCCAGCTGCGCCCACGAGCGCAGCGCGGTGCGCTCCTTCCAGCCCTTGGGCGCGACCACGTAATACGAGAACGGCGTCAGCGTCAGCGCATGGAAACCGGCTTCGGACGGCTGGCCCAGGTAGAAGCCCACATCGAGCGCGCCGCTGCGTACCTGCTGCAGCACCCAGCCCGACATGCCGTGGCGCAGCTCGGTGCCGATCTGCGGATGGCGCTCGACCAGCGTGTGCAGCATCGGGCCCAGTCGCGTGAATTCCGGGTCGAGGATGGTGCCGATCGCCAGCCGCCCGCGCACGGTGTGATGCATGGCGTTGACGGTGTGCTGCAGGTCACCCACGCCATCGAGGATGCGTTCGGCGAGCGGCAGCAGCGCGGCGCCATCGGCGGTCAGCGTCAGGCCCGCCGCGGTGCGCTCGAACAGCCGGATGCGCCAGGCCGCCTGCAGCGCCTTCAGCTGCAGGCTGACCGCGGGCTGGGTCAGGTGCAGGCGCTGCGCGGCGCGGGTCAGGTTGCCTTCGCGTGCGACGGCGACAAAGGCGCGCAGGTGGTGGAGGTCCAAGGGGGCGGCGGAACGGTGAGGTGTGGTGCGGCGCAATATTTTGCGCGGCTTATATTGCGATTGACGATAAATCATTGGACGGGGCCGCGCAACTGCACCAAGCTTGCGCTCAACCATGGCCCGAAGTCTTGTGCCGCACGCCATACGTGCCACGGCGTGCTGTGGCCGGTGCGCGGCGCAGCGTGGCAGCGTCTTCACCGGACGCAAAGATCGACGGGACGGACCGGAGGCAGAATCGCCCCGGGGAACCAGCATCCAGGAGCGGAAGTGGAAGACATCCTTGCAGAGGCCAGCGCAGTGCAGGCCATCATCGGCCATAGCATCGCGGGCCGGCAGACACGCGGCGCCTCGCAGCGCCTGGCCGACGTATTCAATCCCGCCACCGGCGAAGTTGCCGCGCGCGTCGCGCTGGGCACCGCGCAGGACGTGGCCGATGCCGTCGCCGCCGCCAAAGCCGCGTTCCCGGCGTGGGCCGATACGCCGCCGCTGCGCCGCGCGCGCATCCTGTTCAAGTTCAAGGAGCTGCTGGACCAGCACCACGACGACCTCGCCGCGCTGATCACGCGCGAGCACGG